>CAZQJS010000008.1:0-83769 GCA_964593725.1 uncultured Desulfobacterales bacterium
GTGTAGCTATAGATTAAGCAGTTTTCCTGTTCAAGCCAGACTGGATAATGTTCATCATTCATTTCCGAGAATCCGGCTTTCTCAAATATCTTCTGGGATACTATATTTTCTATTTTGACTTTACCATGAAAAGTGACTGGCTGTTGAATGTTTTCAATCAGTTTTTGAATTCCTGTCCTGAGAATTGTTTCTCCAAATCCTGATCCTCTGTATTCACGTTGAACTGAATAACTGATATCTGCAATGGAATGATTTATTTCAAATCTGATCTGCCCCAATGGAGTTCCTTTTTCATCCTCAGCAATAAAAATATAGCTCTTTGGACTTTGGAGCCTGGCATAGAACCATTTTACATGTTCTTTCCAGGGTATTAAGGAAGAATCAAAAGATGACTGCCTTACTTTAGGGTCGTTTACCCAATACCATAAAAGCTTGCAATCCTCTTTTTCTACTTCCCTAAGACGTATATCTCCAACCTGTATTGCCTGAACCACTCTTTGCGAGCCCGCTCCATCAACAAGTTCGGAGGAAGCTTTAGAATAGCCTGCAAGATCAGTTGCAGAGTTCATAAGCTTATGGATTGTTTTTGAAAGAAACTCCGGGGTAACATCCTGTGCCGCACCACAATTGTATCCAGCATTTGTTTTATCTATACCCTTTGCAATAGCTGTTTGATTTTCCGCCAGTATCTCTATTAAACTTGGCAGCCCCAGGCAGCATCGCTCCCAGGCTGTTGTCCCCCCTGCACCAAGTGCCAGATCAGCCTTGACCATAAACCCGGCCATATCTTCCACATGGTCATGACACATAACATTTGTCAGATTCTGACTCTGTTTTAAAATTTCTGCCCTGTTTGGATTTAATGCACCAATCACTACATCCACTTCTAAAGCTGAACTGTTCAGCATTTCTATAGCCTTTAGTGCCTTTCCTGTTTCATTGCTTTGGTCTGCTCCGCCAAAAAAGATAAAAATGCGTTTTACAATATTATTCCGTTGTGGCAAATTTTGCCGCTCCCGGAAAAATTCCGGGCGTAAAACAGCATATTTAGGCCCGAGAAACATACGGCATGTAAAAGGGACTAATCCTGCATAACGTCCATTTGAACCTGAATGATAATTCTGATCCAGGAGCATATCACAATCATGCCTGCGATCAGCAAGGTCATCTATTACCATGATTCTTTTTACATATCTGCGAAGGGTGCTCTCCCATCTATAATCCAGGGCGTAATTATCAACAATAAGCAGCTCAGATTTTTCATCAACAGCCTGGAATACTTTGGAAGTTTCTTCAGCATCCCTTTGCCACGATACTCCAAGCCATCCGGCATGGTCAGTATCATCTGGCCGGGGTATAAAATCTTCATCTGGTGCGGGTAAAAGATGAAGTCTATGGCCATGTCCTGCAATTAATTGATTTATGTTCCCCTTAAGGTCACGGCAGACAAAGATAACATCATATGCTGCCTGTTTTAATTCGTCTGCCAGAGTTAAGCAGCGCATGAAATGACCTGTTCCGATTGTAGTAGAGGAATCCACGCGCACAAGGATGTTCATTTGTATATTTTCTCTTTAACTGTTTATGAAAAACCATATACCTGTTTCACGAAAAATATAAAGCAATATCTATACCGGGATAGTATTTTTCATAGACACTTTCATCCATTTTATGAAATTCAGTTATACAATGGCCAGACAATATAGCTCCGCCTTGTCACTTGCATCGATATTTCGATACAACATATTGAAATAATTACATTTTGTTTAACACACAACAGTCAAGTCAATATTTTTTTCAAGACCTCTTTTAGTTCAGGATCATTAACAAGTTCAGAATCAATTTCATCAATCTCATTGGAGAGATTGGCTATTTCTGCTCTTATTTTATCATACTGATGAACCCTTTGTTTAAGAAACTGGATGGTTAATCTGGTAATTTCTTCTATTCCTGCTGGGGTTAACCGGTATAAATAGGCAGACTTTTTTGGATGCTTTTGAAATCGTTCAATCTTGATCATGCCCTTTTTAGCAAGCTCTGTAAGGCAGTAATTGACCTTGCCCAGGCTTACACCCATCTTCTGATTCATTTCACGTTGAGTCAAATTGTGATCTTTCTCTAAAAGCTTGAGTAGTTTAAGCCTTATTTCCTTGTCATATGCAGTGTTCATATCATGAACCTTGTAAATGATAATAAATCAAAAGTCAAGGGTAATTTTGATAAAACAGATAAAATAAGAAACCCGCAACCTTGGAAATTGCGGGTTATACCGGGGTGGGCAAATCAACCGGTGAAAACAACTGTTACTTCAGCACGTCTTTCAAGTGCTTTCTGTGTTGGTGCACCATTGGCTGAAAATCTGTACTTTCCAGGTGAATTAATTTTAAAGATTGATGGTTTTAATCCGTTTTTTACAAACTCGTGAACAACATTGGCAGCCCTTATTGCACCAAGCTCAAAATTTGATGGGTACTTACTTGTATGGATGGGATCTATATCTGCATAGCCATGTACCATGATCTGCACGTTATATGCTTTGAGCAGATTTGCAAACCGTTTGAAAAACGATTTATACTCCTTTGCTATCTCAGCACTTCCCATGGGAAAAAGAATGGGAAGAGTTGTTTTAAGTGTCAGACATGTACCGGAATCTGAAATTTCTATCCAGTCACTTAAACCGGCTTCTCTGATTTCATGGGAAAGCCGGCTTCTATCCAGGCCTGTTTTGTCAGGGTGCTCTTCTTCAATGTTTACATCCTGAACTGTTGAAGGTTTTTCCCCGGGCATACTCTCCATTGCCCTTTGATCCAGCAATGCAGAATACTTATCCAGAAGATTTTCAAATCTTTTGGTTTCACTGGAAAGTTTTTCAAAATATTCATTAGTCCCGGCTTTTTTTCCAGCCTTACCTGATTTTGAAGATGCCGCACTGTCAGGTGCAGTTTGTTGATCCTGAATTGTCTCTTCCTGAATATCTTCTCCTTCAGGCGTACTCTGCCCTGCACTATACTTTTTCTGCTTAAGAACCCTGCTGTTTATTTCATTGAGATAAGATTTTACAAGTTTATAATACCTGCTCCTTTCCCGCCTTAAACGCCGGATATTATATTTTTTCTCTTTTATTGAAACAAAAAACTTGTGGGGGATCTCCCTTTCAGAATCCTTGATCCGCTCCATGTTCAGATAGAGCCAATCCATTTCATCCATTATAACCTTTATCTGCTCATTCATGTTTTTTATTATCTTTTTATACTCTTTAACCCTTTCATACAGATCACCGGTTGTGTGAAGGTTACTGCTGAGTATCTCTTTTGAATACTGAGTAGACCACCCAACCGTTGAAAGGATTAAGAGAGAAAAGAGCAACAGAACTAAAACAATTGTAAACCTCAATTTTGCAGACTTTATTGCTATTTCCATGACAAAATTCTCCCATTGATTTTTAAGAAGGAGCCAATACAGGTTCAACATCATCACCAATACCAGCCGGCCACCAGATCATACCTTTTTTTGAAAAATTAATCCTCAAGCGCATGCGTACCTTGGTTATGCCGTATCTGCCCTGGGTAAACTCAACAATTTCCGTGCCGCGAAGCCACGACTGTGTCTGGGTACGGATAAGATCATAATCAACTGTACCCCGCCCTGCCCGCATAAAAGCATCAATATAAACACCACGCAGCTTCTCGGCAAGCTGGCGGTAACCGTCTGCAACTGCTGCCCTTTCTGCCATCAGGACTGCTTCTCCCTTTGTAAGGGCATTTTCAGGTTCAAGCCCCTTTCCAATGACAAAAAAGGTTACAGCCCTCTGCCTGTTGCCTGAACCATCAGGAGGCCCCAACACTTTACCAGGGGCACTTGCAGTTACTTTTCCCGAAGCTGAGCATCCGGCAAAAATGAGCCCGGCTGCAAATACAACAAATAATAAAGCAATGGTTTTCTTCATTTTCTCTCTCCATTATTAATTGTTAAATGATTTAATTTTTCCGTATTAATGGCCTATTGCCATTTTTTGTGATAATAATAGTTTAATCGCTTGGCCTTAAATACGAACTTTAATTTGATTAATGATTTATACATACAAAAATTATGCCTGATTATACAAATAGGATGATTTTACTTTTGGCAATGGTGTTTATTCCACCATTTCTTATTCTCTTTCTCCCGGGTCCGGCCTGCTGTGATAAAGGGATTGCACTCTATTACATAAGATATGATATTAAAAGTACAAAACATCGTATAGTTGATGAAAATCTCCTTATGGTGCCCTGCAGAGATGAATTCAGGGCGGAAAATTTTTCTTCTGTTAATGCAGTGGGAGTAATATCTGCAGCAAACAATGAAAATGAGCATATCTTAACAAGGCTTGGCAAAGAGAGTGCGATCATCTCACTTTTAAGGGCAAATGGCCTGCGCTCTGTAACAACCAGGGATTATGACACTGTGATCAGCTATGAGGGTGCTATTAAAACCCCTGTTTTAATCCTTGAAAAGGGTTTTATACAGAAAAACAATTCATACTTTGTTAAAATAAGTGCTGATTTCAGTCCGGTTGCTTTTCCTGACAGATGGAATAATTTAAAGCTGAAAAATAAAATAAAAAAACTATTTTCAAGTTTTATTTTGCTTTTCAAATAAGAAAGAGTATCATTATTTACTTTATCAACCATTTATTCTAATATCTGAAAAATTATCAATAAATGGATAATGGGCTTGTCAAAATTTAAGGAGTAATAATGGACAAAAAAGATCTTGAAAAATATAAAAAAATTCTTTTAAAAAAGGATAAAAATATTTTTGACTATTTAAATAAAAAAGAAAAATCCAGAGCATTCTCGTTTTCAGAACAGTATAAACAATTCCTTGACCATGCAAAAACAGAGAGGGAAGCTGTGGATGAAATTGTAAAATCAGCTGAAGCAGAAGGTTTTATCAATATTGATACCATTACAGAGAAAAAAACCTTTAAGGGCAGAAAAATCTATAAGGTTCTTAAGGGCAAGACCATTGGCCTTGCAGTTCTTGGGGATAATCCCATTGACCAGGGGATAAATATCATAGCTTCCCATATTGATTCACCCAGGCTTGATCTTAAACAAAACCCTCTATATGAAGACACTGACCTTGCATTGCTTAAAACCCACTACTATGGCGGGATCAGAAAATATCAATGGCTCAGTCTGCCCCTGGCAATCCATGGAACCATTGTTAAAACAAATGGAGAAATTATTAAAATAGTGACTGGAGAGGATTTAAGCGACCCTGTCTTTGCTGTTACTGATCTTCTTCCCCACCTTGCAGGTAAACTTCAGCAGAATAAAAAAGTATCTGAAGCCTTTAAGGGCGAGAAATTAAATATTGTATGCGGCAGTATGCCCCTGGGCAGTAAAAAAACAGAACACAGGTTCAAACTTTATGTATTAAAGCTTCTTTATGAAAAATACGGGATAACAGAAGAAGATTTCATCACAGCAGAAATAGAAGCTGTCCCGGCTGGTAAAGCACGGGATATTGGATTTGACAGATCAATGGTTGGAAGCTATGGACAGGATGACAGAATTTGTGCCTTTACAGAACTCCAGGCCATATTTTCCCTTGATAACCCTGCAAAATCTGCCATGGCTCTCTTTTTTGACAAGGAGGAGATAGGCAGCGAAGGAAACACAGGTGCAAAATCAAGGTTTGCCGAAGATTTTATACTGGATTTGCTCCTTACAGGTTGTAAAAAGGCAGATTACAGAACCATGAGAAAATGTATTACCAACTCTTCCTGTCTTTCAGCAGATGTAAATGCTGCCATTGACCCTGACTTTAAGGAAGTGCATGAAAAGATGAATGCAGCCAGGTTAGGTGCAGGTGTATGCATCACAAAATATACCGGGAGCCGGGGCAAATCCGGTTCCAGTGATGCAAGTGCAGAATTTCTAAGCAGGGTTATTGCAGCATTTAACAATAATAAAGTAATCTGGCAGACAGGTGAACTTGGTAAAATCGACGAGGGCGGCGGAGGCACTCTTGGGAAATACCTTGCCGAGGCCGGCATGGAAGTGCTTGACTGCGGCCCTGCGCTCCTTTCAATGCACTCTCCCCTTGAAATTTCAAGCAAGGCTGATATTTACATGACATACCTTGGCTATAAGAGCTTCTTTACAATCTGATACTTTAAAGCATCCAGGCCTCTTAATTATGAAAAGTAATAAGCTATCCATAATTTTTTCTGTCTTTCTGCTGTTCTTACTTTGCACAGAACTCTCATTTGGAAATAATGAACCCCATGGTACCGGATTCCTCCTTACCAACGGATCAGGCAGGATGTTGATTTCCAAAAACCGTTCTGTTCCCATGATCCCTGCATCCATCCTTAAGATCGTAACATCATCAGCTGCAATATCATGCCTTGGTGAAGATTTCAGGTATAAAACCTGCTTCTATTTTGATGGAAGTAATCGGGACCTGTATGTCAAGGGTTTTGGTGATCCGTTCTTCATATCCGAAGAGATAGAAAAAGCGTGCATAGAACTTGCTGTAAAATTAAAAAGGGAAAAAATTTCCTCTGTAAAGAATATCATTCTTGATAATTCCTATTTTTACAACACCATCAATATACCGGGCAGGAGTAATACTCTTAATCCCTATGATGCCTACCAGGGTGCACTGTGTGCAAATTTCAACACCATTTTCTTTAAAACAGATAAGTTAACAGGAAAAATCATTAGTGCTGAAGAGCAGACTCCCCTGTTGCCTGTATTTAAAAAGAAACTCATGGCATCTGGCCTTAAAAAGGGCAGAATTATTCTGTCAGAACAGGAGAGCATAGTTTATCCAGGCCTGCTTATACAATACTTTCTAAAAAAAAATAAAATTAATATTAATGGCAGAGTATTTCCAGGTATACGGAAAAAAGGAGTCAGCCTTCTGCTGGTTTATAAATCTCAGCATCGATTGAACAATATCATTCAAAGTCTTTTACAATATTCAAATAATTTCATTGCAAACCAGCTTTTGTTAACAATGGGTGCAAAGGTTCTGGGCGCACCTTCAAACCTTGAAAAATCAGTTGCAGTTGTAAATGATTATCTTGCAAAAAATTTCCATGACATGGATATTAATTATGTTGAGGGTTCCGGGATATCACGCAGGAACAGAATATCATGTGACAACATGATAAGGGTTTTAATCTGTTTTATGCCCCGGCATAATCTATTAAGACAGGATGGCATGGACTTTTACAAAACAGGGACTCTTTTTGGTATAAAAACACGGGCAGGCTATATCCAGGGCAGCAACGGATCGTTATACCCCTATGTGATCATGATTAACCAGAAAAACAAAGGATATAACAATATATTAAAGAGAATGAAAAATTTAATTGAAAATCAATAGGTACTCAATGGGTATCTATATCTCACCCTTTTCAATGTAAGCATAGGCGCTGTGATTATGAATGGACTCAAAATTTTCAGCACTCACAGTGAACCATGTAATATTGCTATCTGCTATGAGTTCAGATGCAACCTCCCGTACAAGGTCTTCAACAAACATGGGTTTATCATAGGCATTTTCCGTAACATATTTTTCATCTTCCCTTTTCAATACGGAATAAAGCTCAGATGATGCTGCTTTTTCCACGATATCGACAATATCTTCTATCCATATGAATTTCTTAAACCTGGCACTTACAAGCACCTGCCCCCGCTGGTTATGGGCACCATATTTACTTATCTCCTTGGAGCATGGGCAGACAGAAGTTACAGGAACTGCAACTTTTAAAACAATATCCCGGTTCTTTTCCCTTCCGGAAAACCCTATGATTGTACATGAATAATCCATAAGTCCCGGAGTTTCAGATACAGGTGCTGTTTTGCTGATAAAATAGGGAAATGCAATTTCAATATGGGAAGATTCTGCCCCCAGAGTCTTTTTCATATCTTCCAGAATATTTGTCAACGATTCCAGGGAGACCTGCTGCCTGAACAGATGAAGCATCTCAACAAATCTGCTCATATGTGTACCTTTAAGCTGGTGGGGAAGATCAACAAACATGCTGATTTTTGCAACAGTGGATTGAAATCCTTTGGATTTATCCCGCACTTTAACCGGATATTTTAACTCTTTGATACCAACCTTATCAATGGAAATATTCCTGAAATCAGGCTGATTCTGTATGTCAATCATTGATAACCTGCCCCATTGCCCTGAAAATATTACCCTTAATATGATCATTCTGTCTGTACAGGTTATTCAGCATATCCCTGATGCCGTTACGCTTTGATGTTCTGTCACTGGGGCATGGGTTGTTGAATTCCGGGAACTTTGCTTTTTTACAAAACCTCTGGATTATATCCTTATCAAGATAACTTAAAGGCCTGATTATTTGAAATCTATTATTAAAAAAAGATTGTGCAGGTTCCATACTGTCTAATCTGCCGGAATAAAGCATATTAATAAAAAAAGTCTCAATTATATCATCTTTATGGTGGCCCAGTGCAATCTTGGTGCATTTCAGCTCCCGGGCAATCTCAAAAAGTCTCTTTTTCCTCAGACGGGAGCATAGGAAACAAGGATTTTCCCTGTTATCCTCAGAATGTGCATATACTCCATAGTCTGTATAATCTATTCTGAGAGCACCATAATATGTATTCACATATGTTTCAAGTTCTTTTACAAAGGAATTTTCAAAACCAAGATCAATATGGACAGGAAAGATAGAAAAATCAACAGGGGCCTTCTTTTTAAAGGCAGATAAAATATTTAAAAGGACAAGGCTGTCACTGCCGCCGGAAACAGCAATCAGAATATTTTCTTTATCCACAATCATGTTGTAATCATGGATTGCCCTGCCCACAGCATGGTTAATTTTCTTTTTTAGATTCAAACCATTTCATACTAGTCTTCGGAACTATCCTCTTTCTTTTTAACTGTAACCCGTTTTGCTGCTATCTCACGCAGGGCTGTGACAACATCTTTATTTTTAGATTTAATTAAAAAATCCCCGCCTTCCCTGACCATTCTTACACGTTTAGCTGCCAGGTGAACAAGCTGAAACCTGTTCTCAACATTTTTTAAACAATCTTCAATTGTAACTCTTGCCAAAGGTAATCCTCCCTATTTATAAAATATCAATAACTTCATAAATTCTTTTCCCGCCCGGAGCCTGAAGCACTGCTTCTTCTCCCGGTTTTTTACCAAGGAGTGCCCGTCCAAGGGGTGAAGCCACGGATATTTTTCCCTTTTCAATATCTGCTTCATCCTCTCCTACTATCTGATACTCGACCTCTTCTTCTGAATCTATATTTTCCACCAGCACTTTACATGCAAACCTGACACAATCTTTTTTTACCTTATCAGGGTCAACAACCTCAGCATTTGCAAGTTTATAGCCTATCTCACCAATTCTTCCCTGAATAAAACTCTGTTTTTCCTTTGCAGCATCAAATTCTGCGTTTTCCGAAAGATCACCATGGGCCCTTGCAACTGCAATTGCCTTTATATTCTCGGGCCGGTCAACACTTTTTAATCTCTTAAGCTCTCTGTTTAATGCTTCATAACCCTGTTTTGTTATTGGTATTCTATCCAACCGTTCTCTCCCAAATTTACAAATATTTTTCAGCAAGTAATCTGCCTATCTGCACAGTGTTTGTTGCAGCACCTTTTCTGATATTATCGGATACTATCCAGACATCAATTCCATTTTCAATGCTCAGGTCTTTACGTATTCTCCCGATAAATGTCAAATCATCACCACTTGCATTAATGGCAAGGGGGTATAAATTATTTTCAGGATCATCAAGTACTTTCAGACCTGGAGCATCATTTAAAAGTTCTCTTATCTCACCTAAATCCGCATGTTTACACATTTCAATATTAACTGATTCAGAATGGGAATTATAAACCGGAACTCTTGCAGTTGTGGCAGTTATTTTTATGGTGTCATCACCAAGTATTTTCCTTGTCTCATTTACCATCTTCATCTCTTCCTTTGAATAGCCCGAGTCAAGGAATGAGTCTATATGGGGCAGGACATTAAAGGCAATGGGGTGGGGATAAACTTCTGCCACAGGAGGTTTCCCTTCCATTACAGCCTTTGTCTGCTCCTTAAGTTCATTCACAGCTTTAACACCTGATCCTGAAACAGCCTGGTAGGTTGAAATAACAAGTCTTTTAATACCAAACTTTTTATGTATCGGGTTTAATGCAACCACCATCTGTATTGTTGAACAATTTGGGTTTGCAATAATGCCCTTGTTTTTATATCCTGCAACCGCATCGGGATTCACCTCCGGGACAACCAGGGGAATTTCAGTATCCATGCGCCATGCACTGGAGTTGTCTACAACTACACATCCTGCTTCAGCAGAAGCCGGTGCAAATTTTTTACTTGTTGATCCGCCAGCGGAAAAAAGGGCAAGATCATACCCCTTAAAAGAATCTTCTGTCATCTCTTCAACAACAAATGTCTCATTTTTAAATTTTATTTTTTTCCCGGCAGAACGACTTGATGCAAGAAGTTTTAAATTGTTAACAGGAAAGTCCTGTTCCTCAAGACAAGTAAGCATCTGCGCTCCCACAGCTCCGGTTGCACCTGCAACAATAACATTTAATTTTTTTTCAACCATTTAAAAACCTCAATAATAAAAACATTTCTGATCTGATCTTATTTTCTACTCTTTTTTCTTTATTTTCTGCCATGGAAGTATGGCATGGTTTGTATTAAGGAAGAGGATCGGCCCTGATATAATATACAGGGAAAACACTGCAAACAAAACTATCCATGGCTCATACACAACAGTTGCAAGTATTAATACCAGTCCCACAAGCCGGTTGAATCTCATTTTGTTAAAAAGTGAAACTTTTTTAAAACTATTATACTTAATGGAGCTTACCATGAAGAAGGCAAGAGAATATAACATAACCAGAAACAATACCCTGAACTGATCAGGTTCAATATTAAGCCGTGAAAATAATAGTACCGTAACAGCACTCATACCTGCAGCCACTGGAATAGGAAGGCCCTCAAAATGGCTTGAACTTCCCGGGGTACCAGCTGTTGTATTAAACCTTGCAAGACGCAGAGCACCACATATCATAAAAAGAAAGCCTGCAACCCATCCAAGTCTCCCCATGGGTTTCAGAACCCAGAGTATCATCAAAAGGGATGGCGCCATACCAAAGGTGACAAGGTCTGCAAGGGAGTCATACTCTATGCCGAATCTGCTTGTGGTATGTGTTGCTCTTGCAATCTTACCATCAAAAAGGTCGAAAATAGCACCTATGAGAATGGCAATGGCTGCATCGGCAAACCTTCCGTCAACAGAGGCAATAATAGCATAAAACCCACAGAATATATTCATGGATGTGAAAAAATTAGGTAGAATATAAATTCCCTTCTTAAAATTTTCCTTTTCCATCTTCCCTCTCCTTTTCCTTAAAATATCCCAATATGGATGATCCTGCTTTAACTTTCTGCCCTTCTGAGACCACAATATCTGTATCAGGCGGGAGGTAAAGATCAAGGCGGGATCCAAAACGGATCATACCAAAACGATCTCCACGCCTGAGCAAAGAACCCTTTTCAATGGAGCAGACAATTCTTCTGGCTATCAAGCCTGCAATCTGAACAACCTTAAAAAAATGCCCTGCTTCAGTCCTGATTGATAAAGCATTTCTCTCATTATGCAGGGAGGCTTTATCAAAGGAAGCGTTGAAAAATTTACCAGGAGTATATTTTACATCTTCAACAACCCCGTCAAAAGGGACTCTGTTCACATGGACATTGAAAACATTCATGAAAATACTCACCTTTAATGCTTCGCTGTCAACATATTCTCCTGCATCTTTTCCATGGCTTACTTTTTTGACAATAATTACTTTTCCATCTGCAGGGGAGACTATTGCCCCCTTCTCAAGTGGAATAAATCTTTCAGGATCCCTGAAAAACCAACATATAAACAGAGTCAGAAAAAGAGCAATCCAGCCTGGAATAGTCAAACCAGAATAAAACAACACGCCGGACAGTATAGCACTTATAAAAATGAATATCAAACCGGGCACAGCAACCGGCAGATAGGATTTTGACAACTCTTTTTCAATATTCATATTACTCTCTTTATGGTTAAAAGCTTTAGAGTTTACCCTGAAACTATTATGTTTGTCAATATTTGGTCCATGTAAAGCATATACCTATAATATCAGTGTATGATAATTTATTTTTGATTAATTTCAGCATCTGACTTCCTGAGGTATACAGGTTTGAGCAATGCTGCACTGTTTTCATCTGTCAGAGCAGATGCGGTCTGCCCGATCACATGGGCAATGGATGCAGCACACACTCTGTTTTGAAATAATGGTGCAAAAAACGCATGTTTATTAAACTCTTTTTCAATAATACCTCTGTATGCAGCTGAACCCGATCCTGCAAAGAGAGTGTCTCCATGTAAAAGTTCAAGCACTTCCAATGGTTTTAAAGCTTTTTCCCTGGTTTTTTTCAATAATTTGCCGTTTTGGAAATAATAGGTTGCATGGTAGACCTCTCCCCGCCTTGCATCCATAATCACACATACTGGCAGGGATGAAGATGAAAACTGCCAGGCAATACAATCAAGGCTTGAGACCCCTGCGCATGGTTTTGATGCTGCATAGCTAAGTCCCTTTACAGTACTTATGCCTATTCTCAATCCTGTAAAGCTTCCAGGACCTCTGGCCACGGCAAAACCATCAAGGTCATGCACTGACATGCTGCATCTATCCATTATCCGGGCAACCATGTCCATAATACGTCTGGAATGGGTCTGTCTGCTTGCCCATGTTTCTTCACATATCACTGACCTGTCTGCTGTTAAAGCAAGGCTGCACTCTTTTTCAGCAGTACTGACGGCAAGAATTTTCAATACTGACTACCCTCAAGCAAAGAGATTTCAATGACTTGATCCAGCTCCTTAACAGTCACAAATTCAAGCTTCTTTTTTATGGTTTCCGGTATTTCAAAAAGGTCATTTTTATTTTTTTCAGGGATGATCACTTTTTTTATTCCTGCCCTGACCGCGCCCAGGGCCTTTTCTTTTAATCCTCCAATGGGAAGTACTCTGCCCCGCAGGGTTATTTCACCTGTCATTGCGATCTTACTGTTTACAAGTTTCCCAGTAAGTGCCGATATCATTGCAATTGCTATGCCTATACCAGCAGAAGGACCATCTTTTGGAATGGCTCCTGCCGGCACATGGATATGGATATCATTATTATCCAGGGCTTTGTCAGGGATATTCAATTTCTTCATATTGCTTTTTACATATGTAAGGGCTGCCTTTGCAGATTCCTGCATTACTTCACCAATCTGCCCGGTAATAACAAGCTCCCCCTTTCCCCTGAGAAGTGAGGCTTCAATATAAAGATGCTCACCACCTGCTTCAGTCCATGCAAGTCCTGTAACAAGGCCTACCTGGCTCTCTTCCTGATCAAGCTCGGGAAAATACTTTGGAGGCCCTAAATATTTTACAAGGTTCTGTTTTGAAATTGAAAACTTACCCTTTTCTCCCCTGGTAATTTTCCTTGCAATTTTTCGACACACTTTATCAAGGTTGCGTTCAAGGTTACGCAGGCCTGCTTCCTGGGTATATTCAAATAATATCGATTCCATGGCCCCCTGGCTTATGCTGATGGATCTTTTTATAAGCCCGTTCTCCTTTTTCTTACGCGGGAACAGATATTTTTCTGCAATAACCTTTTTTTCTTCCATGGTGTAACCTGAAAGTCTGATCACCTCCATCCTGTCAAACAGTGCAGAGGGAATAGTATCCAGTACATTGGCAGTAAGAATAAAAAGTACTCTTGAAAGATCAAAGGGCATATTAAGATAGTTGTCCGAAAACTCGAAATTCTGCTCAGGATCAAGGGCTTCAAGGAGCGCTGATGAAGGATCTCCTCTGTAATCATTACCAAGCTTATCAATCTCATCCAGCATGAAAACAGGATTATTTGTACCGCACTGCTTTAAACCCTGGAGAATTCTTCCGGGCATTGCTCCTATATATGTACGCCTGTGCCCTCTTATTTCCGCTTCATCACGGATACCTCCCAGTGAAAACCTAAAAAATTTTCTGTTCATTGCCCTGGCAATTGCCTGACCAAGGGAAGTCTTGCCAACTCCCGGCGGTCCTACAAAACATAATATCTGCCCTTTTTTGTCAGGATTCAGCTTACGCACACTCAAATATTCAAGGATTCTCTCTTTAACCTTATCAAGACCGTAATGATTCCTGTCAAGCAGGTTTGCTGATTTTTCAATGTCCAGGAGATCTTTGGATGACTTTGACCATGGCAGTTCCACAATGCAGTCAAGATAGCTTCTGATTATGGAAGCTTCCGATGAATCAGAATGCATCTGTTCGAGTCTCTTTAATTGCTTCAATGCTTCTTTTTCCGGTTTTGAAGGCATTTTTGCTTTTTTTATCTTCTGCCTGTACTCCTCCATTTCAATGAATCTGTCATCTGCTTCACCAAGCTCCCTGTGGATTGCTTTTATCTGTTCCCGTAAGTAATAATCCCTTTGATTTCTTGATATTTCATCCTTAACATCTGTCTGAATTTTAGCCTGTACTGCAGAAAGATCAACTTCCCGGGCCAGAAAATCATTGACTTTTTTCAAGCGTTCCATTGGGTCATCTATTTCCATCAGTTTCTGAGAATCGGCAACCTTTAGATTTAGATTTGATGCCACAAGATCAGCAAGTTTTCCCGGGGATTCAATATAGTTTAAAAGGTCAACAGCATCCTGGGAAAACTCTCCTTTGAGAGCCAGGAGCCTGCCGCTGTTCTCCTTTACGTTCCTCATCAATGCTTCATGTTCAATGTTCAATTCTTTGATCTCAACATCTTTGATGAGTTCTATTTTAACTTCAAAAAACATGCGCCTTGTAGTGTATTTAATAATCCTTGCCTTGGTTATTCCCTGGACAAGGGCTTTTACCTTTCCATCGGGCAGTTTCAGCATCTTCTGCACCCTGCCGACAGTACCTACCCTGTATATATCTTTTGCCTTTGGATTTTCAACAGTGGAATCTTTTTGTGCTGAAAGAAAAATATATCTATCTTTGTTAATTGACTCTTCTATTGCTTTAATGGATTTTTCCCGTCCCACAAATAAAGGTAAAAGCATATCAGTAAAAATAACAACATCCCTCACAGGCATCATTGAAATAGTCAGGGGAATATTATCAAAGTTCCCCTCCCTCTCAATTACATCAATGAGATCATCCACATCGGTTTCAGCCATTTATATTAATTACTCCTTAATTTAGTCTGTTTTCATAAGCATTTACCGCCATGGGCAGTGAATTACCATAATTGTACTTTTACAATAAAACATTTTTTATCTTTTACAACATCTCTTACTCTTTTTTTTATCTTAAATTTCTCACAATCACTGTTATATGCAATCTTTTTTAATGATTGACAGACAAAACTGTTTTGTCTATTTTTAAATCTTAATACTCATTTTGAATTAAGGAGCCTTAAAAACAATGTACCCTGAATACGAACACATGGAACAGCTGCTCTTATTTCTTATTTTCATGTTCGGAGCATCAGCAGGCAGTTTTTATAATGTATGCATATATAGAATTCCAAAACAAATTTCCATTGTAACTCCAGGCTCTGCATGCCCGTTCTGCAAAAAAAAAATTCCGTTTTATTTTAATATTCCGGTCTTAAGCTATTTTATCTTAAATGGCAGATGTCACTTCTGCAAACACCCTTTTTCCCCCAGATACCCTTTAATTGAAGCATTTACAGGAGCAATCCTTGCTGCACTGTATATTAAGTTCGGGTATTCTGTCCAGACACTTTTCTGGTTTGCATTTATTTCAGTGCTGATAATAATTTCATTTATTGATATTGATTACCAGATAATCCCTGATATTTTCTCCCTGCCCGGAATCATTCTTTTTGCATCTGCACCTCTATTTGTCCCTGATTTACATTTAATGGACTCCCTGCTCGGTATTCTCCTGGGTGGCGGAACCCTGTATCTCATCGCCGTAATCTATTACCTTATCAGGAAAACAGAAGGAATGGGGGGCGGCGATATTAAGCTTCTCGCCATGATTGGTGCTGCAATTGGCTGGAAAGGTGTATTGTTTACCATTTTCATGGGGTCCCTCACCGGGACAATCGCCGGCATCATAATAATGATATCTTCAAAAATTATTGATATAAAACTTAAAATACCCTTTGGCCCGTATCTCTCGGCAGGCGCAGTAATCTATATATTTTTCGGGCACTCCATGATCAAATGGTATTTTTCAACAGTGTTTTATTAATCCATGGCACCTTAAAAAATCGCTGATTTTTATTATTCTATGCCATAATAACATTAACTTCTAAAAAAAATCTACCCTTTGTTGTTTTGAACGGAATTGCAAGGACATGACTGCCAGTACCGGAATGTTCGACTGTATGATTCTCACCGGATATTACCCGGGTAAGCTTGATTTTAACCTTTTTACCGATTTCAGCCATTTTTGTGGTAACCTGGCCTGCAACCATGTTACTGATTTCCCCGACAGCATCGTCAATCTCTTCGTTCATCTCACTCATCTCTTCTCCAAACATTGCAGAAACAACCCCGAGGATGCAGTTTTTGTCAAAGCCAACAGCAATGGAACCAATCACATCCCCTTCCATATTGAGCATACCTGTAATATCACCAAGGGATCTGCTGTTTTTTTTTAAAAAAACAGGCTCAGGCCTTGCCTTTACAGAAGCGGTTGTGTCAAGAATGTACAAAGCCCCTTCAATAAAGGGATTTACCAATGAAGCCTCCATAACAATCTCCTTTGTTTATTCTCTATTTTAATGATTTGGCAAAGGTTTAGCAACTTTTTTACAAAAAAAAATGGAATAAACACTTGACACACGCCCTGCAACCGCGTAACGTACGGTTAATGCGTTATAAGGAAACTAATTGGTAAGTTAAATTCAATTTGAATTTAAATTTGCAAACCGTAAAAAAGGAGTGATAAAGATGAACAAAGGCGATTTAATTAACAAGGTTTCTGAAGTACTGAGCAGCAAAAAAGAAGCTTATGCAGCAGTGGATTGCATGATTGCAGCAATTACAGAAGCACTTTCTAAAAATGATTCTGTAACCTTAGTCGGATTTGGTACCTTTAAAACTGCCAACAGGAAAGCAAGAAAAGGAAGAAACCCTCAGACAGGTAAAGAGATTGATATCCCGGCACGAACTGTCCCCAAATTTGTTCCAGGCAAAGCCTTAAAAGAAGCAGTAAAATAGATAATATTTTAATATAAATCAGGCAATATACTGGATAGTTTAATATATTGCCTGATTTTTTTTAACCCATGGATCTTTCAAAGATATTCCTTCCTTCCACCGGAGTTGATCTTGTAATTGATCTTAACTCCCTTAATCCCCAGACAAAATCATCCATAATTTATGATATTGATTATGATGATAATAGTGTAATAATTGCCCAGCCTTTAAACCCTGTTACAAAAAATATCAAATACAAGGAGATGCACCTTACAGCTGTTACAAAGGGGGATAAGGGCAAAATAAGGGTGGGCATTAAATGCAAACCAGTAAAGCTTATAAAGGACTATAAGCTTGCCGGTAATCAAAGTGTTCCTGCAATACAGTTAAGGTATTTTCCGCCCCTTTGCAGGACAGCAAATATACGTTCTGCATACAGACTGCCGCTGGGCAGTGCTTTTTCAATCAAAGGCAAAATTATTTACCAGGATCAGGAATATACCACCAATAAAGATTTTATTTTCCGTGATATCTCCTTTGCAGGTTCAGGGATTCTATGCCCTGGAAAAATCAACTCGAAAATAAACCCTTTGACCAGGCTTAAAATAAATGAAACAATAAAAATAGGATTAATACTTTTAAAAGCAAGGAAGGATAATCCATCAAGAAGAGAGCCTGTGGCAACCATTCCTGCAAAAGCAGTAATAACCAGAGTGGATATTAATTATTCTGAAACCCATGTTTTCATGGGCATGAAATTTCTATATATCTCTTCGGAACATGAGAATGCATTAAATGCATTCATCCACCAGGCGCAGGTTGATGAACTTAAGCGGTTATCCAGGCTGTGATCAATTTCCGGTATTAAGTACCAATACCTTTAATATAATCCTTCAGCCAGTCTAAAATTTTTTTCTGCTCATTATCAAGATCAAGCTTAAGGGTTTCATCAAGCTCCTTAAGTGCATTTTTACAATTCAGTTTTGTATCATCCCTGAATCCTTTTATAACACCGCCATGACCGGATAATCTTATTTTATTCACCATTTCCCTGAATTCCGAAGAGTTAAACCTGTCACAATGATCAGACTTATGCTGTTTGATCAGAATATGGGGGTAATTTCTTGATATGATTCTTCTGGCAAGTGTCCTTACCCTGTTACTCTTAATCTGTTCTGTGGCAGCAATTTTATCCTCCAGGCGAGCTTCATGAAATTCAAAGATCTCCTGCTTTTCATTTTTTTTAAAAAAACCTGCCTGGTAGAGTGCGGCATCCGGATCAATATCCGGGATGTACGGGTACGTGAACTGCCTGTGAAAGTCTATAATTTTAAAAAAATCACTTTCATGTCCACCAATAAATTTAAGATTTTTTTCGGCAAGTTTAATATTCTTTGCCGGAAGCCTTCTGTAAAACCGGTCAATGGCAGGAAGTATTATCGGTATATCACCGTAACGCTTCCTTATGAGCAGAGCCATTGAATTTTCAGGATTTAACACAAAGTCTGATATATTTTCCCTGTCAAGTCTGAGCCACAGGCTCTGATTTGAGTACTTTTCAGACTCTCCCATATCAATGGCAAAGGAGAGATAATTATTATCAAATCCAAATTGATGGGATACTATAATTCCCAGCTTAAAGCTATAATCTCCTGCCGGAAAAGAAGTTTTAAACCTGGTAATTCTTGATGCATCTTTCTGTTTATTAAAAAAATCAACCGCATAATTAAATATTTCAGGTTTTGATTTTAATTTCCTTGCAATACTATATGTTGCTTCTACATCTGCCATTGCTTCATGGGCTCTTCCGGATACTACAAGGGAATTCTGCTCACCTATTTTTTCAAGCTTGAAACTCGGCTTGCCATTATCATGCCTTGGCCAGTCAATTATGGAGGGATCAAAAATATAATAAAGGGTTAACAATGGAAGGATATCCATACGGGAATTCCCCCTGGAATATTGATGGGTATAAGGATCAAGCAGATTCCTGTAAAAGAGAAACCGTAAAAACTCATCATCAAATCTTAAAGTGTTGTAACCAAGACTGATGGTTCCAGGTTTGTTTAATATCTTATGAATTTTTACTGCAGCTTCATATTCAACCAGGCCGGCCTTTAAATCATTATAATCAAGTCTGTGGACAATAAAAGCCCTTGGTGATGGTACTATATCCGGTCTGAGCTGGATTACAATAGAATTGCGTTTGATTTCATTGAATTTCTGGTCATACCTTATGGAAGCAAAGGTAAGAATCTGATCAAAGGCCGGGTTTAAGCCACTTGTCTCGACATCATAGAACAGGTAAGTATTCATAAGTAAAAATATAAAAGGCAGGTACTTTGCAATGCCCGCCTTTTGATTTGAAAAAAAATTTTGTAAAGCAGATTATCTTTTTGAAAACTGATAACTTGCCCGCGCTCCTTTTTTACCATACTTTTTACGTTCTTTCATCCTTGAATCCCTTGTGAGATAACCATAATCCTTAAGGATACCACGGAGATCAGGATCAACAAGAAGAAGTGCCCTGGAAATACCCAATGTTATTGCACCTGCCTGGCCTGAAACACCGCCGCCCAGTACAGTGATTTTTATATCAAAAGCTTCTTTTTTTTCAACCAGTGCAAGGGGAGCTTCAAGCATACTCTGGACAGTATCCTGAACAAAGTACTCTTTCATATTTTTATTATTAACAATAAATTCACCTTTGCCGGGTTTTATCCATACCTTTGCAATAGAACTTTTTCTTTTACCTGTTGCGTAAAATATATTTGTATTATCCATAAATACTTTTTAGTTCCTTAAATTTTCTATAATTCAATGATTTCAGGTTTTTGAGCAGCGTGGGGGTGCTGTTCGCCAGCATAGACAAACAATTTGCTGTTCAGTTTTCTTCCAAGTTTATTTTTTGGCAGCATACCTGTAACAGCTTTTTTCACAAGTTCAGTGGGTTTTTTTTCATGGAGTTCCCGTGCTGTTTCCGATTTAATACTGCCTACATATCCGGAATGTCTGTAATATCGTTTGCCATCCCATTTCTTTCCTGTGAGACGTATCTTGTCGGCATTAATGACAATCACCCAGTCTCCGGTGTCAACATGGGGAGTAAACAGGGGATTATGTTTACCCCTGATCCGCCTTGCAACTTCAGATGCTAATCTGCCAAGGACTTTATCTTCAGCGTCAATCACGCACCATTTTTCTTGATTATCTGATCTTTTTGCACTATATGTGAATTTATTCAATTTCCTCATACTCCTGTTCATATCAAAAAAATAATTTGATATTATTATAATAATTTCGCAAACATGTCAAGGAAATTCTATAATTCAATCTTATTACTTTCCTTTATCTCTTTTTTAGCAAGTTTAATCTTTTCCCTCTGTTTTCCGCCACTGGCTGAGCTGGAAGTTGTACAGGATACTTCAGCATTTAACACACCCCCGTTTTCCACAATCAGGTCCTTGCATTCAACCTTGCCGGAGCACCTTCCTGTGGAGAGTATTATCAGCTCTTTGGATGCAGTAACATCTCCATTAAACTTTCCGCCAACAGTCATGCTTGCAACTATGGCAGAACTTGAATCAACTTCCCCATCCTCGGCAATCACAATAATATCTCCCTTAATCTCTCCTCTGATCTTCCCTTTTATGATCAGTTTTCCACTACTTGCAATAGAACCTTCTATCATAAGTTCTTTATCAATTATTGAAAGATTTTTTTTGTTCATCTCTATCTCTCCCCCACATTTAATACTTAAAAATTACACTAAAAATCTATAAACAGTTTGCCTACTTCTTTATCATTAAGACTTGTAACAATATAATAATGCTTGTCCTGTTTATTTATTGAATATTGTTTCATCAGGACATCCTTTCCCGTATCTATTATAAAACCTCTGTCTTCTCCGGTATTGTTCTGGCTGTTACCAACAAAGCCTTTAAAATTCACAACATATTCAGACGGATCAACTGTGCCTGTAATTATATCCAGAATCACAAGTTTATCCCCTCTTTTAAGTTTAACATGGCTGTAATTGTCTACAATGCGTATTCTCCCATTTACTGTAAGTTTATATTTCAGGATTGAAACGGTTTTTGAATCAGAAACTGACAGCCTGTTATCTTTTATAACATCTTCAGGCAGGAAATCAAGGAAAATACTGCCGCATGAATAGCAGTCCTTACGTGCAACAATTCTTGTCTCCTCATTAATTACAAACTTTTTTCTCATATCATTTACATCACTGCCCACACCAATAATATCGGCACTTAGACCACGCTTATAATTTGCCACCATATCCAGGACCTCTATGGTGTCACCCCTGTTTATTTTAAGATGCTGCATTGTTCCAACTACCACGGGCACAGAACCATTTACCGAAATAATAATATACTGAAGTTCAGGTTTTTTCAGATCAATCCCCGGAGTTTCCGGGATCACACCCATTATGTTCATGAACTCATTAATAGCATAAATATGCTGTTTTACTTTCTGCTCCAGGGGAAGAGCCTTTGCCGATTCAACACCAAAGGCTGGTATCCTGCATTGGTACAGGGCATAATATGTTGCAGATCCCCTTTGTTCTTTATGGAGTGTATTAATTCTGGCAGTTCCATGATTATTAAAATGGAAAAAATATACAGGATCTTTTATGTGTTTGTTAACAACCTTAATAACCTGTTCTGCCATTTTTTCAAGGTCAATTTTCAGCCCTGTTTTTTTATCTTCAAAAACAGCTGTGTCTGCAATAATTGACTGCCCAAACCTTTTGGGATTATGCATGGGCCCTTTCCACTTCTCGGAAAAAATACCTGACCCCTCATGGAGATTCAACAGACAGTCACTCTCCTTAATCAGTTTTTTTAAAACCTGAACCACCCTTGTTTCATAGTTGCCAGCACCAGAGCCTGCAAATTTTCTGTTCATATCCTCATTAATCTTTCTTTCCCGTTTTAAAATTGAAGGAAAGTTTGCCCTTGGTACAACAATGAGATTGCCTTTTATTAAAGATATATCAGCATAGCGGTCTGCAGCAAGGAATCCGGCTGCCTCATCCCCCTGTATACCGCCTATTATCATGAGTGTTTTCCCGGGTTCTGTACCATTTATTTTATATACGTGGAGTTCATTATCTTCCCCCTCGAAAAAAACAGTATAGGTTCGTCTCTGGGCAAGGGCAGAACTATTTGCAGTAATTATTACAAAAAACAGACAAAAGCAGACAACCCAAATATTTTTTCTGCTGGTTTTCATTGTATTGATCTATCCACCTATGGATATATTAATCTCTTTATTCAGGATCAGTTTGTTATCCCTTGCAAAGATTAACACTATTGCTTTATTGTATAATTCAGGATTTGAAACATTTCTAATTCTGAACTTTACAGGTTTAAAATGTGTTATGGCAAAATACTGGCCTCTGCGTGGTATTGTGGGGAGATTCTCTTTAAGCGGCACTTTAGGGACAACCAGTTGTTTTGCCCCGAATCCGTCATTGGACGACAACACAACAAAAACACGGCCTGATGCATCTCCTTTTTCACTTGCTTTATTTAATACCCTGAATTTTACAAACAGATCCCTGCTTGCTTTATCTTTTACGATCATGAATCTTTCGATTCCCACTTCAATTGTATTATCAGTGGTATTATCACTGCCTGGTTCGGCATCAGGTGCGGAAACCCTGGAAGGTTTAACAACAGCCATTTCCGGTGCAGCAGCAGGCATGTTCTTAACCGGTTCAGGCAGCACTTTTTTTGACGCTGGTTTTACAACCTTTTTTTCAATTTTTGCAACCTTACTTCCAATGACTTTATTATTATGCTCTTTTTTTACTTCTTTTAACTTTTCTGTTTTCTTTTTATTATCTGAAACTTTGCCAGGGGATGCAGTGTCACTGGAATTTGATATCACAAGCTTGGCCATGAGATACTCTTTTTCCCTCACAGCATCTTTCACTTTTTTTTCAGAGGCTTCTAAATTTTTTCTAAGACTCAGGCTCTCGGCTCTGTAACTTGAATAAAGTCTGTAAAACAAAAAGGTTGTAATGATTAAAATCAGGCTCAGGCTCAATAAAAAAAGAATAAATTTTTTCACCCAGTCAGCAGATCTCATCTCACCGAAATCATTGACAGCTATGAGCCTTGTCTCCTTCTTACGTTTGATTCGAACCGGACTTGAGTAGGCTTCTATTTCCTTTTCCAGCTCTCTTGATATATCTTCCATCCCTTATCCTCATTAATAAATATTAATGTTTTTATACCAGTTGCGCTAAACCCGCTGGATTGATAATCCTGCAAAAACCTTACCACTATACTTTTTTTATATTTTTTAACCTGAACATTACTTGCTGCAATACTGATAAAATCATATCTCTCTGCAAGACTCTTTTTCCTTTTAACCCATTGATTTTTGTTCAATCCATCGGAATGAAAATTCTTTGAATAGTATGAAGCATACTTTTCAATATCCTTGTCTGACCAAGCTTTCAGCC
The DNA here is from genome assembly GCA_964593725.1 of uncultured Desulfobacterales bacterium. GTDB lineage: Bacteria > Desulfobacterota > Desulfobacteria > Desulfobacterales > Desulfobacteraceae > JAIOSM01. The sequence goes on from CAZQJS010000008.1 coordinate 23,763, forward strand.
ATTTCTTAAGAACATCCCTGATATCCGGTCCCTGGTCTGCCACTTTAATAAGAGTTTCAGCTGCTGCAACCAGGGGTGAATCTGTCCTGCCCTGTTTTTGACTGCCTGGGGCCAGATATTCATCACCTATAATCTTATAAGCATTATGCCTTTTTACCACAAATAGTTTTCTTATTCCAAAATCGATCTTTTTTGTCAAAAGTTTGAGACCCATGTCAAAAACAATTACATATATATTGTTATGTCTATATATCCCTTTATTACCCAGGTACAAACCCAGGTTTTTATTCTTCTTAACAGTTTCAGAGCGTATATTACGCCATTTTTTCCACCATGATATTTCAGGAAGATATGTGTTGTCATAGAAACTTAAATAATCATGGTAACCACCACTGACTATTGAGTCTTTCCAATTGTCAAGCCATTGTTGAATCCTGCTTCCCTGAACACTCAGTTCTTCTGTATCAGCCATGGTTAACGTGTCAACTATGATAACAGGGGTTCTGTTAATGGCAATATATTCAGAAAATTTTACAATGGTGTCATTTTCCATTGCTATGCAGCCATTGGAATCCATGGCTTTCAGTACTTTATTTGTTCCATGGAGCCATATATTACTCCCGCTTCTTCCGGCATTCTTATCCATGAAATTCGGATAATCAGTTGGAAATGCCTTTTTCCCATAAATAGGGGAAAGGTCTTTATCTTCATACCTGTCCTTTATAAAATAAACCCCTTCAGGGGTTTTTTTATCACCGGATTTAATCTTAATACCTGGTGCCTCGCCTGTGGAGCAGGGAGCTTTATATATCTCTTTAATTTCAGTTCCGGTATTGGAATAAAGAAAAACGTGCTGGCTGCTTTTTTCCACCAGAAGAGCATTGCTGTGCCGGGGCAGTAGAATCAGCGAGTCAGGCAGTACAGCTGCTGCACCTGAATAAGCTTTAATATTAATTAAAAGAAAAATAGTTAATAAAAAAATAATTTTTACTCGATGGTACACTTCATACCCTTTCAATGTTTTAAAAATTTTCATTAATTCTGAAATTTAATCTCCAGATGTTCATAGGCCTTACGCGGTACTTTTCTACCATTTGAAGTACGGGTTATCATTCCTATTTTCAATAAATATGGTTCTACAACATCAACCAATGTATCGGTTTCTTCCTGTAAGGTTGCTGAAATAGCTTCAATTCCAACAGGACCGCCTTTATAAAAATTAATGATTGTTTTAAGATAATTACGATCAAGTACAGTTAAACCTATGCTGTCTATACCTTCCAGAGCAAGGGCAGCATTAACGATTGATTTTGTAATCTTACCATCAGACTTTACCTGGGAATAGTCCCTTACACGTTTTAAAAGCCTGTTGGCAATTCTGGGGGTTCCTCTGGATCGTTCTGCAAGTTCTTTTGCTCCTGATTCATCTATTTTTACTTTGAGGAGCAATGCTGATCTCTTAATAATAGTGACAAGCTCTTGCACAGAATAAAAATCCAATGTCCTGAAAATACCGAACCTGTCCCTCAATGGAGAAGACAGAAGTCCTACTCTGGTTGTTGCGCCGATTAAAACAAATTGTTTTAGTTTATATCTATAGCTTCTTGCATTAATACCCTTGTCAAATACAAAATCCACTGCATAATCTTCCATGGCTGGATATAAGAACTCTTCCACAAGTTTTGGAATTCTATGAATCTCATCAATAAAGAAGATATCACCCTCACCAAGGCTTGTGAGCATACCAATGAGATCACCACCCTTTTCCAGAGCAGGACCGGATGTAATGGTCAGGCCTTTGTTAATCTCATTGGCAATAATGTGTGACACGGTTGTTTTACCAAGCCCTGGAGGTCCATGGAGTAGTATGTGTTCCAGGGGTTCATTTCTGATTTGAGCTGCTTTGATTGCAATATTTAATGTCTCAACCGTATCTTTCTGCCCCACATATTCTGCAAAACTTTCAGGACGTAATGATAAAATTTCAGAATCCCTGTCCTGGGGCAGTTGTTTAGAAGATGAAATGTTATTCTTATCTGAAGAGAATGCAATAATACCATCATTCATGGTTTAATTCCTCTTTTCATAACACCATCAAAAAGCTGTTCTGCTGTGGTTATGTTTTTATTATTTATCAGAACCTGTGCAATAAGTGCCCTTGAGTCTTTATCAGAATAACCCAGTTGATCTTTTAAAACATTTGCAACCTGATCCTCAATACTTTTCAACACAGCGGGTGCTGAATCACCAGTATTTTTATTCACAGCTCCATCATCTGACAGGATAAACCTTCCTGTTTTCCCGTTAAGGGCTGCAATGATCTTTTCAGCGCTTCGTTTACCAATGCCTCTGAGACTTGTGAGGAATTTCACATCTTTTTCCTCTATTGCCCGGGCAATTTGAGTGTTCGGTACCTCAAGGGCTTTAATAGCTTTTAGAGGCCCTATTGCATCAACAGTGATAAACAGTTGAAAAAAATCTTTATCATCCTGTGTTTCAAAACCGATTAAAACCGGTTTGGGCTGTTTCTCAGTCTGATGAAAATAAATATACAGTTTTACGGTTTTATCTTTAATATTGTTTAAAGTATTGCCTGAAAGCAGGACTTCATACCCGACATTGTTGACAAGCAAAAGAATGCCGTCGGTTTCATATTTTATAATTCTGCCTTCAAGATATCCAATCATAATATCCAGATCATAAGCATGATTCATACCGGAAAAACCCGGTTAATGCCAGTGCCAGAGCATCGGATGCATGAAAAGGCCGGATGGCCTGCCCATGATTCAACAAATTTCTTGTAGCTTCTTCCACCTGATACTTGTCAGCATTCCCATTTCCTGAAACCACTTTTTTCACCTCACGCACTGATACTTCTTTGATTTTCACTCCGGCTCTACAGCAGGCAATAAGCAGCACACCAACAACTTTGCCTAACATGATACCTGATTTTGGATATTTTTCAAAGGAATAAATATCTTCAATCACAACCAGATCAGGGTTTTCACTTTTTAAAAACTCTAAAACCTTTGTATAAATTGTATTGAGTCTCAGGTGGGTGGGCTCTTTTTTATCAGTTTCAATACTACCAAACGAGTAACCTGCAATTTTTCCCTTCTCTCCTTGAACAACACCAATACCAGTGCCGGCAAGGCCTGGGTCGATCCCAACAACTTTGATCATCTCTGCTCGGTTATTTTTTTAAACCCATGAGTTTTTTTTCAGCAAAGCTTGCTTCTTTTGAATCAGGATATTTTTTTATAAGTTCTTTTAAGATTAATCTTGCATTTGCTTTTTCACCGAGTTCTGCAAAGGCAAAGCCCTGCTTTAAGAGTGCTGCTGGAACTTTATTGCCTGTGGAATATTTTTCAATCACCTTCTGATATTCGAGAATGGCCTTATTATACCATTTTTCACGATAATAGGAGTCTGCAATCCAGAACCTTGCGTTGTCAGCATTTTTGGAATCAGGAAAAAAATTAATAAATTTCTCAAATTCAAGGCGGGCAGCATCATATTTTCCATTATCCAATAGGCTTTTTGCATGCTTATATAAAGCCTCTGGGTTTTTCTTTGCCTCCTCATCAGTTGCTATCTTTGACTTAATTGTACTGGTATCATTATCTGAAGATTTTATTTCAGGTTGACCAGCCTGTTTTCCAGAGGCTTCCAGACCTATATATCGTTCAAGGTCTTCAATACGCCTTGAAATATCAAGAATTTTATTGTTCAGTGCCTGTATATGCTTATCCTGAGTATCACTTGCCTTTGCACCATCAAGGCTGGAAAATTTATGCCCTGTTTCCTCGATAATCCCTTTTAATTTGAGAATGGTTATCCTGAATTTTTTCAACTCTGCCTTTATGGATGCATAATTTTTTTGGGCAAGATCATTACCTTTTCTAAGTTTATTAATGATCCTGTCCTGAACAATATTTTTTTTATTCTGCCGGGCACTTGCCTGTTCAAGAGAACTTATTCTATCATCAATAGTACCGGTCTTATTACTGGCAGCACATCCTGAACAGAGAGCAAATCCTGAGAATAAAAAGATTAAAAATAAAAGAAACCTTTTCATAAAAAATTCCTTATCACAACAAGGGTAAAAGAAAACAGCATAGAGATAATCTGGTTTAGATAACAACATTCAAGTGCATTAAGTTGTCAACTATGGGATCAAACTTAATGCACTTAACAATAATATTATATAATCAAACAAAAATAAAACTAATTATTTAAGCTCAAAATGGCCGCGCCTGTTTCGTTCCCATGCATATTTGTTATGTCCTGGATCAGCTGGCTGTTCTTCACCATAACTGATATAGCTGAGGCGTGATTCCTCTATACCAAGATCCACAAGAAAACCTTTTGCTGATTTAGCCCGTCTTTCACCAAGGGCAAGATTGTATTCAGTGGTACCACGTTCATCACAATGTCCTTCTATGACAACCTTTACATCACCGTGCTCCTTCAGGTATGCAGCCTTACTCTGTAAAACAGTCTGGGCTTCAGAAGTCAGTTCAGCACTGTCAAAGTCAAAATAGATATCAAGATTGATAAAGTCGACATCAGCATCACCTGTGGCCACTGGTTTAAGTGGATTCTCCTGGGTTTGTTTTACAGTCTCCTGCTTGGTTTCTTTGGTAGTTTCAGTATCAGAAGTTACTTTTTTCTGTGCACATGAAACTGTCAGAAAAAGACCTGCAACTAAAAGCGCCATTAATACATTAGCAAAAACTCTCTTTTTCATACTGCCTCCTTAATTAAATTATTAGTACTTAACTCTAATTTGTTTGTTTACCATGGTTTTAATTTTTTATCTTCATTCATGTACCATTGACCAGTCAGGATCAGTCTGTTCTCCTTTGAACCTTAACAGTTTTCTTTGCTCACCTCCGGTGGCAGTCATTACAAACAATTTTGCCCTGCCACTTTGCCGGGTTGAAGAGAAAACTATCAAACTGCCGTCGGGTGACCATGAAGGATCTTCATTCACGCCGGCATTATCTGTCAGCTGCATTGGAAAGTCTCCTTCCACCCCAATGGTATATATGTCTGTTCTTCCATCTCGAATACCGACATAAACAATTCTATCACCATTTGGTGACCATGCAGGTGATGTATTATAACCACCCTCAAAAGTCAATCTTCTTATCTGATTTGTATCAAGATTTTTTATAAAAATCTGGGGTGACCCCCTTCTTCTTGAAACAAATACAATTTTTCTACCGTCGGGTGAAAATTTTGGAGAAACATCAATTCCCCAACTATCAGTTACTCTTTTAATAATTTTACCCCTGCCGGTCAACAGATAAATTTCAGGATCACCTGAAAAGCTTAAACTGGCAGCAAGGACAAACTGGCCGGGAAGCCATGCAGGAGCTATATTCATCCCTTTTTTATTTATTATTGCTCCTCTTTTTTCCTTTAAATTTTTTATATAGATATCAGGTTTTCCACCTGCATAGGATGTATATGCTATCCATCTTAAATCCGATGACCATGCAGGTGAAAGAGATATACTTTTATGAAAGGTGATCTGCCTTGGGTTATAGCCGTCAAATTCACATGCAAAAATCTCTTTTTTACCATTAACTCTTGAAACAAAGGCTATCTTACTGCCAAAGACTCCCCGCTTTCCTGTCAATTTTTTTGAAACTTCTCCACAGAAACGGTGAATCATTGGCCTGAGATCTTTTCTCACTCCTGTATAAATCTTGCCAACCAGAAGCCGTGCATCAAATGTGTCAAACAATCGCAGCCAGAGCTTTACTTTATTGCCTTCAACACTTATGCCGCCTGTAATAAGAAGTTCTGCACCAATGCCTGTCCAGTCCAGAAAATCGATATCTTTTCTTGCAATTCCTGTTTCCGACGGGTTTGCAAGATATGCACGTTCATCTATAATCTTTAAGTAGCCTGTAAAATTGAGTGCATCCTTTAATAACTTTTGTGCCTTGAGTGAATCCTGGTCTATTGTCTCCCCTTTTAAAAACTGCTTAAATCCAGGTATTGCCATGGGTATTTTGCGGATGGAAGGGTTGTTTATGTTCAGTATTGTAACATCTTTACAATATGCAGGACTCTGCCCAAAAAGAGCAGCTGTTAATAAAACAGCAAAAAAATAAAACAGTTTTAATGGTTTTTTAATTATCATCAGTCTAATTTAACCCTTTTGGTGAAAATTGCAACCCAATTTCATAGGAAGAACGCTGAAATTCTCTGGGAAGAGGTGGGAAAGGTGCAGATTTTTTTATTGCCCTGACAGCTGATTTATCAAGAAAATCATTCCCGGACTTTGTTTCAATCCAGATGTCACCCAAGTCTCCGTTTGCAAGGATTTTTATCATGACCAGCACAGTTAAATTTTTATTATTCTTATCAAGATTTGCAAGATAATCGGTAAACACCCAGTTTTTCTGTATTACAGTGGTAAGAATACTATTATATATATTCTGTGCTGTCATATCCTTCCATGCTTTATACCCGGATTCTGCCACCTCCTCTTCTTCATAATCATCCTTCATCTCTTCTTCTGCCACCTTCTCTCTTATTTCATCCAGCAGGTCTTTGATCTTCTCCTGTTCCGGGTCTTCCACCTCTTTTTCAAGTGGTTTTTCCTCGACCTCTTTTTTCTGCGGCGGCTCAAGACTTTTTTCTTCCTGTGGTTTCTCCTTTGTTATATCTGCCGGTGCAACCTTCTCCTTAATAATTTTTTTTTTAGGTTTTGGTTTTTTAATTACATCCGGTTTTTTGGCAATCGGCTTTTCAGGCTGTTTTGGTTTATGCTTCAGAATATCTTCAAGCTTTGGTGAATATGATACCAGATCGACCTGAAGCGCAGGCGGCAGTTTTTTATCAAAAACAGTGTACTGCTGAAAAAAAATAATAACCAATAACAGTCCCAGGTGCATCAGGACAGAAACACCCTGAAGAGAGATTAAAGAGATAACAGATTGATGCCGGGATGCTTTATCATTAAAGCCGGGCCCTGTAAAGGTAGCTTCTCTATTATTTGATATTAGTATTTTACCCATATTAAAAATCAGGATTCTTTTTCATCATCAGGAAGGGTGATCATGCCAATGCTGTCCACTCCGGCATGCTTTATTTTGGAGACTACATTTATGACAACACCATAGGGGACTCTCTTATCTGCACGAAGATACACATTTTTTGTATCAAGACTTTCTAAAATTTTACTTATCTTTTCAGACAGATATTCAATGTTTACAATCTGATTATTAATATAGACCTTTCTATCATTGTCAATTGAGATCACAAGATTTTTCTGATTGCTTTTCAATGGCTTTGTTGTTGCCTTTGGCAGATCAACATTGACTCCCTGTACCATCATGGGGGCAGCCACCATGAAGATAATTAAAAGCACAAGCATGACATCCACAAAGGGAGTTACATTTATTTCAGACATTAATTGATCATCATCTGATCCTATATTCATTACTATCCCCTCTGTTTATGAGTTTCACGTTCTATAATATTTAAAAGATCAGTGGAAAACCCCTGGAGTTCAGAGTCAAGCAGCCTGACTTTGCTTATAAAAAAATTGTATGCAATAACAGATGGGATGGCAACGGCAAGGCCGGCAGCAGTTGCTATTAATGCTTCGGAAATACCGGGCGCTACAACAGCAAGGCTTGCGGATCCTTTAAGGCCGATCCCCTGGAAAGTACTCATGATTCCCCATACAGTACCAAACAGCCCTATGAAAGGAGAAGTATTTCCAGCCGTTGCAAGGAAGGGAATGAGTTGAGTCAGTCTCCTTACCTCTATATTAATTGATCTTCTAAGGCTCCTTTGCAGATTGCCAATAACACTGATATTGGAGTTCTCAAATTCACTGTCAGCAATCTCTCTATCATTGCGGCCTTTAGTTTTATTGAACTTTGAAAGTTCCATATAACCTGTTATGAAAATACGTGCAACAGGGCTGGATTTCAATGCTTTGGCTTTGGAAAAAGCGTCCGAGAGTGTCTTGCACTGCCAGAAAAGCTCAGTGAAATCCGATGATTCCTTCTGTGCCTTTCTGATATATCTCCATTTTATTAAAATAATTGCCCAGGTAGTAATAGAAAAAAATAAAAGCAGAAGCAGAACAGCCTTAACCACAAGCCCTGCCCCGGTTACCATATAAATAATTCCAAGTGTATCAGAGGCCATAAAAAATATCTCCAAGTCATTTTTACTGATATTCCAATAATACCAGATCAATTAAACATTTCTATATGAGCACTTTAATTCTGTCAAGTTTTTATTAAATAAAAAAGCCCCTGCAACATCATGCAGGGGCTTATATTAAAGTAGTAAAATTTCAGAAGTAAATTACATCATTCCGGGCATTCCTCCGCCCATGCCGCCCATACCACCAGGCATTCCGCCGCCCATGCCGGCAGCACCAGCATTTTCTTCAGGTTTGTCAGCAATCATGGCTTCAGTTGTGAGCATTACAGATGCAACGCTTGCTGCATTCTGGAGCGCATATCGAACAACCTTTTTAGGATCAATAACGCCTGCTTTAATGAGGTCTTCATATGTATCTGTTCTTGCGTTATACCCAAAAGCATCTTTGCCTTCTTTTACCTTATTGACAATCACAGAGCCTTCAACACCTGCATTGCTTGAGATCATTCTCAAGGGTTCTTCAATCGCCCTTGCAATAACATCAACACCCAGCTGCTCTTCAGAATCATCTGTGACATTTTCAAGTGCTTTTATGGTTCTTAACAATGCAACACCGCCTCCTGGGACAACACCCTCTTCCACAGCAGCACGGGTAGCATTAAGAGCATCCTCAACCCTTGCTTTTTTCTCTTTCATCTCAGTCTCAGTTGCAGCACCAACACTTATAACAGCGACTCCGCCAACCAGCTTTGCAAGCCTTTCCTGGAGTTTTTCCCTGTCATAATCAGATGAAGTATCTTCAGCCTGGGCCCGGATCATTTTAACCCTTGCTTCAAGGTCTTCTTTTTTACCTGCACCATCAATAATGGTTGTATTATCTTTATCAATTGTAATGCTCTTTGCCTGGCCAAGGTCATTAATTGAAAGGTTCTCAAGTTTAATGCCCACATCTTCAGATACAACCTGGCCGCCTGTCAGAACTGCAATATCTTCAAGCATTGCCTTTCTTCTGTCACCAAATCCCGGAGCTTTTACAGCAGCCACATTAAGAGTGCCCCTGAGTTTATTTACAACCAGAGTTGCAAGGGCTTCACCCTCGATATCTTCAGCTATAATTACAAGGGGTTTGCCCATCTTTGCAACTTCTTCCAGAACAGGAACAAGGTCTTTCATGTTTGTAATTTTTTTATCACAGATAAGTACAAAGGGATTATCAAGGGCTGCAACCATTTTTTCATTATCAGTTACAAAGTATGGAGAAAGATATCCGCGGTCAAACTGCATACCTTCAACAACATCAAGAACAGTGTCCATTGATTTTGCTTCTTCAACAGTGATAACACCCTCTTTACCTACTTTGTCCATGGCTTCTGCAATAATATTTCCAATTGTTGAATCATTATTTGCAGAAATTGTTCCAACCTGTGCTATCTCAGCCTGATCCTTTGTAGGATTGCTGATCTTTTCAAGCTCACCAACAATTTTTGCTACAGCTTTATCAATACCCCTTTTAATACCCATTGGGTTGTTGCCCGCTGCAACAAGCTTCTGGCCGCCTTCATAAATTGCAGCTGCAAGAACAGTGGCAGTTGTAGTTCCATCACCTGCCATGTCACTTGTTTTGCTGGCAACTTCCTTGACCATCTGGGCGCCCATATTCTCAAATTTATCCTCAAGTTCAATCTCTTTGGCAACAGTCACACCGTCTTTTGTCACATTCGGGGAGCCCCAGGATTTTTCAATTACAACATTTCTTCCTTTAGGTCCCAAAGTCACTACCACTGAGTCAGCAAGGGTCTTCACACCCTTAAGCATTGCTTCGCGAGCCTTGGCAGCATATTTAATTTCCTTTGCCATATCTAAAAACCTCCATATATTAATTATCTATTAATTATCAACTAAAATAAAGACATCAAAGTCTGTCTTACAAGAAACAATTATTCAATAACACCAAGGACATCTTCCTGTCGCATAATAAGGTAGTCATTGCCATCAATTTTAACATCGGTGCCGCCGTATTTACTAAACAGAATCCTGTCTCCAACCTTGAGATCCATGGGAAGCAGCTTGCCGTCTTCGCCCATTCGCCCGTTACCAGCAGCAACGACCTTGCCTTCAGCAGGTTTTTCCTTTGCAGTATCAGGGATAATGATGCCGCCTTTGGTTTTCTCATCTTCTTCAACACGTTCCACAAGAATTCTATCTTGTAATGGTCGCAAACTCATAACTTCAACCTCCTAATAATAATTGTTTGTTATTAAGTAACACTTTATTGTTTGTTTTTGCACCCTGGGTCTGACTTTGCAGCAGGGTTTGCAGATTTTCCTTCTTTTGACTTATTACTGTCCTGGCCGGTTTTAGCACCTGTTCCGGAGCTATTCTTGGACCCGCCATAGTCGGTTACATACCAACCTGAACCTTTCAGGTGGAAAGAACTGTGGGATACAAGTTTTCTAAGTTTCCCCTTACATTTGTTGCACTCTTTCAGCGGAGGATCGGACATTTTCTGAAATGCCTCTTCAATATTTCCACATTCAGAGCATTCATACTCATAAACAGGCATTTTTCTTTTTCTCCATTTTTAAATACCATTGGCTGTTTATTGGTTATATTAAAATTAAAAAATAAAATAGTCAGTTTTTATTCCTTGTCAAGAAAGTAATGGTTAATTTTTCAAAACAATTGCAGTACAATTATTCAGTTACTTTCAATGGTTCTCCAATTTTCATAATATTTGAGCACACTTTCCATACAATGAATGGAAACATCTTTCAAAATATCCCATGTGATTTTGTGAACCCTGCTCTCTTCAGACACAGTAAGTTCCTGTTCCGTGGATATTTCATAGAGCTGCTGGAATTTTGAAAACCTGACAATATGAACAAGTTCATGGATAAATATATAAATAAGAAAGGGTAATAACAGAAGATCTGCATTTCTTTCAACAGTTTCAAGAATAGCAGAATCCTGCAGGCATATGGTATAAAAATTACAGGTATCAGAACTGAAGGATGTCCCCCTGCGTTTTCCCTTATACTTTACCACCTGGGCAAAGGGGCCTCTTACAGACTCCTCACGGCTTAAATCCCCGGCTGTTTTAATCTCATAACGTCCACGGAGCCACTCACTTGATGACATCTTATAATAATTGCTCACAAGCTCTTCAGAAATTGTCAGTGCTTCATCAATGCATTTATGGTCTGATAAAGAAAATGAATATAAGTTGCTCATTCTTATTATTAATAATTCTCCAGGGCTTAAAAAATTATGGACATTTTTTATAATTTGTTATATTTAATCTAAATATTTATTTGTTTCAGCTTAATTTTAATATCAATCAGGAGGTAATGCCTTGAGTAGTGTTCAGAAAAAGAGAAAAAAGAAAATGTCAAAACATAAACACAGAAAACATCTCGCAAAAACAAGACATCAAAGAAAGAAAAAATAACCTGCTGTAAATCCAGCTGTAAATCCAAAAGTTATAAATTCATTTAACTTTACCAAAAGTATTATTAAAATCTGTATTAAGTCCAATCAAGATTTTCATAAGAGTTTCATTGGGTATTGAGGAGGACAGTTTTATGTTTTCTCCTCATTACCGGAATTGTAACAATCCATTGCTGCTCTTATTTTATCTTTTTAAAATATCTCATAAAGTCAGAATCTGTGGAAAGTACAAGGGTGCTGTCCCTGCCCAGTGCTTTTTTATACACATCAAGGGTTTTTAAGAATGCGTAAAACTCAGGGTCAACACCATAGGCTTTTGCATAAATCAATGTTGCTTTGGCATCTGCCTTACCCTTAATCATCTGGGCTTCTTTATATGCACCTGATTCAATAATCTGGAGCTCCCTTTCCTTTTTACCTCTTATTTCACTGGCTTTTCCCACACCTTCTGCCCGGAATTTCTCTGCAATCTGACTTCGTTCTGCAATCATTCTGCCATAAACCGCTTTTCTCACTTTGTTAATATAATTAATACGTTTAATTTTAACGTCTTCAAGTTCGATTCCAAATTCAGATAATTTAGGCTGTGCTGCATTTTTAATGGCCATTGTAATTTTATCACGGCCAAGAATAATTTTATACCTTGAATGCTGTTCAGATTTATCTTCTTTATCTCTGGCTGACTGGAAAGTATCCATTGCACGATCAGTATTCCGTACACTTTCCACAAGTGAGTGTGATGTTACAAGGTTTCTCATCTCTGAATTGATAATAGCACTCATACTGGTCTGTGCATTTTGTTCATCACGAACAGTTTTTAAAAATTTAACAGGGTCAACAATTCGCCACCTTGCAAAGGTATCAACCCATATAAATTTTTTGTCTTTTGTGTTTACCTGACCAGGGTCACCATCCCATTCAAGCAGAACATCGGGAAATCTTTCAACTTTTTGAATTATTGGTATTCTATAATACAAACCAGGTTCTTTTTGTGCCTTACCAACAACCCGTCCAAACTCTGTAATTACAACCTGCTCAGTCTCATCTATCGTATATATTGAGGAGAACAGACCAATGCCTGCCATCAATATCAGCACCATAAAAAATATTTTTAATTTATCATTCATTGTTTTATACCATTTTATTTCAAGGTTGGTTTTGGTTGTACAGGCAAGTTATTACTACTGCCCAGATTAAGCAGAGGAAGCAGGTTTTTCTGATTTGAATCCACTATATATTTATCCCCTATTTTTGGAATCACATATGCCATTGCTTCCAGATACAATCTCCGCTTTGTAACATCTCTTGCTTTAACATACTCGGCGTATACATCGGAAAACCTTGCAGCATCACCCAGGGAGCGGTTTACCCTGTTTATTGCATAACCATGGGCAGCCTCGACAACACGCTTTGCTTCACCCAGAGCACGGGGAATAGCTTTATTATACTCTTCACGTGCTTTGTAAATTGTTTGCTCTTTTTCCTGTATTGCCTCATTAACTTCATTAAAAGAGTCCTGTACAGGCCCAGGTACATTGGTTTTCTGCAACTCAATTGTTTTTATTCTTATTCCTGCTTCAGCCTTGTCCAATTCTATCTGCAGACTGTCCATTGCGGCAATTGCAATCTCTTCCCTCTGGCTTATTACTTCATTGATGCTTCTGTCTCCCACAATTGTACGCATTGAAGCTTCAGACATATCCCTTAGCAAGGTTTTAACATTTCTCACCTTAAAAAGATATTTTTCCGGGTCGGAGATCCAATACTGTACAATCCATGGAACAATGGCTACATTAAGATCGCCTGTGAGCATCATTGAGACATCCTGTTCTGAATTCTCATCCACATAACGTGAATTGTCAGCGCCCTGAACAGCTCTAAAGCCAAACTCCTCTTTATGTACTTTGGCAATAGGCACTTTGGTTACCTTCTCAATGCCTGCAGGCAATTTGAAACGCAGTCCTGGTTTGGTTATCCTGTCAAATCTCCCAAACTGCTGAACAACCCCGACCTCTTCTGTGTCAACTTGATAAATCATTGATTTTCCAAAAAAGAGGAGGGACAGGACAATTATAATAATGAAAACCCCGGAGAATTTATAATTTTTATATTTATTGATAATATCATCAAATTGAGGAGGTTTAGGAGGTTTTGGCATTCCAGTGCTGCTCTGTTTCTTTTCATACTTCTCCTTATTCTCCCTAAGTTTATCCCAATCCCAGTTCATAAATTCACCTTAAATTTGATTATTAAAATTACAACCTGAACTTTAAAAATAACTCAATTTAAATAATTAGCAAGAAAAAAAACGGGGAGGAGAATATTAAATTAAATATTCCACTCCCCGCCCGGAAAATAAATCAATCCGAACATCACAAATATTGATGTTTAATTGCCAGAACTTACAATCAACCTTCCACAAAAAGCTTTGCAGATCTGAGTGTATTTTTCATGAGCATGGCAATGGTCATGGGGCCGACTCCACCTGGAACAGGTGTGATCTTTCCTGCTATCTCTTTTGCCTTTTCAAAGTCCACATCGCCCTTGAGTATTGCCTTGCCGGTTTTTTCATTCATACCTACCCTGTTTACGCCAACATCAATAACCGTGGCACCAGGTTTAATCCACTCTGGTTTTACAAGGTCTGGAACACCTGCTGCAACAATTAATATATCGGCGCGCTTGCAATGACCTGCAAGATCTTTTGTCCTTGTATGAACTATTGTGGTTGTACTATTGGCACCATCACCTTTCTGAGCCATCATTACTGCAATTGGTTTTCCAACAATATTGGAACGCCCTACAACAACAACTTCTGCACCAGAAGTTTCAGTGCCGGAGCGGACAATCATTTCCTGTATACCTGCAGGGGTGCATGGCAGGAATCTTACTTCATCGCCTCCAATCATAAGTCTTCCAACATTTACAGGATGGAAGGCATCCACATCTTTATCAGGATCTATTGCATTCAGTACCTTTTTGTCATCAATATGTTTTGGCAATGGAAGCTGAACTAATATACCGTGGATATCAGGATCATTATTATATTTGTCTATTAAAGCAAGAAGATCCTCTTCTGAGATATCTTCCGGCTGATCATCCTGAACCTCTTTAAACCCAAGGCTCAACGCAGTTTTTACTTTCAAGGTAACATAGCTGATGGAGGCAGGGCTTGATCCAACAAGTATGGTTACAAGACCTGGAACCTTACCATGTTTTTTCTTCATATCTTCGACTTCTTCTTTGATTTCAGCAAGAATAGCCTTTCGTATCTCTGTTCCGCTAATAATTTCAGCAGTCATATTTTCTCTCCTTATATTTAGAATACGCCCTGAACTTTACCTGTTTCAACATCAACATCCACTCTCTTGAATGCCGGGTTGGAACCTGTTCCAGGCATAAGACTGATGGTGCCTGCAACGGGAACGATGAAACCTGCACCGCCATAGGTTAATACTTCTCTGATGGTTAAGCGCCATCCAGTTGGAACACCTTTAAGGGCTGGATTATCAGACAGGGACAGATGGGTTTTTACCATGCACATACCAAGCCCTGCAAGCTCAGGGTCAGCCTGGATTCTATCAATGGCAGTATTGGCTTCATTGGAATAATCAACGCCGTCAGCACCATAAACCTCTTTGGCAATGAGTTCGATTCTCTCCTTGATAGGCATATCAAGTTCATAAAGGAATTTAAAATCTGTTTTTTCTTCACAAGCTTCGATAACGGTTTCAGCAAATTCAATGGCACCATCACCGCCTTGTTCCCAGTGACGGGAAAGGGCAACCCTTGCACCCTCTTTTTCACTGAGTTCACGTACTTTTGCAATCTCAGCATCGGTATCTGTATAAAAGGCATTAATACATACAACAGGGCTGATGCCTGCTTTTCTGACATTTCTGATATGATGTATGAGGTTATCGCAGCCCTTTGCAACCCATTCAACGTTCTCCTGGCTGTACTCTTCCGGCATTGGTTTTCCAGGTACCGGCACTGGTGCACCGCCATGGCATTTAAGTGCTCTGATTGTGGCAACAACAACGGCACAGTCAGGTTTTAATCCACTGTAACGGCATTTTAAATTCCAGAATTTTTCAAAGCCAATATCAGCACCAAATCCTGATTCTGTGACGTGGTAATCGGCGAGTTTAAGTCCTACTTTATCTGCAATAATTGAACTTTGACCAATGGCAATATTGGCAAAAGGTCCTGCATGTACTATAACAGGCTGACCTTCAAGGGTCTGCATCAGAGACGGTTTCAATGCATCCACCATCCAGGCTGTCATGGCACCTGCAACTTTAAGATCTTCAGTTGTAACAGGTTTACCCTTCTTAGTATAGGCAACAACAATCTTACCCATTCTCTCACGCATATCTTTAAGGTCGGTTGCAACAGCAAGTATGGCCATGACTTCAGATGATACGGCAATACCGAATTTTGACTTCATCATGAATCCGTCTGCTTTTCCGTTTACACCATCAATACCAATAATGATATTTCTTAAAGATTGACAGCAGAAATCCATAATCCATCCCATTTCAACCTTTGTTGGATCAATATCGATTCTTTTCATTCCTGAAAGTCTTTCAAGCTGCTCATCTGTATAATTTCTTTCATGCTGCATGCGGGAAGTCAGGGCAACCATTGCAAGGTTATGGGCATTCATGATTGCATTAATATCACCTGTAAAACCAAGAGAAAAAGGTGTAAGAGGGATACACTGGGCAAGTCCGCCGCCGGCTGCCGAGCCTTTAATGTTCATGGTCGGACCGCCCGAAGGCTGACGTATGGCAGCACAGACATTTTTTCCAAGCTTGCCCAGACCCTGCACAAGTCCCATGGATGAGGTTGATTTGCCCTCACCAAGCGGTGTTGGGCTGATTGCTGTTACATCAATATATTTCCCATTGGGTTTGTCCTTGAGACGTTCAAGAACCTTCTGGAAATCTATTTTAGCAATATAGTGACCCTGGGGTAGAAGCTCTTCTTTTGTAAGCCCCAGCTTTTCGCCAATCTCATAGATTGTAAGCATTGTTTTTTCTGCATCTTCTGCTATTTCCCAGTCTAGATGTTTGGTTGGATCTAATGCCATAATTTCACTCCTTTACAAAGATTTCGGCCCTGGAACAGAGCCTGTAATTAATAAGTAAAAGCCTGCATCATACTATATTTAAGCAATACAACATAAATTAATGAATACTATAATTTATTAACCTTGCTATTGAAACATTAATCTTGCTATTGAAACTATATAAAAAAAATTAAAAAATCAACCGATTTAATTAAGACAATTTCAATTTATTAAATAAATCACATTCACTTAACAGTCACATTATAACTTAATCGTGAAATCACTTGATACCAAAGCCTCTTATCGCTTTTTCCAGGCCATGCATTAAATATACATATCTATTGACAAATTAGTTGTCAAATTGTAATTTTCTTAAGTTGGTTAATAATATAAATTGTTATGACAAGTGTAATTATGAAAAAACAAAATAAAATTGATTGCCTTTTTTATTTAAAGAAAAACTGTGATTACACCTTAACAATTAATAAAGGACCGACAGGATTCCAATCAGTTAAAACACCCGCAACCCAACATAAATTTATATTATTGTAAAAGGAGGTAAAAGTGGGATTTGAAATCAATAAAGAGTCATATGCTGGCAGTATAAAAAATATCACCATCGGTAAAGGTGATAATACTTTGACTGTCGGCGGTCAAACCAGCTATCCGTTTTACCAGTTTGAAGGAGAGATGCCCAACAAACCGGTTATTGCAATGGAAATCTGGGACATGGAACCCGAGGACTGGCCCGAAGCAGCCAAAGCACCTTTTAAAGATGTGCTTGCTGACCCGGGAGCCTGGGCTAAGAAATGTGTGGATGAATACGATGCCCAGGCCATTGTGCTCCAGCTGAAAAGCATTGATCCCAATGATAAGGACAAAAGCCCGGAAGAAGCTGTGGCAACTGTTAAAAAAGTTTTAAAAGAGATCAATGTTCCTTTAATTATCTGGGGAATAGCAAATCCTGCAAAAGATGAGCTGGTTCTCAAAATGATTGCAGAGGAGTGCCAGGGCGAAAACCTGATTCTTGGGCCTGTTGAAGAGAAGAATTATAAAGGCATTGGTGCTGCAGCCATGGGCTACAAGCACACTGTGATTTCTTCTTCACCAATCGATGTAAACCTTGCAAAACAGGTAAATATCCTCCTTGAAAACCTTGGAATGGATCTTAACAATGTTATTACCGATCCCACAACAGGGGGACTTGGTTATGGCCTTGAATATTCCTACTCGGTAATGGAACGTCTGAACATGGCAGCCATGACCCAGGGTGATGATAAATTACAGAACCCCATGATAAACAATATTGGCAATGAAGTATGGAAGTGTAAAGAGGCGAAACAGACGGTTGAGGATGCACCTCAACTTGGTGACCCTGAAAGGCGTGCAATCCTCATGGAAGCTGTTGCAGCAGCAGCATACTCCCTTGCAGGATCAAGCATTCTTATAATGCGCCATCCTGAATCCATTAAGCTTGCCAAGGCATATATTGAACTGTTATACAGTGGTGGATCAGCACTGGATGTCGGCCCCATTGAAAAACGTCTTGATGATGTGGATATTGATTTTGCTGCAATGGCACCAAAGCCTGATCTTACAATAGAAGAAGAGAAAAAAGCTGCTCCTAAAAAAGCTGCTCCTAAAAAGGCTCCAAAGGCCAAAGCAAAACCTGCTGCTAAAAAAGCTGCTAAACCAGCTGCTAAAAAAGCGGCTCCTGAAAAAGCTGCTCCTGCTTCTGAAAAGAAAGCTGAAGCTGTAGATCCGGAAGCTGAAGCCAAAGCAAAGGCAGCTGCTGAAGCCAAAGCCAAACTTGATGCCGAGGCTAAAGCAAAGGCTGATGCTGAAGCCAAAGCAAAGGCAGAAGCTGATGCTGAAGCTAAAGCTAAAGCAGATGCTAAAGCTAAAGTTGAAGCTGAGAAAAAAGCAGCAGCCGATGCAGCTGCAAAACGAGAAGCAGAAGCTGATGCTCTTAAAGAAAAGAGAGCTGCTGAAATGGCAAAACATGCAGCCAAGGCAGGAAGTAAACCAAAAAAGAAAATTGCCATGACTGCATCAAAAATTCAGAAAACCATGCTTGAAAGAATAATTGAGAATCTGGACAGGATTCATAAGAGAGCCAGCTAACAGTAGCAGGGTTGTTACAGCATGATTTGCCGTACAACCATTATTTCATAAAAACAAGAGGAGGAACCTCTAATGGCAGAAGAGAAGAAAAAAGTAAAAACACCAAAACTTGCTGATCCCATAGCAGCATCATATGAAGTATCAACCCAGGAAATGATTGCCAGGGCGCAGACACTTGGAGTGGAAACAATTTTTGACAGAGCAGTGAACATGAAACCATGTAACATTGGAATTCAGGGTATCTGCTGTAAAAACTGCTCCATGGGGCCTTGCAGACTTCCCCTTCCCAAAGGCGGAATTGAGGGTGAGGACCAGAGAAAGGGACTGTGCGGAGCTACAGCCAATACAATTGCAGCCAGAAACTTTGCAAGGATGGTTGCAGCTGGAGCTGCCGCCCATTCAGATCATGGCAGATCAGTTGCAGAAGTTTTCCTGTCTGCTGCAAAAAAAGAGACAGATGATTATAAAATTAAAGATACACAAAAACTTCTTGCAGTTGCTCCCCATCTCAATGTTGCAACAACAGTTGAAGTTGACGGTGAAACAAAAGACAGAGACATTGATGAGATAGCCCTTGAAGTTGCTGAAGTTGCCATGGCAGAGTGGGGAAAACCCGAAGGCGAACTTCTTTACCTTAAACGTGCACCAAAACCTCTCTATGAAAAATGGAAAAAAGAGGGTGTTCTTCCAAGAAACGTTGACAGGGAGATTGTTGAAATAATGCACCGCACCCACATGGGCGTTGACCAGGACTATAAAAACCTGATTAAACAATCCACAAGATGTTCCCTGGCTGACGGCTGGGGCGGTTCCATGATGGCAACCGACCTCCAGGACATTCTTTTTGGAACTCCATCTCCTTTGCAGGCTGAGGCAAACCTTGGCATCATGAAGGAAGATCATGTTAACATCATTGTCCATGGCCATGAACCAGTACTTTCAGAAGTTATTGTTGCCGTTGCCCAGACCAAGGAGATGCTGGACTATGCCAAGGAAAAGGGCGCCAATGGTATACAGCTGGGCGGTATCTGCTGTACAGCCAATGAGATGCTCCAGAGACACGGCATCCCCACAGCAGGTAACTTTCTCCAGCAGGAACTTGCCATAATTACCGGAGCCTGTGATGCAATGGTGGTTGATATTCAGTGTGTTATGCAGAACCTTGCCAATGTAGCAAAGTGCTTCCATACCCATCTGATAACAACCCACCCCATTGCCAGAATGGAGCAGGACAATGTTATCCATATTGAATTCAATGAACATTATGCTTTAGAAGATGCTAAACGCATTGTAAAAATGGCAATAGATAACTTTGAAAACCGTGGAAAAGAGGTAATGATTCCTCAATACAAAGCAACTCAGATTGCAGGCTTTGGTGTTGAGTCCATCCAGTATCATCTGGGTGGAACATTCAGGGGCTCATACTACACCCTGAATGACAATATCATCAATGGCCGCATACGTGGTCTTGCAGGAGTTGTTGGCTGTAATAATGCCAGATCAAGACACAATGAGATGCATATAAAAGTCATCAAAGAACTCATCAAAAATGACGTGCTTGTACTCACCACTGGCTGCGATGGTATAACTGCAGCAATTCATGGACTTCTCACACCAGAAGCAGCCCAGGTCCATGCAGGCCCCGGCCTTGCCGAAGTATGCGAGACCGTAGGAATTCCACCAGTGCTCCACCTTGGTTCCTGTGTTGACAACTCAAGAATCCTGCTTGCTGCAACAGAAGTTATCAGAGCAGGCGGCCTTGGTACTGACCTGTGTGATATTCCTGCTGCTGGCAGCGCTCCGGAGTGGATGAGTGAAAAGGCCATCTCCATTGGTCAGTATTTTGTCACTTCAGGTGTATACACTGTATTTGGCGGATATTTACCAACATCAGGTGCTCCGGTTTTCCACAATTACATCACAAAAGAGCTTGAAAAAGTCTATGGTGGAATGTGGGATGTTGAGCCTGACCCGATTAAACATGCATGGGCCATGATCAACCACATAGATAAGAAGAGAAAAGAGCTTGGTATTGACAAAGCCAGAGAGAGAGTATTAATGGATATGGCAAGTCGACAGGCACTGGATGCTTAAATTGAGCAGTTAAGTAAACTTATAATAAAAATCCTCAAAGAAGGAGGAAAATAATATGTCAAAATTGATCGCATTTGCTGCCATTCAGGGTGGATATAAAGTAGTTGCCGAGGCTGAAGGAAAATTGAACAAGGCACTTGAGACCTTTGATGCAGATACAAAAGTAGGATTCCCGAATACAGCATATTACCTGCCGGTAATCTATTCATTAACCGGCCTTAAAGTTGAAACCCTGGAAGATCTTAAAAAACCCATGGAATTTGCCAAGGGACTTCTTCCGCCCCATATCAAACTTAAAAACTGGCTTCCCTACCTTGGACCTCTCCTTGATGCAGGTATGGCTGGTATCTTCTCCTATGAGATCATGGAAGCTTTAAGATACCTTAATGAACCGGATTTTTACCTCCCCCAGGAAGACCCTGATGTGGAAAATGGTAAACTCTGGGTTGGTGCAGCCGATGACACCATACTGAGAAAACGTGGGGTTGAATTTGTTGATGGTTCAGCTCCTGGATTCGCAGCCATGGTAGGTGCAGCTCCCAATGCTGAAATTGCAAAGATGATTGTTGAAGATTACCAGAAAAAATCTTTATATATCTTCTGTGCTGCAAACCATAATGGTAAAACCCTTGTTGAGCAATGCCTTGAAGCTGATATGCAGATTGGCTGGAATACCCGTATAGTTCCATTTGGCCCGGATATCTCTTCTGCTGTTTTTGCCCTTGGTTTTGCAAATAGAGCAGCTATGGCTTTTGGTGGTGTCCAGCCCGGTGATTACAGAAAAATGCTCCTTTATAATAAGGACAGAATATTTGCCTTTGTTAATGCCCTGGGTGATGTTGGAACTGAATGGGGTGTAGCAGCTGCCGGTTGTGTTAACTGGGGTTTCCCAACCCTTGCAGACACACCTATTCCTGAAATTCTCCCCACAGGTATCTGTACCTATGAGCATGTTGTAGCTCCGGTTGCCCATGATGAAATCTGCCAGAAATCAGTTGAAGTCAGAGGCCTTAAAGTTGCCGTGGCTGAAATTGATATTCCATGTGCATTTGGCCCGGCATTTGAGGGTGAAAGAGTCAGAGGCGCCGATCTTCACGCCCAGTGCGGAGGTGGTAAGACCCAGTGTACTGAACTTGTTAAGATGGCAGATATGGGTGCCATTGAAGATGGTAAAATTACAATTGAAGGCCCTGATATTGACGGCATTAAGGAAGGAGAGACCTTCCCGCTTGGAATATATGTCCAGATTGCAGGCCGTGAATTCCAGGAAGATTTTGAACCAATCATGGAAAGACAGATTCATCATCTTATCAATTATATCCAGGGAATCATGCATATTGGACAGAGGGATATCTCCTGGGTACGTATAAGTAAAGCTGCCATTGAAAAAGGCTTTACTCTAAAAGATATCGGTGTTGTTCTCCATGCAAAATTCCACCAGGATTTTACAAAGATTGTCGACAAAGTCCAGGTGACCCTGTACACCAAAAAAGCTGATGTTGATAAACTCACTAAAACTGCAAGGGATGAATACCAGACCCGTGATGCACGTGTTGACAACATGACCGATGAAGATGTTGAGACATATTACTCATGCACACTCTGCCAGTCTTTTGCACCTAACCACGTATGTACAGTAAGCCCGGAAAGAACAGGGCTTTGCGGTGCATATAACTGGATGGACTGTAAAGCGTCCTATGAAATCAATGAGACAGGACCAAATCAGCCCATTGAAAAGGGTGAATGCATTGATCCCAAGCTTGGTCAATGGAAGGGAGTTAATGACTTTGTATTCAAAGCCTCCCGCGGTGGTGTAACCCATTATAATTTTTATTCAATGGTTATTGATCCCATGACAACATGCGGTTGCTGTGAATGTATTGCAGCCATGCTTCCAGCCTGTAACGGCGTTATGACAGTAGGTCGTGACTATTCAGGTGATACACCATGTGGAATGAAATTTACCACATTGGCAGGAGTCATGGGTGGTGGAGCCTCTTCTCCAGGATTTGTTGGACATTCCAAATTCAATATCACCCAGGGTAAATTCATCCTTGGTGATGGCGGACTTTTAAGAATGGTCTGGATGCCCAAAGCTCTTAAAGAGGAACTTAAAGACAGAATCATAGCCAGAGGAAAAGAGATGGGCTGCCCAGATCTTTATGATATGATTGCCGATGAAACCATTGGAATCACTGAAGAAGAGATCCTTCCATTTCTCCAGGAAAAAGGACATCCTGCTCTGACCATGGAATCAATTGTAGGATAATGACTTAATACACTCAGGGCTGTGATCACCAGAAATAATTCACAGCCCTGAATGTGAGTTCTATAAAATTTAAATAAAGTTTAGTAAATAAATTTAAGGAGATAAAAATGGCTTTAACAGGTATTCAGATATTCAAACTCCTTCCAAAAACCAATTGTAAGGAGTGCGGTGTACCTACATGCTTGGCCTTTGCAATGAACCTTGCATCAGGAAAGGCTGAACTTGACGCCTGCCCCTATGTATCTGACGAAGCAAGAGAACAGCTTGCAGAAGCATCTGCCCCTCCCATCAGGCCGGTTAAAATCGGAGCTGGTGTTCGTCAGAGGATTACAGGTGGTGAAACCGTACTATTCAGACATGAAAAAACATTTTTTAATTCAACCATCCTTGCTGCAACAGTTCCTTCAGATACAGATGCAGCCGATCTTGAAAAGAAACTTCAAATCTATAATGCCTTTCAATATGAACGTGTCGGATATAACTTAAGGCCTGAGCTGCTGGTTGTAAAAGATACAGGAAGTGGTAAAGATGCATTTTCAGCTGCTGCAAAAACAATTGCTGAAAAATCAGAATTCAACCTTGTCTTAATGACTGATGACCTTGATGTTATGAAGGCAGGTATTAAAGCAGCCGGCTTTAAAAGGCCTCTTCTCTATGCTGCTACAAAGGATAATATTGATGCACTTGGTGCTCTTGCCAGGGACAATGATCTCCCACTTGCCGTAAAAGC
Source organism: uncultured Desulfobacterales bacterium (assembly GCA_964593725.1). Taxonomy (GTDB): domain Bacteria; phylum Desulfobacterota; class Desulfobacteria; order Desulfobacterales; family Desulfobacteraceae; genus JAIOSM01. Next base: position 47,643 of record CAZQJS010000008.1, read on the forward strand.
AGATTCTGTTGCAGACCTCATGCCATTGACAGACAAGCTGACTGAAATGGGAGTCAAAGACCTTGTAATTGACTCTGGTGCACGGGAAATAAAACAGGCTCTTGAAGATCAGGTTGCCATACGCCGGGCTGCCCTGAAGGACAGTAACCGTTCCCTTGGTTTTCCAACCATAGCATTCCCCTGTGAGATGGCTTCCAACCTTGATATGGAAACAATGATTGCAGGAATGTATATAGCTAAATATGGCGGAATCGTTGTACTTTCTGATTTTACCACAGAATCGATATTCCCACTTCTTTTAGAAAGACTCAATATCTATACTGATCCCCAGAGACCAATGACAGTTACAGAAGGTATCTATGAAATAGGTAAACCCGATGACAAGTCACCAATACTTGTTACCACAAATTTTGCCCTTACCTATTTTATTGTTTCAGGTGAGATTGAAGCAAGTAAAGTTCCAACATGGCTGTTGATTAAAGATTCCGAAGGATTAAGTGTTCTGACCGCATGGGCAGCCGGAAAATTTGCCGGTGATGATGTAGGAGCATTTATAAAGAAGAGCGGAATTCTGGATAAAACAAAAAACAGTGAACTTATTATTCCGGGATATGCAGCTGCCATTGCAGGCGAAGTGGAAGAAGAACTCACTGACTGGACCATTACTGTAGGGCCTAGGGAGGCAGCGCACATTCCTGCTTTTCTCAAGGCTAAATAACTTTAATAAAAAAAGGATATACTTAAAATGATACTTTTTGGTGAAAGTTTAAATGTTATTGCCACACAAATTGGAAAGCAATTTAAAGAGCCAGACCCTTCAAAACGTGATCCAAAGCCGATCCAGGAAGAAGTTGAACTTCAAAAATCAAAGGGCATGGATTATATTGATATCAACCTTGGACCTGCCAAAAAATTTGGTGAGGAGTTAATGCCCTGGGTCTGTAATATTGTTCAGGAAGCAGCCCCCGGAGTACCGTTACTCCTTGACTCATCAAATATCAATGCCATCAGGGAAGGCTTAAAGGTTCTGAAGCCAGCTGATAAACCACATATAATAAACTCTATTATGGCAAGGGCAGAGAGATATGAATCAATGGTGCCCCTGGCAGCTGAGTTTGATGCAGATTTTGTTGCATTGATGTGGGGTCCTGAAGGTCTGCCAAGGGATGAGAATGAACGCGCAGCACTAGCAGTTGAGCTTCTTTACTTTGCCAATGAAGCAGGTATTCCCAATGAAAAAATCTGGGTGGACGGCATTGTAACTCCTGTTAACATTCAGCAGCCTCAACTGATAAGCCTTATGAACTTCCAGGGTATGCTGGAAGATATTGCTCCGGGTGCAAAGAGTACATGCGGGCTCTCAAACATATCCAATGGACCACCTGTACACTTAAGACCGATTTTAAACCAGACATATATGGTAATGCTTGAGAGATATGGTATGAAATCGGTTATTTCCGATCCTCTGGATGATGGCCTTACAGCCATAGCAAAGGGTGAGCGACAGGATGTTGTTGACCTTATTAACAAAGTTATGGATGGCGAAGAACCTGATATGGCAAGCCTTGATAAAGAGATGCAGGATTATGTTAAAACAGTTAATGTAATCCTTGGAAATACTCTCTATTCTGACTCATGGCTTGAAGTGTAACAGATTATAACGTTTGAAATATAAAGCCCCTTTGCTATTCTGATTATAAAAAGGGGCTTTTATTTTTGTAAGGTTTAAGGTATGGCACAGGAACAAAAGAGTGAATGGTTTTTCTGTATAGTACAGAACCCTGAAACAGCTCAGGAACAGCTTATGGGGTTTACAGAAGAGAAGACTGAAATAGAATTTATCCCGGTGTTTAAAACCAAGGAAGAAGCACAGCAATGTTTTCTTTTAATGCCCAAAGATATTATGAAAATGAAATATGAAGTCCAGGCCATTATTAAAGAAGATCTTTTTATTGAGACAAAAAAGACCAGTCATAAAATATTTTTAATGAACCATAAAGGACAAATTGAAAAGGAGCTGGAGGAATAGAGTGGGTCTGAAACTTGCCATAGGCGGTAAAGGCGGAGTAGGTAAAACTACCATTACTTCTTTACTTGCAAGGTGCCTTGCTAAAACTGATAAAAGAGTCATTGCAATAGATGCAGACCCTGTTGCAAACCTTGCAGCAGGTCTTGGTATTGATGAAGACAAACCAATCACTCCCATTGCAGAATTAAAGGACCTTATCTTTGAAAGAACCGGTGCAAAACCTGGAACCATGGGCGGCTTTTTTACCCTGAATCCAAAAGTTGATGATATCCCTGACAGGTTCTGCCTTGAAAATGATGGTGTTAAACTCCTTGTCATGGGAACGGTCCAGTCTGGCGGTGCAGGTTGTATTTGCCCTGAGAATACAATTTTAAAGGCTTTAATGAACCACCTGATCTTAAACAGGGACGAAGTTGTTATCATGGACATGGAAGCTGGCATAGAACATCTTGGCAGAGGCACATCAGGCGCCATGGATGGCCTTGTTATCGTTGTAAACCCTGGGAAACGAAGCAGAATCGCAGCCCAAAAAATCAGAAAAATGGGCCTGGATATCGGAATAAAGGATATCTATGTTCTGGGCAACAGGATAAAGTCAGACCAGGATGAAATACTCATTAAAGAGTCCATGGCAGATTTCAATATCCTGGGCTGTATACCTGAATTTGATGAGGTTGCCAATGCTGACAGAGAAGGTGTACGCCCCTTTGATGACACTGCAGCCATACCGGAAGAGTTTAATACAATAGTAAAGAAGCTTTTATCAAAACAGGCCTGATAAACACAACCTGCAGACCAGGCCTCCTATGTTTGCTGGTATTGAAATATTTCTGATTTTTTTTTCTTGATTTTATATTGGAAATAATCCTCCAGAATTTTTCCATGGTCAAACACGATACTGCCTGGAACACTATTTTCTGTAAACACCCTGGCATTCTCTGCATCATCATCTGCCTTTAAATCCCCTGCTCCCTTGCCTACAAACACCACAGACACAGTGTGGAAACGAGGGTCACGAAGTGGGTCTGAGTAGGCATGGAACTGCTCTTTTAAAATCACATCAAGACTTGTCTCCTCTTTTGCCTCCCTGATGGCGGCCGATTCCAGTGATTCTCCATAATCAACAAACCCTCCGGGGAGTGCCCATCCATGGGGGCTGTTTTTCCTTTCTATCAGGACAATCCCACCATTGATCTCAATTATAATATCAACAGTGAGAAAAGGGTTTCTGGGATTTTCACTTCTATTGTCATTTTTCATCATAAAACACCTGCTGTCTGTTCAAATTCCTTATCATACTGTTTAATCAAAGTGTGCCAGGAGTATCTTTCCATCCAGGATGACAGTTCGCGGCCAAGGGATTCATACTGTTCGTAATTTATAATTATATCTTTAAGTTTTATCAAAAGCTCATTTTTATCTGAATACAATATCCTGTCCAAAGATTTTTCCGGCATAATTTCAGGATATGACAATCGATCTGGTAAAACCGGTATACAGCCCATTCTTACAGCTTCAACAATGGATATACCAAAATTTTCCTGTATTGCCGTACTGACAACTATAGCACCCTGGTGCAAAAGTTTGAAATACTCTTTTTTTGATTCCATATAACCAAATCTTATTATCTCATCCTTAAATGTTTGTTCTGCCCTTTTAAAAACCCCTGGTATTACGTTACAACTCTCACCCAGTATGACAAGCTTAAAGGGAATATTCTGCTGTTTCAGCATCCCAAGTGCCCAGAAAAAGTCGTCCGGGTTTTTATCCCATTCCCAGCGATGGTTCCAGATAATAATATGTTCCCCATTCTCAGGCCTGGATGGTTTTTCAACAGGATATAAAAAATCACATCCAGGATATATAACAATTGATTTTTCTTTAATTTCCTCTGTTATCCATCCAGGACAGTAATCCGGAGCAGTATCCAGCAATTGATCCACTTTTATTATAAACTCATTTTGCTGAAACTTTGAATTAAAAATAACCTTTGTTGCTGTAAGGGCAGATGATATGTTTATATATCCGAACTGAACATCTCTGCTCCTGTTTTCTGCCAGAGGATATGTGAGCTGATTTTCATGAAAATATAAGATACCAGGCAGGGAGCAGGCATGAGCAACAGCTTTAAAATCAGAAAGGTTGATCATACCTGTTGCAAATATCAAATCATACATCTCAATATTCCTGACCTTTCTTGAAAACTCCAATGCTGCCCCCTGCATTCTCCATTTCCAACTCCTGGCAGCAAGGGAAATAATATCAATTTCATGTTTTGAATATTTCCTTAAGCCAAGGGCAAAATCTTTATGGGAGCCGCCGAAAAAAGATTCTAAAAATAGTATCTTCATAACCTGGTTAACATCCTTTACACATTTTTTTCTGCTGTTTCTCCATCAACTCTTCCCATCCAGTATTGCCCTGATCAGGATTGCAAGTTTTGCATTGCTGATGGGTTTCTGGATATACTGATGTGCTCCGATTTCCAGGGCTTTTGCTTCAGTAAGTCTCTCGCTGTATCCTGTGCATATTATTATGGGCAGGCCCTGTCTGACTTTTAAAATTTTTTTTGCAAGTTCATCCCCCGGCATTACAGGCATGGTCATATCGGTTACAACCAGATCATACTGATCTGGATGCTCCATGAACGCCTCAAATGCCTTTGCACCATTATCAAAGGTTGTAACATTATATCCAAGGTTTGTCAGAAACTTGCGGGCAATTATCCTGATATCCTCTTCATCATCAACCACCATGATATTTTCCGATCCACTCTGTACATCAACTTTTTCTTTTTCTGCCACATTAAGATTAACATCCTGATCAACCATGGGCAGATAGATATAAAAATCCGTACCCTTTCCCACAACACTGTTAACCTTAATAAAGCCATCATGCTCATCAATAATTGCATGGACCACAGACAGACCAAAACCTGTTCCTTTACCCACCTCCTTGGTTGTAAAATAGGGGTCAAATGCTTTTAATAAAGTTTCATTATCCATGCCAGTGCCTGTATCTGAAATCCTAAGCTCCAGATATTTTCCAGGCTCAATATTTTGTCCGAAAATATCTTTGCCACCGGGGATATCAGTCTCTTTGAGCTGCACAGTCAAAAGGCCTTCAGCCTTTTCCATGGAATGGTATGCATTGGTGCACAGGTTCATGATTACCTGGTGCATCTGGGTTGAATCTGCCAGAACCTTTGCCCTTAAATTGCATTTTTCCCGGATTTCAATGGTGGTTGGAATTGATGATCTGATAAGTTTGAGGGCCTCTTTAACAACTATATATAAGAAGAGCGGATGCTTTTCATATTCAGATCTCCTGCTGAATGTCAGAATCTGCTGTACAAGTTCTGCTGCCCTTTGTGCACCCTTGACTATCTGCACAATATATTCCCCGGCCTCCCCTGGAGTATCAAGATTTAATTCAGCCAGTTGTGCATACCCGAAAATACCAGACAGTATATTATTGAAATCATGGGCGATTCCGCCGGCAAGGGTTCCTATTGCCTCCATCTTCTGGGCTTTTTCCAATTGTACTGCCATATTCTTCCTCTCAATGGCTGCCTGTTTATACTCTGTAATATCCCTGCCCTCGGTAATAATAAAGGCCACATCACCAGCACTGTTAAATACAGGCTTCAGACTGATATCAATATCCCTTATTTCATTATCCCTGGAAACACTTGTGGTTTCAAAGCGTACAAAAGAACCGCCAAGTGCTTTTTCCACACTCATTTTAACAAGCTGTCTGACGTCTTTATCATGTCTCCACCAGAGCGCCTCCTGAAAGGGTCTGCCCACTACATCTTCCAGGTTGCAGCCTGCAAAATCAAGGCCGCTCTGGTTTATGTCTTCCAGTACCCCGGTCGGGGACAAAATACCTGCATGCTGAAAAGACTGATTAAAAAGCCCGCGCAGTTTCAAGGCACTCTCCTCAAGTGCTGCACGTGCCAGTCTGTTCTTCTCTATCTCAGATTCGATTTTTCTCTGATTTTTTTCCAGTTGATCCATGAAATAATTAAAATGACGTGATAACCTGGCAAATTCATCGCGTCCCTTGACAGCCATGCGCACGGAAAAATTACCTTCTGCCCCTTTTCCGAATTTATCCATCAATGATACAAGAGGTCGTGTGATGGATTTACTGATAAAATATGTAATACCAATTGATAAGATAACAACCAGAACCGGTATAATGATTAAAAAATTCCTGAAAGTATTCAACGGCTTAAAGACCTCCTGAACATAGCTTGAGGAAACCACGATCCATTTATATTCAGGCAGATGCTTAAAAGTTACTATTCTCTCCTGCGCCTCTTTTTCACCTGGATTTTTCCAGGAATAATTTATCTTGCCATTTTTAATTTTAAGGATTTTTCTTATAAATTCATTGGGGTAATCTTGCCTGGCAAGCAGGTTGATCCCGGGAAGTGTGGGATGAACAACAGCTGTGCCATCTTCATTCAGGACATAGGCATACCCTGTTGCCCCGGTTCCATGGGAAAGTATACTATCTTTAAAATCATTAATATCCACAAGCTTACTGAACTCTTCGCGATATGAAGAGACTGAGATAATCCAGTCAAATGGTTTAAAATAGACCATATATAATGCCTTGGGCCGTTTATGATTCTCTCCCGGGTTTATCCACTCATACTCAAGATACCCGGTTTTTATCTCTATTTGCTTTTTAATAAATTCATATCCGGAAACATTGGAACCATTAACCCTGTCATTGGGGTGTATGACAACAATACCCTTGCTGTTCAGGCAATATATATAACCGCTTTCACCAATGGTCTGGCTGAGGAATATCTCTTTGATCTTATTTTCTGCCTCAGACCTGCTCAATTTACCTTTTTTATATTTGTTGTGAAAATACCGGGCAATATCCAGATTCTTCCCGGCAATGGCATGGAGCCGGTTCTTTATTGATACCCTGGCAGATGTTTTTATCAAATTAACCAGGGAGTCTGTGGAATCATACAGTTTATTTTCTATGCTGGTTTGAAGTATATTTTTAACCTGGTAATATGCAATTGTACTTCCAACTATTATCAGGGGGATAAAAACAAACATGAATGTGACCAGGAGCTTGTTCTGAAATTTCAGCCTTTCCAATATCATTGAATACACCAACCCCTGATATTATATGTCAATTCAGTTAAAAATATGTTCTTGCCCCGGCATAATGCTTTTGATAATAGGGAGAGTTGAGTCCTTGAAAACGTACGGTTTTTCCCCTGCTTGGAGCATGGATAAATTTTGAATTACCAGTGTATATTCCAACATGGGATACAGCATTGCCCCGTGTCCTGAAAAAAACAAGATCGCCCTTTTTTAAATCTTTTTTCAGTACAAACTTACCTGTTTTAAACTGTTCCCTTGATGTCCTTGGCAGCATAACACCTGACTCACGATAGACTGAATAGGAAAGTCCGCTGCAATCAAATCCAGTCACAGAGTTTATACCTCCCCATTTATAGGGGACACCTATATAACTTGCTGCATCGTCAACTATCTGCTGCCTTATATGATTTACCTTAACATTTGTATCCCTGTACTGCCTGGGAAACACAATAAAATACTCATCAATGACATGAATGAATTGTAACTGCTCTGCCTCTTTTCTTGCGGCTTCCTTTGAAGGATAATTGCCAAATCTTACTTTGAAAAGGCCATCCTTGTCTTTAAAACTGAATGCATCAACATATTGATCAAGTTTTCTTCCATATGCATCAGCATTGGAAAAACTCTGAAATGCACCAACCTGGATTGAGTATCTTATAAACTCCAGGGCTGATTTTTTTTTAATAATCTTTCTATTCTCTTTTACATGGTGAGACGGGCTGTAATACACTTTTGTACTACAGGATATGATGGATAGAAGGCTTACAGTCATAAACACAGTCATAAACAATTTCAGCATCTTTCCCATGGACAATATTATAACTTACTTAGTTTGAAAAACAAGGATTTAAGAAGTTTTCACTTATTATTTTGTGCACTTAAGAATTTTTCTGACCGCAAACGACAGATCAATCATTTCATAGGGTTTTTCCAGGTAATGACTGACACCAAGGGCCTTTGCTGTTTTTTCCGTCATGGTCTCACTATATCCTGTGCATAGAATTACCGGAAGATCAGGTTTCAATTTTCTAACTTCTGTTATCAGCCGCCTGCCTGTCATCCCCGGCATGGCCATATCAGTGATGAGAAGGTCAATTTTAACCTTATCAATTAAAAAATATCCCAGGGCATCCTTGCCTGACAGTGCTGTAATCACAGAATATCCTGCGTTTGTCAGCATTTTTCTGGCAAGTTTTACAATTACCTGTTCATCATCGACAAAAAGTATATTACCCTCGCCGGTTGCAAGCTTTTTATCATTGGAAGAGGCTTGATCTTCCTCAGTTTTTCCATTATTTGCCGGAAAATATAGAAAAAATGTTGAACCCCTGCCGGATTCACTTTCAACCCTTATATGGCCCTGGTGTGCACGCAGGATTCCAAGACAGGTAGTAAGACCGAGCCCTGTACCCTTACCTGGTTTTTTTGTTGTAAAATAGGGATCAAAAATCCTTGATTTGACATCTTTTTCCATACCTTTACCACTGTCTGAAATTTTCATCTCAATATATGGCCCTGGCTCCATGTCAAGGAAACTTGCTGAAAACTCTGCATCAAGATCAACATTTCTTATTTCAATTTTAAGCACCCCTGTGTCACTATCTTCCATGGCATGCATTGCATTGGTGCAAAGGTTCATAATGATCTGATGGATCTGGGTTGCATCGGCATTTATTGTTCTAAGGTTTTCTTCCACATTATCAATGATTTTAATACTGGTGGGCAGGGTGGATTTTATCAATTTAAGAGCCTCTTTTACAACAAAACCGATATTAATTGACCTTACCAAACCTGATTGCTCTTTTCTTGTTGCAGTCAGAATCTGTTTTACAAGTTCCCTTGCCCTGTGCCCTGATTCAAGGATCAATTCAAAGGCCTCTTTTATTTCACCCTCCTCCTTTAAATCAAGGAGTATCAGTTCTGCACTGCCAATGATGGAAGTTAAAATATTATTAAAATCATGGGTTATACCACCTGCCAGGGTGCCAATGGCCTCCATTCTCTGGGCCTGGCGCAGCTCTTCCTCAAGTATTTTCTGTTTTGTAATATTCCGGATGAATGCAAGGCTTGCAGGCCTGCCTTCCCATTCAACTGCAACCGATTTAATCTCCACCCAGATAATGGTATTATCACTTCTGACCGCCCTTACCCTGAAATGTTCATCCCCCTGCTCCAGATGGATATTACTCTTATGATTGAGCATAACGTCGTCAACATCGTCGGGATGGACATAATCAAAAAAATTTTTTGCAGCCTTTTTTTTGTCATTAATCCTTAAAAGATCAAGCATTTTCTGATTTACAAATTTAACCTTGTCATCCTGAACAACAACAATACCGTCACCGCCGTTCTCAACAAGGAGCCTGTACTTCTTTTCACTCTGATAAAGCTTATTGTATTTTAACATAAGCTTTTCATACCCATTTTCCCGTCCTGGCACACAAGTTGTATCATTTTGACAGCGCCCTGGAAAAATCTTTTTTAACCAAGCAATCATGAAACGATTCAGCCTTTTAGACAAACATATTATAAAAATATACGAATTTTCGTGTAGCTACCTATTTTTCGATGATTTTAAATAATAACACATTTTTATAAAAATTTGGTATTATTTTTTAAAAATAATGGAAAACTAATGAATAAAACTGTATGTTGATCTAAAATTAATCAAGGGAGACCATGGCTGAAACGTTTGAAAATAATCATCTTAAGATCACTCTGAAAAAAAAAGGGTTCAACAGATACACAAAAATCAGTTTCCCTGTAAAATACGGTATATATTCAGAAATTGAAACCGATAAATATATATTCCAATTCAACCTTGAAGATGAAATTGTAAGGGCGAAAAGCAAAGATATCTCCTGGATCAATCCCTCAGAATGGTTAAAACGAACCATGGGCAATGACTGGATCTATTATTCAACAGGAGGATATTCAGGGGTGTTTGAAGCCATAGGAGAGTATTACCTGCCGAACTTCCAATACTCCACCAACTCTTTAATCGGCGGAAAGCCGTTTAAAGAGCATTTAGTTTGCAGGATTGTGACAAAATGGCATGAAATTATAAAAAAGATAGATAAATATAATGATGTTCCAGGAAAATTTAATACATTTATTAAAAATATACTTGACCGGTCAGATAACCATCTGTCCAGAAAGGCAGAAAAGCTGTTTAAAATCATTCACAACAGGGCAAGTGTACTTCCGCCGGATGCCCGCCATGTTGATTATGATATCATACCTGTTAATATCTCACTTGGGTGCCTTTACCACTGCAGGTTCTGCCGTGTTAAAACCAGGCATGGCTTCTCCCTTTTATCAAGGAAGAATATAACATGCCAGATAAAAAGCTTAAAACGATTATATGGGAAAGATATCATTAACTATAATTCGATTTTCCTGGGAGAACATGATGGCCTTAATGCCCCTGTTGATCTGATTGTATTTGCTGCTGAACAGGCCTGTTATGAATTTGATTTCAGGCACTCTTATATGGGGCCGGGACGTTTGTTCCTGTTTGGAAGTGTTGATGCGCTGCTGGGAATGGCAAAGAGGGATTTTGAAAAACTATGTGCCCTTCCCTTTTATATCCACATCAATATCGGACTTGAATCCGCAGATCAGGAAACATTGGATCTACTTGGAAAGCCCCTTTCAGTGGAAAAGATCAGGGAAGCATATATTATGATACGCAATATCAATATTAAATATGACAACATTGAGATATCATCAAACTTCATATTTGATGATACCCTGCCGGAAAACCACTATACAGCCCTGCTTAAGCTAGTGGACCTGGAGTATAAATCCTTTAAAAACAAAGGAGATATTTATCTTTCTCCATTGCACACGGGCGCACCTTCAAGGGCAGAACTCTATAAGTTCAACTACCTTAAGATGAGATGCCCTGTTCCAACCTTTCTATATATTATCCAGAGACTATAGTCTTGATTTTCTCCTGATTTGATGTTAGCTATTCTGATCATGGAAACAATAAAAAAGGTATCTGTCCATGGAGGTCACACAGGAGAATTCTGTCTCCATGCAGAAGATACCCTTAAAGCTGTAATAGAAAAATATATAAGGGAAAAATTCTTCTGGATCGGGATAACAGAACACTGCCCGCCTTTAAATGATAAACTTAGATATCCTGAGGAGGCAAAGGCAGGTATCTCAGCTATGTCATTAAAAAAAAAGTTCAGAAAATATATAGCAGCAGTAAATGACCTCAAGAGCAGATATGCCTGCCGGATAAAAATATTTACCGCCTTTGAAACAGAGGCCTATGACGGATATATTGATTATACAAGAGAGCTCATAAAAACCCATAGGCCAGACTATATTGTGGGTTCTGTACACCATATTAATAATCTGTGCTTTGATTATTCAAGGGAGATATATTACAAAACAGCAGCATCCCTTGGCAGCCTGGACATAATGTATGAAAAATATTTTGACAAACAATATGAGCTTATAATAAATCTGAAACCTGCAGTTGTGGGACATTTTGACCTGATCCGCATATTTGATCAGGAATATGAAAAAAGAATCCGGAAAAAAAGTATATGGAAAAGAGTGGTTCGAAATCTTATGGCATGCAGGGATAACTCCCTTATTCTGGATTTTAATACAAGGGCTTTAAAAAAAGGGGCAAAGGAGCCCTATGTTTCAAGTACTGTGCTTGAAAAGGCAAAAAAGCTTGGTGTAAAAATTGTTCCAGGAGATGATTCCCATGGAGTTAAAGACATTGGGACACACATTAAACAGGGCATCACCATACTTGATAAAGCAGGTTTTGACACAGACTGGCCTTTGCCTGAAATCTATTCATACACTTAATAATTCCATGGAACTGCAATGAAGCCTGAGAATATATCCATTGTTCTTGTTGAGCCCCAGGGCCCCATCAACATAGGTGCCTGCTGCCGTGTTATGCAGAACTTCGGGTTCAGTGACCTGCGCCTTGTTAATCCATGCCCTGGCTATAAATCAAGAGATGCACGGAAAATGGCCCTAAATGCCAAGGATATGCTCAGAAAAGCTCCTCTGTTTAAAAGCCTTGAATCTGCCCTGGAGGACCGCCATATTGCCTTTGGGACAACCAGGCGTTTTGGTAAATACAGGAGTAATTTTATAACACCGGACATGACCGGGGAAAAAATTTTCAAGTATGATGATAATATGAAAGCAGCCCTTGTATTTGGCAGGGAAGACACTGGTCTTACCACGGATGAACTTAAAATCTGCCAGGTATTTGTAACAATCCCCACCAATGATGCCTTTGCATCAATGAACCTCTCCCATGCCATTACAATACTCTTATATGAAATTGATAAGGCAGGAAGAATTGCAGGGGGGCAGAAAGCTCAATGCATGCTGCCTGACAATGACCCTGCAACGGGTAAAGAACTTGAACAAATGTATGAACACATGGCCGGAACCCTGACCAGGATTGAATACCTTGACCCCAATAACCCGGATCACCTTTTAAAAAGTTACAGAAAAATATTTGGCAGAGCAGAACTCACAAGCCGTGATGTAAGAATTATCCGGGGCCTTATAAGTAAGATCGACTGGATAGACTCATTCAGGCATAAACATCAATAATTTCTCATCCAGACCTCACTTATTCCTTTGTTAATTTTAAAAATAATTTTTGACCGGGAATTGCTGTCCAGATCAGAATTTTATTGCATCTTTTTCAACTCCATGATAGATATTTAAGTTTTCCAATAATGGTTGCCAGGTAAATTTAAATGAGTAAAACCACACCAAATCTTGAGGCAGAACTTGCAAATAATATAAAAATCCGGCGTACATTTGCCATCATCAGCCATCCTGATGCAGGTAAGACCACGCTCACGGAAAAGCTTTTACTATTTGGCGGAGTGATCCAGGAGGCTGGAGCTGTAAAATCCAGAAAAACAGCAAAAAAAGCCACCAGCGATTTCCTTGCAATTGAGCAGAACAGAGGGATCAGTGTATCTTCTTCTGTAATGAAATTCCAATACAAAGGTTATGAGATAAATCTCCTTGATACTCCCGGCCACCAGGACTTTTCCGAAGATACTTACAGAGTGCTTACTGCAGTTGACTGTGCTGTTATGATAATAGACAATGCCAAGGGAGTTGAACCCCAGACAAGGAAACTAATGGAAGTGTGCAGGATGCGAAACACACCCATTATTACCTTTATCAACAAGCTTGACAGGGAAGGGCTTGAACCCCTGGAGATCTTCTCAGATATTGAAGATAAGCTCCAGATAGAGTGCACACCTTTTACCTGGCCCCTGGGAATGGGGAAAAATTTTAAAGGAGTATACCACCTTAAAACAGAAAAGCTTGGCCTTTTTACACCTGGATACACTCCAAAAGATAATGACGGTATAATCATAGATGATCTTGCAGATAAGCTACTTGACAGAACCATTGGGGATAAGATGGCAAGCGAGCTCAGGGATGATGTGGAACTCATTCAGGGAGCTGCTGAGCCATTTGAACTTCAACTGTTCCTCAACGGCACCCAGACCCCGGTCTTTTTTGGAAGTGCTATTAACAATTTTGGAGTCAGGGAGATGCTTGACTCCTTTATTGAAATTGCCCCTGCCCCGGGTAAAAGAACTGCCCAGTCAAGGGAAGTTGATCCCCATGAGCCGAGCTTTTCAGGTTTTACCTTTAAAATACAGGCAAACATGGATAAAGACCACCGTGACAGGATTGCATTTTTCAGAATATGTTCAGGTAAATTCTTCAGGGGAATAAAGGTCAGACATCACCGCCTTGGCAAAGATATCAAAATTGCCAATGCAACATTTTTCATGGCCAGGGAGAGGAGCAATATTGAAGAAGCATTTCCAGGAGATATCATTGGCATACATAACCATGGCACAATTAAAATCGGGGATACATTCAGTGAAAAAGAGCCTTTAAAATTCCTGGGGATCCCAAGCTTTGCACCGGAACAATTCAAAAGGGTAATTTTAAGGGACCCTATGAAAGCAAAAGCCCTGAAAAAGGGACTGGTCCAATTGTCCGAAGAAGGTACAATTCAGGTGTTCAGGCCATTGATCAACAATGATTATATCCTGGGTGCTGTTGGTGTACTCCAGTTCGACGTTACAATGGAAAGATTAAAAACTGAATATAATGTCAATGCAGCCTATGATGAAATTGATCTCTCTGTTGCACGATGGGTCACATGTGATGATGACAGAATGCTGAAAAAATTTATTAACAAAAACGAATCAGACCTTGCAACAGATTCAGAAGGGTGGCTCACTTTTCTGACCACAAGCGAGTTCCAGCTCGGATTTACAATAGATGAATGGCCTGAAATAAATTTTCACAAATCAAGGGAACACAACTTAAGAGAAAAAAATGCAGGAAAGCCATAGAGAAATACCCTATAATTACACCTCAGCAGAAGATAACCAGGTCATTGAGCATCTTTTCGGGTCAAAGATGGTTAAAGTCATTGAAAAACTCCGGCCCAAGAGGACAACAGGGAGATCTGCCCGCCTGCTCAACAGGTTCATGGGGGACATGTTCATCATTGCAAGAAACCCTTTTATCTTTCAAAAACTTGTGGATAATCCCATTGAAAGGATCAAATTTGTCCAGGCCTTTGAAAAGGATCTGAACATTATCCAGGACAACTCCAGTGATGAGGATGTAAAATGGGTAATTAAAAAATGCAGGCACTATCTTAAAAAACTTAAAAAAATAATTCGATCAACATCTTCACGCCAGAAACTGATCACAAAGGTGCTTGGACCAATTGTAGGAAAGAAAAACCTCTACTTTGATCCCTTTAATCTTACTTCCCATATAACCGATGCAACAGACTGGCGGCTCTATACACCCATAGTAATTATCCGGCCTGATAAAGAGCCCCAGGTACCGGAACTTATTAAAGCCGTGGCAGGGCTTGGCTTGAAAATCATTCCCCGGGGCGGCGGCACAGGACTTACGGGCGGAGCAATCCCCCTTTCCAGGCAGTGTGCCATGATCAACACGGAAAAACTTAACAAAATCAGAGGCATTACCTTCCGGCACGACAAAAATGACAGAAAATTTGCCCTTATTGAAGTTGAAGCAGGTGTTATTACCGAAGATGCAATAAAATTTGCAAAAGCAGAAAAACTGGTGTTTGCGACTGATCCCACAAGCTCATGGGCATCCACCATTGGAGGCAATATTGCTGAAAATGCCGGTGGCAAGACAGCACTCAGATGGGGAACAGCCATTGACAACATCTTCTCCTTTAAAATTGCCATGCCTGACTCTTCAGTCTTAAACGTGGAAAGAGAGGATCATCCCTTAAGAAAAATAATGCCCCGGGACATGGTAACTTTTCTGATAAAGGATCAGGCAGGTAATCTTTTAAAGAAAATTGTCATTCCAGGCACTGAGATAAGAAAAGAAGGGCTTGGCAAAGATGTTACCAACAAATATCTCAATGGTCTTCCAGGTATTCAAAAGGAGGGCTGCGACGGTATTATAACATCTGCCAAGTTTATCCTGCATCCTGACCCGGATCTGAAAAGGACATTCTGTATTGAGTTCTTTGGAAATGATATGACTGAAGCAGGAAAGGTAATTACCAAAATTTCCCATGGCTTCAGGCACCAGGAAAAAGGCGCTGCATTGACTGCCCTTGAACATTTTGATGCAGAATATATAAAAGCCATCAATTACAAGACAAAGGCAGCAGGGTCAGGCAGTCTTAAAGCTGTTCTGCTGGCTGACATGGCAGCAGACACAAGAACTGACCTTGATCTTGGCACCCAAAAGCTGAACAAGATACTAAAACCCCATGGGCATACATACATAACCATTGCAAAGAGCAGTAAAGAAGCTGAAAGATTCTGGAGCGACAGAAAAAGACTTGGAGCCATTGCAGCCCACACCAACGCCTTTAAACTAAATGAAGACATTGTCATACCCATTGATGCACTTGCCGGCTTTGCAGATTATATTGACAGATACAATCTGGAGGAAAAGAGATATAACCTGATTCAAACCATACAGAACCTTACAGGGTTCCTTGAAACAGCAACTCCCCTGGAAGATATAGAATGGTTTGGAGCAAAAGTAACTCTGGCCATTGACATAGCTGCAAAGGAGCTTAACAGGATCGAGTCTGCACAAAGAGATATTATTGAAAATGAGATCCAGTCCAACACATTTTTAAAAGAGCTCCTTAATATCATGCGCGGCTATAATTATATTATCTCAAGTTTAAAAAAGATCCATAAAGAGACAAGAACACGCCTAATCATCATTGCAACCCACATGCATGCAGGAGATGGTAATATCCACGTTAATATACCCCTCATGTCCAATGACAGGGAAATGATGCACAGGGCTGCCATGACCGCTGACAATGTAATGAAAAAAGCTGTTGAATTTGGCGGAGCCGTGTCAGGTGAGCATGGCATAGGGGTTACAAAAATCACCCACCTTCCTGAAAAAAGATTGCAGGAGTTCATAAAGTACAGGAAAAAAATTGATCCTGAAAAAATCATGAACCCCTACAAACTTACCCGGGCACCCCTTCTCAATACGATTTATACTCCATCTTTTAATATACTTGAGTTTGAGGCTAATATACTTAAATACGGTGCCCTGGAATCCCTGGCAACAAAAATTGAAAATTGTGTTAAATGCGGGCGGTGCAAGGCAGACTGCTGTGTATTCTATCCTGGAAGAAACCTTTTTTTCCATCCCAGAAATAAGAACATGGGAATTACCTATCTGATTGAGGCGCTCTTATATATTACCCAGAGACGACACACCACAAAATTCCATATTCTTAAATATTTAGAAGAGATAGCAGATCACTGCACAACATGCCATAAATGCCTTTCAAACTGCCCTGTCAATATAGATTCAGGTGAGATTGCCATTGCAGCAAGGGAGATACTTGCTGAACACAACTATAAAAAAACCCCTTTTCTCACCAGTTTGACCTTAAAATACCTATCATCCACTGACAGAACCATCAACAATGTGTTGAGATTCATCCTTGTCAATACAGGAAGCAAACTACAGAGGGCAGGATCAAAAATTCTATCTTTAATTCCAGATATAAAATCATTTAAAAGAAAAAACCCCTTTTTGCTGCTTAAGGCTCCCATACCTGTAATGCCGTCCACAACACTCAGTTCCGGCTTAAGGTATTGTGAAGGTGACCAGGCAATCCTGCTTGAGCCTGAAAATCCTGCAAAATATACAGTTTTCTATTTCCCTGGCTGCGGCAGCGAAAGACTCTTTTCAGACATTGCCAGGGCTTCAATCTTTCTTTTACTGAAAAATTCAGTCAGAGTCATACTGCCACCGCCTTTTCTCTGTTGTGGATTTCCTGCCAGGTCCAATGCAAAAAAGGATCAGTTCAACCGCATTGTTCTAAGTGATACTATTATTTTCTCCCAGATAAAGGGTATGTTCAATGATCTTGATTTTGATGCGTGTGTGATAAGCTGCGGAACATGCAGAGAATCCCTTGAAGACCTTGACATACAATCTATATTTCAATGTGAAATACAGGACGTCTCAGAATTTATTCTCAATATTAACAATGAGATATCCATTTCCAGGGATTATTATTACCATGCTCCATGCCATGACTCCCTCAGGGGCAGAGGAGTTGAAATATTAACAAAAAATAACAGACACAAGGTTACACAAATACCCTGCTGCTGCTCAGAAGCCGGCACCATGGCCATATCCCGGCCTGATATATGTTCTGCAATGCTTGAGAGAAAGGCAAAGGCCATAAAATCCCATATAAAAAATAACAAAGTTTCAGACACAATTTTAACCAATTGCCCATCCTGCATCCAGGGACTTGGAAAAAACAGAGTTTATGGGCCTGAACCTGCCCATATTGCAGTTGAGCTTGCAAAGGAGTGGGGAGATAATTTTGAAACTGAGTTTGTTGAACTTACTGAAACAGCCCGTATTATTCAATTCTAATTTTTTAGTCAGGCAGGCACTACATGTAATTATCATGTAATTATAAAGTTGTTAACTTTACTGATAATCCCTGATAGGATATACCATTATCCATTTGATAAATTTATTAAGTCTTTATAATTATGTCTTTATCACGGTTTGATGTATGAATATTATTCTATTGAGGAAAAACGATTTTATTGATCCTGATACAGTTGTACTTAAGGGAAGACGAAAAGAGCATATCCTGAATGTTCTCAAGGGGAAAAAAGGAGAAGATCTTTTTTGCGGGCTTGTTAACGGCAGTATGGGACCAGGCAGAATTACAGCCATTGATCTGTCAATGGTTAAGCTTAAAGTAACCCTTGAACAGGAACCTCCCCCTGCCCTGCCCCTGACCCTGGTTCTTGCCCTGCCCAGGCCAAAAATGCTTAAGAGAATACTTGAATCATCAACAGCCCTGGGGGTAAAAAAAATATTTCTTATCAATGCCTGGAGGGTTGAAAAAAGTTATTGGCAAAGTCCAGTGCTCAGGGATGAAAATATTGATAAAATATTGAGTCTGGGTCTTGAACAGGCCAAAGACACTGTTATGCCGGAATTATTTAAAAAAAAACTTTTTACTCCCTTTGTAAAACAGGAACTTAAAACCATTTCAAAAGATTCCATGTGTATCACAGCCCATCCAAAAGCTGAAATACCTTGCCCCGGAAATATCACCTGCCGGACTACCCTTGTGCTCGGCCCTGAAGGCGGCTTTATTGACCGGGAAATCGAGACTTTAGAAACAATCGGATTTCAATCCGTGAACCTTGGCAGAAGAATCCTCAGAACAGAGACAGCTGTACCTGTGATCATCTCAAGGCTGTTTTCCACTGCCATTACTTCCCCATAACCCTCCTTGTGAATGGCTGTTGCTGAAGTTTGCAATTAATTGTTGACTTTTAGCCTGAATGTAATGATGTGTTAAGGCTGATTGGGAATATTCCATTTTTTCATATATTTCCAGATGGCAGCACGGCTGAAACCAGTACGCCTTGCTACTTCAGCTTTATTCCAGCCACATTCGGTTAAAAATGTAAAAAGCTTCTCCTTTGAAAGGGGCAGGCGGATTACCGGCCCAGGCACCCTGGCTGCCAGGGGAGGCGTACCTGGAGGTGAAGGCTTAAAAGATCGTATTTCAACGGGAAGATCCTCCAGATCAATTTCCCTGCCTGAGCACAGCACAAAAGCATGCTCAATGGCATTTGCAAGTTCCCGTACATTACCAGGCCAGGGATAATCCAGTATTGCCCGGAGCCCCGATGCTGATATCCCTTTTACCATGTTATTGGTCTGATTATTATTAATATTGATAAAATGATTAACTAAAAGGGGTATATCTTCCTTCCGGTCATTGAGCAGAGGCAGATATATGGGGAAAACCTTAAGCCGGTAATATAAGTCCTCCCTGAAGGTGCCTTGCTGTACAAGGGTTTTCAGATCTTTATTGGTTGCTGTAATAACTCTTATATCAATTCTGCGCCTTTTTGATTCACCAACACGCTCTATCTCTTTTTGCTGAAGTACTCTTAAAAGCTTGACTTGAATATAAGGAGATATCTCACCGATCTCATCTAAAAATATGGTACCTGTGTCTGCCTCTTCAAATCTTCCCCGCCGGGTTTTTACAGCTCCGGTAAATGCCCCTTTTACATGCCCGAAAAGTTCACTCTCAAGGAGGGATTCAGACAGGGCACTGCAATTTACAATGACAAATGGTTTACCTCTACGCTGGGATATGTTGTGTATGGCACTTGCCACAAGCTCCTTTCCCGTACCGCTCTCCCCCTGGATTAAAATGGTGACATCACTTGCAGCAGATGCTTTGATAAAGGTGAATACATTCTGCATGACCCGGCTTTTCCCAATGATTCCCTGGAGGCTGTTCAACTCACCAAGGCGGCGGGTTGCCTCCTCCATTTTAAGGCGTATGTTCTTTAATTGTGTAAGATCAGTTACAGCTTCAATAACGCCTAAAACTTTTTTGTTGTGATCCTGAATCACCCTTGCATTCTTGGTCACGCTGATTTCATGGCCATCTTTATGATAGAGAATGCATTCTGTGGGATCAACCTTTCCATATTCAAATATACCACAGTCCCTATAGCCAGTTGGGCAATCCTTTCCAAAACATTTGTTAAAATTAAGCAGCCTGCAGTCATGATTAAGAACTTCCTGCTCTTTAAAGCCTGTAATCTGTACCATGGCAGAATTCCAAACAACAATCCTGCCCTGGTTATCAAGGATAAAAATACCATCCCCAATGGACTCAAGAAGCATTTTTACAAGTTGATTTCCCTTTATCTGGTCTGCAATATCAATCATGTGAACCCTTTCCTAAAGTGTCGTAGCGCTACTTGTAGCGCCATTTTTATGCATTTCTTCATATTAGTTAACACTTTAACACTTTGTCAACGTTTTTTAAGAAAACTATTTTTAAAAAAAACACCCTGTATCCTTTTATTGCAAGACATTTATCCTGTATATAATTTATATAATTTTAAAAACAGACAATTGGCACAGGAATTGTAATCTGCAATGTATATCGGGGGCTTGCAATAAAATTGCGCTGTCTTTTAAAATATTAACCCTTAAAAGGAGGTATTCAATGTATGCATTGATCTATGATGACCGTAACCTTGGTCAATCTGAAAAAAAAGTAATATCAGTCCACAAAACCAGGGAAAAGTCGGAAGAAGCGCTGGCACAAAGGCAGAAGAATATGGGCAAAAGAGTATATGAATGCAATACACGTGTTGTCTGGACAGACAAGGACGTGGCTCCCGGTGATGCTATTGGTGTAAAAGACTTTTCAACATGGCGCCCCGGGGAAGATATACCCGTAGGTGAGCTGAACAGCGATGCTGATTAATAATATATTATGTAATATTACTTAATCAACCACCAGGCTTTCTCCCACATTCGGCACCATTGCATTAAAACCAATGCTGTTAAGATGATCTTTGAACTCAATGGACTGCTCTTCTTCACCATGGACAACTGCAATTTTCTTAATATTAAGATTTGATTCCTGTAAGAACCTGATCATCTCTCCCTGATCGGCATGGGCGCTGAATCCATTCATCTGCTCTACCCTTGCCAGGAGGGGATATTTTTTTCCCAGCATTTTTATCTCAGGAGGCTTACCTTTTCTGCCTGCTTCCTCCCATTTGCAGCTCAAATCAACAATTCTTCTTCCAAGGGTATGCTGAGCCATGAATCCCACAATGAGAAGTCTGTTTTTTGAATTATGGACTTTATATCGCAGATGATGGAGAATCCTGCCTGCTTCACACATACCCGAAGAAGAGATAATAATATGGGACTCTTTTTTCTTCATCACCCTCATGGAATCTTCAACAGATTCAGTGTACTCGATCTCCTTGAATGTAAAAGGGTTTTCTCCTTTTTCAAGGAATGCCTTATGGGTATCAGGATCATACACTTCAGGATGCTCAGCATAAACCCTTGTCATTTTATTACCCAGGGGTGAGTCAACATATATTGGTATACGTGGTACCTCACCCTTATTGTAAAGCTCATGGAGTACATAGACCACGTCCTGGGTACGGCCGAATGCAAAGGAAGGGATAAGCACGGAACCGCCATCTTCAACGGTTTCATTTATCACCTGCTTCATTCTGACCTTAAGGTCATCAATAAGACCGTGGTGCCTTGCCCCATAGGTGCTCTCCATGATCAGAAGATCGATATTTTTCATACCATCGGGAAAATTCATTGTGGGATCTTTTATTACAGGACTGTTATACCTTCCTATATCACCGGTGTACAGGATATTATACTCTTTTTTATTCTCTTTCACATGAATAAGGCTCATGGCAGATCCGAGAATATGGCCTGCATCAAACTGGCTGACACTTACATTCCTGGCAATTGTCACAGGGGTATTATATGGATAGCTGTCAAAATACTCCAGGGCATCCAGGGTATCATCATTATCATAAAGGGGTTCAACTATCTCAAGCTCATACTCCTGCATCATTTTCCGTATGGTATCCACATCCAGTGTATGCCGCCCTTTTTTAAGAAGCCGTGAGATCTTTCCCTTTTCCTTATTTGTAAGTCCACTCTGTTTTGAATCCTTTAATTTATAAAGATGGCTTCTCAATGTCTTATAATTAAGATAATTTGCATCTGATTCCTGGATATGGGCTGAATCAAGAAGAAGATATTTACAGGCATCAGCAGTGGTTCGTGTGCATATAACCCTGCCTGTGAACCCGTTCTTAACAAGCAAAGGGATACGCCCGCAATGGTCAATGTGTGCATGGGATAAAACCATGTTGGTAACGGACTTAGGATCGATCTGAAAACTTTTGTTTTTCAGTGCACTCTCTTTACGACGTCCCTGGTACATACCGCAATCCAAAAGAATATTATCATTATTCACATTCAACATGTGCATTGAACCTGTGACTTCTCTCACCGCACCATAAAAAGTAATATCCATTCTACTGCTCCTGTTTATTAAATTCCGGATTTTTTTTCCTGCATATCTTTTTCCTTGCATATCAATGATACATGCCCTATAAAAGCATAATTAATATACAAGTTACTAAATAAAAAAGCCAGCAGCAATATAATTTAATATGGAAACAGACAAGAGCAGAGGGCATGGTCAGAAAAAAAGGAAAAAACAAGAAAAAAAAAGCAGATCCTGAACGCAGACAAGCTTTTGAAAGCCTGCCTCCCATCATCAAACAGAGGCTTACAGATGAAGAGGTGCAACTGTTCCTGTATGCAGAAGAATGGCCGGACACACTTTTTGACAAGCTTAAGGAATTTATCACAACAAACTGATTTTAAAGAATAGAAACAGGACAGATAAAATGGGAGAAGTTATACTTGTAAATATAACAGGCAAGGACAGAAGAAGACTTACATCAATATTCACTGGAATCATTGCAAATGCAGATGCAAAAATACTTGATATAGGCCAGTCAGTTATCCATGATCAGATATCACTTGGTGTTCTCATTGAAATACCGGAATGCGGGAAATCCTCTGCCATCATAAAGGACCTTTTATTTGAAGGCCATAAATATAAACTTAAGGTCAGTTTCAAACCTGTTGATCTGGAGGATTATGAGGTTTGGACAGCTGAGCAGGATAAACAGAGACGTATTCTGATACTCATGGGCAAAGAGCTTTCTGCAAAGCAGATCTCCCAGGTTTGCGGCGTGATGTCTGACCATGATATTAATATTGACACCATTACCAGACTGTCGGAAAGGGTCTCCCTGAAAAAGGACAATCCAGAACACATCACCGCGATCCAGATATTTGTCAGTGGAACACCAAAAAGCGCATATAAGATGCGTGAAGATATCATGAACATATCAAAAGCTGCAGGCATAGATGTGTCATTCCAGGTTGATGATATATACAGGAAGAACAGAAAGCTTGTTGTTTTTGATATGGATTCAACCCTTATTCAGACTGAAGTCATTGATGAACTTGCCAAAATTGCAGGCAGGGAAGAAGAGGTTTCCAGGATTACAACCCTTGCCATGGAAGGAAAAATGGATTTTGACGAGAGCTTTAAACAGAGAGTTGCTCTTTTAAAGGGTATCACCCTTGATGAAATTAAAGAGATGCCTGCAAGGCTTCCCCTGTCCGAAGGAGCTGAAAGGGTGACTAAAATTTTAAAGAAACTTGGATATAAAATTGCCATTATTTCCGGTGGTTTCACCTGTGTAGGTGAATACCTTAAAAACAAGCTCAATCTTGATTATGCCTTTGCCAATGAACTTGATATTAAAGATAATATTGTAACAGGTAAGATCAAAGGTGACATTATCAACGGTGAAAAAAAGGCTACACTTCTAAAGGAGCTTGCAAAAAAGGAGAATATATCCCTGGCCCAGACAATTGCTGTGGGAGATGGAGCCAATGATCTTCCCATGATATCCCTTGCAGGACTGGGAGTTGCCTTTGAAGCAAAACCTTCTGTCAAGGAAAAAGCAGATAGTGCTCTTTCCAAAGTTGGTCTGGACGGGCTGCTATATCTGCTTGGCATACATGAACGCGAGCTTGATGAATAGAACACCTGGAATAACATCTTGACCCAATATCCTTTGTATAGCGTTTTTTATGACTTTGACTCTAATCAAAAATCAGAAGTAGAAAATGGCTGATGCTTTGAAAACCTATTCAACTTTTGCAGGATATTTGTTTGCTATTGCTGCTACTGCCATATGGTCAGGTAATTTTATCGTTGCAAGGGGCTTGAGTGATAATATCCCGCCGGTCAGCCTTGCATTTTACAGGTGGTCTGTTGCAGTAATCGTTTTTGCACCCTTTGCATTTAAAAATATTGTTCGGGAATGGTCAATAATAAAGGATCATTTTGGATATTTTTCCATCACCTCTTTGCTCGGCATTACCACTTTTAATACTTTGATTTATTTTGCAGGGCATAAGACAACAGCCATGAATTTGTCTCTTATTGCCATTACTTTCCCAATATTTATTATTATTTTTTCAAGATTTTTATATAAGGAATTGATCACAATAAAAAAAGGGTTTGGGATAAGTCTTGTTTTGACTGGTGTCCTTTTTCTGATTACAAAAGGAGATATTGCAGAATTATTAGGAGTTTCATTTAATATTGGAGATGTGTGGATGTTAATTGCTTCCATAATATTTGCAACATATAGCCTTTTTTTGAGGAATAAGCCTGAAGGCTTGAGTATCAAAGCTTTACAGTTTTCTACTTTTATACTTGGATTATTGTTTTTATCCCCGTTCTTTATTTATGAACATATTATCCACCCCCAGTCTTTTTTAAATATGACAACAATCCCGGCAATACTTTATATTGGTATTTTTGCCTCATTGTGTGCATTTGTGCTCTGGAATAAAGCCATTATTGCTCTCGGGGCATCGAAAGCAGGCATGGTATATTATACATTGCCTCTGTTCAGTGGGTTCTCAGCCTATTTCTTTTTGCATGAAAGTATAAGCATGCTCCATTTTTTTACTATGATACTGATTTTTTCAGGTATTTTTATTACAAACTATGAGTAAAATTACATTAAACAGATTAGATCATTGTAATTCATAGTCATATAGATATCCATCTGGTCCTGCATTAATGATTGGGATATTGCCGATTGTTTCACATTTGCCGGAATGTTCATGTATATGACCGCATACTGCAAATTCATGTTTTGATTACTGATAAGTAAATACTTTTTTGCCTTTTGTTGTATTTTCCAACTTTCAAATACCATGAATCGGAAAGTACATCGGATTTGATTCCAGAATTCTTTGCGTGAACTGAAGCCTGCCCGGCATTTTTGGTACTGAAACTATACAATATTTCAAGATAAAATATAGACCTATTATTTCTTGTAATATCAAGCGCTTACGCCATGATTGGAAAATTCTATGCAAAAAAGAAATTTAATTATCAGCTGAAAACCTTATCAAACGGGCTGCTATATCTGCCTGGCATACATGAACGCGAGCTTGATGAATAGAACACCTGGAATAACAGATACAATACAACCTTACTCTTTAATTAGTATTCCATTGATATAATCCCTGAACTCTTTGCCCTTTCCCATGAGAAATTGTTCAAAATCAATTGTTTCTATATGGGAAAGGGAATTTTGCAGAAACCTTTCTGCAATCTCCTGGAACTTGTGGGACAGATCGCTTACATAAATCTTCAGGCTGGACCTGGTTTTATTGTCAGTTGCAAGACCATTGGATTCAAGAAATGATTTTACAAATTTTGCAGTCTCTTCACCGGAATCTACCATAATAACATCTTTACCCACTATTCTTTGTATAGCGTTTTTAATGACAGGGTAATGGGTACAGCCCAGGATTAAGGTATCAACACTGTTTTCAATGAACTTATCCAGGTACCGCCTGGCAATTAGATGGGTTGCCTCATCCTCGAAAAAGCCTTCTTCCACCAATGGGACAAACAGAGGGCATGCCTGGTCAATCACCTTGATTCCACTGTCAAGTTCGAGTATCTTCTGGTTATATTTACCTGATCTGATTGTGGTTGAAGTGCCAATTACCCCTACATTTCTGTTCCTTGTTTTTTTTACACAGGCATCGGCTCCGGGCTGCATAACGCCTATTACCGGGATATCAAGATACCTTTCCAAAAGATGAATTGCAGTGGAACCAACAGTATTGCAGGCAACTACAATAATCTTGACATTATGCTCCAGAAGAAAGTGGCTGTCTTCAAAGGCAAAACGTTTAACAACATCTTCTGATTTAATGCCATAGGGCAGCCGGGCTGTATCCCCGAAATATACTATATCCTCATGGGGCAGAAGATCCCTTAAATGTTTTACAACGGTAAGCCCTCCTATACCGGAATCAAATACACCAATGGGAGCACTCGTTTTCTGATTATTATTATTCATCACTTTCATGGCAGTTGTCTGTTCAAGCCCCGGTTAAATCAATCATGGAAAAACTTTCCTGAAAAACGGCCCGACAGATTCTTAATGATCCCGGAACCGTCTTTCACTATCATGTATAAAGAAGGAACATAAACCAAAGTAAGCAATGTTGCAACAATAAGTCCAAAACAGATGCTTATTGCCATGGGTATTAAAAACTGGGCCTGAAAACTTTTCTCCAGCAGAAGGGGAAAAAGCCCTGCAATGGTTGTAACCGATGTGAGTAGTACCGGCCTGAATCTGTTCCTGCCAGACTCCATAACAGCATTCACAACATCTTCTCCCTGCTCTATTTTTGAATTTATAAAATCAATTAATATTAAAGAATCATTAACAACAATACCAGACAGGGCCACAATACCGAAAAAACTTATGATGGTAATGGGAAAACCCATTATAAAATGGCCGAATACTGCTCCCACAAGTCCAAATGGTATGGCTGCCATTATTATTACAGGCTGGATATAGGAAGAGAACTGGCTTGCAAGTAAAAGAAATATCACCATCAGAGCAAAAAGAAATCCTGTCTTAAGGCTTTCAACAGACTCCTTTGTCCGTTTTGTCTGACCCTCCAGATCATAGGTGACTCCGGGATATTTTTCCACAAGTTTCTTTAAAAATTTTTCTTCAAGGTCCCTTACGGTTTTACTTGAGTTGCCGATATTTTCATCAATATCTGAAATAACGGTAATAACCCTTTTCCTGTCAACTCTGTTTATCACAGAATAGCCTCTCTCTTCAGTAATATCAGCTACTTCTCCAAGGGGTATTTCCCTGCCGTCAGAAGTTCTTATCCGCATCTCCTTAATTGAAGATATCCTCTTTCTTTCATCCTCGGAATATCTTACAACCACCTTAAGGTCATCCTCTCCCCGCTGGATCTGCAGAACTTCATCCCCATAATATGCCTGCCTTGTCTGGAGAGCAATATCTGCCATGGTGATGCCCAGAGACCTTGCACCATCTTTAATAGTGATCCTCTTTTCCATCTTTCCCGGACGGAAATCGTCTGTAACATCAAAAACACCGGGATATTTTCCAATCTCTGCCTTAAGATCTTCGGCTGCAGCAGTAAGATTGGCAAAATCATTGCCTATGAGCTGTATCTCAATGGGATTTCCCGCAGGTCCACCGCTCAGAATGGAATAGGTCAACTCTTCAGTGCCGGGTAAATTACCAACAAGTTTTCTCCACTCTGAGATTATATCAGTCACTGGAAACCCGGGCCGGCTGGCTGCCGGCTGAACTTCTATGGAGATCTCTCCGCAATGGGCTCCGTAAACCCCTGGTGACCAGTCCTGCCTGGGGATGACCCCAACAAGGGAAAAAATGTTCTTCACAAGGGGCTCACTGGTTTCAATCTTACCTTTATAACGTTCATTAAGCTTGACTGCAGCATCTTCAATATATTCTATACTTTTACAGGTTACTTCATAGGGGGTTCCCTGGGGATAGATAATCTTTGCCGTAACCCAGTTACTGTCACCCTTGGGAAAAAATACAAAGGGGATATGTCCCCCTGCAAGGGCACCAATGCTGATAATGAGAACACCCACCCCGATGCTCAAAGTAAAATACCTGTTTTTAACAGTATAGGCAAGAATTCTGGTATATGTGTTATCAATAAAACCATCAAGTTTTTTTTCAACAACAGCCCTTATTTTTTCATGCCATGTGAAAAGTCTTTTAAATTTATCAGATTTTGCAAGGGAGTGTTCAAGGTGGGCAGGAAGTATAATCAATGCCTCAATAAGTGAAAAAACCAGGATAACAATGACTGCCTGGGGCATTATGGACATGAATTTCCCCATTACACCTGCAATAAACATCAGGGGGGTAAAGGCAACAATTGTTGTAAGAACCGCCATGACAACCGGGCCTCCTACCTGCTCCATGCTGTCTATCACTGCCTGCTTTGGCGTTTTCCCCATGGAATAATGGGAATATACATTCTCACCAATGATAATTGCATCATCCACCAGTATGCCAAGTGTCATGATAAAACCAAATAAAGAGAGCATATTAATGGAAGCGCCCATGTAATGCAGAATAATGAATGCTCCCATGAATGAAACAGGTATACCCGCTGCAACCCAGAAAGCAAGGCCAAGGTTTAAAAACAGGGCAAGAACTATAAAAACAAGAATAATACCCTGGGTGCCGTTCTTAAGGAGAAGATCAATCCTTCCCTGGACCATCTCTGCCAGGTCCTGCCATTGGGCAAGGTGAACTCCGGCAGGGAGTTTATCACTGTTTTCAGCAACATATTTTCTCACTGTTTCTGAGATTTCTATGGTGTCCTGGGTGGAGGTTCTGTTAACCCTCACAAGTGCTGCGGGTTTGCCATTGAACCTTGCACCAAGGTCTGTATCTTTAAACCCGTCCACCACCTTTGCGATTTCGCCCAAAAGTACCTGGCTTCCATCCTTCCGGGTAAGAACAGGAATTCTTTCAAACTCCTCACCCGTATAAAGCTTACCCTTGGCCCGGACAATGATCTCCTGTCCCCTGGTTTTGACTTTTCCCCCGGGCAGATCAATACTACCTGTTTTTACAGCCCTCACAACCTGATTAAAGGAGATATTAAACTGCCGCATGTTCTGTTCGGATAATTCTATGGAAATCTCATAATCTCTTGTACCAAGTACTTTGGCAAGGGATATCACATCAGTATTCACAAGGTCGTTTTTTATTTTTTCAGCACACTCCTTAAGTACTCTTTCATCAACATCACCATACACTGCAACGGTAATGGCAGGGTCATTCTGTTTAATCTCAATTATAACAGGATCCCTGGCCTCATCCGGGAAGGAATCAATAAGATCGACTTCAGTTTTAATATCATTGAGCTTCTCTTTTACATCAACGCCCTTCTCAAGTTCCAGAAATACAGACCCAACTCCTTCCAGTGCCTTGGAATGCACTGCTTTCAGACCCTCAACACCCTTGAGCTGTTCTTCAATTTTAAGACATATCCCCTCTTCGACTTCCAGGGGAGTTGCTCCCGGATAGACAACTTCCACATAAATAAAATCAAGGGCAAACTGGGGGAAAAGCTCCCTTCTCATGGTATTCACAGTCAACAGCCCTGCCACAATAACAAACACCATGAGAAGATTTATGGTGACCCTGTGCTCAACTGACCATTTTCCCAAAGCTTTCATTCAGATTTATCCCCTGGGCTGACTCTTAAGTTTTACTCTCATGCCTTCCCTTGCTCCGGGAATTGGAATTGCCAATATTTTATCACCCTTGTTAAGGCCGGTATTTACATAAACCTTATCCTCAAACTTACGCAGGATTGTCACTTCCCGGCTGCTGAGCTGGTTGTCTTTTACCAGGAAAAGAGTAGTACCGCGGAATATATACCTTGGCAGGATAAAAATATTATTATACTCCTGTCCCTGGATACTGCACTTAACAAATGTTCCGGGACGTAATCCATGGAGGGCAGTACCGCCATTATTGCCGCCATCTATTTCAATGATCATGGGAAGGGTTCTTGTCTTTTCATCGATATTGGCATTAACCCTTGCTACTTTTCCATGCCAGACCCTTGTCCCATCACCAGAGGAACCTGCCATTCTGATTTCCACCTCCGGCACCATGCCGTTTTCCATGACAGGGTCAAGCCATTTCATTTTTTCAAGGGGTATGCTTATATTAACATCAAGCTCTGATTTAAGATATATCCGGCCAAGTATCTGACCTGTCCTGACATACTCTCCCTCTTCAATCAGCTTATCCATGACATAGCCTTCAAAATCAGCTTTAATATCAGTCTTTTCCAGAGCCAGGTCTGCCTTTTCAAGTTCAACCATTGCCATTTTGAGGATACTCTGTTTCTGTTCCATGATTGAATCTGTCAGGGCAAGGCGGTTATTAATTTCCTGAACCTGCATTGTGGCCTTAAGATGTGCCATTTCAACACTGTCCAGCATATTTTTGGAAGCATAGCTGCCCCGGGCAAGTTTTGATATGCGGTTCAACTCTTTAGTCGAGAGTTTAAGGTTGTTTTCTGCAAGGATAAGGTCTGATTTTAAATTCCTGATCTCCTGTTTCAGCCGGCTTATATCTGCCTTTGCCTGGCGTATTCTGATTCTGCAGGCATCACTGTTGAACTTATAGGAGCGCGGATCAATCCTTAAAATCAATTCACCTTTTTTTAAAAACCCGCCCTGCTTGAACAATGGATTTATATATTCTATTCTGCCAGGCACTTCTGCGGTTATCTTGACTGATTTCCTGGGTTTTACAGTCCCAAATGTTTCAACCTTCATAACAATGGTGGAGGGTTCTGCAACCATGACTTCGGCAAGGGGTGCCATCTCCTGCCGTTCTATTTTCTCAGGTTTTGTTTTGGTAATAAATAAAATTCCGGCAATCAGTACAGCAACCAGGATAACAAACAGTGCCCGTATACTTTTCGAAAGACCACCCATTATATCTGCCTCCGGCCATGGAATTTAAGATGAATGCATATAAATAATTATTATAAGAACTAAATACTAAAAATCAAGCAAAAGCAATTTTAAAAAAAACCGTACAGATTCTAAGTAAAAAAGGAGGAAAAGAGAATCTGTACGGCCTGGGAAATTCTATTAAATACAATAGAATTAAAGTTCTTTTATCTTGTCTGTAAGTTCAGGCATGAACTCCAGGATATCCTCCACAATGCCCACATCAGCAACCTGGAATATGGGTGCATTGGCATTCTTGTTAATGGCAACAATAAAGGGATCGCCCTTAAGTCCGCCAAGATGCTGGAATGATCCGCTTATGCCCAGGGCCAGATAAACCTTTGGTTTTACTGTCTGGCCTGAAGTCCCGACCTGACGTGATTTTTCAAGCCAGTTTGCATCAACTATTGGACGAGAACACGAAACAACTGCACCCATGGCATCGGCAAGTTCCTGGGCGATTTCAATATTATCTTCTTCCTCAATGCCGCGTCCAATGGAGACAAGCACATCAGACTTTGTAATATCAACATCACCCACTTCTGCCTCGACTATTTCAAGGAAACGTCTCCTGGCTGAAAGGTCACCTGCTTCTCCTGACTTGTCAACCACAGTTCCTCCGGCAGAGCTGTTTTCATCAGGGGCAAACGCACCCGGGCGGATGGTAATAACAGCACCGCCTGAGATATCAAGTTTATTGCGGGTGCTCACGATTCCACCAAGTACCTGGCGAATAACCGTTACACCTGATCCGTCGCTGTCTTCAAAATCCATGACATCAGAAGCGCAGGCAGAATCAAGTTTAATGGACAACCCGGGAACAAGATCCATACCAAATGTATTATGGGCAGCAAGTACAATTGCATCGGCTGGAAGTATGCTGCAAAGGGCTTTGCGTACAACTTCTGCATTGGGATAAGCAAGATCGTCACTGCTGATCTTGATAACTTCCTTGTAATATCCGGTCATTTCTTGTGCAGCTTTATCCAATGTGTCGCCATGGCCTGTAACAATTGCCGTGACCTGGGCTCCACTGTCAAGTTTACCTGCTGCTGATTGAAATTCATATGCTACATCATCGGCCACACCGTCATGGTGGGGAATATATGCAAATATCTGTGCCATTATGCCAACCCTCCTTTGCTTTTCAATTTTTCAATGAGCTGCTCAATAATTTCTTCTGTTGAGCCTTCAAGCATTTCAGCACCTTCACCAAGATCAGGTACAAAGTAATCAATTTTCTTCATTTTTGCCCCTTCTTTTCCCACGGAGCCTGCATCAATACCAAGATCCGAAGCACTCTTGACAGGTATTTCTATCTTAGCAACCTTTCTTATGCCACGGATACCAACATACCGAGGTTCATTAATACCAGTCTGGATGGAGAGTACGCACGGGAGCTCAATTTCGTTCATTTCCCTGTTGCCGCCCTCAATCTCCCTTCCTATTCTGATCTTTTTATCATCTTCAATGTCAATGGAATTCACCAGGGATGCATAGGGCAGATCAAGCATTGCAGCAAGCATTCCACCTACTTCTGCTGCACCGTCATCTGCCTGGGCTCCTGTGAGAATCAGATCATAACTTCCCTTTTCAACCTCAGCCTTTAAAATAGTTGCAATCCCTCTGGAGTCAGATTCTTCAAAGGCATCATCGGAAAGCAGAACACCATTGTCGGCGCCCATTGCCATTTCCCGTCTCAAAACCTCTTCTGATTCGTCATCACCCACACTGACCACAGTAACACTGCCGCCATGCTCATCCACTATCTGGATTGCCTCTTCAACTGCATAGTTGTCCCATTCATTAACGGAATATACAAGATCATCACGATCAATATCATTACCTTCACTGTTGAGTTCAAACTCATTTTCAGCAGTGTCAGGCACCCGTTTGATACAAACTAAAATCTCCATTTTTCCCTCCGAATTTATTATTCCAACTTAAATTAAACTTAAAAGTTCACGATTCCAATAAAACTTTATGCAAGATGCTCCTCCACAAGGGTTGTAAAATCCATGGCTTCCATCTCTCCTTCTTTCCCTGCCACCTTGATTGCATCTTCGATATTAACAAGACAGAAAGGACATGCTGTAACAATGACACTGGCTCCTGCTTCTGCTGCCATATTAACCCGCAGTACACCCATTCTGACCTCTTCCTCTGGTTCATAGAAGAGCATTAAACCACCGCCGCCGCAGCAGAAGGAGCGGTCCCTGCTCTTCAGCAGTTCGACTCTGTTTAACCCGTTAATGGAATCAAGAACAGTACGGGGATCATCATAGACTCCATTGTGACGTCCAAGGTAGCATGGATCATGGTATACATAGGTCTTGTCAGGATATTTAGCAGCCGTAAGGGTAAGATTCCCTGAATTAATCTGTTCTGCAACAAACTGACTTATATGTTTAACAGGCGGCAGGTCAGGATATTCATTTTTTAAAGTATTAAAGGCATGGGGATCAGCCGTAATAATTGTTTTTGCGCCGCACTTTTCAATGGCATCAATGTTACTATCCCTAAGCTCCTGAAAAAGAAGTTCCTCACCAAAGCGAATGACCTCATTACCGCTGTCTTTCTCACCCTTTCCAAGGATACCGAAATCCACTCCTGCTTTGGAAAGTATTTTCGATGTATTTCTTGCAATCTGCTGAATACTGTCATCATAGGAAGTTATGCTGTCAACAAAGTACAGGACTTCAGCCTTATTCTTTTTCTCAAGGATTTTAACTTCACACTCTTCTTTGAACTCCTTATCCTTTACCCAGTCAGCACGCTTTTTCTCCATCTTGCCATAGGGGTTGCCTCGCTTCTCAAGGGCGCTTAACGGTTTTTGAAGGCTCTGGGGCACCATTCCCTCGTCAACCATGCCCCTTCTTAAATCAACTATCTTATCAATATACTCTATGCCAAGCGGGCACTCTTCTTCACAGGCACCGCATGTTGTACATGACCATATCTCATCCTCTGTAAAAATAGTACCTATCAATGGTTCACTCTTGAATATTTTCCCTGACAAAGGATAGTTCTTAAAAATAAGATCCCTTGATTTAATTGTGATGAACCGGGGTGAAAGGGGTCGGCCGACTGCATTGGCAGGGCATTGATCAGCACACCGGCCGCAGTCTGCACATGAATAAAAGTCCAGCATATGCTTCCATGTAAAATCCTCAAGCTTTTTTACACCAAAGGAGTCAAGGTCATCCAGTTCTGCATCACTCACACCGTATACAACAGGTTTGATTCTGCCCTTGTGAAGTCTCATGAAAAAGACATTGAAAAGAGATGTAATAACATGGAAATGCTTTCCAAGGGGCAGAAAACAGAGAAAAAAGAAAAATGTAATATCATGGATATAATACATTAGAATATGTATGCTCTGGAGTGTCTTAAAGGAAAATCCGGATATAACACCCTTAAACATCCAGCCCAGGGACAAGGGGGCGAGAAATTCACTCTCCCCTATGCGTTTTAATTCATAAACAGCACCGGATGCCTCATACAGACTCTCTGAAACCATGAGAAGTGCAATAATAAAAAGGACAAACACTGCTTCTCCTGTATGATCCTTACCATATTTTGCAGGAACTGCATATCTTTCAGGCTTGAAAATCCCACGTCTGACACCTGCAATAACAGATGCAAAAAAGACAAAAGTGGCAGCATAGTCCTTGAAAAAATAGTAGACATGCCCCAGGGTACCGCCAAATCCCGGGATCTCAAACCCTTCTGAAAATCCTACAAACACAAGGGAAAGGGTTCTTATGGATAAAATAAGAAAACCTGCAAAGATGATGATGTGCAGGACACCTGCCAGCATATACCTGGGCTGCCTGTACTGGGCAAGCCAGATAACAAGCACTCTTTTAATGCGTTCCGGAATATTATCTGTTCTGCAATCCGGTTTGGAGCGCACCAGGGGGGCAATGCGCCTTACAATAATATATGCAAAGATACCTACTCCTGCCACAGCAATTATTAAAGATATGAGAACTCCGGGGATAAGACCAAACAACTTGTAACCTGCCGGACCATATAACACCATTATGAAAACCTCCTAATTATTTTTAACTCTTAAAAAATATAATTTAAATTTCTAATAAAGAAAACCTTGTTCGTCAAGCAAAACCGGATTTTTCTTATGTATGGGATTTATTATATATTTCCTGTTTATCCCGGGCCTTTTAAGCCATTTAAAAAAAGATCAACAAGAGGGTCTGACATGGCAACCAGATCATACTTGCCATCTGCTGCAACCCATGTATTTATAACTCCTTCAACAGCTCCCAGAACATAGCGTTTGGCAAGGCCCACAAAAAGGTCCTGCCTCATGACTCCTTCTATCTGTCCCTGTTCAATAATATCTGAAAGAAGCTCCAGATACATTTTGGAAATATCTTTCATCTGGGGCTCAATATCTCTTCTATACCTTGTTTCTGATTGAAATATAACGGCCATGTCCCGATCCAGCTGGAACTGCTCCAGGTGGCATTTTATGAGATTTCTGAGTTTTTCCTCTGCTTTGCCAGCCTCGCCCACGGCACTGCGCATGATTTTAAAGACTGCCTCGGTTCTATAGCTTATATATTGGTAGAGAATATCATTCTTGTTCTTAAAATACAGGTAAATTGTCCCGTCAGCAATATCAGCCTCCCTGGCAATCTGGGATATTGTTGCTTTATGAAATCCGAGATTTGCAAACACAGCACCTGCACTTTTCAATATTTCATAATATTTCCTTGACTTATCCTTTGGCAAAATATATTTTACTCCATGCAAATAATAATTAATGAATAATGATTCATTAATAAAACTACATTTACCCATAAATGTCAAGGCATTAGTATCATAAAACCGTCAATGATTTTTTATTAATTTACAACTGGTTATCCAGATATTGATAGTTATGATAAAGATTCACAGCAATTTTTATCCCCATTTTCTGCATGAAGGGGTATTCATTTCAACATAGAGGTATAATCAACATGCCGGTTTAGAATTATACTATATCCAGGCTTTTGATATAAAATCGGCGGTTTTAATCCT
>CAZQJS010000009.1:0-82438 GCA_964593725.1 uncultured Desulfobacterales bacterium
ATCAACTCATTGTTGTTAACTATATCGGTAAACATACAATAGAACAAGCAATATTTGAATACAAATTTTTCAGATTATATTTCTGATCAGGCTTTTTTATTTGAAGTTATAATAATTTTGTAAAGAAAAAGCCAACTAATAGTTGACAAAATGTTTAATAATTTAGATATGAATACTATATCTAATAAAAAATTAAATATTGAGAATATCACAATTCAACTTGAAAAACTTGGATTGTCACAGTCAAGCCTTGCTAAAGAGTTAGATACTACAAGACAAAGCATTTCAAATTGGTTCCAGGAAAAAAAATTCCCAAGACCAGGTGCATTATTAAAACTTGCAAAAAAACTTCAGCTTTCATTTGATGATCTTGTTATAAAAACAGATATTTCTCAAGAACCAATTGTTGCTTTTAGAAAAAAAGGCAGCCATAAAATATCATCTGAATATATTGAGGAAGCAAAGGATAAGGGCTTTCTCCTTGAGCAACTCCTTCCTTATCTTCCCTATGACGAGCTTTCAACGCCCCCAACATTAATTGATCCAGTATTGAATTATAAATATATTCAGACAGCCGCAGCTCAAATTAGAAAAGCAATTGGAAAAAAGAGTGAGTGTAAAATAGAGTTTAATGATCTTATTGATTTTTTTAATCAGCATCATGCTGTTATTATTCCCGTGTTTTGGGGTAATAAAAGCAATCATGAAAATGCTTTGCATATTTATCTGCCCCAATCAAGAACAACATGGATTTACCTTAATCTTGACAGCAAAATTCATGATTTTAAATTCTGGATGGCACATGAGTTAGGGCATGTAAAAGCACCTAAGTTGCAGCATGAAGAAGCAGAGGACTTTGCAGATTCTTTTGCAGGAGCTCTTCTTGTAAAAGAAGAGATGGCTGAACATGAATATAGTGTTTTAAAAACTCTTCCAAATAACAGCCTTAAAATCGGACGAATTAAAGAAAAGGCAGAAGAATTGACAATTTCACCTTTGACTATTTACTATGAAATCAATAAATATGCTGAATATAAAAAATTGCCCAAAATATATCTTGAAAAAAATCAGGCAATTTTTAAAGCAAACACCTTGTTTTGCAATCAATATAAATCTCTTGCAGAACATCTTTTTGATACTCTGCCTCCAAGCGCCAGTGATTATATAGAGTCTGCTCGAAAATATTTTGACAGCCCTTTTTTTGATTCCCTTAAAATATTAATAAAACAAAAAAAGAAATCTGTAGGGTTTTTACAGGCAATTTTAAATCTATCTACACCTGACGCACATGCGTTGTATAAAGAACTTGTTTTATGATTACTACAATTCTGGTTGATTCCTGTTCTTATTTCAGGCTTGCACAAAGCATCCATCCTTTGTTGAAAACACCTTTTTGTGAGGAAAAGCATGTATTGGGGGTAATTAAAGAACTAAACCAGGAATACAAACAAAATCCAATCAAATAGATAAATCCACAGGATTGCGATGTGATCAAACCGTTATACTTACAGGTAGTTTAACAGATGGTGTAATAATTTTTGATGAAAGCCGTATAAGCCCATTGCTCTACGGCAAGGATACTCATCCGTACACCAAGTGCCGAAAATTATTAAGGGGCGGTATTACACGGGCCAAGTCACATGTCTGGGTTCTCACTGATAGATTTACTGAGACTCCACTGCTCCATGGATTTGATTTATAGAAATATATTGACAATTTTATATCTGGTGCAGTTGTCCGGAAATTCCGGATAGCTGCTTTTTCTAACCCATTGTGGATTCCAATGTAAAATATATACTTTCCATTAAGCTTTACATTCATATTTACATTTGATATGTTGAAAAGTATGAAGTTTTTGCAGAAAGTTCTGTTGAAACAGAAGTATGAAAAGTGGCAGGACAGGTGATCTATGGAACGGTCGATAATTCATTTGAACGTAGCTGATTTTGCCGTTGCAGTGGAGAGTCTTATTGATCCCGGCCTCAGGGGATACCCCCTTGCCATAGCTCCCGGGGATTCATCCAGGGCCTGTATATATGATATGAGTGAAGAGGCTTTTCAGCAGGGTATACAAAAGAGTATGCCCCTGGCACGTGCACGTCGTATTTGCAGAGATTTGCGTATTCTTCCACCCCGTTTTGACAGGTATGAACGTGCCATGAAAGATATTGTAAAAGAGGCACTGCCCTATTCTCCTCTTATAGAGTATGGCGAGGCTGATGGTCATATATTCATGGATCTCACCGGTAGCGACAGGCTTTTTGGTCCTCCCCGGGATGTAGCATGGAAACTTGCCAGGAAAATCAAACGCAATTTTGCCCTGGAGCCCATATGGTCAGTTGCTTCAAGCAAGCTTGTGGCAAAAATAGCAACACGCCTTGTAAAGCCGGTCGGAGAATATATCGTTAGGCAAGGTGAAGAGCAGGAGCTTTTAAAACCACTGCCTCTTGGGCTTGTTCCGGGCATGGAAAAGAGTGATCTTGTAAAATTAAAGGAGTTTAATTTCAATTTTGTGTACGAAGTCCTTGCAATGGACATGGAACATTTAAGGGTATTTTTTGGTAAAAGGGCAGGTTTTATATATGACCTGATGCGGGGTGTTGATTTTTCACCTGTTCTGCCTGTTTTTGCCATGGAAACACCCGTGGAAGCAGAGTATGAATTTGCCGGGGATACCAATGACAGAAAAACATTAAAAAGCGTCATGTATATTCTGACGGAAAAAATCTGTATGGTTTTGCGCAGAAAAGGAAGGGCTGCGGAAAAATTAAAGCTGAAAATAGGTTATACCGATGGAGTGCATGGATTTGGAATCCTGGGAGTAAAACCTGCAAGCTCCAATGAACTCAAGCTGTATAAAGCAGCAGAAAAGCTTCTTGATCGTGTTGTCAAAAGGCGTATACAGGTACGGTATATACGTCTTGTATGTGATAAATATATATTTTCCCGGGACCTTTTGGTGCAGATGGATCTTTTTGAAAATACCGGAGAAAGGGCAGAAAAACAGGAGGCTCTTATTAAAGTCATGGATAAAATACGTGATCGTTTTGGATATGATGCCATAGGAGCAGGCATTGGCAAGCTTGCATTGTAAGGATAAAAAAAGTGATTCCCCTGGTCCTGCGCTCAAACTACTCCCTGATGTGGGGTACAGCATCGGTTTATGAACTATGCTGTAAGGCAAAAAAACTTGGGTATACAGAACTTGCTTTGACAGATACAGATAATCTTTGTGCATTAATCTGTTTTTTGGATGCATGCAGAAAGTTTGATCTTACACCCATTGTAGGTGCTGAAATCACTGATCCCGGGAAGGGTGTACGGGCAGTATGCCTTGTGAAAAACAGGAAAGGATATGGTAATCTTTGTAAACTCATTACAAAAAGACACCAGGACAATGGTTTTCAATTAAAAACAGATCTTCCGGAATATGGTGATGGTCTTATTGTTTTGACCAACAATGCAGATTACTTAAAGTACTGGTATACAAGGGAGCTTGATCTGGGAGCAGCCCTTTACAGAAAGCCGGTTCCATTGACACATGCACTTGCAGGAACAGCAAAACAGCTTAATATACCACTGGTTGCAACTCCGGGAAGTTTTTTCCTTAACCCGGGGGATGGGAAAATGCATAAAATGCTCAGGGCAATAGACAGGAACAGCACTTTTTCAAGGCTTTGTGCTAAAGATATTGCACCGGATGATGCATACCTTGCACCACCATCAGAATATGAAAAAAGGTTTGCAATATGCCCTGAATCATTACAAAACAGTCATGCGCTGGCAGAAAAACTTGAGTTCAGAGGCCCTGATTTCGGTATTGTCATGCCCTTGTTCAGGAACGAGGCCAATGCTGAAAAGTTAAAGCAGATTTTATCACGTAAAGTATACCAGGGTGCAAAAACCAGGTATGGCAGCGTGCTTTTAAAAAAGATCAGAACCAGGATCGAATATGAGTTAAAAATCATAACCCGGATGAATTTTACATCCTATTTTCTTGTGGTGCATGACATAATACAAAAAAGTCCAAGAATTTGCGGGCGCGGTTCCGGGGCTGCTTCCATAGTTGCATACTGCCTTGGCATTACAAATGTCTGTCCTGTAAAATTCAATCTCTATTTTGAGCGTTTTTTAAACCCGGGAAGAAGTGATCCTCCTGATATAGATATTGATTTTGCCTGGGATGAGCGCGACAAGGTGCTGGCAGCGGTTTTTGATAAATTTAAAAACCATGCTGCCATGGTATCAAGCCATGTATTATTCCAGCCCCCCATGGCAATACGTGAATCTGCCAAGGTGTTTGGTCTTGCAGAAGCAGAGATAAACAGGGTATCAAAACGACTTCCATGGTTTTGGAAAAAACAGGAGCTTGAACTTTCTCTCATGGAAAGAATAAAACAGAGAAAAGAGTTTCAATTCATGGATTTTCCAGACCCATGGCCTGAAATAATGGAGTATGCAGAGGTTCTGGTTTCAAACCCGAGGTATCTTTCCGTGCATCCGGGAGGCATTGTAATTACACCCGGGCCCATCAATGAATATGTTCCCATTGAAACTGCAAAAAAAGGAGTGCCTGTCATGCAGTGGGACAAGGATGCAGCAGAAGATGCAGGCCTGGTTAAAATTGATCTTTTGGGAAATCGAAGTCTTGGTGTAATACGGGATGCAGTCAATAATATCCGCGGAAACAATATTGAATTTAATGAGTCCGGGTCTGACCCGGAAGATGATCCTGAAACCAGGCAGGTTGTTGCCAG
Source organism: uncultured Desulfobacterales bacterium (assembly GCA_964593725.1). GTDB lineage: Bacteria > Desulfobacterota > Desulfobacteria > Desulfobacterales > Desulfobacteraceae > JAIOSM01. Next base: position 4,758 of record CAZQJS010000009.1, read on the forward strand.
GGGTGATACCATGGGATGTTTCTACATTGAGAGCCCGGCCATGCGCCTTTTACAGAAAAAAGCTAAAACAGGAGATTTTCAACATCTTGTAATACATTCAAGTATTATCCGGCCTGCTGCCAATGAATATATACAGGAATATTTAAAAAGACTCCATGGCCAGCCATGGGATCCCATACACCCTCTGCTGGAGGATGTATTAAAGGAAACCTTTGGAATCATGGTTTACCAGGAAGATGTTTCCAGGGTTGCAGTACGCTTTGCAGGGTTTAATCATGCCGAAGCAGACGGTCTTCGTAAAATACTTTCCAAAAAAAACAAGGCTCTGCAGCTTAAAGATTATTATAAACGATTCCATGCAGGTGCAAAGGAGCGGGGCGTAAAGGATGAACAGATAAAGCTTGTCTGGAATATGATACTGAGCTTTGACGGATATTCATTCTGCAAACCCCACAGCGCTTCCTATGCCCGGGTATCCTTCCAGGCAGCCTATCTGAAAACACATTTTCCAGCCGAGTTCATGGCTGCGGTAATAAGCAATCAGGGAGGATTTTACAGCACTTTTGCCTATGTGTCAGAAGCTGTAAGAATGGGCCTTAAAGTATTAAGGCCTGATGTTAATAAAAGCAATATTACATGGCTTGGAAAAAACAATGAAATACGGACAGGGCTTTTATCCATAAAAAATCTTTCCTTAAACACCCGGCAAAAGATTATAATGGAAAGATCAAGGGAAAAATTTAAAGATATACATGACTTTCTGGGCCGGGTTAACCCTGCCGATGACGAGGCAAAGGCACTGATTCACAGTGGAGCCTTTGACTCTTTTAATCAGAATGGTTCAAAATCCAGGGCTGATCTTTTATGGATTCTTGCCTGCAGGCTGAGATATAAATCCGCAGTAAAAACAGGAGAGAGCAGTACTTTGTTTGGCAGTTTACAGGATCATATCAGGTTTCCAAATTTTCCCAGGGAAAGCCGCATTGCAAGACTGCGCCGGGAGTATGCTGTGCTGGGGTTTTTATGTGAATGTCATCCCATTGTTCTTTATAAGAATACAATTAAGAGAATAAAAAGCGTAAAAGCATGTAATACAGGCAGGTTTGTCAATAAAACCATCAGGTTTGCAGGCTGGCTCATAACAGGAAAAACTGTCCTGACAAGGGGCGGCGACCCCATGAAATTTTTAACCTTTGAGGATGAAACAGGTATAATGGAAACAGTATTTTTTCCGAAGACCTATGCATGTTTATGCCATATGCTGGAATATGGCAGGCCCTATCTGTTAACGGGGAAGGTTGAGTCTGACTGGGGTGCCGTGACTATGTCAGTTATTAATGCCCGGCGCTTAACCCAGGGGCATCGGCCAGGAAATCTGCCCGGGGAAAAATTCAATGCATTTTGATTTTTTCATATATTTTTATTGTTTCATTGCCAGGGTCAATGTCAAGCTCATTGTTAAACAGGGTCCTGCACTGTTCAAAAACATTTACAGCCCTGTTTCTCATGCCGGAATCAGAATAAATCATCATTAATTTCTGATAGGCTGTTTCAAACAGGGGATCTGTCTGTAAGATTTTCTGCCAGGCCCTGCCTGCATGCTCAGCCTGGTTCAAGTTTTCATGTATCAAGGCTTTTTTCTGGAGAATATCGATATATTTTATCCTGATGCGGTCCCGTTTTGAAAAGATCCATTCCACATAGGGCTCTTCAGTAAAATAATCTCCTTTATATAATTGAATTGCTTTATCATAGTAATGCAGAGCCCTGATGTTATTCTTTTTTTTCTCCTCTTTTTCACCCTGTACACAGAACTTAAAAAAATCATCAATATCAATGGAGACAAGGTCAGGATCAAGGGAGATCAGGCCTGATTTGTGACTTATGTAAGAATAACCGAATGTCGTGTCTGCATTGGGTTCCAGAGCTTTTCTCAGGCGGTGGAGATTGATCTTAAAATTTTTTTCCCCTGCTTTGGCACTGGCTCCTGGCCATATATCTTCCATGAGCACCTCCTTTGGTATATTCCTGCCCCCATGGGAGACAATTGCCTTGAGCAGAAGTTTTGGGCGGCTTCCTTCCCAGTTGATATCACCAAGGGGTTTATTGTTTTTAAATATTGCAAACCTGCCAAGTGTTTCTATCCTTACTGCTGGTATAATGAGCTTGTAAATATCCCTTGCTGCCTCCTTGTTATCACCGTGGTCATGCATTAATATCAATGATTTTATAAAATCGTCTGAATTAATTACACTGAAATGGGCATACTTTTCCCTTGCTGCTTTTTGTATACCTGCATCAAGGTATTTTAATGCTTTTTCATGTTTATCCATGTTCCAGAAAACAAGGCCCAGCCCAAGGCTTGTTTCCGTATATGAAAGGTCTGAAGAGATATTTTCAAAATATTTTAAACAGGCCATAAGTTCAGCTGCGGCCTGGCCGGGATTGTTATTGTGCAGCAGTGTAAAGCCCAGAATCTGTTTTGTCCAGAAAAGATGAACATCACTTCTTTTTGCTGTCTCCATCAGTTTGAGGGCGGCTTTGCCCACGGCCAGTGCATCCCTATATATTTTTTGGTGGTATAGATTTACCGACTTAATGCCCAGGGCAACTGCTCTGTAAAAATCATTTCCCTCAAGGGTTGAAAAATCAGAAAGATAATTTGCCGTTAAAAGAGCATCTTTATAATTTTTTGTGTGGATAAAATACATTGCCTTTGCTTCAAGCAGGCCTGGATATAAAAAGAGCAGCCCGAATTTTTCAATATCTGTTTCTGATTTTTCCAAAAGAAGACAGGACAATTCCAAATCCCCCTTTTTCATGGCAAAATCGATATTGACAAGGTTTTTTAAAACCCTGTATTCAGGGTGAATACCCTCCTTTGTTAAGTTTTGAATTTTTGAAAGAAACTCCTGGGCACGGGAAAAATCCCCGGCCTGGACATACCCAAGAATCATAACAATGGATGCGTTCAGTTTAAGGACAGAGTTATCAATTTTTCCGGCAAGCATTATGGAATTTCTGCATGCAGAGATACCCCTTAAGATATCACCGTTGCCTGCAATATAACCAAACCCGATCTGCTGCCAAAGGAGTGCCCTGGCCCAGGTGAACAAAAGTTTGGTATCCTTTGGTTTTAAAAGTTTTTCACCTTTTTTAATAAAATTTGATATTCTGGCAAAAGGCTTTCTCATGAACACTTTTGCTTCTATAAGATAGGCAGTGCAGAGGATCTGGCCCCGGATATCCCTGTTATCTTCAAAAAGGGCCAGGGCTATCTTAAAATCAGCAATATTCTGCACCCCACCCTTGATACGCCGTGTGACAGTGAGATAAAAAATAAGCCAGGGGTCATGCCAGATCATTTCATTGGGAAGGGCTGCCATCCATTTACCCAGATCAGAAAACCTGCCTTTAATTACAAAATCTGTTCCCAGGGCTTTAATGATTTCACCGATCTTCCTTAATGCACCTGCTTCAATATAATATTTCAAAGCCTGTTCATACTCTTTTTTCTCTTCAAATATTCTGCCTGCCTCAATATTGACAGCCTTGTATCTGTCAGGGTTTATCTTTCTTAACAACGCTCTTTTAAGAAAGGTTTTAAAAAGTTTGTTATAACGGAAAACAGGCCATTTACCCGAAGAGTCAACCCTCTGTATAAAAAGATTTCTCTTTTCAAGTTCTTTTAATATATCCACAATACCGGGAATGTTTTCAAACAGCCTGCCCAGGGTTTCAGGATCAATCACTTCAAAAATAGAGGTTTTCATTAAAAATTCTTTTATACTGGCCGGCAGGGTCGAATAAATCTCTTCAGTAAAAAAAGAAAAAGCATCCTTTGCAAGGTGTTCAGGAAGTTTTTTTAAATCAGGGGAACGCCTCATTGATTCAAGAACCAGGGTAAGCCCCCCTGCCCAGCCCTCGGTTGCAGCCTGGATCTTCTGTATCTGAGAAAGGTCGATTTTACCGGACTTTGTAAATTTCTGAAAGAATATTTTTGTTTCATCAAGGGTAAATTTTAAGTCGTCATTGCCAAGAACAACCGCTTTTTTCTCCATTTTCATCTTTTCAAGGGACAGAGGCGGCATCTGCCTTGATAAAAGGAACAAGGTGATATTATCCGGGATGCTCCCTATTATATTCTGAATCATCATATAGCTTGATGCTGATTCTTCAAGGGATTCTATATCATCAAGTACAATATTGATATGTTGATCAATATGATTGAAAAGAGAAATTAATATTTCACTGCACCGGGCAATGCCTTGTCCTGGTCCCAGAGTTGTCTGGGGTATTTTCAGATTTTTAAAATATTCACCCTTTTCCGGAATTTTTGAAAAAGCATTAAAAATCATTTCAAAAAGTTTTACATGGTCTGATTCGCGCCTGTTCATGTGCAGCCATATTGTGCATGTCTGGTAACCGTTATTGTTCCAGTCCGGCCCATGGGTAAGATAGGAGGCAATAAGTGTTGATTTACCCTGGGCAGCCTGACCCAGTATTAAAAAAAGCCTTTTATCACTGTTCTGGTTGATAAGTTCAAAGAGCCTGTCCCTTACAACAATGTCTGAAACCTTGGGAACAGCATATTTTCCAGTTTTCATTATCAGATCTCTTTATATATGTTACAATGGGCCATCATCGATTCTTTCTTCAATGAGATCAGCAACTTTATTAATGCCTGCCATTTCAAAAAAACGTATATAATTATAGGAAAGTCCCTCCATGGCAACATCCCCTCCCATGTCTTTAATACCCTTTGAAAACTTGATTAATGAAGATATGCCGTTCTTGTTTATGGAAAAACTGTCATCAAATATGATATTTACCTTTTTTGCATTTTTAAACTTTTTTGAGTCTAACAGCTGCAACAGGGTTTCATGGGCAGCACAAGAGAGTTTTCCCTTTATTCTGATATTGATGGAATCGCTTTTTTGTTCAAAATCCAGGATAAATTTTTCTGTTTTTTCCTGGCCAATACGTTTTTCAGCCCTTATAAGAGCTGAATTCAAAGCTTCTCTTTCAACGGGTTTGTTAATAAAATCCGATGCAGAAAGATCAAGGGCTTTAACAGCCTTTTCCATGTCTCCGTGGCCTGTTATGATAATCACCTGGGCATTGATATTGGATTTTCTGATCTTTTCCAGAACCTCAAGCCCGTCCATGCCCGGCATTTTAAGATCAGTAAAGACTATTTCAGGTTTGATTTCATTAAATATTTTCAGTCCTTTTTCACCATCTTCAGCTATGTATACATCATACCCATATGCCTTGAGAAAAAGGCGAAACATGGAAAGAGTCGGTTTTTCATCGTCAATTACAAGTATTTTAATCATTTTTCAATTATCCTTTTCCATATATGCAGAAAAAAGAATCTTAAAGGATGTTCCTGCTCCCTCTTCTGATTCAATGCTGATTGTGCCGTTATAATCCTTTACAATGCCCTGGATTATCGGCAGGCCAAGACCCATGCCTTCACCCATCTTTTTGGTTGTATAAAAAGACTCGAATATTTTGTCAATATCCCTGGTTTTTATACCTGTGCCATTATCAGAAATAACCATTGCAACATTTCCCTTTTCAAGGAATGTTGATATTGTTATTTTCCCCCTTGAAATATCCATGGAGTTTTCAATACGCTGGTTTACCGCATCCTTGGCATTTGTGACAAGATTGAATATAACCTGTTCGATTCTGTTGTTGTGGGCAAGCACCGACGGGATGGACGGGTCAAGCATGAGATTTAAATCTATATTCTGCAGAGCAATCTGCCGCCCCAGGATTTTATTCACCGATCTTATGCAATTGTTCACATTGATAACTTCCCTTGTAAAATCAGCTTTTCTTGAAAATTTCTTAAGCCTGTTAACAATTTCAGCTGCCCGTGACACCTGTGCGCTTATCTCGCTTATCACCATGTTTAAATCTTTTTTTGCAACACTTTTTTTTCTCTCCTGCATCATCAACAGATATTCACTGCCCATTTTAATGGCATTAAGGGGCTGGTTGATTTCATGGGCAATCCCTGCAGACATCTCTTCAAGGTTGGTCATTTTACTTGCCTGGATCAATTGTGAATCCTTTTCCACAAGCTCTGTAATATCTGTTGCTGCCACAATTAATACATCTTCTTCCCTGTATTCAGCCGGGCTTGCATGGATATTGACAAAAATAGATGAGCCGTCTTTTTTGTAGAACCTGACCTTGGAGCTTATTACAATGGATTTATCTTCCGGATAATTCCTTACAAAGTTATCAGGTTCAAGGCTGCCCATGGTAAAGAAATTCATTGTCAGAAGTTCGCTGCGTTTAAATCCAAACAGTTCCGATGCTTTCTGGTTTACATCAAGTATTTCAAAGCTCTTGCGGCTGATTACAAAAACAGGGTTTGGCCCTGCTGTAAAAAGCGATCTGTACTTTTTTTCCGATCCCATGAGTTCCCGGGTTGAAGTTCGTATTTTTGAAGCCATTTTTATAAAGGAATCTGTGAGTTTTCCGATTTCATCTCCGCTTACTCCGATGTCCCGGGGAGGCATGCTGGTCAAACCGTTGGTGTCAAAGTTTCCCTTTCTCAATTGATCTGTATACTCAATTAAAGACGATACAGGTTTTGTTATATGTCTTGCAAGGAGGTGGCTTAAGAAAAAAAAGATAATGGTCACAGCAGAAAGAAAACTTAAAAACAAAAGGCGCAGTTTGGAAGTTAATTTTTCTATATGCTGTTTATCAAGTCCCACCTGAACAGAGCCAATGGTATAAAGCCCTTCTTTTACAGGCACGGAAACATGGAACACCTGGTATTTTGCAATGTTTATGGAAACAATGCTCTTTTTTTCATACTCTCTGTTCCTGACCACTCTTTTTAATATATCCGGGAAAAATGTGGTAAATGTGTGGGCAAGGATATTTCCTCTGTTGTCGCTGATGATGAGATACCTTACAATGTCTTTTCTATTGCCAAGCCTTGCATCATAGGCAATGGCCGTAAGCTCGGCCCTGTTCTCCGTAAGCATATAAACCCTTGCATTGTCTGCAATGCTCTGGGCTATGCCTGTGCCTCTTTTTTTAAGTTCCGTTGTAAGGCTTGAGATGAGAAGCCATCGGGTAAAAAGGGCAATAGCTATACTTACCACCAGGATAAAGCCAAGGCAGGAGATGAAGATTTTATTTTTCAGGCTTAATTTATTAAAAAAACTCATTTTATTAAAAAAAGCTCTCCGTTTTTAATCTTGGTAAAATAGACCTTATCCAGGCCCTGGTAATCATTTTTGCCAAATGTGATCCTGTTTAGTATGCCAAGGTCAAAATCGTTTATGGATTCAATGGATTCAATGAATTTTTCCCTGGTGATATCACGGCCTGCCCTTGTTAATCCCTCCACAAGCACCCGTGCATTGATATATCCTTCAAGGCCTACAAAACTGGGTTTGCTGTCCGGGTAATACCTGGCAAGCAGTTCAATATATTCATTTACCCCGGGCAGGGAGGAATCAGAGTCCCCTTTTATGGGAGGAGGCACAACCTGGGTGACATACACCTCTTCCCCTGCGTTGCCAAGCCTCCTTGCAAGCTCCTTTGACCCCACAAAGGATACATTGTGGAAAACCGGAAAGAATTTTCTCTTTTTTGCAACTTTGATGAATTTTGCACAGGAATCATAGGTTCCTATCATGATCACTGCCCTGGCCCGGGAGTTGATGATCTTTTCAAGTCCTGCCTCTATATCCAGAGTGCCTCTTACATAGGAGCCCTTTGCAACAGGTTTCAGGTTATACTGTTTTAAAGCTATCTCCACACCCCTTAAACCGTCAAAGCCATACTCATCATACTGGTAAAAAACAGCTACTTTGTCCAGGTGCATCCTGTTTACAATTAAGTTAACAGCAGCTTCGGTTTCCTGGTAGTAGGATGCTCTTATATTTATCAGGTATTTATTTTCAGGGTGCCTGAGCCTGCTTGCACCGGTAAACATTCCCACCAGAGGAATTTCAGCTTCATTGACCAGGGGAATAATTCTCACTGTTGTGGGAGTGCCAACATAGCAGAACAGGGAAAAAACCCTGTTTTCAAGGATAAGCTGCTGGGTGTTATATAGACATCTTGCAGGTTCATACTGGTCATCAAGTGCAATAATTTTAATCTGCCTTTTATGCACCCCGCCCTTTTCATTTATATGTTTAATATAGGACAGGGCTCCATGGAGCATCTGGGTGCCAAGGTATCCTGCATGCCCGCCCAGGGCAAGGGAAGAGCCTATGAGGATTTCATGACTGCTGACTCCTGTGGTATTGCCCGAAGGGGACAGGGAATCACTGGAAGGAGTGCAAGCTGAAAGGGACCAACAGGCTGTCATGATGGATATTATTATAAAAAACAGCCTGGTCATTTTAAATCCTCTTTATCACAGCCTGGGATGTTTTACCGTTTACAAGGATTCTGACAGGTTTTTCAAATTTGATGTGTCTTAAAAATTCTGTTTCATTTTCTGCCGGCTGTTTTTTCAGCCATTCATAATCAATGAAATCCTCACCTTTATCAAGGACTGTAATATAGCTTATACCAAGGGATGTTATGTTCTGGAAGAAATGAGAACCCTGGGACGGATCAGCCTTGATGCTCTCAATGGTGGTTTCCACCATGACCCCCACATTTGATATATCATTCCAGGAGACTGGTATTCCAAGCCACCTGTCTGAAGAGCCCCACCTGCCAGGGCCTATGAGTACATATTTTTTATCTATACTGTTAAATTGAGCATTTAGTTTATTGATCTGGGCTGCAACATCAAGGGTTTTTGCCGAATCAAACCTGTCAGGATCAACATAAATAATATCAAATATATCTTTATACTCTCCATTGCCAAGGGATGTGGTGGAAAAACAGAAGGCCTCTTTTATATCCTGATCATTGATCTTAATATCCATGTTCTGGCGGTATCTGCCCATGGGGCGTATCTGGAGCAGGGAAAATTCAGCTTTTTTCGTATCTGTTGCAAGGCTCACTGCAAACTCCATTTCAATGGAAGTGCCCATCCATTTGCTGCCAATCTTTGTTATCTCTTCAAGTATTTCAGCCAGGGGAAAAAGATCATATTTAAGAACACTTGCAAAGGTTAATACAGGGTATCCTGATTTGGAAAACGAGTCCCGTATTTTATTGTCTTCAGGAAAGTATGTGGATGAAAGGGCCTGCACTATGGGATGATCCAACGCATCGCTGATATCAATCTTAGTAATAAAAGGATCATCATCAAAATCATTGGAAAAAATACGCTTTTCATCGGGATTATCTGTTTTTAAGGCGTAAAAGAAATTCTGGGCATTTTTAAGTATATCATCAACAGCAGAAAACTGGGGAAGGAGCTGGGGCTGTTTTGGACAGAAACGAAGGGTTTTGCCGCCTTCCATGACAAGTTTTCCAAGGCCAAGGGCAATATATGAAATACCATCTTCAGCCTTAAGATCTGAAATGGGATAAAAATTGTAGGACTGGGCCACTCCGGAGATGGCCGGATAAAAACAATCACCGTGGCGGGTGCCGATGAGCTGCTGAAGCACCACGCCCATCTCTTCATCTTCGATTCTATGCATTGTGCTTTTTGCATAGGATTTAGGTGCCTTTAAATATGTTGATGCATAAACAAGCTTTATAGCCTTGACAAGCCTTTTAAACCGGCTTGTGAAATCAGGGTCACTGTTTGGCAGCATATAGGTTCTGTAAAGACCTGCAAAGGGTTGATAATGAGCATCTTCAAACAGGCTGGAGGATCTGACAGCCAGGGGCAGTGTTGCATATTCAAGATATGTTTTCAGGTTTGCTTCCAGCCAGTCAGGCAGTTTTGCATCCAGAAAAAATTGTATAATTGTTTTATCATCATACCGGGCTGTCTCTTCCAGAAGTTTTGCAAGCCCGTTGTCCTCTATGAATGATTTAAAACCCTCAGTTGTAATCACAAGGGTCTTGGGAATGGTAAACTCAATATCAGGAAATTTTTCATTCAGGGCAAAATTTTTTTCCAGCTGGGATGCCATGAATGCAAGCCCCCTGGCCTTACCACCAAGGGAGCCCTTGCCTATTTTGATAAAGGTTGTATCAGAATCAAACTGATTAGCATTAAAATCAATAACAACACCCTGTCGTCTCCCTTTTCTCCTTTCATGGATGGTGGCAATGAGAAATTTTCTCATATCATTAACCACAGGAAAGTCCTTGATTCTGTAAGGTCTTAATTTTGTTGCAAGGTCGATTTCCGACCTTGCCATGAGCCACCTTGAAAAATCATTGTTTTCAGCATGGTAGACAATGGATTCATCCGGAATATCAGGTAAAAGTTTTTCTATTGTCCGAAGATCAGAAGCACTGGCTATTTTTTTCCCGTCGGGCATGGTAAATATAAAATCGCCAAACCCCAGGGATTTAATAAAGAATTTATGTATTTTATCATTTAAATTCAGTGAATTTTTATTTATGAACACAGCTGGTATTGCAGTGATTTTTTCCTTTAACTGATTTTCTGTGCTCAGAGCTAAAAGCGGCAGGTTCGGGTTTTCACCCTTGATTTTTTTTAAAAGATCGTATCCGGCTTCAGTTTCAGGCTTTCCATTTTTCGGAAACCGCATGTCAGAAAAGACACTCAGCAGGTATGGCTTGTATTTCCGGTAAAGACTCCATGCCTCTTCATAATTCTGGGCAACAAGTACTTTTGGCCGCCCCCTCATCTGCAAAAGCCTGTGATCCTCATTTAATGATTCATCAATAACAGCCTGGGTCTGCGCCACAATCTGCTTATACAGAACAGGCAGGAATGCAGAGAAATGATAGGGTGAATCCTCAACCATGATTATCACACGGACATTGGCGGTTTTTGTATCAAATTCAACATTCATCTGATCTTCAAGGTTTTTAATAATGGCAAGCAGCAGGTCGGCATTGCCGCCCCAGACATATATTCTGTCGATTACACCTTCGTCTTTTCTGTCAATATAATTGTGGATATTACTGGTGTTGTGCACAAGCAGGAAAAACGGAAGATCGGAATATATCTCTTTTACCCGGCCTGCAAATTCGTATACACTGACATCATCCAGGCTTGGCATGGCAATTATCAGGTCGAATTTTTTTTCAGACAATTTTTCAAATGCTTTTTCCGCCGATGATACCCAGGAAAGTTTAGGCGGCCTTGACAGATTTAATCCGCGGTACTCATTGATTATCCGTGTGGCAAGCTTGCCCTCTTCCTCCATGATAAAAGCATCATAGGGGCATGATACAAGAAGGATATCCTCAACCTTTTGCTGCATTAATTCATGGTAAATTTTAAAAAACGGATCGTGATTATTATTGGTATTTTTTAAGGTTTCCATGGTAACAATACTACATTGGAAAAAAATGAAAATCAAACACTTAAGTTTATTATAAAATCTTGTTTATAATCCAGGTAAATGCTATCAAATATTTTGAACATCAGAATAAAAAATGATAACACTTAAAAACATATCAAAATCATATTCAGGCGGTTGTGTACTTGATAATATAAGCATCACAATTCCTGAAAAATCAATCACAGGAATAATCGGGCCCAATGGTGCGGGAAAGTCCACATTAATTAAGATCATAGCAGGATTTGAATTTGCCGGCAGTGGATCTGTTTTGATAAATAACAGGCAGTCAGATTATTTTAATCAAATTAAAGATCAAATATATTATATGCCAGAGCAGATGAGCCTTTATCCTGATTATTTTGTGGACCGGTTTCTGGAATTTTACCATGGTGCAATGCAATACAGAGATGATGAATTATCAGATCTGTTATCCTTGAAAAACATATTTGATAAAAAGATCAGTCAGCTTTCCAAAGGCTGGCACCAGAGGCTTAAACTATATACAGCCCTTTGCAATAAAAAAAAGATTGTAATACTGGATGAGCCCTTTGAAGGTTTTGATCCTTTGCAGATGAAACAGATTGTAAATATTATCCGCTCCCGGAACAACAAGGACCAGGAGTTTATTTTATCGATTCATCAATTGTCCTATGCCCGGAAAAACGGAGCTAAACCGTTATCTCGGCACTCTTGAACTGCTTGACCCTGAAGATGGTATCCGTCCATCTAAATTAAGTGCCGAACAGATTCTGAAAAAAATCGAGGAACTTGGTGGATTTTGTTATGCGGCACACTGCACCGATAACAGCGGTTTGTTAAAAGCTAAAATGAATCATATCTGGAAAAACAGCTTGCTTAAAGCAGTTCAAATTCCGGGAACTATTGAGGATTTAAAAGGTATTGAGGGTGATTTTTATCGAAAGGTTATTCTGAATAAAAATGTTGATTACAAACGGGAAACGCCTATTGCGGTCATCAATGCCAAAGATGTTGAAAGACCAAAAACACTAAACAATCCAAATGCATCATGTTTAATAAAAATGACAACTCCTTCATTTGATGCGTTTAAGCTTGCTTTTTTAGACCCGGAATCAAGAGTATGTCTCAATAGTGATATTGAAGAAAAATACCATTCCGGAATTGAATCATTAGCTGTTACCGGCGGTTATCTTGACGGACTTCAAATTGAATTTTCCGGACATTTAAATTCAGTTATCGGAGGGCGGGGAACGGGCAAATCAACTTTGTTGGAGTGTATTCGTTATGCTCTTGAACTGGAACCCATTGGCAAAAATGCACTGAAGCAGCATCAAGAGATTATTAAAGAGAATATTGGCAAATCAAAAGCACGCATTGAACTTGTGATTCGTTCTTCAAAAATGCATGGCAGAAAATATACCATTGCCAGAAAATATGGAGAAAGTGCCAGTATAAAGGATGAATATGGTAATATATCCTCATTTACTCCCCATGATATTCTGCAGGATATTGAGATATACGGTCAAAATGAAATCTATGAAATTGCCCGGGACAATATCGCACAGAAAAAATTATTATCCCGTTTTCTTGAAGCAGATCAGGGAAACACTGAACATAAAATTGGTGAATTACTTGTAAAACTGGGATATAACCGCCAAAAACTGCAGGAAGCAATTGAGGATATTGCAGTAGTTGAGGGTGAATTAAGCAGGCTTCCAAAACTTGAGGAGCAAGCCAAGCAATTTAAACAGCTTGGAATTGATGAAAAACTTAAAATAATTCCTTTACTGGAAAATGAAAAAAGATTGAAAGAACGTATTGATGAAGAGGAAATCAAGAATCTTGAAGAGGCATTTGAACAGATAATAGATGCCATGCCGGATACTGCTTTCCTAAGTGAAAAAGCTCTGGAAAAATTGCCCCATAGTGAAACTCTGAAAAAAATAAAAAAGGAGTTGGATACTCTTAAAACAAATACTGAAAACTTACTTCGGCAGTGGCAGACAACATTTGAAAAGAGTAAAAATAAGATTTCAACACTTATTACTGAATTGCTGAAAAAAATAAAAACTGAAGAAGATCAACTGGAGAAAACCTTTAAAGAATTACCAAAGGCCGAAGGAAAAAGCGGTCGTGAAATAGGTTTTGAGTATCAAGAATTATTGAAACAGATAGAACAGATACGACCAAAGCAAAATGTGATAAATGCAAAAAAAACAGTAATTTCAGCGTTGCAAGCTGAACGGGCTTCTTTATTGGTGGAATTATCAGAATACAGAACCAATCGAATTGCCCATTTTGAGAGATCACTTAAGAAATTGAACAAGAAATTATCTGATAAAATGAAATTAACCGTTAAACCGGAAGCAAATAAACAACCAGTCATTGATTTTTTATTAAATTGTAATCTGGAAGGGGTTGGTACAGGACGACTGCAGTGGATAAATGAAACTGATGATTTTTCTCCTGTAAGACTTGCTGAACTTATTAATCAGGATGCTGATGCGCTTATCAACAGCAGCTGGAGTATTACACCAACCGTTGCAAACGCATTTGTTAAACTTCCTGCATCAAAAGTGTTGGAACTTCAGGAATTAGAACTCCCGGATATCGTGGAAATAGAATTAAATGTAGCACATGAGGGTAACCCAAAATACAAACTACTGAATTACCTTTCAACCGGGCAGCAGTGTACTGCCATACTGCATCTGTTATTATTACAAAACAAAGATCCTCTGATTATGGATCAACCTGAAGACAACCTTGATAACGCATTTATTGCTGATAGGATTGTAGCGGAACTACGCACAGCAAAAATTAATCGACAGTTTATATTTGCCACCCATAATGCTAATATTCCGGTATTTGGCGATGCCGAGTGGATAGGAATATTTAAATCATCCGAAGGACAAGCATATATGCCAAAAGAATGTCAAGGTGCTATTGATGTGGCAGCGGTACGGGAAATGGCGGCAAATATTCTTGAAGGAGGCCGTACGGCATTTAACCAACGCAAGCAGAAGTATGGGTATTAATTCAGGGGGTTTATAATGCTTAAAACAGAGTTATTAGAGATTATTGCCAATGGAGAGAGCTCAGGCGTTGAATTCAAACGGGATGATATATGGCCGGAACAACTGGCCAGAGAAATTGTGGCTCTGGTAAATTTTCAGGGTGGAAAAATTTTGCTCGGAGTTGAAGATGACGGTTCAATTCCCGGAATCCAGAAAAAAAATCTAGAAGAATGGGTAATGAATGTAATCTCAGAAAAAATTCATCCTGCAATTCTTCCTTTTTATGAAGAGATTAAGTTAGATAAAGATAAAGTAGTTGCAGTTTTAACATTCCCGCAGGGTATTTCAAAACCTTATGTCAGACGTCACAACAAGCCTGAAGAAATTTTCATAAGAGTAGGTTCTACTTCCCGTCTGGCTACTCGAGAGCAACAAATGCGTCTGTTTGAAATAGGTGGAATGCTGCATACTGAATTGTTGCCTGTCCCACGCACTTCATTTGCTGACCTGGATTTAACCCGTATTGAAAATTTTCTTAAAGATATTATCAACGATCCTCAACCGCCTCAATCCATTACAGAATGGCAGGAGAGAGTTGCCAATCTGGGGTTTCTGATCGAACCGTCAGGGATGTGCACCATAGCCGGTATTGTGTTATTTGGTAAACAACCACGACAATTTTTAAAACAGGGTGGACTTAGGATTTTTGCCTTTGATAGTTCCGAAAAAGAATATAAAGCTGAACTGGATACAATTCTGGATGCTCCCTTAGTTGGGAGATGGGATATTTCAAATGGCAACAAACAGTTGATAGATGAAGGATTGGTGGAAAAAGCCCTTAAAACAATAATTCCATTTATTTCTGAAGAGTCAAATGAAATTACAGAAAACCTTTGCCGGGAAAAAACATATTTATACCCGATTGAGGCAATAAGAGAAGTCCTTATCAATGCGTTGGTACACAGAGACTGGACCCGGTTCGTAGATATTGAAATGAGTATTTATTCCGATAGATTTGAAGTTATCAGTCCGGGATGCCTGCAGAATTCAATGACTGTTGAAAAGATGAAAGCGGGGCAAAGGTATACCCGCAATACAATTATTATGGAAGTGATGCGTGATTATGGGTATGTGGATTTCAGGGGAATGGGTATTCGTACAAAAGTTATTCCCAAAATGCGTGAATATAATAACACAGAACCGATTATTGAGGCCACGGAAGATTATATAAAATTTATATTACCTCAAAAAAGAGATTAAAATGAACACCATTGAAAATGCTCTGTAGGATCACCTCTGTGGAAGGCAGAAGGATGAATGAAGTCCGGGAAGATTCCGCTTCTTATGGTTCATCCTTGTGCTGTCAATATGTCCATGGTGAAAACTCTAAGGGGTAGTGGTTTGTTGGGCCAACGTGACAATGGTTAAGGAGGAAGATATGAAACAAGGAGCTTTGATTTTAACCATATTATCAGTTCTGTTTTTATTTTATATGCCTGCCCTGGCAGAGGACTCTTTTTTTTCAGATTTTGACAGGGAAATACCCAATAAACCTGCAAAGGAATTTTCCTCATTTGTGGGCAGATGGCACATTGATAAAGATAAAAATAATTCTGTATACGCAGTTGACGGCCGGAAATGGGAGCAGGGCCTCATGTCCGAAGGAGTGGTCAGCAAAGCCAGAGGTCTGTATGGAGAGCGGTATGCTGAATTCCTTGATAATCTGGAAGCATATAAGTATTTTCCCCTGACAATATTTAATAATGTGGATAATTTTTCCATGGGCACGCTTTCTGTCAGGTTTAAGGGGGTCAGCGGAAGGATTGATCAGGCAGCAGGTATTGCATTTAATATTAAACAAAACGGAGATTATCTGGTTGTCAGAGCCAATCCCCTGGAGAATAATCTTGTTTTGTTCAGAATGAAAAGGGGAAAAAGGCGCTCTGTGCAGTGGATAAGAAATGTGAAAACTCCCTCAAAAGTCTGGCATACACTCAAAGTTGAACTAAAAGGCAACAGGATAAAAGGGTTTGTTAATGATAAATTATATCTTGATTTTAACTTTAAGGGCAGAATAACAGGAAAGGTTGGTCTATGGTCCAAGGCTGACAGCTATGTTTTTTTTGATGATTTTCAGGTCCAATACAAAAACAAATAACACTTTGAACCTTTTAATGATTTTGCACACTTAAGAGATATGAACACCAGGTTAAGGTTAATGGCTGAAAAATCAGGATTTCACTCTTTGAGTAACGGAGGTATCATGCATAATTTATTAAAATGTTTTTTTATTTTTTTCTGTGCTGCTTTATTGAGCTCGAATGTGTATGCAGGAGTGAAAAAACCAGGCCTTACCCAGGGTAAAATATCTAAAACCCAAGTTTTGAATAAAAAGCCAGGCATAAAGCCGCAGCAGCATATAAAAACAGCACCTGAATCCAGGAATCTGCAAAAACCATTTGCAGAAAATATAAACTTATTAAAAATCCGTGGTATTGTTTTAAAAAAGGGGATTATCCATGTAATAATTTCAGCTGAAAAAAGAATGTTACCAAAGGATTATGCAGGAATCTTCTTAAAAGTTTCAATACCGGACCGGAAAATATTTAAAACCTGGCCTTTAAATTTTGTGGACCAGAGACATACTCTATTGTCTTTACACAACTCTGTCACATTTAATACACAACTCAGACTTATGAAAGCTGCAAGGGTGACTGCCACCCTGTCAAAGGGTGCATGGAAAAATTCGTACAGGGCAGGGTTATCCTTACCAAAATCCGTTGCACCGGCAAAGCCTGCCATGCGTGTTAAAGGAAAACAGGCAAAGGCACATCCGGGACATATGCCCCGGGCATATGCAAAGGGACCTGAAATACCACCCATAACCGTGCTTGAACCAAATAATAATGCTTTGGTTGCCTGGGGCAGTACCGCCCGGATCAGGTGGACCATGCCCCGGGGAGAGGATGCCGGCCAATGCGGCAATTCCGTTGACATATATGCTTCCAGAACAGGCGGCACTAATCGTATCCTGCTTGGGCACAGCACTGCAAGGCCAGGTGAAAACAGCTGGACATGGTATGTTGACCCTGAAAATATATCTACAGGAAGATTTAAAATTTTAATTGTATCTGACACAGGATGCACTGTTTTTGGAACACCTTTTATAATAGAAGGGTGTGACTATTCAGTTGACTCTGTAAGTTTCAGAAACGGCAATCCCCTTGCAAGGGGTATCGACGCAGGGGAAAGCAGTGTTGTTTCAGGGGTATTCCGGGTACGTGTGCTGTGGAACAAGATAGCACTTCCATCAACATTTTCACCCGGCACTGCCTGGGGCAATACAATGAATGTCAGAAGCAAACTTACAGGCCAGGTTATCACAAAACCCGCATCGGGCGTTAATTTTGATTACACAAGTGCCAGATCATCAGGAGGCATAACCACAAACCATGTAATTTATGTTGATCTACCCTTTGAATTTGCCCGGGATGATATTGCCCATATGATGACATCAACCCGTAATATTCCATTGGAATTCAGTTTTGTACCCACAGGTGCAAGCGTGGACACCCATGCCAGCAATAATAAACTTGATGCTGAAATGAAAGTTCTGCATGCAAAGGTGGTTGACCTGCAGATTCTGTTCTATGTTGATGATTTCACCCTTGAAAGGGATACCCACCTGCCCGGAACAGCACCCATATATCATTATCACTTTATCCAGAACAGAATCAGGGTGCGCAATGCTGCAACCACTGTCATGGGAAGGGCTCCGGCTGATTTACACAATGTGCCTGTTGCATGGTATATTGAATGGCAGCACCATGGCAGGGTAAGCCCTTTACCCATTGCCCAGGGGCGCTTTCTGTATTCGACTGTGCCGGCGGAATGGACAGATATAATGCATCTTTCAGGAAGTTTTTCCACTGTTATCAATGATCCGGACCGGGTATACCGGCTCCGCATGGTGATTGATCCGGACAATGAATATCTTGATGCCAACCGCAGTGATAATCATCAATCCAACACATTTGGCAATCCCGATTGATTGAGAGGCTGTTTAACCGGTGCTTTTGGATGTTTAACCAGGGTCAGAGATGGAAATAATGATATTTTTTGACTAATATCCATAGTTTCTGATATCATGGGGAAATTTTAACAATAACCGGAGGTGATCAAATGAAGAGCGTTAAAACACTTGTGGTAACCAGCATTATTATTTTTGCAATCTGTCTGTCCTGTAATGCCATGGCAGGCCAGGGAAAAACCAGCAAGGCCTTGAAGGTGGTAAAAGCATGGATAACACTGGTGGATAACGGAGAATATGGTACAAGCTGGGACAAAGCAGCCCTTTATTTTAAAAAATCAATAAAAAAAGATAAATGGGAGAAGATGCTCACATCTGCCAGAAAACCTCTTGGTAAGGTGAATACAAGAAAGCTTCAGTCAAAAACATACAAAACATTTTTACCGGATGCTCCCAAGGGAGAGTATGTGGTTATTCTGTTTGAAACATCATTTAAAAATAAAGAATCAAAAAAAGAAGTTATTACTGCCATGCTGGATAAAGACGGTCAATGGCGGGTTGCTGGTTATTATATTAAATAGCTGATCATAAAAGGGCAATACCCCGGGGTCAGAAATCAGTGTAAAGAAATATGTAAATGATTTTTCAGAAAACAGGAATTGATAGTAAAAGCCGCCGTAATTTTTTTTTACGGTTTGCATATGAGGTTATCCATCTGGCAGAAGAGGTTTCAGGAAACCATAAGTTAAACACAGGGGACCTTGAAAAATTACCAGATCATATTATCAGAACCATTACACCAGTTTTTAACCCTGCCCATAAAATAATCATTGAAAACGGGCTGTTCACAGCAGAAGTTATTAAAACAAAAAATGTATATACCTGTCCGGTGGACCGGGAATCAGCATATGTTCTATCCCTGTTCACCGGCAAATACACCATGGAAGAGATAGGAGCAATGCACGATAAAGAGTTCTGCCAGAAAAATGATGGTTTTAAAATTGCAGGAAAACTGTTTCTGAAATTATCTAAACAATTTATCTGCCACCCTCTTGAACCCCTTTCCAATACAGATGAGTAATGCAGTAAACCCTGATATTTATTACCTTAAGACAGGGAATAATGATTATTTGATTGTTTCACCCCTGCAGCAAATTTCTGCCTGTATTAATTCTTCTGCTTTTCAACAGATAAAAGCAGTTCTGAACAACAAAAAATCAATAAACTTAACAAATAATCTTGATGCATTGCTCCATGACCTTCACTCCTTTAAAGGATATGATCCTTTTTTTAAAAACCGGGAAATTGACCCTCTGTTCCTGGGATTAATACCCACGGAAGGGTGTAATCTTAAGTGCCGCTATTGTCATTTTAACACCAGTGGCCTGCCTGAACAGATGGATATTAAAACTGCTTTTTCTTTAGTTGACTGGATGATCAAAACAGTAAAGAACAGAAATAAGGATACTCTTAAAATCCATTTTTTCGGAGGAGAACCCTTAACAGCCATGGATTTTGTAAGCAATGTAATTCACTATGCCAGGGCTGAAGCAGCCAGGGCAAATCTTGCAACATGGTTTGAAGTTACAACAAACGGTGTTATTTCTCCCAGGACAGCTATATTTATCGGAACATATTTTGATGCTGTTGTCCTCTCCTTTGACGGATTTAAAAAATACCATGATAAATACAGGGTGAATAATAATGGAAAAGGCAGTTTTGATCTTGTGTCAGCAACAGCAAACATCTTAAAAGAACTTCCTGTAAAATTATGTTTCAGAATTTGTGTTACCAGTAAATCGGTTGAAGAACTTGAGCAGATCACCTGCTGGTTCTGCAAAAATTTCAGACCATGTGTTATTGACTATGAGCCCCTGAAAACGCCGCCGGAAAAAATCGTAATTACAGATAAGACAACTGCTGCAGATTCATTTTCTCCTCCATCTCCGTTTTTATTTGCACAAAATTATTTAAAGGCGCAAAAAGCTGCAGCGCACTTTGGTGTTGAAGCTGTGTATTCCGCAGTAACCGGGGCAGAGATCAGGAACAGTTTCTGCCCTGTTGGACAGGACACAGTGATTGTTTTTCCGGACGGGCGTATCAGCAGCTGTTATCTGCCCCTTAATCAACTCACTCCCCACGGAGTTGATTTTAATATAGGTGTTGTTGAAAACAGGAAAACCATTGTTATTGATGATGAGAAATTAATGGCATTAAGGAGTATCAATAAAGAAAAAACAAGATGCTCAAAGTGTTTCTGTAAATATTCATGTGCCGGGGGATGCCATGCTGACAATACATTACCGGGCTGCTCTGACTCTTATACTGATTTTTGCATACAGACGCGGATAATAAGTGCTTTTAACATTCTTAAAAGCCTTGGATTGAATAAAAAAGCAGAAAAGTTTATTAATAACAGACAAGATCAAAAAAGGGTTGCCAGGGCATCTTCTGATCAGCTCATTGCAGACCTGTCCGGGAATTAATACCATGGGTGGCAATAAAGATATATTATTAAAATTTTCTCCTGATATTATCTGGTGCGTTGAGCAGGATCATGTACTGGTAATTGACAAAGCATTGAAATCAGCAGCCAGGATCAGATATCCAGGAGCGTGTGTCTGGGATCTGTTATGCCAGGGGCATGGGCATGGGAAAATAATCTCATCCATTGCAATTGTTTTTAAAAAAGATATCACCTGGGCAGAAAAACTGTTTAGTGCCTGTATTAACAGCTGGGTTCAAGCCGGCTATATAATAAGGATACAATAGTTTCTTCCATGGCAAACCTGATC
Source organism: uncultured Desulfobacterales bacterium (assembly GCA_964593725.1). Classification (GTDB taxonomy): domain Bacteria; phylum Desulfobacterota; class Desulfobacteria; order Desulfobacterales; family Desulfobacteraceae; genus JAIOSM01. The sequence goes on from CAZQJS010000009.1 coordinate 25,960, forward strand.
ATAACTTCCCAATGCAGTAAACATTGCAGTTATTGTTTTGCAGATGCTGTGCTCAACAGCAGTATCTGCAACACAGTTCATATGCCTATGGACCTGTTTGAAAAAGCATTGAAATTTTTAAAAAATTCAGGAATAAGCCAGGTTCGGTTTTTGGGGGGAGAGCCAACTTTGCATCCTGACTTTACTAAGATGCTGCATAAAGCCCTTAAAGCTGATTTTAATGTTTTACTTTTTTCAAACGGGAATATAGCTGAAAATGTACTTAAGACCTTGGAGCAGATTCCAAAGGAGCAAATTTCTGTTCTGATCAACCTTGACCATCCAGATGATACTGATTTGGCAGACCACTCTTTGTCAGAAACTTTTCTTCGGCTTAATAATAGAATCATACCGGGAATAAATATCTATAAACCAGGAACCTCATTTGATTTTATACTGAAACTTATTAAAAAGTTTAATTTTTCAAAGATCATCAGGTTTGGTCTTGCCCACCCTGATATAACAGGTAAGAATATTTATCTGCGTCCGGTTTTTTATGATGTTGTCGGGCTGGAACTTGCTGAATTTGCATTAAGGATTCGATCCTGCGGTATAAAAATAGAGTTTGACTGCGGATTTGTGCCCTGTATGTTCCCGGAAAACAGCCATACCCTGTTTCAAAAAACCCATGCCCAAACAGGGCAGCGCTGCAGCCCAATACCTGATTTACTTCCCAATGGCAGGTTTATACCCTGTTTTCCCCTGGGAGATTTAAAGCAGATCCCATTAAAAGACAGTGTCAATAACAGCGCAGAAAAAATTAATCACCTGTTTTCATCAAAATTAAAACCACTTAAAACAACAGGAATATATAAAAAATGCTCTGTTTGTGAATTTATGATCAAAGGGGAGTGCTCAGGAGGATGCAGGGCTGTGGTTTTAAAACGTTTTACCAATAATAAGGTTCTGTTCTCAGTTCCTGAAAAAGTGGTCCAGCCCAAAAAGAGCAGGTGCAGCAAAACAACAAAAAAACTGTGGACAATTCCCTATATTGACCAGCCTTTTTCATTCTGGGCAGCCATTGAAAAACAATACCGCAGTGATATAAAAGAGGTGTATGTTCCCTTTTTAAATCAGGAATCATTAAAAAAAGCTGTGCAGGCCTGTAAGTTTCCAGTGCTGGATATTGGAAGCGGGAGACCTGGTCTGCCCCAGGTGCATTTGCCAGGCTTTCTGAACAGGACCGGGTTCAGGATTAATATATTGTTAAATCCTGTCATAACAGCCATATCCTCCGGCAGACTCCTTGATTCGATCATATATTACTTATCCTGCCTGTATGACAGGTATAATATTTCAAATATAACAATTACTGATCAATATCTTGCAATGGGCATAAAAAAAGCACTGCCCCAATTTAACATTACAGCTTCCGTGGTAATGGACATCTGCTCTCCTGCACAGATAAAGATGCTTGGAAACTGGTTTGACACCATTGTTATTTCAACAAGGATAATGCGGGATTTTTCAACAATTAAAAACCTGGCAGAAACCAGGGGCGCATTTGATTTAAAACTCATTGTAAATGAATCATGCCTGCCCGGCTGCATACACAGAGTCCAGCATTTTTATGATATGACCTTTGCAAAGCACCCTGAATCACTATGCAGGACAACACTTGAAAAACATCCATGGATGCGTCTGACAGGATCCTGGGTTCTTCCACAGCACCTTTATCTTTATGATTCTGTATGCACAGGCTATAAACTTGCAGGCAGGGTGACATTGCAGAATCCTGAATCCTATCTTAAAGTTCTTAATGCCTACATCAACAGAACTCAATTATCCCCGGAGGAGATTGGAGGCGGACCAGCATCTGTTTTAAACAAAATTCATATAACAGAAGAGTTTTTTAAACATATGCTCATGTGCGATAAAAAATGCACTGATTGCAATGTGTGCAAAAATTATTATGAAAATGGAATCAATAATGGAATGGTCTGAAACTGTATTTAGAAAAATTGATAATGATCTGCCTGTTTTTGCCTGCCTCCATGGCCTGTACCTTGTTTTATATACTCCGGGCAATATTGCAGTTTTAAAATCATCGGATAAAAAAAAGATATATGCCTTTTTTGCAGGAGATCTTAATGCACTTTCAGGCTTTGGGGAAAAAAAGAGTGTTTTTATGATAAAGGACTGTGCACAAAAGAGCCTTGCAGTTGTTGAAAAACAAAAAAACACCAGGTATGAGCCTGTTAACCTGACAATCTATTTAAGTAATGAATGCAATTGCAGGTGCAGGTACTGCTTTTCCCAAAGGCGCCCCAAACCTCCGGATATATTGAATGGACACCTTCTTTCCATTGAAGCTTTGAAAAGCGGTGCAAAAATTGTCGGTTTAAATTGCGCAAAAAACAACCTTCCCTTTTCCATTACAATCCATGGTGGCGGAGAGCCCATGCTTTACCCGGAAACAGTAAAAAAAACAATTAAAGAGACCAAAAAAATTGCAAAAAACTATAATATTGGCTGGCAGGGTCATCTTGCCACCAACGGCACATTTGATGATAAGAACTTATCATGGATTGTGGATCATTTCTCCTCAATCGGGCTGTCCTGTGATGGTCCGCCTGATATTCAAAACAGGCAAAGACCCTTTTACAATAAAATGCCAACTTCAGACCAGGTTGAAAAGAACAGTGCCATTATTTTAAAAAAAACAGGAAAACTTGAAATCCGGGCAACAATTACGCCTGACACATTAAAACGTCAATCTGAAATTGCAGCATACCTGTGCAGCATCCTTGGGGCAACACATATACGGTTTGAGCCGGTATACCGGCAAAATGCATACAACCAGCAAGGTTTTTGTTCCAAGGATGCCAATGCTTTTGTCCACCATTTTATATCGGCACAGGAAACAGCAGGCAAATATGGCTGTGACCTCTCTTTTTCAGGTGTGAGAATGGATTCGCTTCACTCATCATATTGCAGTCTATTAAAGAATACCCTCCATCTTCTTCCTGACAATACAGCGACTGCATGTTTTTTTTCAACAGATTCGACCTCTGAAACAGGCAGGCAGTACCTTGTGGGAAAATTCGGACAGAACAATAAATTTATTTTTGATAATGACAAAATCAAATCCCATATCACTGCCAGTACTTTAATTAATAAAAGGTGCAGTAAGTGTATTAATATTTTCCATTGCGCAGGAACATGTCCTGAAATCTGTACAATTGTTAAAACAGATACAACAAAACAGCAAAGGGAGGCTGCATTGTTCCGATGCCTTGTCCAGAAAAAATTAACTTTTAGATGGATTATGGATGCAGTTGACAATATCATTGCCAGTCAAAAAGAGCCAAAACAGATTTTGTACACTGGCAGAAATGATATTGATGAAATCCTGGATGCAATCCCTGATGCACTGGATAAAAATTTCATACTCAATCAATATAAAGCCCTTAATACTGATCATGAAGATGGGTACAAAATCAGTGACAACCTGCTTCCGTCTCCCATATGGCAGAAAAGGGGGTATGATTGTTCAGATACAGAAGCAGAAGCTTATTTATCAGATAAGATCAAATCTGTCTGTAAAACAAGCCCTGTTTCCATATATCTGCATATTCCCTTCTGCATAAACAAATGTGCTTTTTGCGATTGTTATTCCCTTTCTGTACAATCAAACAGCTCCACCAGGCAGAAAAAGCTTGTAAATGCCCTGGAAAAGGAGATGGATTTCTGGACCCAATCAGGTTGCCTGGGCAGCTGCCCTGTAACCACGATCCACTTTGGCGGAGGAACCCCTACTTTTTTACAGCCTGAACTTTTCAAAGATATTATACTCAAATTAAAACAAAGTTTTTCAATATCTTTAAAAACCGAACTTGCTGTTGAATCAACTGCTTTTTTACTTTCAGATGCTCAATTTATACACTTGCAAAAATTAAATATCAGTCGTCTGCACATTGGAGTTCAGACACTTTGTGATTCTTTAAGGGCAAGGATCGGAAGAACAATGAAAAGCCAGGAAGTGATTGATAGAATTAAAAAATCTTTATCCCTGGGATTTATCACATCTGCAGATATTATATATGGATTACCCGGGCAGACAACCATGGACATATATAATACTGTTTGTAAACTTATGGATACTGGTATACATGGTATATCATTTTACAGGCTTTCCATGTCTGCCAATAATAAACTATTTACAACCAGGTACTCAGAAATCATGCCAAATTCCCTTGAAACCTATGTGATGCTGCACATGCTTGATCAATTGCTTTTTAACGCAGGGTACAGGAAAAATCATTTTTCCCATTTTGCCCTGCCAGAGGATCAAAACCTCTATTTCAGGCATGCAGCCAGGAATGAAAACCTTATTGCCATGGGTCCGGTGAGCAATGGTATATTAGATTCCATGCACTATAAACATAAAAAATACACTTCCTATGTAAAAAACGGGCAGACACCTGCAATAGAAGGCATTATCCAGGAGACCCGACCAGAGCACCAGGAAAGCAGAATAGTCAATGCAATAATGTCAGGCTCTTTTGACAAAACTTTTTTTAAGGATTCAATCCTGCCAGATAAATGGCTGCAGCATAAAATGATCGGTTTTAATCCGGAAAACAATAACTATTATTTAAAGGGAAACGGTTCATACTTAATATCCGGCATGATCCGTGATGTTCACACAAGCCTGAACCGGGAAATGCATAATTAAAAAGTTTTTATTTTTTTTGTTAATTTGAGCATGATTTATTTCAAGCACGGCAATAAATGTTTTGACATTTTTGTACTGCATTGCTAACTAGATTATTTATGTTGCGAATGATGAAAATTAAAAAATTAATAACTTATCTCTGGGGAAAAAAATCAGAGCTGAAAAGCATGGATGAGCGGGATCTCCTTCTTGCAAAACTTGTTGTGGAGATTCACAGGAAAAGATTACACTCTCAGTTTGTTTTTGTACCATTGTTTTCCATTTACCAGATTCATCCCATCAACCGCAGCAGTTCTCTGGACAAGACTCAAAACCGGATTAAAGCTCTGCAGGCAAAGAAGACCCAACTTATTAAAGCCCAAAGGATTTCCAATGATGACCTTGCCATGCACCTGCCGTCTGTTTCATCAATCAAGGCAGTGCAGGAAAACAGAAACTCATATCTTGCATACGAAGGAAACGGCCGCCTGGTTGCCCTCAGAACTGTTTTTTCTCCTGATGATAATATTTTTATAGAGATTGAAGAGTATTGTTTTGAAAACGCCTCAAATATTATTCAAAAAATGAATAAACTCAGGCAGCTGCATGGTTTGATTGCTGATAACAATGAACCGGAACAGGGCAGTAGAGGATAATGAAAGGGTTTGTCATATCAGATCTGCATATTTTTTCCAGGCGTTCCAATGCCAATGATATTCTAAATTCCATGCACATGCAGGTCAAAGATGCAGACTTTTTAGTATTAAACGGAGATATATTTGATTTTGAATGGACAACCCTTGAGTCAATTGATAAAACAATCTTTGAAGCTGTGAAGTGGTTAGGTGATTTGTCTTTTCAATACCCTGATTGCTGCATCTATTATATACTTGGAAACCATGACAGTCTGGAGCCGTTTGCAGTATTAATCAGAAAGATGACCCATAAACTGACTAATCTTAAAGTGATAAATACACATCTGGTTCTGGGCAGTCACCTTTTTATACACGGAGATTTGCCCCTGGCCCGTAAAAACCCCTGGGTGCGCAGCCTTAAAAAGAAAGTTTCCAAACGAAATCATTTTTTCCATATCTGTTATGAATATGCAGTCAAATTTAACCTGCATAAAATAGTGTATTCCTATTTTTCCCCTGAATATTGTTCCGACCGGATATTTAAGGCCCTGCAAAAGTACCCTGAAAATTTTCTGGAACAAATCGAGCATATCTATTTTGGCCATACACATTTGCCTTTTACTGAATATCCACACAAGAATTATTTGTTCCATAATACCGGATCAGCAATCAATGGCATGGGGAATAACTTGATCGAGGTACAATATGAATCCAGCTGACAAAGGGAAAAGTGACTGCTACAGCGCAGGAGACAGAAAACTGATGGAGCTGTCCCAGAAAATACGCGGAACAGTTCTGCTTCCTGTATTAAAAGCTCTTACCGGATTGGGTATACGCCCCAATCAGATAACTTTTTTTTCCCTTATTTCTGGCTGGCTTGCCTCTTATTTGATTTTTATTAACCAATATAAAAGCGCACTGTTTTTACTTTTGGTCCATGTGCTTCTGGATGGAATTGACGGGCCATTAGCCCGCCACCAGAAGATCAGCTCCAATGCAGGTTCATTTGTAGATACTTTAGTTGATCAAATTGTTGTCACCTGTCTTGCAATAGTGTTAATGGAAAAAGGGATTCTTGGGGTTTTTCCAGGCGGCATCTATATTTTTGTTTATACGTCAGTGGTTACATTCTCCATGGTTCGCAATGCAATCAGAATTCCTTATCTTTGGATACTGAGACCGCGTTTTCCAGTCTATTTATGGTTGATTTTTGAATTTACAATTTTTCCAGATACAATTAACTGGGTTGTCTGGCTGTGCAATATTATTTTAATAATTAATTTTCATGATGGGTTTTGTAAATTAAAGAACAGCATAAAATGATCAGAAAAACAGAGCAAGTTTGTCAGTTGTTATTATTGATCATACTTATAAACAGGTGGTGGAATATCCATGGTAATCTTTTTCATTCCTTTTCATGACAAGTATATTATTTACCGTCCCCTTGTGCAATCAGCCTTTATTGGCAACAAAACAACAGTTGAACTTATTAAAAACAGAGCCATTGATAAAAACAGCAGGTTTCATGATTTTTTAACAACAATAAACTTTTTTGCACCTGACCCAATGGCTGCCGATATAAAAACAAAGGAATATGCTCCAACCCAGGCAGTATTGCTCATGACAAACAGATGCAGTTTAAGGTGTATTTACTGCTATGCTGATGCCGGGGATAAACCTGGAAAAGACCTTTCTGAAAAACTTGGGTTTAAAGCTGTTGATGTGGTGGAAAAAAATGCAGGGGCAAAGGGCCTGGCAAAATTTGAGCTGGTTTTCCATGGAGGAGGAGAACCTGTTTTAAACTGGACAGTATTAAAATCAGTTTGCAGATATGCCAGGAATAAAACAATCCCCTGTGATATTTCAATATGTTCCAATGGGCTCTGGAATGACAGACAGACAGAATGGCTTATTGAAAATATAAATAATTTTACAATCTCCTTTGATGGCATGGAAGATGTTCAAAATTTCCAGCGCCCCGGGAAAAACAGAGAAAAATCATTTGATAATGTTTTTAAAACAATTAAGACTCTGGATAAATCTTTGGTTGAATATGGTATTCGCCTGACTGTTACCCCTGAAAACATAAACACGCTTCCTGAATCCATTAGATTTTTGTGCACAAGTACAAATTGCCGGAATATTCAGGTTGAACCGGCTTTTTATATGTGGAGGAACAGTAGAATCACGCCTGACACAAATGATATTGACAGGTTCATTAAAATGTTCATTAAAAGCCTTGCAACTGCCCATAAGCACAACCGGTCTTTAACTTATTCCGGGGCGCGCCCGTGGAATAACTCCTCTGTTTTCTGTACAGCTTTGTACTCATCCCTTATTGTCAGTTCTTCCGGAGAATTGACAGGCTGCTATGAGGTTACAGACCAGGAACATCCTTTATATGATATATTCACCTTTGGCACCTTGTCAGAATCAGGCATTGAGATTAATAAAGAAAAAAGAAATTTTTTAATGATTGAAAACAAAAACCGTCTGTCCAGATGTAATGATTGCTTTTGCCTCTATCATTGCGCAGGTGACTGCATGGTTAAAAACATGAATGGAGAAAAAAAGTATGGACAAGCAGGTGTCAGGTGCAAAATAAACCGTGCAGTTACAAAGGAGATGATTCTGAGAAATATTCATTATAATTATGATATTCAATGATTTTTATGGTAAGGTTTCGGAAGAAAGCATCTAAAGGGGGTCTAAAATGAATGGCAAAAAAACCGGGTTTCTGTTTTTCACAATGGTGATTTCCATGATCATTTTTCTTGTTCTGCCGGGATGTGTTTCTGTGGAAAGCCTGCTTCGGGATGGAAAGTATATTGAGGCAGACAAAATGTGTGCACAACGTGCGCAATTGGAGCAAAAAGACTGCTATAAAAAGATTGCCAGGGCATATCTGGCCAGTGGATCTTTGGATGAAGCAGGTAAATATTTTGAAAAAGCCGGGGATAAAGATGGACTTAAGCTGGTTGCTGAACTGTTTTTAAAGAAAAAAGAATTTAAATCTGCTGCAAACTACCTTGCAAAAAGCAGGGGCACAATAGTGTTCAAGGAAGAGTTTGCAAATAATATTCATAAATGGCCGGAAAGTGATACTGAAAAAATCCATCGGAAAATAGAAAACCATAAATATATTTTCCACCATAAACGAAACAAAGGATCATGGTTTTCCTGGCCAGGCAGGCAAAATTTTTCCCTTAAAAACGATTATAAAATTGAACTTGTATTTACCCGTCTGGAGGGTGAATCGTCCTGTGCCCTGGCCTGGGGCATGAACAATGTCAAGTACAATTATCTATTTGGTATTTATAGCAATGGTAATTACTATTTTGGAAAATTTGAAAACAGTAAATGGAAATCAATAATTCCTGGTACGCCTTCGGAATTCATCAATAAAAATTTTACTGAAAACAAGCTGACCATTGAAAAAACAGGATCAATTTACAGGTTTTTCATAAATGATCATTATGTCTGTAAGGCTGCATATAGTGGTGTTTTTGGCAATAAAACCGGTATTTATCTGGATAAGGCCATAAAAATATCAGCCACAAGATTAGTTGTCACAGAGTACCCTTCTCTTAATAATATTTTGCTGGAAATTGCAGGTCAAAACCTTAAAGACAAAGATTACAATTCAGCTGTTCAAAATTTTAAATCTGCAGGATTAACTGATAATCAGATGTTTATGGAGCTTGGTAAGCATTACCATGCCAGTCACAATACCAAAGCAGCCATGGACTCTTTTTTAAAGGCAGGATGGACAAAGGATAAAATCAAAGCAGATCATATACTTCAGGAACAATTCATAAACAATAAAAACAAGTGGGGTGTAGGGGATGAAAAAGCATTTACCCTGGAGATTAAGGCAGATGTACTGATTTTCAACCATAAAAGAAAAAAAGGAGCATACTTTACATGGAAAAAAACCAGCCTTAACACCAATAGTGACTTTATTATTGAGGCTGTCATGAAAAAAATCAGCGGCAGAAACACTTACCCATATGAGATTCTATATGGGTTTAAACAAGTGGATAATTACTATACTTTTGGACTGACCGGCTCAGGAAAATTCATCTATGGAGCGTATGAGAATAACACATGGATAACCCTTAAAAACTATACTGAATGTAAATATATAAAAAAAAATAATTCCTGGAATAAAATCTCAATTGTTAAATCAGGAAAGAACATGGAATTTTTCATTAATGATAACTTGGTGCACAGGGCAGATGCCGGCATATTATCCGGAAGAAAGGTCGGGTTCCAGATCAACAGGGATATTAAAATAGCAGTAGACTATTTAACTGTTACCAATTTACCCCCTGAAGAGTTGCTGCAGATATATGCAGATCAGTTTGAGACAGAAAAGGACAGGGCAGGGTTAAAAAACATTGCTGAAATTTATTATTTAAAGAAAAATAATCTTCTGGGTGACAAATATAGAAAGCTTGCTGGCCTGAAAGAGATAAAGCATAAGGATTATGATGTTGATATTTGCTTTAAAGCGCTGAAAAAGATGGAGCTTAATCAGCAGACAATTAATACAGTAGAATCTGTTTTCGGGAAAACAAGCCTTATCTCTTCATTGAAAATGATGTATCCATACACTGATAAAAAAGGCAGGATTTTTCTGTATAATACCATTGCAACCTTAAAGAAAAAATAGGATATGGGAAAAATGAGTGATCAAAACAATAAAGAGTCTGACAAAGATTCAGAATACAATGCAGCCAGCGATGAGAAGCCCCGGGTTTATGCCATTAAAAAGGATGTCAGCGGATGGAAGCTGAGCCGCCGTGGTTTTTTGTCAACCATTGCCGTATCAGCCACCATGGGATTGATAGACAACAGCAGTGCTAAAGCAAAGGGGAACAAAAATACAAATCAAGTACTGACTGCCCACAAAAATTCTGTCAATTGTGTTAAATTCAGCCCTGACAATAAAAAAATTGTATCGGCATCAGATGATAAAACAATTAAAATCTGGAAAATTGCATCCGGGAAAGTTATCAAATATTTAAAGGGACACACCGGAAAAATCACTGCCATTGCCATAAGCCCCAATGGAAAATATCTTATTTCAGGTGCAACAGACAATACAGTGAGGCTCTGGAATTTTAAAACAGGAAAGCTTGTAAAAATTTTTAACAAACATGCAGGCTATATATGGACTGTATGTTTCAGCCCGGATAACAGATATTTTGCATCAGGTTCAGTCAATGGAACAATAAACATTTTCAATCTATCAAAGCTGAAGCTTTTCAGAACCATCCAGGGTCATTCAAATTCAGTATTTTCCATAAAATTCAATTTTCAGGGATCATCCCTTGTCTCAGGGTCAGCCGATAAAACCATAAAACTCTGGGATTTTCCATCCGGGAAATTGATAAAAACCTTTACAGGGCATGAAAACAATATTAATTCTGTTTTTTATGATAAAAGCGGTAAAAGCATTGTCTCAGCTTCGGATGACGGAACAATAAGAATATGGGATATTGATTCCGGCAAAGGGAGCACTTTGGTTCGAGAAAACACTCTGATAAATACTTCTGTTGTATCAAATAACGATAAATGGATAATTTCCGGAACTGACAGCAAAACTATATATATACATGACAGAATTTCAGGAGAGGTTAAAAAAACCCTGCAGGGTCATACACTGCCCGTGAACTGTATCAGTATCTCTTCTGATGACACATTGCTTGTGTCATGTTCCCATGATAAAACCATACGCATATGGGAGATGGACACTGGAAGGATGCTGACCTGGCTGGTTGATCTTTCTGAAATAAAAAAAGATGTCAAGGGGATTGTATATAAAAAGCACCTGCCCGGAGGGCGGACAATAACATACACACTTCCATGCGGCTCCCCCGTACCTGCCGGTGCAACATGCACCTGCAATTGTGTGCCTGGAAGCATATGCAGTTGTGTGGGACATATAACATGTTCATGTGTGGGCCATACTGTCAGTTCCCATTACTGGTTTCCAAATTAAACCCGGTTGTTTTGAAATAAAAATAATAATCAGCAATTCTCGGTGGTTATTTTTTAAAAGTGATGTTGTCAAGACGGTTTCTTCAAATTGAAGATCCCCGCAAAGGTAACAACTCACATTCCGCCTGGATTTTTCCAGTTTATTTTATTATAGTTAACCTCAATGAAAAAATAACCAAACATTGACGACTTTACCATTCAGCATCTTCCAGTTGTCACAGCATATGCCAGGAAAACAGGAGTTGTTGATATTATTAATACCTGCGAACTATAATGAATGCTCTGATTTAATCAAAGATGCTATTAACAAAGACGATTGGGTTGAGCCTGGAAAATTATCCGGTACGACAGAAACCAGCTGCTTTGTTTTGCTATGCAATGTGCCTGTAGATGGAGATAGCGGTATGCAAAAGAAAACAACAAGGATCTTCCGGGGGGATAGCTGAACTTGACCAAGGAAATTAAATATTAGGGTGTGGAATGTAAGATGTTATATTGCTTTTCAGGGCATAAGATCGGGCAAAGTGAGGCCTGGATATGCTTTTGGAGTGCATCTGTTTCAAGTGAAACCTAAACGGAAAAAGCATATCCAGGCCTTACTTATTCCTTTGTTAGTCTTAAAAATAATTTTTGACCGGGAATTGCTGAATAATAATATTCCATACAGACATATCATAAAAAATGTTGTACAATGAATAATTAAATAAAAATCGTAAAAATTAAAACAATTTACCATTCAGACGATTTAATGCCATCTGGGTTAAGGGGTGTGAAATGGATAAAATATCAGATGCACTGTCCAATGTATTTGACGTGCTTCATATTTTCTGGGAAAGGGAAAAGACACACAGGTTTGTATCGGCTCTGATTGTAGTGATCTTTATATTTACCCTTGGTATTATTGAGCTTAACAACCTTGGCCTTTTTCCGGAAACTGCAGCAAAGAGGATCGCGGCCAGCCAGTACATGTCAATCTATACAGCTTTTTCTCTGGTCCTTATTCTAGAGGTGATTGAGTTGATATTTGCCCTTCCTGATTCCATGTCAAAAGCCGTTGGAAAACAGTTTGAAATCCTTGCCCTGATTTTTTTAAGAAGTTCATTTAAAGAGCTTTCCTCCCTTCCGGTTCCCCTTAATATCAGTGGCCACCATGAAGCTTTGTTCCATATTCTCACCTATGGAGGCGGTGCCATTGCAATCTTTACCCTTCTTGGAATATATTTGTTAATGCTGCGTAACTTTGGTGAAGCTCCTTTTTCCGGATGCTTTCTTGAAAGTTTTATCAAAGCCAAAAAAACCGTTGCACTGTTAATGCTTGCTCTGTTTTGCGGTATGGGCTGTTTTAATATATGGCTTCTTATAACCAACACTCCTGGTTTTAATTTTTATCAGTATTTTTTTACAATGCTGATTTTCAGTGATATCCTCCTTGTCCTGATTGCCCAGTATTTTCTTCCGCAGTTTCCTGCTGTTTTCAGGAATTCCGGCTATGCCCTGGCAACACTGCTGATTCGTCTGGCCCTCACAGCTCCTGTTTATTATGATGTTCTGCTGGGTATTTTCTCCCTTACCTTTGCCCTGGTTTTAACCTTTGTTTATAATAAGTTTTATGGCAGAGAGCCTCCAGACCATGGCAAATAAAAATTTTTATTGACCTTTAGTACCAATATCTGATTATATTATAAAACCATGATGGAACAGAATATAGAGACATATGACGGATATCTTAAAGCTTTAACCGATATCAGCCAGGCAATTACTTCAGATATTTACATTGAAGACCTTCTTAAGCTGATTGTCATGGTTACAGCCAGGGTTACAGGAGTTGAGATATGTTCGTTATGGATAGTGAATGAGGAGGAAAAACCTCCAAAAATCCGACTTAAAGCCACACAGTCCATTGCATCGGAGTATTTTAACGATCGTTCTTTAAACCTTAATGAAGGCGTGGTGGGGCAGGTGGTTACCCATAAAAAGCCGTTGATATTAAAAGATGTGCAGAGGAGCAAGAGGTTTAAGGAAAGAGAGATGGCAAAAAAACTGGGGTTGATATCCATGGTGGGCATTCCCCTTAAAATAAAGGATGATAAAATCATAGGTGTTTTAAACTGTTTTACAAGCAGCCCCCATGATTTTCCCAAAACAGAAATCAATCTATTAACAGCTGTTGCAAATCAGGCTGCCGTTGCCATCCACAATACAGAACTCATGGTCAAAACCAGGGTTATACAGGAAGAGCTTGAAGCACGCAAGCTGATAGAACAGGCAAAAGAAATTTTAATGCACCAGCGCAAAATACCAGGAGATGAAGCTTATAGATGGCTGCAGAAACAGAGCATGGATTTGCGCAAATCAATCCGTGAGGTATCTGAAGCTGTTATTCTTTCTAATCAGCTGTTTAAAAATAAAGATGCTTAATAATTATTAACCTTATTTATGACTCAGGGAGGTAAAAATTTCTTCTCCAATAACCGATAAAGAGCTTGCAGCAATTTTCAGAAAAGATATATCTGATGATTTTTTTGAGGCATTATACGGAGATGCAAAAGAAGGTGCCTATGATATAAATCTTAAGTTTAAAGATTTGAGTGACAGGTTACTGACTTTGGAATTTCATCTTAAGAAACGGCCGGATAAATGCCTGGTGTGCAGCCTGACCTATGGACTGCCCCAGGTTTTCTCAAAACATCCTGTGATTAATGTCAAAGGTATTGTGGAACAGATCGGGCAGATTTTAATCAATAAAAAAGAGTGTAAAGAGTGTACCGGGTGGGAACTTGGCAGAACACAGGAAATTTCAGATGATCTTCACACCATACCTTTGGTTCTTTTTTTAAATAAATAGCAGAAATTAAAAAAAGACCTTTGAAGGGTTGCTCCTGTTCAAAGGTCTTTTTTTGTTTTAGGGTTAATCTGATTTATCAGTTTGTTTCATATTCTATTGTAATGGTAACTGTCCTGTTAAAGGATCTTCCCTCGGCTGTGGCATTGTCATAGGGAGGGTTATATGGCCCGTCACCCCGGAACACTACCCGTTCCGGTGAAGGAATGCCGCTGTCCATTACACCTTTATAAACTGCTTTGGCGCGTCGCAGAGAGAGCAGGACATTATAATCTTCCTTTCCTATTATATCTGAATGGCCAACAATGGTAACATTGGCATCTGGCAGTTCTTTAATCCTTTTAACAACACGGTCTAAAACAGTCTTATTTCTCTCCTTGATTGCAGAGCTGTTATAGTCAAACAGGATCAGGGCATATTTTTCAACCACTTTATATTCAAGCTTTTTGGCCTCACGTTCTACTCTTTTTATATATTTAATAGGAGTGTTTGTTGTATTGGTTGTAAAGACTTCACCTGTGACATCGGTCATGGTGGCACTTATTGAAATACTGCCCATGGATCCTATTTTTTTAAGGCCTGTTTCATTAAGGTTGAAGGAACAGTCAGAAATAGTGTTTCCCTGGCCTTTTATTGTTTTTAATAATTGGCCGTCACCCTTGATTTCAATAATCCACTCCTTTAAATCATAGCCAATTTTAATATCTGGTTTAATGTTTATGTCGTTGGAGCTTGCAACCTCAAAGGTATATATACTTTTAATGGAATCAAGTATTGCAGGATCATCAGAATAGATTTCAACCCGCTGGTTTTCAACCCTGCCCTCTTCTACACTGTTTGTGCTGGGAACTGCCGGCAGTTTACGGGCTGTGACCTTTATCCTGCCGGAATCAATGCCCCATATATATCGGAAATATGCCCGCACCTCTTCAGCCCGGGCCTGGGAAAGGGCGATTTTATTCTTTTCTTTTCCTCTGTTGCTGATGCAGCCCACAATTTCCATGTTGGCATCCGGGTTGTCAATAAATCTTTTTCCGATTATGTTCAGTACATTATAATATTTAGCCATGGTATTGCGCAGGGTTTTATCATCAAATTTTGCTGCTTCTGCCTGGCTTTTTAATAATTTATATTTTTGGGGAATTTTACTTTCGCCTGTGTCAAAAAAGATATAACTGAGCAAAGGAGAACTGTCGATTATTGTAAGTTCTTCAATTGTTATGGCAGATGGAGTTGTGGTTAATGAGCCTTTGGGCGGGTTTAAAAAATTATATTCAACCACATATTGATGGAGTAAAGTTGTTGAAACTTTTTTAAAAACAGGGAGTAAATTAGCAGCAGAAGTTGCTTTCCATATTCTTCCGCCATTTGTTTCGGAAAATTTTTTAAGATATTCGTTTGTCCCTTTGGACGGCATAAAATCAATGGCATAGGCACTGAAATTTGACAGTCCCTTTGCTTTTTTATCAACAACTTCTGTTTTGATTTCACTATTGATATCTTCACCATCAGTAAAAACAACTAAAAATTTATTGCTCTCTTCAGGCATTTGTGAAATCAGTTCCAGACCTCCTGCAATACCTTCATATAAGAAAGTTTTATCACTCAGGTACTTTTTAAAACTTCTCTGGAAAAAGCCCCTGAGTTGTTCATGGTTACTTGATTGAAATGTTTTTAACCTGAGGCTGTGCCCATCCATATTAAACTTCTTTTTTTCATCAAAGATAACAACAGTTACCTTATCAAAGGGCCGGACAATTTTTAAGAATTCATCCAGGGCATTCAGAAGAGGTTTAATAGCCTTGCGCTGTTTCATGGAAAAGGAGTTATCCACAACCAGAACAAAGTTTATGCTGACATCTTTTCTTGTATTGAGAACTTCTGCTGCGGTTATAATTGCTTTTTTACCGCCTTTTTTTATAATAAAATCGTTCTTTGTCAACCCTTTAACAGGGTTATTTTCCGAATCAACAGCTGAAACCAGAATTTTATTTTCATCAATTTCCTGAAAAGTTATGGCTGCATCCTGGTCAGGTACCATTACCTGCAGCTCTTCTTCACCGGCAGCCAGGTCTTCTGCAAGGCACACACCGGAAAAGAAAGTGAACATTGACAATATCATCAAAAAAATAATTATCTTCGTTTTCATCTTATTCCTCCTGTTAATAAGTGTCGGTTTAAGTAATTATATCAGATAGTTATCCAATATAATTTTACTTGTCCCCTACCCATACTTAATCAGAAGCAATTATTGTTCATATGGATCAAAATGTCAAACAAATGCTCTTAAAAAAGATAACATGCATGGGAAACAGGCTTTCAATAATCCTGTGCAGGGTTTGCCAATACAGCTTGACAGCTGTTTGACAAAGGTTTTTACATACTCTATTCTTGTTTATCTTGTTTATTATGAACGTAAAATAGAGGAGGTAATATTTGGAAATAGTAATTGATCACGATAAATGCAGTTGCAAAACAGTTAATCTCTGTTCAGCTGTCTGTCCCTATGGATTTATACTGGACAGAAATAAGAATAATCAGATGGAACTTCTTAAAGAGTATAGAAAATTCTGTATAAACTGCGGCCAGTGTGTATGTATCTGCCCATCAGGTGCCATAAATATTGTTAAAAACAGGGAAGATCCTGTAAGGTTTGATAAACAATCAATAATCTCTGGAAATGAAGCTGCCAGGTTGCTTAAGACCAGGCGTTCTGTCAGAAGATTTAAAAACAAACCGATTTCACGAAAAGAGCTTGAAAAAATTTTATCCATTACAAAATGGATTCCAACTGCCACAAACAAACAGAGTCTTAAATGGATTGTTATTGAATCCTGTGAAGAGGTACAAAGGCTTGCAGAACTTACCATTGACTGGATCAAAGAGAATAATATCTCAAAAGAGATCCTTGAACAATGGGAAAAGGGTGAGGACCTTATACTCAGAAAAGCACCCCATCTGCTCATTGTCCTGGGCCAGGCAGATTATTTCTGGAGCGGAGCAGAGGCAGGGATTGCCTTGACCTATATTGAGCTGTTTGCCCATGCAGGTAAGCTTGGTACCTGCTGGGCAGGTTATTTTACACGGGCTGCCAGCAACTATGCTCCCCTTGAAAAGCACCTTGACCTTCCCAGAGGTTATAAAATATTTGGTGCTTTAATGATAGGTTATCCTGTATACAGGCTGCACTCCATACCCTGCCGTAAAGATTTATCTGTTATTTACAGATGATTTATTAAACTATGTTTGATAATGTATTGCTTTTTATGGATCTTATATAAGGAGTTACACCATATTAATAAAAAAACAACAATAAATTCTCAAGCAGGTGACTTTATTTTTCCTGTTAAAACCAGAAAACTCAATCTTCCCTTTACTGTTATGATCAAAAGCAGAGGAAGAATTCTTCAGGTTACTGCTGACAAAGCCCTCAGAATTGCCCCTGGAAAGCGGCTGGTCTGTTCAGGCATGTTTGATGATAAACCCGTTGTAATGAAGTTTTTTTTAAATTCAATGAGAACAGGTCACTATTATAAAAAAGAGTTAAACGGGCTTAAAGCAATGGCTTCTTCGGGTATTAATACCCCGGGTATTGTTTTTTACGGAAGGGTTGAGAAAGGTTGTGAAAGGGTGATAGGGCTTGAACAGATCAACCCTGCACAGGACATGGTGGCAGTATTAAGTGAAATTGATGATGATATTGAAAAATATAAGAGCCTTCAGAAAAAAATAATCCGGGAAATTGCCCTTCTCCACAATTATGGAATTAAGCAGGATGACCTCCACCTTGGAAATTTCCTTTTGTCCCATGATAAAATATATACCATTGATGGTGACAGTGTGGATACAAAAAAAATGGGCACTCCCCTTCCACAGGGTACAAGCCTTAAAAACCTTGCCCTTTTTTTCAGTCAGTTTTACCCTTGTTTTGATAATTTAATAGGAGCATCAACTGAGTATTATGCCCAATGCAGACAATGGGAGGCAAGCAGTTCATATTTATCCTCTTTACTTATTGAACTTAAAAGGGTCAGGGGGAAAAAAGAGAAAAAGTATTTAAGGAAAATTTTCAGGGAGTGCTCAGAGTTTGTCCGCCATAAAAGTTGGAATATAAATTTTGTGTGTGACAGAAAAGCCTTTGATTCAGGATTTTCAAAAATTGTGAAAGATCTGGATAGTATCAGGGAAGAGGGTATTTTACTTAATTTTGAAAAAACCTTTGCAATATATAAAATTACCATTAATAATACCTTGTATGTTCTTAAGCATTATAGAAAAAAATCAGGGGCACTGACTGCCTGGCGCAATGCTCACATGCTCAAGGAGCAGGGAGTAAATATTTTAAGACCTGTTCTTGTCATGGAAAAGGGGTTTGGCCCCATTTTTAAGGAAGCTTATTTTATTGTAAAAGATACCAGAGATCTGAAAACCATTGATTATTTGAAATTTTTTAAAGAGCTTGAAAACAGGAACTTAACATTGGATATAATGAAAAAGAGTGAGGAATATACTGAAAAATGGAAAAAGTAATACTCGGGCTTTCCGGTGCATTAACCCATGACCCGTCCGCAGCAGTTTATGTGGGAAGAAAACTTGTGGCAGCAGCCGAAGAGGAGCGCTTTATCCGGGATAAGCATGCAAAAAATAAAATGCCGGAAAAAGCTGCTGCTTTTTGTCTTGAATATGCGGGTATACAGCCTGAAAATGTTGATGTTGTAGCATTCCCCTTTGCTAAAGTAAGCCTTGCATCTCCGGGCCGATGGTATTTTGCCAGACGTTACTGGTATGCCCCTGACCGCGCACTGGATGCCCTGTTCAATGGTAATCGTCATTATAGACGAAATATACGCAGGGTCAAGGGTCTGCTTAATAATCTCGGCATACCCTGGGAAAAAATAAGATTTGTGCCGGTGGAACATCACCTTGCCCATGCAAGCTCTGCCTATCATCTCAGCGGGTTTAAGGGAAAATGCGCAATTTTAGGAATTGATGGTAAAGGAGAGTATGCCACCACATTTTTCGGGTATGGAGAGAATGGAAAAATTTATAAAATAAAAGAGTTCTTTGACCCTGATTCCCTGGGGGGCATGTACGGTGCCTTTACCCAATACCTTGGATTTGAAATGCTGGATGGTGAATACAAGGTTATGGGCATGGCACCATATGGTGATCCTGAAAAATATGATTTTTCAAGGCTGATTGATTACAGTGAAAAATTTTTCAAGGTAAACACGCAATATTTAAATACAGTTGGACTCAGGCGTTATAAGGATGCAAAGGGTAAAAAATACTATTTCAGCCCCAGGCTTGTGAACTGGCTTGGACCCCAGCGGGTGGGGGACGATATTGATGATCCCTATGTGGATTATGCAGCTGCAATGCAGCATCTTTTTGAAAAGGTCTCCCTGGGGCTTATTGATCATTATCTGGGGGATATCTTAAGGGAGACGGGAAAGCTCTGCTTTGCAGGAGGCGGTGCCCTTAATGTTAAGCTTAACCAGCGTATAATAGCTCTTCCGTATGTAAAAGAGCTGTTTGCACAGCCTGCAGGCAGTGATGCCGGAACAGCTGTTGGTGCTGCATCCTATGCAGCATCATGCATGGGAATTTTTGTGGAAAAAATGGAACATGTGTTTCTCGGGCCGGAGTTTACCAATAACCAATGTCTGGAAGCTGTCAAGGCATTGGAAAAAGATAAAAAAAACAGACAGACAATAACATGGAAAACCATGGATAACACTGCAAAAGAAACGGCAGAGCTCCTTGCCGGCGGCAGCCCTGTGGCATGGTTCCAGGGGCGTATGGAGTTTGGCCCCCGGGCCCTGGGGTGCAGGAGCATCCTTGGCTGTCCCAGCATAAAAGGAATTTCAGACCGCATAAATGAACAGATTAAATACAGGGAACGGTGGCGGCCATTCTGTCCCAGCATTCTTGATACTGTTGCAGAGGATATCCTTCAGACCAGCCACCCTGCTCCCTACATGACCTTTACCTTTGAAGTGGCAGAAGAGTGGAAGAAGCGCATCCCCGAGGTTGTCCATGAGGACGGAACAGCAAGGGCCCAGGTTGTTTCAAAAAAGAGTAACCCAAAATACTATAATCTTCTTCTGGAGCTTGAAAAACTCACAGGCAATCCTGTTGTGCTTAATACATCCCTGAACCGCCGGGGTGAGCCTGTGGTATGCACTCCGGAAGATGCATTAAATATGTTTTTTGCCTGTGATCTTGAATATCTTGTCCTGGAAAATATTCTGGTCAGGAAAAAGCAGAAAGACCAGGTATAATACCCTTATCTGCTGATACTTTTTACTTTTTTAATAAGTTGTCTTGCTTCCTGGTCAAGGCTGGTTTTATTGAGATAGTTGAGAAGGAAATATATTTTATATTTATTTTCAAGTGCAGGAAGGCGCCGGTTCAGAGTTTCAAGGTCCCTTAGCTGTCTGCTGCTTTTTTTTGAAACTTTTTTTGCGCCTTCTAAATCAATAAACCTTACAGCCGGAGCATGGCAGTTTTCCTGCCCGGTTTCACAGAATTCTTTGTTGACATATATATGTTTTGGATACAGGCAGTTATGCATCAATCCATGCATATGGGTTTTTTGAATCAATTTTGCAATGCCTTTGATTACTGCTTTTTTTATCTTGATCTGACCTGGTTTCACAGGGCTTAAAAATATTTTTTCAACTTCATCAAGGGGCATATACCTGTCAAGGGCTTTGGTAATAATGATACCCCGGTTTTTTTTAAGTTTTTTACTGATACCTAAATATACAATGTCCAGGGTTGGAATTCCAAGGGATTCAAAGAGTTTGATATTTGAATACTCCTTTTGTACAACCAGCTGACGAAGGGGAGGCCTTACAGAATAGGTAAAATAGTTTTCCTGTTTTTTTAAAAAAAATGCATGGTTGTTATATCTGATTTTTGTAACACCGCTCCATGCTTTTTTTGAATCCCTGCGCCCGATATTGGGTTCGTCAAACCAGGGATCATCTCTGTCCCACAAGAGTTTAAAAGCAGTCTGGTCATGCTTTCTGCCCATTAATTGTTCAAATTCCGGGTCTATGTATTCCTTTATTGCCATAAAACTAAAATCCTGGCTGCATCTGAAATAACACTTTAATTATGTTTTAAATCAATCATGCGTTTTACTGCTGCAAAGGCATTTTTTCTTATCTCTTCAGGAACCTTGACTTCAAACTGCTTTGGATTTGTAAGGCTCTTGAGTACATGGTCAAGGGTTATTTTTTTCATATCCTGACAAAATGTTTTATCCGAAGCCGGGAAAAATTTTTTATCAGGGCAGGCCTGTGACAGGGGATAAAGGTGACCTGTTTCTGTTCCAATGATAAAGCTGTCATTTTCAGATTCCCGGGCAAATCTTATCATGCCGGATGTGCTTTCAATGGCATGGGCCAATTCTAAAATTTCAGGCGGGCATTCAGGGTGGGCAATGAACAGTGCTTCAGGGTATTTTTCCTTTGCCTTTATAACATCTTTTTTTGACAGTTTATCATGGTAGGGGCAGCATCCTTCCCATGGATATATCTTTTTTTCTGTTTTTGATGCTGCATACCCTGCAAGATTTTTATCCGGGGTCATTAAAATTTCATCAGAATCAATGGAGTTTATGACATCAATGACATTGGCTGAAGTGCAGCATATATCTGAAAGCGCCTTGACCGAAGCACTTGAATTCACATATGTTACAACAGGGATTCCATTAAGTTCAGCCTTTCTTTTTTCCAGTGCTGCAGGTGTAACCATGTCAGCCATGGGGCAGCCTGCATCCTTAACCGGCAGGATAACCTGTTTTTCCGGTGAAAGAATTGAAGCTGTTTCAGCCATGAATTTCACTCCGCAGAAAACAATGATCTTTGCACTTGTTTTTGAAGCCTTGATACTAAGCTCCAGGGAATCTCCGCAAAGATCAGCAATCTGTTGAATTTCCGGTGGCTGGTAATTATGGGCAAGAATAACAGCGTTTTTTTTCTTAACAAGGTCTCTTATTTTGTCTTTCATTAAAAGTTTTCCTTAAAATTTAATTTATCTGATTGTCCATATTAATAACATTGCTGTTTTCCGGGAGCTTGAATTCAAAAACAGAATCATCAATATGCCTAAACTTCATATTGTGAAATTCAATGCCTATTGTATCTTCATATATGTTTGAAGTGATAATTTTTTTAATGTTAAAGCTTTTTTTCTCAACAACAATTATGATTGATTGAATCTCAGGTGTTTTCACCTTTGGTATAAGTTTGAGTTTAATGATTTTATCTCTGTTCTCTTTAATGCTTATTGTATAATTTTCTTTGAGAATGGATATATCAGAAAGAAAAGAACCCCCTGCACCCTGTTTAAAGAATTTTTTTGCGCTTCCTGTTATTACCTGGTTCTGATCTGGTCTGTATATCCATAACATTGTTCCGTTTGTAATGATTTTATGCTGCCCTGGTTTAATATATTCCCATTTCATTTTACCGGGAAAGCTGAACATTGCTTTGCCTGATGCTGTTTCATCGATTTCAAGGGCTTTTAAGTTTGAGATTTGAAAAAAATCAGCTTCAAAGCTTTTTTTGCCATATCGTGTTTCAATTCCCTTTAAACATTGACTCAATGTTTTTGTGTCTGTCTCCTGGCCGTAAGCCGGGCACACAAGTGCCAGGCATATTAACACTGCCATTATATATTTATTGAAAAAGCTTGGTAATATCTTTTCTTTCATCTTTTGCATAGAGCCTTCTCAGTTTTGGTTTTTCTATTTTACCAGTCGGGTTTCTTGGAATTTTATCAAAAAATATCTTTTTCGGCCTTTTGTATTTAGGAAGATCTCTGCCAAACTCCATTATCTCCTGTTTAGTCAGCTCCATTCCTGCCTTTACCTCAACAATGGCAGCAGGAACCTCTCCCAGGCGTTTATCAGGAATACCAATGACAGCAATATCTTTTATTTTTTTATGTTCCAGAAAGAAATTTTCTATCTCATTGGGAAAAACATTTTCACCGCCGTAAATGATCAGGTCTTTAAGTCTGTCCACAAGCCAGATAAATCCTTTACGGTCATACCGGGCCATATCACCGGTAAAAAGCCACCCATCCCTTAATGCTTTTTTTGTCTCTTCAGGGTTTTTATAATACTCCTTCATTATGCCCGGGCCCTTGACGATTAATTCACCTGTCTCCCCCCTTGGCAGCCTGGTTCCCTGTTTATCAACCACCTGGCATTCCCAGTCAAATCCTGGAACACCAATGGGACCGACATTATCGCTGTTTTCAAGGCCCAGGTGAACACACCCAGGTCCTGTGGCTTCTGTGAGACCATAGTTTGTATCATAGGAGTGATTTGGGAAATAGGTTTTCCACTCCTTGATCAATGCAGGTGATACTGGCTGGGCACCAGCATGCATCAGCCACCATTGATCAAGTTTATAATCTGAAAGCTCAATTTTTTTAGACTCAATTGCAAATAAAATGTCATGGGCCCAGGGGACAAGGAGCCATGCTATGGTCACCTCTTCTTCGGAAATTGCCTCTAAAATCCAGTGGGGTTTTACACCTTTTAACAGTATGCATTTACCCCCCACAATAAAAGATCCAAACCAGTGCATCTTGGCCCCGGTGTGATAGAGGGGCGGTATTAAAAGAAAGATATCATCATGGGTCTGCTTATGGTGGCTGTTTTCCACATAGCATGCATGCTCAAGATTTCTATGGGTCAGCAAAACCGCCTTGGGGACACCTGTTGTTCCGGATGTAAAATATAGAGCAGCTTCATCCTCGATTGAAATATTGATATTTTCAGGTTCAGATATTGGGAGATTTTCAATAAAATCAGAAAAATTAAATGCAAATTCAGGGCATTTTTCCTTATCTCCCAGAAAAAGCCAGGTCTCAACAGAAGGCTTCAGTTGATCAAGCTTATCTTTTATGCTCTCTATTTTCTCAATGAACTCCTCACCAAAGATAAAAACCCTGGGTTCTGCAACCTTTGTACAAAGCAGGATTTTTTCCGGTTCAAACCTGAAATTCAAAGGTACTGCCCAGGCACCTGTCTTCAAGATTCCAAAGTATGCCGGGAGCCATTCAAGGCAGTTCATCATAAGATGCACAACCTTATCATTTTTTTTTACACCAAGTTTTATAAGGCCATGGGCAAGTTGATTGGATTGGTTATAAAACTCTTTCCAGGTCATGGAACGTCTGGTGTTTTCGGCAGGAGAGCGTTCAATTAAAGCAGTCTTGTTTGGATATAGCCTGTTGTTCCTGGCAAGTATTTCAGTAATAATCATCAAATCAACCTAAATTAAAAAAATCCCACTGTGCAGATAAATATAGAACACAGTGGGATTATATACAACAAATTTTAATTTCTAACTATTATTTATCTTTATCAACCTCTTCAAAATCAGCATCAACAACATCATCATCCTGTTTTGGTGAGTCTGTCTGGCCCGGGTTAGCCCCGGCTGCTCCTGCAGCACCTTCCTGGGATGCCTGCTGATACATGACCTCGGCAAGTTTATGGGAAGCCTCGGCCAGGGCATCGGTTTTCTGTTTTATCGCTTCTTTGTCATCGCTGTCCTTAACCTGTTTTAAAGCTTCAATACCTGCTTCAATTTTTTTCTTTGTTTCATCATCAACTTTATCACCATGCTCTTTTAAGGTTTTTTCGGTCTGGCTTATCATGGCATCGGCAGTATTCCTTGCATCCACAAGATCTTTTTTTGCTTTATCTTCTTCTGCATGGAGTTCTGCATCTTTGATCATTTTATCGATCTCTTCATCGGAAAGGCCGCTTGCAGCTGTAATGCGGATGGACTGCTCTTTACCCGTTGCCTGATCCTTGGCAGAAACATGTACAATTCCATTGGCATCAATATCAAAGGATACTTCAATCTGGGGAACTCCCCGTGGTGCCGGTGGTATATCTGTCAATTCAAACTGGCCAAGGGTTTTATTCCCGCTTGCCATCTCCCTTTCGCCCTGGAGAACATGGATTGATACTGCAGGCTGGTTGTCAGCAGCGGTTGAAAAAGTCTGGCTCTTTTTTGTGGGTATTGTTGTGTTTTTTTCAATGAGTTTTGTCATAACACCGCCCAGGGTTTCAATACCCAGGGAGAGCGGGGTTACATCAAGTAAAAGAACATCATTGACATCACCCTGGAGAACACCTGCCTGGATGGAAGCTCCCATGGCAACAACTTCATCCGGGTTTACACCTTTATGGGGTTTTTTACCGAATATTTTTTCAACTCTTTCCTGTACTGCCGGCATACGGGTCATTCCACCAACCAGAACAACCTCGTTTATATCATTTTTACTCATGCCAGCCTCTTTTATGGCAGTAATACATGGTTTTTCCAGATTATCCAGAAGATCTGCCACAAGGGATTCAAGTTTTGCCCTTGTAAGTTTAATATCAAGATGCTTTGGTCCTGAAGAATCTGCTGTAATAAAGGGAAGATTTATGCTCGTTTCAACAGCATTGGAAAGTTCCATTTTTGCCTTTTCCGCAGCTTCTTTTAAACGCTGAAGGGCCATTTTGTCAGATCTTATGTCAATGCCCTGGTCTTTTTTAAACTCATCTGCAATGTAATCAATTATTCTTAAGTCAAAATCCTCACCACCAAGATGGGTATCACCATTTGTTGATTTTACTTCAAACACACCATCTCCGATTTCAAGGATTGATACATCAAAGGTACCACCGCCCAAATCAAAGACCGCTATTTTTTCCTCGCCTTTTTTATCTAATCCGTAGGCCAGGGCAGCAGCTGTCGGCTCATTTATTATTCTTTTAACATCAAGTCCTGCAATCTTGCCCGCATCTTTTGTTGCCTGGCGCTGGCTGTCATTAAAATATGCAGGAACGGTGATGACAGCCTCTTTTACTTCCTCGCCCAGATAATCTTCTGCAGTTTTTTTAATATTGGAAAGAATAAAGGAAGATATTTCTGCCGGGCTGTGCTGTTTGCCCTTAAGCTCAATTCTTGTATCTCCATTGGCTGCCTTGACAATTTTATAGGGAAGTATTTTTATATCATTCTGGATTATGTCTGAATCAAATTTTCTTCCTATCAGCCTTTTTACACCAAATACAGTGTTTTCAGGGTTTGTAATTGCCTGCCTCTTGGCTGTCTGTCCCACCAGGCGCTCGCCACTCTCTGTAATTGCCACAACAGAAGGAGTGGTACGTCCTCCTTCAGCATTGGTGATTATCTTGGCTTCTCCACCTGCTTCCATGACAGAAACACAAGAGTTTGTTGTTCCAAGATCGATTCCTATTATTTTACTCATATTGCCCCCTTACAAATGTATTGAAATTTTTAATTAGTATTCTCTTTTTTTTCCTCTTTTGCTTTTTTTTCTGACTTTTTGGATACAATAACCATGGATGGTCTTACCAGTCTGTCATGAAGCAAATAGCCCTTCTGGAGTTCTTTAATAACTGTGTTGTCCGGATAAGAATCAGTTTCCTCCTGTGTAACAGCCTGGTGAAAATTAGGATCAAACAGCTCACCTTCAGCTTTTAAAGGCTTTACTGAGAAGGCTTCAAAAATTTTCATCATCTCTTTGTGGGTCATCTTGACACCTTCAAGGAGACTTTTATTTTCTGCATTTTCAACGGATGTATCAATGGCCCGTTCCAGGTTATCAACCACTGAGAACAACTGCTTGAGCAATGTTTCATTGGCAAATTTTTTGAAATCCCGGGTCTCTTTACCTGATCGTTTTTTATAATTTTCAAACTCAGCAGAAAGTCTCAGGGTGCGGTCTTTTTCCGCCTCAAGTAAAGCCTTTAGTTCATGTATACCAGGCTCTTTTCTCTCTTTTTTTTCCGGGGCTTCTTTTTCTTTTCCCCGGGTTTTGTCTGAATCTTTCTTATTTTTTTTAACCACAATATCTCCTAATTTAATATCCGAACACAATAAATTTCCATTATGTGGTGAAAAATAAGACTAATTACAGGCATGTCAAGATATAAACCATGGATTTGAAAAGAAAAAACAGAAGTTTTGATAAAAAACCGGCCAGGGGCCAGGAACAACATTATTGTCTGGCCGGAATCAATCCACGACATAGAAAAGATCACTTATCGCTGCTTCCTTCCGGACCTGACGAGGTTCATGACATTCTATTACGCGGCGACCAACCAGAATAATTAAGTCATCCCGACCTAACCCGGCCGGAAAAATTCTTATACTCGATTTTTCAAAATTTTACAAGAAAATTTTATTTTGGTATTGTTATTGAAATAATCGTAAGTTTATATTAGAATAATATTATTCAACAATACCACAATTTAAGAATATACACTTGATAAGCTCTTTTTTTAATGATATTTTTATAAGATAATGTATGAATTACTATTAAAGGAGAAAAGAATGAGTGAAATTATTAAGGATGGAGATAAAATTACAATTAAGCCTGGCATAGATGTTGTGGCTTCCATGGCTGAAGATTTTAAAAATGAACTTCTTTCAGCCATTAAAGAATCCAATGGTGATTTTTATATTGACCTGGATGGAGCTGAAATGGTTGATTCCGTAGGTATAGGAGTTATCATTGCTGCACATAACACTTTGAATAAGGCTGATCGAAACCTTAAAGTAGTAAATGTTATTAAAGACGTTTACGGTCTTTTCACTACAATGAGGCTGAATCGAAGATTTACTGTTGAAGAAGCCTGAATATATCCGGGGAGCAAGATGCATATAAAACCAATATATTTATATGCGCTTTTATGCTGCATAATTATATCATTGCCTGCCTGTGGTAATGATAAAGACAATAAAGATTTTGACGGGGTTGGCAAGCTGATCTCCTCGCGAAATTCTGCCCGGTATAAGAATGCTGAAAAATTAAAGAAAAAAACCAGGACCAAGGCAGAGAATATTCAAAAAAATGAAGCAACAGAGAATTTAAACAAAAAAAAGCCTGAAAAAAAGAGATTTTCTTCAGAAATCTTTTATGAGGAAAAAATAAAAATCATCAGCAGGTCATCAAATAATGTATTGGGTATTGGTACGGCATATCTCAATAAAGATGGAAAGATTGTACAGATAAAAATAAAAAGAGATTAGATTGAACCATCATCTGAGCCTGACCCCCCTGGCAGATCTTCAAGCTTGCTTATAATTGCCTTTTGATTTTCAATTTTTTCTTCAAGTTTTAAATTTAATGCTTCATACTCTTTCAGCCGGGTTTCATAGACTTTGTTTTTTTCCCGTGCTTCATACAAAGCATTTGTATCATCTTCCCTCTGCCCTTCCAGAATCAGGTTTCTTTTTTTCATCTGTTCTATTTTTGCTTTGTATCTATCAATAAGCTTTGTATATTTATCAGTCAGTTTTTTTTCAACAGACTTTGTTATGATATGGGTCATGCTGATATTCAACACTTCTGCCACCAGGGCAACAATGGTTACAAAAATGAGACCGCTTGCCTGCATGAAATATAGAATACTGACAATAATTATGGACGTTAGGAAAACCATTTATTCTGCAATATCGATTAAGGTGCCGGTCATTTCATCAATTGCCCCTGCCATTTTAACGTTTGCGGCAAAACCCAAGCTGGTTATTATCATGGAGGAAAATTCCTCGGCAAGGTCAACATTGGACAGTTCTTCTCCGGAAAGAGAGAGATAGCCAGGAGTGTCTATGCGGGTAAAATCTATTTTAACACCCTGCTTATTGTCATCTTCCATAAAAAGAACCCGGCCTTTTTTATATTCAACAGACTGGCTGTTTGCGACATTATTGGATATGGAAGCCATTTTTGTCCCAAAAGCTTTTATGGCCGAGGTACAGCTTGCTAATCCCTGAACAGACATCGTAACCTCCGTGGCATGAATTTTGATTGTATTTTTATATAATACCTTTATATAGTATCGGTGTCAACAAGGTATATCTTTATCAGCTGTTTTCCCAATAACTTAAGATAATAAGTTGAGGCTTTATGGAAAGGGTGCATCAAATATGCTCTCTTGAGCATATTTGATGCTGTTCCTGTCTTTTTTTGAAAATATAATTAAAAGTTTAAAGTCTCCTGGAGTTCATCAATGGTAAAACCCCAGTTTTCATTATGGGGGGGTAATTTTTCATCAAACATTTCAGGCAGCTGATCATGGAGTTTAGTAAATCCCGCACGTTTATTAAACTCTTTTTCATTTTTTAAGATTGATTTTCCAAGTGCCACTACATCGTCGGGTGTCAGAGAGAGACCATATTGTGCATTCAGCATATTAACAATGGTCTGGACACCGTCTTCATTATCAAGCACTGCAAAGGCTACAAACACACAAAGGCCTGCTGCATCAATGGCAGCTGTTGCAATTTGAAGACCCTGGGAGAGTTCAACATTTCCAGGTTTTTTCAATCCATCAACATTACCGCCAACACCTAGAATGTTTGCTGTAACACCATACCCGGCAGTATGGTCTGCACCCATGGGGGTCGTTGCATAGGTAACTCCCACTCCCTTTACAACCCTTGGATCATAGGCAGGGAGTGCCTGGTTTTTCACAACAGGAATCCGGTCCACACCCAGGGTGTCACCAACAAATTTTGCACCGTTTCCAATGATTTTACCTTCAAACTCTTTTTTGCCAACCTTTTTTACAAGATCAATGGCACCCTTTCCATCTCCCCAGGCAAGCATGCCGCCATCCATGGCAATACCGAGAGCAACACCTGTTTCTATGGTGTCAAGTCCAAAATCATCGCAGAGTCTGTCAAGCATTGCAATATCGTCAATATCTTTTATTAATGTGTGCGCACCCATGGCCCAGACAGTTTCATATTCAAAACCTGTGGTAAGTACTTTTCCATCTTTATCATTATAAACATTTGAACATTTCATGGTGCAGCCGGGATGACAGCCCTCTGTTGTTATGCCGCCACGTTCGCCAATGAGTTCGGCTATTTTTTCGCCGCTTATATCATTGGCATGTTCAAATCTGCCGTCCCTGAAGTTTTTTGTGGGGAATCCGCCTGCTTCATTAACAACATTAACAAGTACAGCTGTGCCCAGTGCGGGAAGTCCCTCTCCTGATACAGGGTGTTCCCTGAGCATTTGAACCCACCTTTTATTTGCAGCTTTAAATGCTTCCTTGTCTTTCATTTCAAGCCTTGGTACATCCTTGTCATCTATTACAATTGCTTTTATCCTTTTTGAACCCATAACAGCACCAAGGCCGCCTCTGCCCAGGGCACGTCCAGGTCTTCCGTTCATATCAGCCTGCTGGATG
This sequence comes from uncultured Desulfobacterales bacterium, assembly GCA_964593725.1. Classification (GTDB taxonomy): domain Bacteria; phylum Desulfobacterota; class Desulfobacteria; order Desulfobacterales; family Desulfobacteraceae; genus JAIOSM01. The sequence goes on from CAZQJS010000009.1 coordinate 56,394, forward strand.
CTAGCCGCCTTAAGGCATTGTTCCCCTGCCTGTCCTATGCACAGGACACCTGCGTTTTTACCATATTTACTCCACAGCGATTCCATTACCTCATAGGTGCCCTTGCCTTCATACTCATCGGCTGGAAGGATTTCAACAGTATCTTTTTTTATTACAATTAAGCTTAAGCTGTTTTTTTCAGGTTTATCCTCAAGAACAACGGCATTTATTCCAAGCCGTGCAAGTTTCTGGGCAGCAAGCCCGCCGGAGTTTGACTCTTTTATGCCTCCTGTCAAGGGTGATTTTGCCCCGGCTGACAGCCTGCCGGAACTTGCAGCAGGAGAGCCTGCAAGCAAACCCGGTGCAAAAATAAGTTTATTAAATTTTGACAGGGGGTGGCATGTTGCCGGAACTTCATCCAGCACCAGTTTAGATGTTAGTGCCCTGCCTCCAAGCCCTGCAAAATCCTGTGATGGTTCTTCAAATTTGTAACTTTTTTCCTGTGTATTAATTCTTAAAATCCCCATTCTTTCCTCCACTTTTAAAAATTAAAGTTAGAAATACTTTTTTAATATACCTTTTAAACGTAAAGTTATGGTGGTTTTCGATAAAGCATAGCACTTCTTCCCCCGGGCTGTTTAAAACCATATCAATCCATGCAGGATTGTGCAAGCTTTTTGAAAGTTCAACGTCTGTTTTTTTTATGGCACATATCCAGGGAGCAGGTTTTTCTTACAATAAGCTGTTTTTCAATTTTCAACCTTTAAAGATTTTAAGTGAATGACCTGATTTTGTATTGGTTGTTCTGACCTCTTTGACTATTACTTTGTTAAAGGACTTTTCAATGGTTTTTTCGGAAAAGATTCCTTTTAAAACAGTTTTTTCAAACACATTATCTTTTATATTGATTTCCGGCTGTCCGGGTTGTTTTGATGCCAGATGTAAGATAATTGACCGGTCGTTTTCCAATGATGAAATTTTATTTTCAACATCTTTTCTGGTAATTTTAATGGTGCTGTCAATTTTTTTAAGCTTACTTTCAATTCTTTTTTTGTTACTATTTAATTCTTTTAATGAATTTATACTTATTTTAATTTTATTTTTCAGCTTGTTTAACAGAACCCGGGTTTTTTTATTGATTTCGCGGCCTTTGAGCTGGCTTTCAAGTTTTATTTTCTTTTTTTCTGCTGTGTCATGGAATTGTTTGAGTCTGGCCATTTGTTTATAAAGCTGATCTGTTCTTTTAACAAGTTCTGCTCTTTTTTCCCTTAAACTGTCAAGTTCTGTTTTTATATTTTTAATTGCATGATCAATATTTTTTGATTCAAGCAGGGCATGGTCATCACGCCCGGCTGCCAGGGTGCAGGGTTCTGTAACACTGCTGCCGCAGCGTTTAATCTTTATGCCGTTTTTAGCAGAAATATGTGAAGCAATAACCCTGGCACCTGATCCTTTTAATTTTCCGCTGATTATTATTTTTGAATCTATTATTTCATGCTGGACAATCACATCACCAAAGGCTTCAATTGTTGAATTTCTGATGTACTTTGCTTTGACATCACCCTGGCATCGGATGGATGCTCTGGTAATACCAAACTCTGCTGTGATATTCCCATTGGCTTTAATCTCTGTACCCCGGATCTCCTTTGCCTCAATACTGCCGGCTGTAACAGGGAAGGCACTGCCCAATGTCCCGGAAATATTTATATTGGCAAATTCTTCTATTCTGCCGTATCCTGCATCAGCATCTTCCAGAATATTGCACACAGGATGAATATAGAATTTTTTGTAAACTGAAAAAAAGGGCATGCCTGTTTTTTTGGCAAATATTTTTTGACTGTCCCTGGAAAGCCTCGTGCCTGATCCGCACCTTAATAAAGAAGCAGGCATGTTTTTCAGCTTATCCCTTGTTATGGGTCTGGAAAAAACATCTTTACCCTTAATATCTTTTACAGAAATTTTCTGCCGGGCAAGGCAATCTCCCTTTTTTACATACTCTTTTTCAATATTATCTGGATTAAAAAAAAAGGTGATTGCCCTATTATCATATTTCAGTGGAAAGGAACCCCTGGCAATGGAGAAAACAGTGTCTCCTCCATCAATAAAGCATTGAATAATGGAATCAGAAAAGAGTCCGTATTTGATTTGCTTTTGTTCAAGTTCTGTTTTTATTTTGTTCACAGTAATGCTTTTATCTGCCTGGTTTTGTCTGTTAACCATAATGAGTACATCCATGGAATCATCTGAGACAACAAGGGAGATGGCAGGCAGAGAGGAAGCACTCTTTTCTTTTTTATCCTGTTTTTCTTTTTCAAGATTTTTTTGCTCTTTTAAAATCTGATCCCGCTGTTTTTTTGTCATAACCCCGGATTCAACAAGGATATCACCAATAAGTCTGTTGGTTTTCTTTTTTTTAAAGGCAGTTCTCTGGATGGTAAGAGCGTTTTTAATATCCTGCCTGGTTGCAAACCCTTGTTTAACAGCTATATTTCCAAACGCTCTGCTCTGGTGCCGGATCAGATAAAAATCACGGATAATTTTAAGTAAACCTGCCTGGTGCCTGGTTGCAAATCCCTGATTTATGAGAATATCAGCAAAAGATGAGCTGCCTGATGCTTTATTGTACAGCTTATTTACAAGTTCAAATTCATTTTTACTTATGGTTCCATATCTGAATGCCAGCATTGCAGTGTTTGGTAGTGATTTGTCAGATAATGGTCCCATGGATAAAAATTTATTTATGATGAGGTTTCATTTTTCTTTCCCGGCAGTAAAAGGTTCATTAAAACACCAAGTATGCCTGCAAGCCCGATGCCCTGTAGTGAAAACTCACCTGCTGAAAAGCTCATACCGCCTATGCCGAATATCAGTATCAGTGCAACTATGGATAGATTACGGGGCTCCATAAGATCCTCTTTTGATTTTACCAGGGTATTAAGACCAATTACCATGATGGCACCAAAAAGAAGAAGCATTATTCCACCCATTACAGGTGATGGAATGGTCTGAAGGATTGCACCCAGTTTACCCACAAAGGCAAGAAGAATTGCTGTGATTGCAGCCCAGGTCATAATGGCAGGGTTAAAAACCTTTGTTAAGGCCACAGCACCTGTAACTTCAGAATACGTTGTATTTGGGGGGCCGCCAAGCATGGATGCAAAGGAGGTGGCTATACCATCTCCCAGCATTGTGTTCTGTATTCCCGGGTCTTTCAGGTAATCCTTGCCTGTAACTCCTCCAATAGCGACAATATCACCAAAGTGTTCAATGGCCGGCGCAATTGCAATGGGAACAATATAAAAAATTGCCTGGGTATTCCATTCAGGCATGACAAAATTGGGCCATGCAAACCAGGATGCCTTTGCAATGGCTGAAAAATCAACTATTCCAAAACTGAGAGATAGAATATATCCAACAATTATACCGCATATAATAGGTATAAGTTTTATAAAACCTTTACCGAGAATTGATATTAATACTGTGGTTGCAAGGGCTGAAAGGCCGATAATCAATGCTGTCTTTTCAGGATAAAGAACAGCAGATCCGTTCCCTGTTTTACCCATGGCCATATTTACAGCAACCGGGGCAAGTATGAGTCCGATAACCATTATAACAGGGCCTGTAACAATCGGCGGCAGGATTTTTTTTATAATATTGCTGCCCTGCCACCTCACAAGAAGACTTAGAATAATATAAACACCGCCTGCTGCTGCAAGACCGCACATGGTCTGGGGAATGCCCCATTTGCCAACACCGTACATTATGGGCGGAAGAAATGCAAAGGATGATGCAAGGAATATCGGGACCTTACCCCTGGTTATTAGTTGAAAAATAATGGTTCCCACACCTGCTGTGAAAAGGGCAACATTTGGGTCAAGTCCGGTGAGAAGAGGTACAAGTACCAGAGCCCCAAAGGCTACAAAAAGCATCTGGGCGCCTAGAAAACAATCCTTGATTCTAAAGTCATAAGTGGTAGATGTCTGATTCATAATTTTTTCCATATTCATAATTTGTTTTAAGTTATTATTTTGTACCGAATATTTTATCTCCTGCATCCCCGAGGCCAGGAAGTATATAGCCGATATCATTCAGTTTTTCATCAACAGATGCCACATAAATATCCACGTCAGGGTGTTTTCCTTCCAGGGCCTTTATCCCTTCAGGGGCGGCAACAAGGAACAGTCCTTTTATTTTTTTACATCCTGTTTTTTTCAATGCATCAATGGTGGCAATCAGGGTCCCGCCGGTTGCAAGCATGGGATCAAGTATCAGGGCAATTCTTTCATCCATTGCATTTGTCATTTTTATATAATATTCAACCGGTTTAAGTGTCTCTTCATTTCTGTAAAAACCCACAACACTGACCTTGGCAGAAGGTATAAGATCAAGCACACCGTCCATCATGCCAAGCCCCGCCCTTAAGATGGGAACAATGGTAATTTTTTTCCCTTTGATCTTTTCCACTTCCACCTTTCCTGCCCATCCGTTTATAACTCTTTTTTCAGTATCTAAATCTTTTGTTGCTTCATATGTTAAAAGCCGTGCCACTTCAGAGCTTAAGTCTCTGAAATCCTTTGTGCTGATATTCTCTTTTCTCATTAGGCCAAGCTTATGCTTTATCAGCGGGTGATTTTCCACGTAGACAGTCATGTTTTTTCCCTTTGTATCTTTATAATATAATCAGTCATAATTTATTTAAATTTTGAATAGTCCATAAAAATTTAGTAAAATTAGAAATAATAGTCAAGAAAATAATGGGTAAGAATAATAAAGTTTAATTGAAATTATTTCCATTATATGCAAAAGAGAACAGATGGTTCAAAAGGATGAATATATAGAAGTTGCTGTGCTGCTGCCTCTTTTTAACAGCTATACATATAAAATTCCAAAACACCTTGTGAGCCTGGTATCTTCTGGAATGCGCGTGCTTGTGCCCTTTGGAAAACGGCGTGTTACAGGATATGTATTAAAAAAGAGCAGAAAACCTGAAAAATTCAAGGCAAAATTAATATTTGATATTCTGGATGATATGCCTCTTTTTCCAGGATCAATGGTGCAGTTTTTCAGATGGATAAGTAATTATTATATTCATCCCATTGGTGATGTTATTAAAACAGCTCTTCCATCAGGCCTTGATCAGCATGATATATCCATGGTGTCAATTTCTCCTGAAGGCAGTAAAAACAGAAAAGAAAAACTTACTCCGGGAGAATCTGAAGTTATTGGGATTTTAAATAAAAGCCATGGAATAATGCCCCTTAAGGCCCTTGTGAAAAAAAGCAGTAATCCCAGTATCAATAATCTAATAAGAAAGATGGAAAAAGCAGGACTTGTGAACAAAACCTATAAGCTTGCAAAGGATAAAACCAGGCTCAGGCAGGAGAAATTCATCTCTCTGTCAAAATCATCCAGGGAAAAAATTATACTTTCCAAAAAGAGAAAACTCATACTTAAAATTCTTGAAAAGGAAAAAGAGATATCCCTTACAAACCTTCGAAAACAGGTTCCCACAGCCCCGGCATTGATCAAACCCCTGCATAAGGCAGGCTATATTGATATTATTGAAAAGCAGGTTTTTCAGGATCCTTTTGGGGATCCTGTTGATCCTGACACTCCGCCAGAACTTACACAGGAGCAGGAAAAAGTAGTAAATGAAGTTAATAACAGTATTAATAAAGGTTTCCAAAGATATCTTCTTTCCGGTGTCACAGGAAGCGGGAAAACTGAAGTCTATTTACGCCTTGCTGCAAAAGCCTTGCAGATCAACAAAGCTGCCCTGGTGCTTGTGCCGGAAATTTCTTTGATATCCCAGACAGAAAGAAGGTTCAGGGCAAGGTTTGGCAACAAAATTGCAGTGCTTCACAGTGCCCTTTCAAATGCCGAACGACTGGATCAATGGCGCCTGATACTTAAAAACAAGGTGTCTGTGGTAATAGGCGCCCGTTCATCTGTTTTTGCACCAATCAGGAACCCTGGCATAATTATTGTTGATGAAGAACATGATATATCATACAAACAGGAAAGCTCTTTAAGATATAATGCTAGGGACCTTGCAGTTGTAAGGGCTAAAATGGCTGACATTCCGATTGTTCTAGGATCTGCAACACCGTCAATACAGTCATATTACAATGTATGCATAAATAAATTTAAAGAGCTTAAACTTGAAAAGCGCATTAATGACCAGCCCCTGCCTCCCATCACACTTGTTGATTTAAAAAAGCATAAAGAGTATTCAGGGTTTCAAAGATTGATTTCGCCGGTTTTATCAAAAGCAATACGACAATGCCTTGACAGGGGTGAACAGGCTTTGATTTTTTTGAACCGCAGGGGGTTTTCAACATTTCCTGTGTGTGAATCCTGTGGAGAAGCGGTAAAATGCCGGTTCTGTGAGCTTGCAATGACCTTTCACAAGGGATTGAATGAATACAGGTGCCATCTGTGCGGCTATTCAATCTCCACAAGAATTAAGTGCCCTGATTGCGGATCACTTAAAATAAAACCCCTGGGATTTGGTACGGAAAAAATAGAAAACATGCTTTTGACCCTTTTCCCTGATGCACGAATTGTGAGAATTGACCAGGATACAACCCGGAAAAAGGGACGTTTAATATCACTTTTAAAAAAGATAAAAAACCGTACTGTTGATATTATAGTGGGTACACAAATGCTGGCCAAGGGGCATGATTTCCCTTTTATCACCCTTGTGGGAATAATATGTGCAGATCTCTCCCTTAATTTTCCTGATTTCAGATCTTCCGAGCGGACATTTCAGCTTCTTGCCCAGGTTGCAGGAAGAGCAGGCAGGGGAGACAGAAAAGGAAAGGTTATAATGCAGACATATAACTCAGATCATTTTGCCATCCAGGCATCAAAAAATCAGGATTTCATTGAATTTTATCAAAATGAAACACCATTTAGAAAAGCATTGCTTTATCCACCCTTTGCAAAGATCATTCAATTGAAAATTTCCGGGACAGACCCTGTAAAAGTGAAAAATCATGCCTTGCTGCTCAAGAATATATTAAACCAGATAGTTTCAGGCGATATTAAATATGAAAACACAATTCAGATTCTCGGACCCATTGAAGCAGGCATTCCAAAAATAGCAGCGCGTTTCAGATGGCAGATCCTGCTGAAAGGTATTAATATCGCAAGGTTGAATGGTGTTGTCAAACAGCTCATGGACCAAAACCAGGTTAAATCTGAAAAATATGTTGCAACAGCTATTGATGTTGATCCTTATTCCATGCTTTAATAAATTCATGGAAAAATATAAGGGCAATTTTGAATTATAAACTTTAACGGTTAAGGAGAGAAAATTATGTATGCTGAATATGTTTTAAACCATATAGTTAGAATTGCAGTTGCCTATGGTCCGAAATTAATCGGAGCAATTCTGGTATGGATCATTGGTTCGTGGGTTGTTTCAACGCTGACCAACCTGTTTGTTAAAGCCATGAATAAAGCAAATACGGATGAGTCTTTAAAACCATTTTTAAAGGGAATAGTAAATGCAGCCCTTAAGATCATGCTTGTTATTTCCGTACTTGGCATGCTCGGTATTCAGATGACTTCATTCATAGCAATCCTTGCATCAGCAGGTCTTGCCGTGGGCATGGCTCTTTCCGGCACATTACAGAATTTCGCAGGGGGTGTAATGATTTTGATTTTCAGACCCTTTAAAGCCGGTGATTTGATTGATGCCCAGGGTTACCTTGGTGTTGTTCATGAGATTCAGATTTTTAATACGATTTTGAAAACTCCTGACAATAAAACAATAATTATTCCCAATGGCGGATTATCAAATTCCTCCATGGTCAATTACTCCACCGAGGATCTGAGAAGAGTTGACTGGACAATCGGAATAGGTTACGGCGATGATGTGGATAAAGCACGGGAACATATAATAAAGTTATGCCAGGAAGATTCGAGAATCCTCAAAGACCCGGCAGTTTTTGTTGCTGTATCAGAGCTTGCTGACAGTTCAGTAAATCTTGTATGCAGGGCATGGACCAAGGGAAGTGATTATTGGAATGTGTTTTTTGAAATCAATGAAAAAGTTTATAAAACCTTTGAAGAGCAGGGCCTTAACATTCCATTTCCACAAATGGATGTCCACCTTCACAAGCAGAATGATAAATAATAAACTATATCATTATATCATTTAAAGGATCTGATTAAAACTTGATAAAAAAGGGGGTGAAAGCAGCCCAGGTTTTTAAACCTTATAATATTGTAAGGTTACCTGGTTTGTGGGGCATGGCAATTTCAATTGCAATTCCGGAGTTTTGAAGGGCAATTTCTGCAGCATTACATGCTTTTTCAGGTGTATTGTTTTCTTCACTCAGGTGGGCAAGGATGACATGTTTCAGATCATCATTGATTAACTCTTTTAAAAGCTCTTGTGATGCTTTGTTTGAAAGATGCCCCTGCCTGCCTTTGATTCTCTGCTTTAAATGCCAGGGGTAGGGGCCGTTGATGAGCATATCAGGGTCATGGTTTGATTCCAGGTAAAGAAAGGAGCAGTCTTTTAAATGCTCCTTTACAAGATTAGTGGCAATGCCGAGATCTGTTGCAATACCAATTTTTGTACCATTGTAATTAAGGGTAAACCCCGCAGGGTCAACAGCATCATGGCTTATGGTAAAAGGAGAAATCTTCAGGGTATCAATTTTAAAATTTTTCCCGCATTGAAAAAATTCAAGGCTGGCAAGCCTGCCAAGGCTTGCTGCCTGTTTATATGTATTTTCATTTATATAAACAGGTATATTATACCTGCGGCTTAAAATACCAACCCCCCTTATATGGTCTGAATGCTCATGGGTTACAATGATTGCTGTAAGGCTTTCCGGTGACAGATTTCTTGACTTCAGCCTGCGTTCAATTTCAATGCCTGAAAGCCCTGCATCAATGAGTATAGCGTTATCACCCCATGATATGAACAGAGAGTTCCCCCTGCTGCCGCTGGCAAGGGGACAGATGGTAAAGTTTTTTTCCATTATTTATCAAGCAGAGCCTTGTAACTGAGTTTAATCTTTCCGTCCCGGGTCACAGCAAGGACTTTAACTTTAATAATATCGCCTTCATTTAAGACATCAGTTACTTTATTTACTCTTTTATGGGCAAGTTCAGAGATGTGGACAAGGCCGTCTGTACCGGTTTTAATGTTTACAAAAGCGCCGAAATCAGCAATTTTGACAACTTTGCCTTCATAGATTTCACCCGGTTCCGGGTCAACGGCAATGTCAGTGATTATTTTCACTGCTGCTGCCACATCTTCTTCATTTTCACCTGCAACCTTTACAATTCCATCGTCATCAATCTCGACAGAGGTGTTTGTATCAGCCTGGATTTCCCTTATTACCTTGCCTCCGGGGCCGATAATTTCCCTTATTTTATCTTTTTTAACTTCCACCCTCACAATCTTGGGAGCATAGGGTGAAATATCTTTTCTGGCTGAGGATAGTGCTGCAAGCATTCTGTCAAGAATATGAAGCCTTCCTGCCTTTGCCTGGTGCAATGCTTTTTCCATTACCTCCCTTGGCAGCTCTTTAATTTTAATATCCATCTGAAGAGCAGTGATTCCTTCTTCAGGGCCTGCAACCTTAAAATCCATGTCACCAAAATGGTCTTCATCTCCCAGAATATCGGAGAGAACAACCATATTATCATCCTGTTTAATAAGTCCCATGGCTATGCCTGAAACAGGTGCTTTGATGGGAACACCACCATCCATCATTGCAAGGGTTCCGGCACATACAGTTCCCATGGATGAACTTCCGTTGGATTCCAGGACTTCACCAACAAGTCTGATTGTATATTCAAAATCTTTGCTGTCGGGAATAACTTTTTTAAGTGCCCGGCTTGCAAGGTTTCCATGGCCAATATCCCTGCGGCTTGGGCCGCCTGCGCGCCTGCATTCACCAACGGAAAAGGGAGGGAAATTATAATGGAGAAGAAACTGCCGTGTTGTCTGTCCGGACAATGTTTCAACCCTCTGTTCATCAAGGCCTGATCCCAGGGTTAAAACACCCTGAACCTGGGTTTCTCCCCTTGTAAAAAGTGCACTTCCATGGGGTCTTGGAAGGTTGCCCACCTCACACTCAATCTTTCTTATTTCATCAAATGCCCTTCCGTCAATGCGTTTTCCTTCCTGCAATACAATATTTCTGCTTACATCATGTACAAGGTCTTTAAAAAGAGTTTTTATCTCTTTTTCTCTATCCAGGTATTCATCGCCCAGGGTTTGAATCAGCTCTTCTTTAACTTTGTCAATGGCCTTTGCCCGGTTTATTTTGTCTTTTACCTGGACAGCAGAATGTATTTTTTCCTTTGAAATTTCAACTATTTTTGTATTAAGGTCCTGGTCTGTCTCTGGCACAGCAATTTCACGTTTTTCTTTGCCAACTTCTCTTCTTAACTCTTCCTGCATTTCAATGATCGGCTGCATTGCTTCATGGCCAAAATAGATGGCACTGATCATATCTTCTTCAGACACGGTTTCAGCGCCGCCTTCAACCATTATAATACCTGTTTTAGATCCTGCCACAACCAGATTTATATCACTTGCTTCTATCTGATCAAGGGTGGGGTTTGCCACAAATTTTCCATCAACCCTGCCAACCCTTATCCCTGCAATGGGGCCTTCAAAAGGTATATCAGAAATCTGAAGCGCAGCTGACGCACCCACAAGGGCAAGAATATCAGGTTCGTTAGTCTTATCCATTGAATATACTGTTGCAATTACCTGGGTTTCATAACTGTAGCCCTTGGGGAAAAGAGGCCGGATGGGTCTGTCAATGAGCCTGCTTGTAAGGGTCTCTTTTTCACTTGGTCTTCCAATCTCCCGGCGGAAATAATTTCCAGGGATTCTTCCGGCAGCATAGATTCTTTCCTGATACTCCACGGTCAACGGCAGAAAAGAGACCTCTGCCTTTGGGTCCTTTGCAGAGACAGCAGTGACAAGTACAATGGTATCGCCATGCTGAACCAGCACAGCGCCGCCTGCCTGTTTTGCAACTTTTCCAGTGCTTATGCTGAACTCTTTGCCATTAATTTTAGTTTTTACTGTTTTTTCCATTAATACTACTCCTTAAATAAAGAAAGGCGGGCTTTTTAAGCTTTAACTTTTAGAATAAACCCGTGTATTTATTATCAAATACAGTAATTAATAATAAACTTGATAACAAACATACGAATTTATTAATAAGTCTAGTGTTAAATCCCCGCCTTTTCATAAAAAAAGAGCTGATTTCAATTGGTTGTAATTGAGAAATCAGCTCCTTTACCATTTTTCTATCTTTTTATTCCGAGCTTGCCTATGATTGAACGATATCTTTCAACATCCTTTTTTTTAAGGTAATCAAGAAGGCTTCTGCGCCTTCCAACAAGAACCAGAAGACCCCTTCTTGAATGATGGTCTTTCTTGTGTATCTTTAAATGTTCGGTAAGATAGGTGATACGATGGGAGAAAATAGCGATCTGTACTTCCGGAGATCCTGTATCTGTCTCATGAATCTTGTACTTTTCAACCACTTCATCCTTTGTCATTTCTAATAAGCTCAATTTAAACTCCTTTTTTGGAATAAATAATTCTGCATTCTCAACTTCCCCCTCCTTTATCGACCCATGATCCAATATTCCATCCAGACCAGGGAATCAAGAAAAGGCAAATGCCTTTCAACCAAAATAACATATTAAAATATCACTTAATTTAAAAAAACACAACAATAATTAAATGCCTGGCTTTTTTTATCATATTCCACAACTGCAGCAAGCTCTTTTTGTTTTGTGAGAATTCTTAAAAATTTCTTGCATTGGGGCAATCCATCTCCGGCAGATAGTTTTTGGCCAAATTGTATTTTTTTTTCAAGTTTTTTTTCAGCAGTATGGGCTGGCATAAAGTCAAGGGCCCGGGCAAGTGGAATTATGTTTTCCTTGATCTTGTCAGTGTTCATTTTCTCAAGATCATTCAAATCAATTGAGTCCTTCAGGTTAAATCCACATGTTTCTGTCCGCTGGAGAGCTCCAAGGTGGGCACCGCATCCAAGTTTTTGGCCGATATCAAAGGCAATGGTACGTATATATGTTCCTGAAGAACATGATACATCAATATGGACAAAGGGTATTTCTATTTTATCAATTGATATTTCAAATATCTCAATATCTCTGGCTTTTTTTGCAATGAACTCTCCATTTCTGGCATATTCATAAAGTGGTCTGCCTTTGTGTTTTAATGCTGAAAAAGATGGGGGTGTCTGTTTTTGCTTTCCTTTAAAATCACTTATAGTATTAAAAATTTTTTCCTTTGAAAGATTACCTGTGGGTTTTTTTCCCCCAATGGGAGTACCAGTATAATCAAAGGTATCTGTTTCAATCCCAAGACATATTTTTGCTTTATATCTTTTTGAACCATGGAGAAAAAATCTTGAAATTTTTGTTCCTTTATTGATCCCGCAGAGTAGTAACCCCGTGGCAAAAGGGTCAAGTGTGCCCATGTGGCCTGTTTTTTTTGCCATACAGCTCTGTTTGACCATGCTTACAACCCGGGCAGAGGAGATGCCTTCAGGTTTGTTTATGGGTAATATTCCGCTTTTCATTCTCCCCTGGATCTTTTTTTCATGGCAATATCGTGGAGTATTGCATCAATCCTTGAACCATGGGCAAAGGAGTCATCATATCTGAACTGTATATCCGGCATATATTTAAGGTGGAGTTTTGGTGTAATCAGTTTTTTTATGAATTTTTTAGAACTTTTAAATCCCTGTTTAGCATCGGTTATCTGTTTTGCACTGCCAAAAATTGAGAAAAAGACATAGGCTATGGATAGATCACTGTTTAGTTCCACCTTGCTTATTGTTGCCATCTCTATTCTAGGGTCCTGAACCTTTTTTACCAAAAGCTCTGAAATTGCAGCCTGGATCTTAACACCTATTCTGTCAGCCCTGGGATATGGTTTCATAATCTCTCCGGAAATTTACTCAGAACCAGGTCTTTTTTCTATAACTTCATAACACTCAATTATATCATTCAGTTTTATGTCATTATAATTTTTAATGCCAATACCGCATTCAAACTGCTGGAGCACCTCTTTTACATCATCTTTAAATCGTTTTAAGGAGGAGAGCTCACCATCACACTTAACAACACCATCCCGTAAAAGACGTATCTTTTTGCCCCGGACTACTTTGCCCTCAAGAACAAAAGAGCCTGCAATGGTGCCGACATTGGTAACAAAAAAGGTATCACGGACTTCAGCTCTGCCAATAATATGCTCTTCAAAAACAGAGGGCATCAATCCCTCAATGGCTGATTTTATATTATTGATAACATCATAGATAACATCATAAAAACGCATGTCCACGCCTTCTTCCTTGGCAAAATTACGAACCTGGGGAGTAGGACGTACATGGAATCCAATAATAATTGCATCGGAAACCGCAGCAAGGGAAACATCAGATTCATTTACAGTACCAACGGCAGAATGGACTATTGTAAGATCTACTTCGTCCTTTGCAAGTTCTTGTAAGGATTCGGTCAACGCTTCCAGTGAACCCTGGACATCGGCTTTAATTATAAGTTTGAGTTCCTGAATTTTATCTGAACCAAGATTTTGAAAAAGGTTTTCAAGGTTTGCCCGGCTCTTTTTGGCAAGTTCCTTTGCCCTCTGTTTCTGGAGTCTGTGCTCACTTATCTGTTTTGCATCTTTTTCCGATGAAACAACCATCATTTCATCACCAGCATCGGGTACTCCGTTTAAACCCACAATTTCCACAGGAATACTTGGGCCGGCACTTTTTATTCTCTTTCCCTGGTCATTGGTCATTGTGCGGATTTTTCCGGAAAAATGGCCGCAGACAACCGATGCACCATCTTTTAATGTACCGTGTTTAATAAGTACGGTTGCAATGGCACCTCTTCCTTTATCAATACGGGATTCAACAACATATCCAAAGGCATCTCTGTCCGGGTTGGCCTTTAGTTCAAGAACTTCAGACTGAAGTAGAATCATTTCAAGAAGCGTATCAATACCTGTTTCTGCCTTGGCGGAAACCTCAACAAAAATAACGTCGCCACCCCATTCTTCTGCGAGAAGGTCGTGTTCGGAAAGCTCCCTTGTAATACGTGCAGGATCTGCTCCTTCTTTATCCATTTTATTTATTGCAACCACAACGGGAACACCTGCCTGCTTTGAATGGTTAATAGCCTCGATTGTCTGGGGCATGACACCATCATCAGCAGCAACAACAAGGACAACAATATCTGTGATTTGAGCACCCCTTGCCCGCATGGATGTAAAAGCAGCATGTCCGGGAGTATCTAAAAATGTAATGTCGCCGCCTTTGGTTCTTACATTATATGCACCGATATGCTGTGTAATTCCACCTGCCTCACCGGTTGTCACCTTGGTTTCTCTGATAACATCAAGCAGGGAGGTTTTACCATGGTCAACATGTCCCATGATTGTTACAACAGGCGCTCTTTGCTGCAGTTTGGATTCATCTTCATCTTTTTTGTGGATATTTAAAAGATAATCCTCTTCAAAGGAGGCCTTTTCCAGTTCATAGTCAAATTCAGATGCAACAAGGGATGCTGTATCAAAATCAATTGTCTGGTTCAGTGTAACCATAACACCCTGCTGCATAAGCTTCTGGATCATCTCATTTGCCTTAATTCCCATTCTTTTGGCAAGTTCTGCAAGTTCAATGGTTTCATCTATTTTAATACGTCTTTTGATCGCCTTGGGTGTTGTGATTTCAGTTTTTTGAAATTCCCCTTTTCTTGCCTTTGCACCCTTTCTTTTTGACTGTTTCCGGCCATACTTATTTTTTTCATATAAAGCCGCACCTTCAATAATGGATTTCTTTTTCTTTTTCCTTGTTCTTCTTTTTTCTCCAAAGATATTTTCTTCAATCACATTGCCTTTGATATCCCGTTTTTTTCTTTTTGATCTTTTTGGTGTATCAATGGTATCAGATGCCGGTATGGATGCAGGTTGAAATTTTCTTGTTGATTTTGCCTGCTCTTTTATGGCTGAATTCTCTTTTTTCAGGGGCTGTTTCAGTTGTTTTTCACTCTTTGCAGAAGGTTTTTTAAACTTTGAGTGTTTTTTTGTATCATCGGACTCTTTTTTCTTTCTTATGCCGGTAAACGAAGCAGGGTCAACAATCTTAACAATCTTTGCAGGTTCAGAAGATTTTTTCTTTTTTTTCTTCTTTATTTTTCTTTTCTCTTTAGGCTCTTTTTCCTCTGTTTTTGAAACTTTTTCTGTTTTAATTTTTTCTTTTTCAGTTTCATCCGGGTCAGCTTTTTTCCCAACGGCTTTTTTGGAAACATCTTCTTTCTTTTTCTTTTCAGAAGGCTTTTCCGGTTCTTGTTTGTCCTTAACAACCTCTGGTTTTTTTTCTATTTTCTCTTTAACAGTCTTTTCTTTTATTAAAGGTTTTTTATCAGCTTTAGTATCAGTATCAGGGATTGTTTTTTTGTCCTTGCCTTTAACAATTGTTTCTTCCTGAACAGTGCCTGTCTTTTTTAAAGGTTTTTCTTCATCTTTTTCAGGATTTTTTACAGGAGCAGGTGGTTGTTCCTTTACAGTTCTACGTCTTCGTATAACAGAGGGTTTAATTTTCACCTCTGACATATCGGCTTTTTTACCAAACAGTTCTTTTTTAATAAAACGTACTTGATCATCCTCAAGAGAACTCATATGACTTCTTACTTCAACAGAAAGCTTTTCAAGCTTATCCATAAGTGCTTTGTTTGTCATATTAAATTCTTTAGCTAATTCATAGACTCTGACTCTCGCCATATGTTCCCCCAGGTAATTCTTGTTTTATTACTTTGTTAAATTTAACCTAACTTCCTTGTGTCTCTGCGGAATCTGTTTTTTGATCCACATCTGAATCTGCATCTGGATTTTCACTTTCATCAGGATCATCTTTTAAAGAATCTTCCTGCTGTTTTTCAATATCTTCTAAAACCAGCTGCTTTGCTTCTGAAATTATATTAACCACCTGTTCTTCATCAAACTCAATAAGGGAAGCAATGTCTTCTGCAGATGCTTCGGCAATATCTTCCAGGGATGCAAATCCAGCACTGAAAAGCACCTCCGCAGTTGAAAGGTTGATTCCGGACAACCGCATCAAGTCATCATACCCCTGCTTTATTCCACGGCTGTACTCTTCTTCGCTCATTACCTGAAGATGCCATTTGGTCAGATCACATGCAAGGCTGATATTCTGGCCGTTTTTGCCAATAGATATAGAAAGGTGGTCTTCAGGTACAATAACTTCCATGCTCTGGTTATCTTCATCAATGACAACCCTTGTAATTTCTGCCGGAGCAAGGGAATTACATACAAATTTTGCAATGTCCGGGTTCCAGGGAACAACATCTATTTTTTCTCCCCGCAGCTCCTGGACAATGTTTTGAATTCTGCTGCCTTTCATGCCTACACAGGCGCCAACAGGATCAACATCAGAATCAGATGACTGAACAGCAATTTTTGCCCTTACCCCGGGATACCGTGCTGCTTCCAGTATGGTTACAATGCCTTCTGCAACTTCGGGCACCTCGGTTTTAAAAAGTTCAATTAAAAAATCAGGATGGGATCTGGAAAGCAGAATCTGGGCTCCTTTGGACTCTTCGAGCACATCCACAACATAGGCTCGTATTCTGTCACCCCGTTTATAGGATTCATTGGGCATCTGATCCCTTGGGCGTATAACAGCTTCTGTCTGGCCAAGGTTAACAATGATGCTGCCCCGGTCAAATCTGTGGACGATTCCGTTTATTATCTGTCCTTTTTTATGTATAAAATTTTCATAAACAGCATTGCGCTCAGCTTCCCGGAATTTTTGAATTATCACCTGTTTAGCTGTCTGGGCGGCAATTCTTCCAAACTCTCCGGCATCAATTCTGATGCCAAGGCTGTCTCCAATCTCGCACTCAGGATCATATTCATAGCCCTGCTCCAGAGAGAGCTCCTTATCAGGAGATTCCACCTTTTCAACAACTTCTTTAAAATGAAAAACTTCAATCTGTCCGCTGGGTTTATCATAGTGTATCTCTATGTCAGCACCAGCACCAAATTTCTTTTTGGCTGCAGATTCAACCGCATCTTTTATTGTAGCTATCAATACTTCAGCATCAATGCCTTTTTCCCGGCTGAGCTGATCCACAATTCGTTTAATATCAGTAATTAGCATTGTGCAGTATTCTCCATCTCAATAGTTTGCAAGCCTTGCCCTGTTTATCAGTCCAGACCAGGGGAAGAGACTTCAAGCCTGTAACTCCCAAGGTTATTAAAATGTACATCAAGTATATCTCCCAGCTGACGGCTCATATCTGTCAAATCACCAAGGGTAATACCACCTGGTTTATCCATATACAGCCTTACAATCATTGAACTGCCGGCTGATACACACTCTGCATGGACAAATTCAAGGTTTTCAGCCTGACATACAGGCTCTACAACCTCACCAATCTTTTTTGCAAGCTCTTTTAAATCCCTGTTCTTTTTTTTCCCCATACAGATAAAAATCATCCTTTTCTAAAAAACAGAAAAACGGGCAGATGCCCGTTCCTCTCGAAACATACTAAAAATCTTCCCCGGATTAAAATCTGGTTAAAGAGTCCGGAGCTTAGGCTGGGATTCCATATTTATCAATGGAAACCCATGATCTGCCCTGTCTTTATTTCAATAAACAGATATATTAAACCTAGAGTTTATCTAAAATAAAGATTAACATATATAACATGTTAAAATTATTTGTCAATAATAGTTTAATACTTTATTGGCAATAATAATACAAAGTACAGGCAGTAAAGGCTGTTTCAGCAATTTTGGGCCAAAAATTTTTTTTAAGATTAACAAAGGAATAAGTGAGGCCTGGATATGCTTTTTCCGTTTAGGTTTCACTTGAAACAGATGCACTCCAAAAGCATATCCAGGCCTCACTTTGCCCGATCTTATGCCCTGAAAGACAATATAACATCCTACATTCCACACCCTTATATTTAACTACAGGGTATTTTTTCCTTGGTCAGGTTCAGCTATCCCACCGGAAGATCCTTGTTGTTTTCTTTTGCATACCGCCTCATATTATATTCAATAAGCCTCCAGACCAAAAGTGAGATCAGGAGAACAAGAGCCAATACTTCTATGCGTTCAGCTATTAATAATATCAACAACTCATGTTTTCCTGGCATATGCTGTGACAATCGGAAGATGCTGAATGGTAAAGCGGAATGTGAGTTAAAGTACCAGATCTATCTTATTCCTTTTAAAATATTCAGACAAGGCTGTGTCTGGGCATTAAATAAGCCAGCAATTTTCGATTTGAACCCAATAAAAAATTTTCTTTTGTATATCCCCAGGACCTTTGAGCTCTTCAAACCATTCATATAAAATCCTGTGATCTTTTGGCCTGGCTGCAGGAATATAAGACATGTCTGCTGTTTTCAAAAACTAAGAAAGGGTTATGACAAAGATGGATCCTATGCAGGAAGATCAGCGTCAAATCTTGCTATCAGGGACTTGCAGAGCTTTGCGTGTACGCCTTTAACCTTTTTTTCCTTAAGTGTTCTGCTGGGTGATCTGTAAATAATCCTGAAGGAGAGGGATTTTTTCCCCCTGGTAAGGGGTTTTCCCTCAAAAAAATCAAAAATAAAAGCTTTTTCTGCAAGTTTTTCTCTTTGTACCAGCAGGTCAAGTTCTGTCAGGATCGAGCCTGCTTCAATATCAGAATCAACAATTATGGTAATGTCCTGGGTAATTGCAGGAAATTTTGGTAAAAGTTCTGCTGTGATTTTTCCAGGTATAAGTTTTAATAAGGCTTTCATATCAAGTTCAAAAATAAAAGCAGTCTGTTTTAAACTGTAGTTTTTCAAAACTTTTGTTTTTATTCTGCCCATTGCTCCCAGAAGTATACCGTCTTTTTTTATCTGTGCAGCATATCCCGGAGTATAATAGGGAAATTCTTTTTCAACAATTTTTTCAAAAAGAGTGTCCTTGATATGCAAAGCTTTAAGAAAGCCTTCAACCACGCCCTTCAGATCAAAAAAATCACAAAGGGATTTTTTAGTGTGAATGGTGCCAGTGTCACGTAATCCTGTCCATAATCCTGCAATCATCTCTTTTTCTTCAGGCAGGGACTCTTTTTGACGGGCTATGAAAATATTGCCGGTTTCAAAGACTTTTAGAGTGTCGGTCTGCCGGGAAATATTTGTTTTCATTGTTTTAAGAAGTCCCGGTACCAGGGATGTGCGCATGACACCCAGTTCTTCGGAAATGGGATTAAGTATTGTTTCAACCTTTGTTCTTTCATCATCATTGTGGAGCAGCAGGTTGTCCACTGACAGGGGTGAAGTAAAATCATAATTGATAACCTCACTGAATCCAAAGCCTGTCATGATATCTCTTGCCTTGTTCCTGAGGATGATATCAGGACTCAGTTCTTCGCCCCGGGCAGATATTTTCGGGAAGCATACCTTTATATTATTATATCCATAAAGTCTTGCCACCTCTTCGGAAAGATCTTCCTTTCGTGTTATATCGACTCTGAAGGGAGGGATATTAACTGACAATGTATTATTATCTTTTTTTTCAGATTTAAGTTCAATGGATTCAAAAAGGTCTTTTATAAAATCAATACTCAAATCGGTTCCAAGGCGTGCATTCAGGGAATCAATTTCCACATTGATTTTTTTTTGCTCCTGTTTTAACGGATATTGATCAATAATATCCTTTGCCTTGTATCCTCCTGAGACCTTTGACATGAGTTCCAGGGCTCTGTTAAGGGCATTTATAGTGCCTTCAGGGTTGACACCCCTTTCAAAGCGATGGGAAGCATCGCTGTTAATACCTGTTTTCTTAGCTGTTTTTCTTATGGAGATCGGGTTGAAATAAGCGCTTTCCACAAACACTCTTGTGGTGTTCAATGATATTTCTGAATTTTCACCCCCCATGACTCCGGCCAGAGCCACAGGCTTTTCAGCATCGCAGATCATCAATGTATCAGGTTCAAGTTTATGTTCTTTGCTGTCAAGGGTTGTGAAATCGATATTTTTTCCAGCTCTTCTGACAATGATCTTTCCTTTGGAAATAAAATCATAATCAAATGCATGGAGGGGCTGACCTGTTTCCATTAATACAAAATTTGTAACATCAACAATATTATTCACAGGGGTTAAGCCTACAGATTCAAGCTTCTGCTGAAGCCAGAAGGGTGAGGGAGCAACTTTTACATCCAGAAGCAGGCCTGCTGAATATCGCGGGCAGAGATCAGGATCTTTAATTTCAACCTTTGCATACTCATTTATGGAAAATGATCCGGTATTTTTATCTGAAAGTGTATAATCAGGGTATGAAACTTTTGCCTTTGGCTCAACAAATGCGGCAACCTCCCTTGCAACACCGATCATGCTGAGACAGTCAGGTCTGTTGGGTGTAAGATCAATTTCAAGGGTGTAATCAAAAAGGTTTAAAGCTTTGTCAAGGGGGGTTCCGGGCGTAAGATTCTCATCAAGTTCCATGATGCCCTCTGCATCAAGTTCAAGTTTAAGCTCCTTTGCGCTGCACAACATGCCTTCTGATTTTTCACCCCGGATCTTACTTTTTTTTATTTTGAAATCTCCTGGCAGGACAGCTCCTGGCAGGGCACAGGCAACAATGAGTCCCTCCCTGACATTGGGAGCGCCGCACACGATGTTAACCTTTTTATCACTGCCTGTATCCACAAGACAGCAGGTGAGTTTATCAGCATTGGGATGTTTTTCAGTTTTTACAACCCTGCTTACAACTATATTATCAAGGTAATCAAATCTCTCTTCAATTGCTTCCACTTCCAGACCTGCCATGGTCAATTTTGCGGCAAGCTCATCAGGTGAAAGATTAAATGCAATATATTCCTTTAACCAGCTTAAACTGACTTTCATAACTAAAACTGCCCCAAAAAACGTATATCATTTTCAAAGAATTTTCTAATGTCATCTATTCCGTATTTAAGCATGGCAATACGCTCAATTCCGACACCAAATGCAAAGCCTGTATATTTATCAGTATCATATCCTGCCTTTTCAAACACAGCAGGGTGAACCATGCCAGAGCCTAGTATTTCAAGCCATCCTGTTTTTGAACATATTCTGCATCCCCTGCCCCGGCATATAACACAGCGGATATCAACTTCAGCACTGGGTTCAGTAAACGGGAAAAAGCTGGGTCTGAAACGCAGGGAAGTTTTATTGTCAAATATCTGGTGGATAAAAGCCGTAAGAATACCCTTAAGATCACCAAAAGAGATGCCCTGGTCCACCACCAGTCCTTCCACCTGGTGGAACATGGGGGTGTGGGTTATATCAGAATCACATCGGAAAACCTTGCCCGGTGAAATTATTCTTATGGGCGGTTCTTTTTTTTCCATGGTTCTTGACTGGGAGGGTGATGTGTGTGTGCGCAGTACAATATTATCGGAAATATAAAAAGTGTCCTGCATATCCCTTGCAGGGTGATATTTTGGAATATTGAGGGCCTCAAAATTATAATAATCTGTTTCCACTTCAGGGCTCTGGGCAATATCAAATCCAAGTCTTAAAAAAATATCTGAAATCTCATTGGCAACCAGTGTAACAGGATGCAGAGAGCCTCTGTTACAGGGTCGACCCGGCAATGTTATATCAATACCGTCTATGTTTTCATCTTTTTTTTCTTCAAATTTTTTTACAGCATTATTAAAGGCTTTTTCAAGTTTGATTTTAAGTGCATTGGCACGCTTGCCTGCCAGGGGGCGCTCCTCCCTTGGAAGGCTTGCAACTTTTCGTAAAAAACCAGTCAGCACACCCTTTCTGCCAAGGTAATAAAGTGAAAGTTCTTTTATTTTTTCTACTTCCTTACTTTTGGCAAGGCGCTCTAAAGCCTGTTTTTCTATTTCAGATATGCTTTTTTTCAAAATTCCTCACATAAGAATAGATCTTTTCTGAATATTTTAAGCCAGCCTAGGCCATGGATGCTGCTTTTGAAGCAATCTGTGAAAACGCAGCCGGGTCTGAGACAGCAAGGTCGGCAAGTATTTTTCGATCCAGTTTAATCCCTGCAAGTTTAAGTCCGTGCATGAACTTACTATAGGAAAGGTCATTCATTCTGGCTGCTGCATTTATCCTTATGATCCAAAGTTTTTTAAACTCTCTTTTTTTGACTCTTCTGTCCCGATAGGCATACATTAATGCTTTATCAACAGCATCTGCTGCAGTTCTGTAAAGTTTACTTCTACCGCCTCTATATCCTTTTGCAAGCTTAAGGACCTTGTTTCTACGTCTTCTTGCCTTAAATCCTCTTTTGACTCTCATTGTAAAACTCCTTGAATTTATGTCTTAACCGTTGGGCAACAAACGGTTTACTTCTCTTTCATTGGTCTTGTCAAGCACCTGGTCCTGCCTGAACCCTCTTTTTCTTTTGGTTGTCTTCTTTGTCAGTATATGGCTTGCATGGGACTTTCTGAATTTATACTTACCACTACCTGTTTTTTTGAAGCGCTTTGCAGCTGCTCTGTTGGTTTTAATTTTCGGCATTCTTTCTTAATCTCCCTTGTATCTTAATTTAACAATTTTTCTCTATTTTCCTTAAAGCAACAATGGTACGCATGTCCCGGATAACACAGCGTACCATCCATCACAATTTGTAAATATTTATTAAATAAAAACGACCTTATTTAGGGCTTAAAAGCATTGTAACGACTCTGCCTTCATATTTAGGTGATTGTTCAACCTGGGCAAACTCTTCGGTCATTTCAACAATTTTTTCAAGTATTTTCTGGCCCTGTTCCTTAAGAATGATCTCCCTGCCCCTGAAAACAAGTGTAATTTTCACCTTGTTTTTTTTACCGATAAACCTTTCAATGTTTCTAACCTTTGTTTCAAGATCATGGGCTTCGGTCTTTGGTCGTACCTTTATTTCTTTTATCTGATACCCTTTCTGCTTCTTTTTAGCCTCCTGCATCTGTTTGGTACGTTGATACTTATACTTACCATAGTCCATAATTTTGCAGACCGGCGGTTTTGCGTTGGGAGAGACTTCAACAAGGTCCATCCCGTATTCCTGGGCTTTTTCCAGGGCTTCCTGTATGGGTAACACTCCTATCTGCTCACCGTCAGAGCCAATAATACGAACCTCTTCAGCTCTGATCTGATTATTTACGTTTGTTGTATCCTGTTGCTTTTTAGCTATCGGGCACCTCCTGCTGTTAATTTAATTCAAGTACAGTACAAGTTGTAATCTGCGAGTATATACTTGTTTTCTTAAAATTTCAACTAATAATTGCATGTGCAGGGGTAGAATTTTTATGGGGGAGAGAATACTGGTCCTGATTTTACAGTAATGCTCCCTGCTCCAGTGTATATGTTTCAAGGAGGCTGTTTTTCCAGTATTGATTTGATTCTTTTTTAAAAAAGCCATAGAAAAGTTCAAGGCTTTTGTTCCGCATTACATGGGGAATTATTTCAATGTTACTCTCTTTATATAAAACCGGAAGGCTTTTAAGATCGCACTTTCCAGCGCCACCCATGGGATCTTCATAGGCATAGATGACTTTTTTTATGCCGGCTATTATGATTGCCCCAAGGCACATGAGGCAGGGCTCCATGGTGCAGAACAGATAAGCTTTTGAAAGATCATAATTTACAGAGGATTGCTCTGTTTTTTTAAGACAGATGATTTCTGCATGGTCTGTTTCGCTGAATTTTCCTGCCCCGGCCCTGGTACCAGTCCTTGAACTGTCTGCAATAACACGGTTATTAAGAACAATTACACAGCCAACAGGAAACTCTCCCTGAAAAAACGCGTGTTCAGCCTTTTTTAGGGCAAGGGCCATGTATTTTTCATAGTTTGATTTTTTGATATTTTCCTCCAAAAAAGCTCTTTACAAAACTCTTTCCATACTCCAGAATATACCTTAAGATAATTGCTTGAACAATAATAGAACAATTAATAATGATATTCAATATAAGTTAAATGACTTTTTTAAACAAAATCAATGGTCAGGAAAGTAAAAGAGCAGAGGATTTTGAAAATCCTGCCCATGATTTAACAGATCCCTGCAAACCAAATATAAGAGAATCTTTCCAGGAAAGAGAAAAATCATTTCTTTCAAACTATGGCTCCCTGAGTGCTTTGTCCAAAGGACGTATGGAAAAAGAGGCACCATGCAGTATTCGCACCCCCTACCAGCTTGACCGGGACCGAATAGTATATTCCAATGCATTCAGACGTTTAAAACATAAAACCCAGGTGTTTCTTTCACCCCTGGGAGACCATTTCAGAACACGCCTCACACACACCCTTGAAGTCTCGGAGATTGCAAGGAATATAGCAAGGGCCATGTGGATGAATGAAGACCTTGCAGAAGCAATTGCCCTGGGTCATGACCTGGGCCATACACCATTTGGCCATGGCGGTGAAACCGTGCTTAAGGAGATATACTCCCCTGATTTTTCCCATTCTGATCAAAGCTTGAGGGTGATTGATGTCCTTGATAACTATGGAAAAGGTCTCAACCTTTCCCGGGAGGTTAGAGATGGGATTTTAAAGCATTCCAAGGGATTTGGGGATATAATACCGTCCACACCCGGAGAGAGCGCCTTTACAGTGGAAGGTAAGATTGTCAGGATTGCAGATATTATAGCCTATCTCAACCATGATCTGGATGATGCTTTAAGGGGTGGAGTTATAACCCATGATCAGGTTCCGGATATTTGTAAAAAACGGCTTGGCACCACCCATTCTGAGCGTGCAAAAATTATGATGCAGAATGTAATTTATAACAGCGGCCCTGAAAACAATGTATTTATAATCAAAATCAGCAGTGATATTTTAGAAGCAATGATAATATTAAGAAAATTTCTATATGAAAATGTTTACAGGTCAGATGTGGTGCATAAAGAGTTTATAAAAGCAAAAAAAATACTGGTGGAGCTGTTCAGCTATTTTGTCAATAACAAAGATCAATTGCAAAAAGAGCTTGAAAAAATGGAAATGGCAGCATGGGACCCTGCTGAGAATTCCCTTGAGCGGTCTGTGTGTGACCTTATTGCAAGCATGACTGACAGATATGCCCTGGAAATTTATGAAAGGGTTTTTCTTCCTTCAACCTCTGTATAGTATTCAATATGGAAAAATTTTTTGAAAAACTCAGAAAACTTTATATTAAAATGGATAAAGCTTATGAAGAGGCAGCCTCCCATTATGGATTCAAATGCAGGGGGTGTGAAGACAACTGCTGCAGATCCTTTTTTTATCACCACACATTCATTGAAAAAGATTTTCTTTTAAGCCGGGCTGGTTTATTAAGCCGGGATTGGAAAAAATCATTAAAAGAGAGGGCAGAACTTTATTTAAATACTTTAAATACAAAGCCCATCTGTCCCTTAAATAATGATGATATCTGTGTTCTCTATGATGTTCGCCCCATGATATGCAGACTCCATGGAATTCCCCATCATTTAAATATCCCGGGCAGGAAAACAGCTGTAAATCCCGGGTGTGGGGCAGGAACTTCTCTGTTTGAAGCAGTACAATATTTTTCCTTTGACAGGGTACCTTTTTATACTGAAATGGCAGCAATTGAAAAAGAGTACAGAAAAGCCACAAGGAAAACAGGAAAAATAAAAGAGACAATTGCCCATATGCTTTCAGAATTATAGGAGAGTGCCCGGGGCCTGGTTTTTATGAAAACATGGAGAGTGTTATTTAACAACAGGGTGGATTAACTTTTTTTGAATCAATTACCAGACAGGAAGTCATATCTTCCTCAAAAAGCAAGTCTGTTTTTTTCTCTATCACTGTTTTTATCTTGTCAAAGCGCTGGAGCAAATCTTCAGCAATGGGTGTAAGCTTTGAGCCGCCTTCCTTTTTTCCGCCTTTTTTTGTTATGAGCAGGCTTTTTCCCAGTCGTTCTTCTGTGGCATGGATCCTTGCCCAGACCACAATTTAAAGTCATACAGAAAATGTCCAGCAATTTTGGGTCAAAAATTATTTTTAAGATTAACAAAGGAATAAGTGAGGCCTGGATATGCTT
>CAZQJS010000010.1:0-81079 GCA_964593725.1 uncultured Desulfobacterales bacterium
AAGTATTTCCTAAATCAAAAGCAATAAAATGTCCTGAATGTAGTTGTAGA
Organism: uncultured Desulfobacterales bacterium; assembly: GCA_964593725.1. Taxonomy (GTDB): domain Bacteria; phylum Desulfobacterota; class Desulfobacteria; order Desulfobacterales; family Desulfobacteraceae; genus JAIOSM01. Next base: position 51 of record CAZQJS010000010.1, read on the forward strand.
ACAATTACAAAAAGAGGAACCCGGAAAGCAAATTTGAAAATGAGCTATAAAAGTATAAAACTAACCTATGCTTAAAAAATTTGCTGAAACTCCGGGCATACATAAAATCAGAATCTTGTCTTATTATGATTATGCTATTTCAACAGGACCATTAGAAGGCATCAATAATAAAATTAAAACTATGAAACGACAAGCTTATGGATATCGTGATTTTGAGTTTTTTAAATTGAAACTTTCTGATCTTCATAATAAAAAGTACGCATTAATCAGATGAACCAAAAATAACCACCAGGAATTGCTGTGGTTTTTAACAAAAAAGGGGCGCTTTAAAAAAAGCACCCCTTATTAAAACAAATAATATTTTTTATAAACTAACTGCAGCAGCTTCCTTCTGTGCCGCAGCTGCCACACGCAGATTCACCAAAATCGATATTGGAATCTATTTTAAAACCCATGCCTGAAAAATCAATTTTAATTGTCTGGGCCTGTTTCATAAATTCTTTATCAACAACAAGTTTGTGTCCTTTAACATCATAGACATCATCGGTTTCTTTGGGCTCGTCCAGAGCCATGGCAAGTGACGGGCCGCCTCAACCACCGGAATTAAGAAAAATTCTTACAGGGGAAGGTTCTTTCCCGTTGAAATATTCATCAATCTGCTCTTTTGCAGAATCGGTAAGCTCAATCATTATAAACTCTCCTTATGTTTTTTTGTATGCTTTTCTCCACAACCTACTTAGATACAATTTTAACCATAAATAATGAAATGTCAAGATTAATTAATAATTTCATCCACACCAGCACTGATTGCAAAGCATTTCGCCCATGGGAATCAATCTCACTGAAGTCACTGACATTCAATATATCTCTGTTAATAAAGCTTTATAATAAAAACAAATTCAGGGTGTACAAACCTGACGATTCAATGTATACTATCGGAACAACAGCCAATCATATTTAATATTATTAATAATTCTTTTATAAAAGGGGAAATATGGCCGATTATATAACCCGGATCAAAAAGAGTATCGCTGAATCAGATATTAAAAAAACAAAACAATTATTAAAACAACTTAAAGATTACCCATACAATATAAAATCAGAAGTTTTACAGGCTTTTGCCCTTGCCTCTGACATGGTTGCACTCAACCTCCTTGGCATTCTTGCAGAAGATAAACACCTTGGCAGGGAGATATACGACAGAGTTGTACAGCTGTTAATTGACCGTGCACATTTAAACTCCCATTTTATTCTTATCCTTTATGATATCTGTGATAACGAATCAATCGGACAAATAGTCCCCTTGATGAAACACCTTTTATCCAGAGAGGCTGATTTTGAAATATTAAAGGAGACCATAAAGGCAGCCGGAAAGCAGAGAATTGAAAGTCTTGTTGACGATATCGCGGAATTCATATTCTATGGCGAAGAAAAACTAAAGGCTGAAGCTGTAAGGGCACTGGAACGCATAGACTCTGATTCAGCCTATGATGTTCTGTTAAAGGCTGCTGACTCTCCTAAAAGCAACCAGGATATTATGGATTCCATAGAGGTAATGAAAAACAGAAGGATTGAAGCACCAGGGATAAAACAGCAGATTAAAGAAAAAAAACAGACTAAAAAGAGTCTTTTAAAAAATATATCTGTATGGAATAGTCAATTAACTGCAAAGGATATAAAAACAAGATTCAAAGGGTTAATACAGCTTGCCAGCGTAAAAAGTGATGCTGATAAAATCTTTGCTGAGAATCTGAAGACAAAAAACCATGACCTCATTATTAACACATTGAATCTCATCTCAAGATGCATACCTGAGTCCTTAATTCCCACTGTAATTTCACTGCTTGAAGAGAAAAAAATACCCCCGGCAATCAGATTTGCAGCCCATACAGCACTTGGTGCATTCCCTGAACTTGAATCTGCCGCATCTGCCATAAACGGTATCAACAGCCCTTTAATGCACATCAGAACAGCAGCGGTACAGGTTCTTAACAAGCAGCCCACAGACTTTGTCCTGGCAGAGATAAAAGAGAAGATCGAATCAGGGACAGAACAGGGCAAGAAGCTTGGGGAAAGCATACTGGATGCCCATGCTGATAATATTATAATTCAGCTCATGGTTTCCGATGCTTTTACATATATTTTATCAAACTATCTTGAAAAAAAAGCCTCTTTTTCAGTGCTGGAAAATTATATTAAAATTCAAAGGAGCCGTAAACTTGCGGCTTCTGCAAAAAAATATGAAAAAATTCTGATCTTAAAACAAAAAAAGAAGAGAATGCCCGTTGCAATCCTCACCAGCTCAGAAATCAGGGGCAGTATTCTGGCAAAAGTACTGTTCTCCGCCGGCCTGCTTCCAAAAATTTTTCCCAACTTTCAGCAAACTTTTGAATCTATTGTCCAGGAAAAACCATATGGTGTTATATGTGATCTTTTTTTAGAAGATATGACCGGGCTTGATGTTTTACATGAAATCAGAACGACTTATCCGGCAGAACAATTGCCGGTCATTCTGGTAACATTGCAAAAAGATTTAATAAATCAGGAAAAAAACATCATTGGGTTTCCCCCTGGCAGAAATCAAATTGATTATTGTTTTAAGCAGGGATAATTGCTATCATGGGCCATGAGCAAAGAGAATATACAAGACACCCTACCTGTTGCCATTGGCGCCCGATTGATTAAGAGCCATGCCATAAGAACACTTGGCCTGAAACCCAATTTTTCCGATTACTCTTCAGAAGAGAGAAGAGTGATCAGAAAAGCAAAAAAAATCTACTTTCCAACAGCTTTTTATGCAGACCTTTTTAATACCATGGGAAAGGTAACATTTCCAAGCTTTCATACATATAAATATGTTCAGGATAAAATAAAACAGACTGCTATTTTTAAAATACTTGGAATACCCCATCCTGAAACCAGGGTATTTTATGGAAAAAAGCAGAATAAGACCATTCTCAATCATTTCAGATTCCCTTTTATCGCTAAGAAAGCCCGGGGTTCCTCCAGGGGGAGAGATGTTTATCTGATCAAAAACATGGAAGATCTTATGGAATATCTTTCAAGTAACAAACCTGCCTATATCCAGGAATACATACCGGTTAAAAGGGATATAAGAGTTGTTGTCATAGGAAAAAAAATCAAAATAGCATATTTCAGAGAATCTGCAGACAATGATTTCAGGACAAATGTGTCTACTGGCGGAACAATAGTATTTGACCAGGTGCCAGAAGAGGCTCTCAACCTTGCCCTTGATACTGCAAAAAAGTGTGGGTGGGATGATGTGGGTATTGATATTATCAAAAAAAACAGAGAATTTCTCATCCTGGAAGCTAACATGAAATATGGAACCCTGGGATTCAGAGCAGCCGGCCTTGAATACAAATTAATGCTGGAAAAGATGATACTTGCAAGGGAGATATGAAAGAATGATATATTTTACCCGGATAGACACCCATGTGGGAAAACTTTTAGCAGTCAAGGACCAGAATATCCTTACACAGATATATTTTCCTGAGAAAAATAAGAGTCATGTTCCAGATCCCCTATGGAAGTATGATAATACAAAATTCTCAAAGGAGATCCGGGAGATATCTGATTACTTTGCAGGAAAACTTAAAAAATTCTCAAATATTGTAATCCCCAAAGGAACAGGCTTTCAGCAGAAAGTATGGAAAGCACTTCTGGAAATACCATATGGTGCCACCTGTTCATACCAGGAAATTGCTGAAGCTGCCGGCAGTCCAAAGGCCTGCAGGGCAGCAGGCAGCGCACTGAATAAAAATCCTCTGCCAATAATGATACCATGCCACAGGGTAATAGGTAAAAACGGAAGCCTTACCGGGTTTGGAGGCGGCCTGCCCCTGAAAAAATATCTCCTGGAGCTTGAACAGAAATTTTTATAAAAAATAAACTGTTTAAAACAATTCACTTTCAAGGCCCGTGTTAATCCGTGGGAAAATGATCTTAACTCCTGGATTATGACGTTTAATTTCTCCTGCAAAGTCCGGTATATGCTGGAATGGCAGCATGGGTGTTTTCCCGGTTGCCGGGATTGCACGGGAAAAATCATCAAAGTGAAATGGTATTATAATCTCAGGCCTGACAATATCAATCAGGCAGCTTGTATACCCTGCCCTCCTCTTCCAGCCGGGAACGCACATGAATAGGATGTCACACTTGTGTCCATCCAGTTCTTTTTCAATATAATCAGCACTTCCCATGTGCATGAAAATTGTGTTGTTGATTTTAATCTCAGGTATAAATTGTGTACCATGTCGAAAATCCCTTGACTTCAATGGCAGATGTCTGCCAGGGTCAATTTCACCGGGAAATGGTACACGCCCTGCTATGACCCTGCCATGTACTGAAGGTATCATGGTAATGGAAATTCCCCTGCCAGGTTCAACCGTTTTTATATTATTGCTGTCACAAACAGTGACACGATCTTTAAGCCCATGGATGTTAAACAGTGTATCAAGACTGCTGCTGCCAAGTATTTTCAAGTCAGGTTTACAGACAGGATGCTTTGCAATATAAGGTATATCCAGTGCATGATCAAGGTGGGTGTGCCCGGCAATTATACATGTAATACTGTCGGGAAGGCTGTTAAGATAATCATCAACAACACCATTGACCGTTGCAACATGTTTAAAAAAAGTCTGGAATTTACCCAGGCGTGACAGATATGGATCAATGAGGATAACACCCTGATCAGTCACAAATTCAATGCCTGCAGCACCTGTCCAGCGCACTTTAATCATCTTTCTTCCTCCTCTGATGGTACTTTGTAGCATAAAAACCATTAGACTGTGAAGTTATTATAATAATAAATCAATGAATAAGGGTCTATCTATTGACATCCATATTAATTTCGAGTATATCCAGATATATTCCAAATTAAATTGGGATTTATTTTAAATATATTGAATTTTATTCGGAAAAATAGCTGAACAAAAGAGACATGGCCAATGACTTAAGAGGAGCAATATGGATCAGATCGACAAACAGATTTTAAAAACATTGCAGCAGGACGGACGTAAAAAAAATAATGAACTGGCTAAAGAGGCTGGGCTTGCTCCATCAACCATGCTGGAGCGGGTAAAAAAGCTTGAGGAGAAAAAGATTATAAAAAGGTACCGGGCAGTTATGGACCCTGAGAAACTAGGCTTTAATGCCCAGGGATTTGTCTGTATTTCCCTTGACAGGCATCAGGTTGATAATATTCAGCAGCTGGAAAAAGGTATAAGGGCAATTCCAAATGTCAGGGCATGCTATCACATAACAGGCAGGTTTGATTACCTTTTACATCTTGTGGCATCAAGCCTGGATGACTTTGGCAATATAATTAAAAACAAAGTTGCAACCATTCCCGGGATGGGAAAAATTGAAACTTTTTTTATATATTCTGAAGTCAAGCCTGACCAGGGCTGGCCCATTGATGCAGCGGAAAATATTGAAAATTAGAAAACATTAATAAATTTCAGGAGAAGTGATATGGCACAAAAAAAATCAATTCATGATTTTATTAACATGAAAAAGGCAGGAGAAAAAGTAACATGGATTACATCCTATGATTTCCCCACTGCGCAGTTTGCAGAAGAGTCAGGCATGGACATGATTCTTATTGGAGATTCCCTGGGCATGTGTGTGTATGGCTATAAAGGAACTGTGCCCGTGACCATGGATCAATGTATTGTCCATTGTGAAGCTGTCCGGCGTGGTGCACCTGACACGTTTATTGTCGGGGATATGCCGTTTATGAGCTATCAGGCAACAGATGAAGATGCAGTAAGAAATGCAGGCCGTTTTTTAAAAGAGGCTGACGTGGATGCAATTAAGCTTGAAGGTGGTACACGGGTTGTATCAAGAATTAAGGCAATTGTTGAAGCAGGTATACTTGTAATAGGACATATCGGGTTAACACCGCAGAGTTCCGGAGCTCTTGGCGGGCATAAAGCCCAGGGCAGAACTTCAGAGGATGCAAAAATGGTTGTTGAGGATGCACTGGCAGTGCAGGAAGCCGGTGCTCAGATGCTTCTTGTTGAAGCAGTACCTCCTGAAGTTTCAGGCTATATTGCGGAAAAACTCACTATTCCGGTTTACTCCATAGGCGCTGGTGCAGAATGTGACGGGCAATTGCTCATTGTAAGTGATCTTATTGGTCAGTTTCAGGCATTTACACCAAAATTTGTAAAAAAATATTGTGATGTTGCTTCAATGGTTAAAAAAGCCATGAAAGAGTATTGCAATGAGGTAAGATCAGGCAGGTTTCCAAGAGAAGAGCACTGTTACCCAATGAAACAGGGTGAAAAAGAAAAATTTTTTAAGGAGATATCCCATGATAAATAAACTAAAGATTTCAACAGAGGATATAGATATTGTAAATCAGATTCTTATGGATCCTGATAATAAACTTGTAAAGGATCTTACAGATCTGATTGAAAAGTTTGGCGGAGCTGCAGCTATTAATAAAAAAGCTGAACAGGCAAGAAAACCTGATGTTCTTATGCAGCAGTTAAAGAATATGAACTCACCCTATGTGGCAGATTTAAAATGGCTTATGGAACAAAGAGATAACAAGGCATTTGTTTCAATGAATGAGTATTGCAATGACCTTGGTGTTGACTATGAAAAGGTTGACAATAAAAATGCAGTAACCTTGGAAGTCAGTGCTTTGCAGTTCTTTCCCTGGCTTATTGCCGAAGCAGAAAAGGCAATAAAAAACAGAGAACTCATGCCTGGCAGAATAATAAGAGTACGCAATATGGTTGAACAGGTTAAGGATAATGGTGATATTCTGGCAACTGCTCTTGCCATGCAGATAATAGGCGCATCCTATGTTGAATCTCTTGATACAAGGGGTACAGATGGAAGCAACCCCCATCTTGGAGGAGCAGAGACCATCACAGGATATTTTGGCGGTATAGGCCAGCCCAATGATCACCCCTTGAAATGGGCCGAAGAATACTTGAGTTATTATACAAAATATGGAATTCAACAGGTGCTGAATATCAATTCAGGCACAGTGCTGTTAGGATATTTCATACGCAGACTCGGCATTGATATAGAGTTTAAAATTTCAGTGTTTGCAGGTAATGACAATCCCTATTTTATTTTCTGGACCCTGATGACTGCACGACTCTTTGCAGGTCAGGACAATTCAACCGCCCTTGTCGGTTTTAACCTGTCAAATTCAGTTAACAACAATACCATAAAGCAGGTAAACAAACTCAGGGCCGACCTGGGACTTGAGGATAAGGTTCGGTTTGAGCACCATATTACAGAGACATATAAATCAATTATTGTACAGCCTTACAACCGCCGGAATGAGCTTGTAGAATTAGCAAAACAAGTCCCGAATATATCTGCAAAACATGAAGGAGGGGAAGTTGATGTTGAGAAAAACAGGAAACACCCATCAGATATTCTTGAATATTTTATGACTAAAAAAGAGATCATGGACTCTGGACTCATGCAGTTTCAGAAGACAAATTATTTAGATAAGCATGATTCAATGAACCTGACTGCAAAAGCCCTGCTTAAAGCAGATATTGATGTGATTGCAGCTCAAAATCTACATTAGATTAAACCAAAAAATATTATAAAATAAGGATAAAAATATGATCCCTAAAAATATGCATGATTTTTTAAAAGATGCTTTGCCGGAAAATGTCTGGGAAAACCGTTTGATAAAGGAAAACGGCAGGGCATATATTGAGTTTGGACCCCTTGATGTGGACAGTCTTCTTCAGCTTGGTGTCAAGGTTGATAAACTGGGGCCAAGGCTTGCAGCATGTATGTGGGATGAGAAAAGCCCGTTAGAAATTGGAGGTTACCTTGTGGTTGATAACCTTGCCATGGGTCAGCCCTCCATGGGCGGGATACGCATGCTTCCTGATATAAGCCCCTCAGTTATTTATAATCTTGCAAGGGGCATGACTCTTAAAAATGCAGCAGCTGACCTGCCCTTTGGCGGTGGGAAATCCGGGATTGTCTCAAGAAATGATTTACCATTTAAAGATCGTCTTAAAGTCATAAAAGGCTTTGCCCGGCTTCTTGCAAGATATACAGATATTTATATCCCGGGCCCTGATGTTGGAACAAATGATGCTGATATGAAGACCATTGCCATTGAGAACGGCCTTAATAACGCTGTGTCAAAACCTGTTGATATGGGTGGAAACAGAATTGATGAGCTGGGCGGAGCTGCAAATGGTGTAGTTGTGGCAGCCCATGCTTTGCTTGAGCATCTCCCAAAGTTAAAACAGCTCCCCCAGTTCAGAAATATGGAAATCCCCGGTAAAAACAAGCTGGATGTTTTAATCCAGGGATTTGGCGCTGTTGGTGCCCATGTTGCAAGAATTTTTGATGAATATGATCCTGATAACAGACCGGTTATTAAAGGCATAAGTGATGACAGGGGATATCTTTATTCCCAGGATTCATTGCCATGGGAAGAGCTTTTCAAACTATGGAAAGAAAAAGGACGGGTTACAGAAAATTATTTCCGCGATAATATTCTCAATTCAGACAGAGAAGGTTTAAGCAGAATAATCTTTTCAAATTCATATAATAACCTGCTTATGGAATCAGCTTTTTGTTTAGTCCCGGCCTCCCCTGTTTTTAATTATCTTGATGTTGACAAAAGTACAAATCCATCCATGACAGTTGACCGGATGGGAAAGTGGAGAATCATTGTCGAAGGGGCAAATTCATATTCACCAGATCCCTTACGCAAGGCTGAACGAAGACGTATGGAAAGAGCAGTATACCGTGATAACGGGACATTGATTGCAACTGATTATCTTGTAAATTCAGGCGGGGTTATCTATGCTGCCCATGAGCGTATTATACCAACACCCGGGCATTTGCGGATCCCTGAAAAATATTTTGGAAATACAGGAAAGATACAACAATGGCTTGATAAAAATAGTGATGAATTCACAGTTCTGGCTGAAAAACGGCGTAAGGCAGCAGTTGAGAAACTTGAAAAGGTTATTCGTCAAAATATGAAAGAGCTTGTGCATGGATTGTGTGAAGATCATGACAGTCTGCCATGTGAAATTTCTGAAAAGATCAGTATCAAGAGAATTGCCTTAAAAGAAAAATCCAGAAAAGTTGCAGATATAATGGAAAAACCGCCTGGAATTGATGTTAATAAAAGTTTAAAAGATGCTGCAAAACTTCTAGTTGAGTCTTCTATGCCAATAGTAACAGTTGTTTCTGAAAAAAACAGGTTGATAGGAATAGTTACTCAGTGGGATATTACCAAAGCTGCTGCATCAGGTACTGATTATAATAATCCTTTAACCACTGTTATGACTGCTGATGTTGTTACCATTGAACCCAGCTGCACTATAATTGACTGCATAAGACGGCTTGAGAGATTTGAAATTTCCGCTATGCCGGTTGTGAAAGATAATAAAGTTGTTGGTATTATAAGTGGAGATATCCTTGCACGCCGCACACTCTATCGTCTTTTACAGACAGGTGAATAATAATTATAAAACCAGCATGGGAAAATATGCCGGTGAAAATTATTTACAGCAATTTTTATATGTGATCGGCATGGATAAAAAAAATTAAACATTCCCTGGTTCTTCCTTGATCTTTGATAAATTATCTGTTAACTATATTAAATTATTTTGGTTAACGAGAATAGATGAAAGAAAAGATATTAAAATTTTTATTCAACTCAAAAAAAGTTGTTTCCGGAGTGACCATAAGTGAACAACTTGGGATCTCAAGGGTTGCTGTCTGGAAACATATAAAATCATTCAAAGAGAGTGGCATTAAAATCGACTCGACTTCCAGGGGATATTTCCTGCCTTTTAAAGATGACCTCCTCTTTCCATTCTGCTTTGAGAAGTTTCAGGATAAAATCCACTTTTCCCCAACAGTTGTCACAACAATGAATAGTGCTAAAAAACTTGCACGGGCCGGTGCAGATGATTTTTCCGTGGTAACTGCCCTGAACCAGACCAGTGGCAGGGGCAGGCTGAACCGAAAATGGATATCCTCCCATGGCGGTTTATGGTTCACATTAATATTAAAACCTGATCTGCCGATACATCTTGCCCATACATTAAATTTTGCAGCATCATACTCCCTTGCACAATGCCTGAATAATCTCTTTGATTTAGATGCAAAGGTTAAATGGCCCAATGACATTCTGATAAAAAATAAAAAGCTTGCAGGGCTATTATCTGAGATGGAAACCGAAGGTGATATGCTCAAATTTGTAAATATCGGCATTGGCCTCAACGTTAACAACAATCCTGAAAAAGATATCCCAGATTCCATATCTTTAAAAAATATTATTGGAAAACATGGGCCAAGGAGAAAAATATTAATTCTGTTTTTATCCATTTTCAAGGAACTTTACGGGAAAATTAATGATCAAACCCTTACGGGCCGGGATATTATCTCCATGTGGAAGAAGCACACTTCAACCATTGGAAACCATGTATATATTGAAACATTTGGAGAAAAATACAGAGGCATTGCAACTGATGTTGATTCAACAGGTGCCCTTCTCCTTAAAACCCATGCAGGACAGACAAAAAAAATAATCTATGGTGATTGTTTTTACAGGGATTAATAACCATGGAAATTTCAAGACAGCTTAAACCAATGATTTACTCTTCCTTATTTGTTGCCCTTATATCGGCTGGTGCTCTCCTTGCAATCCCCCTGGGCCCTGTTCCCATTGTTCTGCAGAACATGTTTGTCCTGCTTGCAGGGGTTATTCTTGGCCCGCGGTGGGGAGTTGCCTGTGTTGGCATATATCTTCTCATTGGCGGCTGCGGCCTGCCGGTTTTCTCCAGCGGCAGGGCAGGAATCGGACATCTGTTTGGCCCCACAGGCGGATATCTGTTCGGGTACCTGCCCTGTGTATTTATAACAGGACTGATTGCCCATGGACAGAATAAAAACATGGTCATAAATGCTCTTGCCATGGTTACGGGCTCAACCCTGATCTATGCAACAGGGGTCCCATGGCTTAAATATATAACAGGCATGACATGGACCAGAGCACTGGCCTTTGGTATGTATCCATTTATTCCAGGTGACATTCTCAAAATCGCTGCAGCCCTGGTGATAATAAAATCAATGGGGCCTTATTTGAAACTGTCCGTGGAAGAAAAAACTGAAAGTAAACTCCTTTGAAACCATTAATAGAGATAAAAAATCTAACCCATACCCATTATGAAAAGCTGACTGGTGACATTCTGGGGATTAAATCTGTCTCTTTTTCAATAAACAAAGGAGAATTCATTATCATTGCAGGCAGAAACGGGTCTGGCAAAACAACTCTGCTGCGGCACATTAACGGACTTATGATACCGGAAACCGGAGAGGTACTTGTAAACGGTGATAACATACAAAAAAATATCATTGAAATCAGAAAAAGAATCGGCATGATATTCCAGGATGCCGACTCTCAGATTGTGGGAGAAACCGTGTTTGACGAAGTCTCGTTTGGACCTGAAAACTTAAGATGGGCAAGGGAGCATATTAATGACAAAGTTGAACATACACTCAAGCTTCTGGATCTTTTTAAATTTGCCTATAGAGACCCTGCCACCCTGTCAGGGGGAGAAAAACGCAGGCTTGCCATTGCAGGCGTACTTGTCATGGAACCCGATGTAATACTCCTGGATGAGCCGTTCTCAAACCTTGACTATCCATCGGCAGCTAATCTTCTCTCTTTGATAACCAGCCTTAATAGAAAAGGGATTACAATCATTATTGCCACCCATGACATTGAAAAGGTCATTGATCCTGCAACAAGAATGATCATTTTAGATAAAGGAGAGATCAAACAGGACGGGGTCCCCTGTGACCTTATTAAAATTACCGAGCAGTATGGTATCAGGGAACCGTGCTCATCACGGTTTAATCTGGGAATTACCAGGTGGGCAGATTGACACCATTTCTTTTTACACACAGCACTTCATTGCTCCACAAACTTGATACAAGATATAAACTTGCAATGGTCTGTCTTATCAGTGTTGGCCTCATAAAGGCAATGTTTCCAAGCCTTGCAGTAACAGCACTCATTATGATCCTTTTAATGTTAAATTCCGGTATCAAGCCTTTGAACTGTTTATGGCAGATGAGATATTTTTTTATTCTGCTTTTTTTTGTTTTTATTTCCCGTGCACTTACAATACAGGGCAAACCCCTGTTTCATCTGTTCTGGCTGCCAATATCAGGTTCCGGAATTAAGGAAGGAGCACTGATATCAACAAGGTTATTAATTATCATGCTTCTTGGCATGGTCTTTTCCCATACCACCAGGCCTTCCTCCATAAAGAGTGCGGCTGCCTGGTTTTTAAAACCTCTGCCTTTTATACCGGAAAAAAAAGCGTCCCTGATGATAGGGCTTGCCATAAGATTTCTTCCTGTTATCTTTGAACAGGCGGAAAAGGTGTCTGATGCCCAGAAGTCAAGGTGTGGTGATAATCAGAAAAATCCTGTGAAAAAAGCTGCAAGGCTGGTTATGCCGATTTTAAAAAAAACATTCCAGACAGCAGACAATCTTGCCCTTGCCATGGAAGCAAGATGTTTTTCTGAAAAAAGAGAGGATCAGGATTTTAATAAATCAGGTTTTGAAATAATATGCCTTGGTGGTGCAATCCTTTTAACCATCATACTTGTCCTCTTTTAAAATCCATTTAACATAATAAAAAAAATATTAATATTTTTTAAACAGCTTCATGAATCCTTCATAATTTCATGATACCTATTGGATTATGGAAAAAAAGAAACAGATAATAAAATATAGCAATGGACAAAGAGAACCCATGGGAAATCAGATAAAAACAATAAGCCTGCCTTTAATAATCTCAATTGCCGCATCCCTTGTGATCTGCTTTTCCGGCATTGGCGGCCATGATCTCTGGACACCGGACGAGCCCAGGGTTGCAGCAATATCCCTTGACATGGCAAATACAGGAGAGTTCATAATACCCCATCTTGCAGAAGAACCGTTTATTGAAAAGCCACCACTGCACTTTGCAATTTCAGCTCTGATGCTGCGATTACTTGGACCTGTTATTAATAATACAACTTCCCTGAGACTTACTTCAGCACTGTTTGGATTGGGTGTTCTCATATTTACATTTCTCATTGCAAGGAGAATAGACAGGACAGAAACCGGTATCAAGTCTGCGTTGATCCTCTGCACCATGGTGGGTTTTATACAGAACTACCATTGGATACGTGTGGACACATCCCTTTCGTTTTTCATAATTGCAGGCGTGTGGTGTTTTGTTGAAGCCTATTTTGCAGAACAGATATGGCTGCTCCCTGCTGCAGGAGCATTAACAGGATGTGCGTTTCTTACTAAGGGGCTTATAGGGCCTGTTCTCATCGCCATTCCCTGGACAGGCATGGTTATCTACTGGCTCTCAACATTTCGAAAAAATAATCTCAAGCCCCTGCCGTGGACAGTATCTCATTTTATCTGTCTCCTGGCATTTCTGATCATAGGCGGAATATGGGTTGTTCTTTTATACCAAAGGGGTGGGGATGAACTCTGGCATGAATGGTTTTTTGTCAATCACCTTGGCAGGTTTACAGGCACAGCAGTTGCAAAAGGCCACCTGAAAGACGGGCAGCCGTTTTATTACTTTGTTCAGCTTGTGATATATGGCATGCCGTGGACACCATTATTCCTGGCATGGTTCATTGCAAAAAGCATTAAAGCTGTTAAACAACGATCAATGGATAAAGAGACCCTGTTCCTCTTTTTATGGGGAGCAGGATCACTTGTGCTCTTATCCATACCCACCACCAAACGCGGCATATACCTTACACCTGCACTTCCGGCCTTTGCTGTTATGGCAGGCCTTATGGTGCAGACCCTTGAGATAAAAACTTTCTATCTTAAATGGTTTAAAAGATATAGTACTTTCTGGATATCTTTATGCCTTGTACTTTTGTGTATTATTGCAGTTCTGCCGTTAACCACATCTTTCCTCTCTGGCAGGATTCCTGAAAAAGTAATCAAAACCCTTGCCCATCCAGGCTCTCTCATGGGCATGACAGCTCTGATCAATCTTGTGATCTTAATTATTGTATTAACCAGATATAAGCTGTGGTTTTCAACCCTCCACAAGATGATAATTGCAACAGCAATGCTATGTATTGCTCTTTTTGGCCTGCCTGTCAGAGCGGTTGATGCGGTTAAAAGCATGGAGAGTGATATCCGGCAGTTTGTATCATCCATTCCGGAAGCAGAGCGCACCAGAATTGCAGGAACTGATTTCAGTGAAACAATGCTTGGCAGCATATATTATTATACAGGATGGAAAGTGCCTTTAATCAATGATTCTTCCAGAATTAAAACTATCCTCATGGGCAATGATAAAGATTATGATGCAATGCTTATTAACAGACGTAAAGTTAAACATAAAGAAACACAGTTGTCAGAACTTGAGTATAAAATCATTAATTATACAATAACAGGCAGGAAGCGGGGACTTTTCCTGATCAAGGGAGGGATGAAAAATGAAAATAAAGAAAACAGTTGATTTATACAGTATGGAAAACAGTGACAGGTTCTGTTTTCCCCAGGCTGCATCCAAATACCCTTCACAATTCAGACAGAAACATTTCAGAGACTGGCTTGAAAAAAAGGCCTTGATCCGTACATTCAATTTTATCCCCAAAGGAGCCCGGGTCCTTGATTTTCCCTGTGGAACAGGCAGGTTAACAAATATACTGCTTGAGGAGGGATTTAGTCTCACTTCTGCAGACCGCAGCAAAGAGATGTTAAAACGTGCAGAGGCAAATTATCAATTTTATAAACCCAGCCTGGACATGGAGTGGCCAAAAGTCGAATTCAGGCATGAAGACCTGTTTTTAGGCACAAAATTCAATGATAATCATTTTGACGTGGTTGTCTGCCACAGGCTGTTCCATCACCTGGTTGAAACAAAAACAAGGATTATGGCAATCAGAGAACTTAAGAGAATAAGTAAACAGTTTATTATTTTCTCTTTTTTCAATTCCAACTCCATTGGTGCATGCATTAAATCAATGGGAAATACGATCAAAGGTAATAAACCCACAGATAGAATCCCCATCAGCAAAAAGACCATTACCAGGGAACTTGCAGACCAGGATCTTAAGGTTAAAAAAATTGTGTCAAGATTGTGGGGTTTATCACCTCTGTGTATCATAGTGGCACAGGTGGAAGATGTATGATTAAAAGACCATGGCCTGCCATGGGTCGGTCATGCAGGTATATCTTTTTGATGTACAGGGAGACAGACTGTTACCTCGGTCCACACTTCAGGATTACTGTTAAATTCAATGTTTCCATTATGAAGCTCAACAATCTTTTTAACAATGGCAAGCCCCAGGCCATACCCCCCATGCTTGTGGGACCTGGATTTCTCCACCCTGTAAAACTGATCAAACACCTTGCCTGCCTCACAGACAGGCACACCAGGTCCTGTATTTCCAATTTTAATTATAACACTGTTATTTGATCTTTTACCTTCAACTTTGATCCTGCCATACTCTGTATTGTACTTTATTGCATTATCCAGAAGATTGGAAAACATGCGGGAAAGTTTATCATGGTCGCCTTGAATGGTAAGGTCGTCAGACAGAATAATATCCATGGTTACATTTTGTGCTTCTGCAATAAAAAGATAGTCAGCTATAAGAAATGACAAAAGGTCTTCTATATTAACCCCTTTAAGATCAATGCCTGTTAAAGTTTCAAGGGAAGAGAGGCTCAACAGATCCTTTACCATGCGTTCCATGCGCAAAACCTGATTATTCAGCCTTGAAAGATTCTCCTGTACAGAAATGGGAAGTCTGGTCTCTTCTAAAACATAGAGCTCATCAATGGCAAGGCGCATTGTGGTCAGAGGTGTTTTTAACTCATGGGAAGTGTCAAAAAGAAAGGTTCTCTGTTTAATAAAAGAGTTCTGAAGCCTGTCAAGCATCCGGTTGATTGTTCTTGCAAGCTCATTGAATTCATCCTGCTCCGGCCCTGCCGGGATTCTTCTGTTAAGGTTTTTTTCACTTATATTTTTTGTAAGTTCTTTCATCTCTCCGATTGGTTTCAGTATCCTGCCTGCAATGAACCTGCTGATTGCAATTAAAGCCATGCAGGATAGAATCAGGCCGGCACCGATCCCAAAGACAAGCTCCCATATTTCATCTTCAAGTTTCTCCATTGGCCGGGCTATCTGTACTGCCAGAGATCTGTCATGCCATGGAATCAGAAATGCCCTGATTCTGAAAGTCACCTCCTGATCCCAGCCCTGGTGAAGGTTAACTTTACCCCTTGATATATGGATACTGGAAATCACCTTATCTCCAGGCCTGATCGTTGGCAGATCGATCAGATTCACCATGTTGGATTTATACAGTATATTATTGTTTTTTTGATCAACAATTCTTATCCAGTAAGGATACATGATATTGGAAAACATCTCCTGGCCTGACAAATCCACCTTGTCCTGTTTCTCTGTAATCATTTTTGTTATTCTTATGGCTTCATCCTTGAGAACTTTATCAAGAATATCAAAGGGTTGTTCTATCGATTCAAAAAATACAACAATGGAAAATAAAAGGCTTGAAATCAAACCTGCTCCAATAACCAAAAGGGAGATTCTTGTTTTAACCGTCATTTTTCTGAACTCCTGATAGTATATCCTATGCCGCGTATGGTCTGAATAATTTTATCCGGGCCTGAATCGCTTATCTTATGCCGGAGGTTTTTTATGTGAACATCCATAAAATTCGACATATTAAAAGGATCAAAGTCATCGCCCCATACATGTTCGGCAAGGCTGAAACGGGATATTACCCTGTCTTTATTATAGAGAAGAAACTCAAGAATTGAAAATTCACGGGGTGTAAGATTTATAACAGCCCCCTTTTTTGTAACTTCCCTGTTTATGGTATCAAGCCTCAGATCTTTTATGCTGAGTACAGGAACCGACTGTTCGCCCTGACGTCTGAGAAGAGCACGTATCCGTGCCAGCAGTTCTTCAAAGGAAAAGGGTTTAGCAAGATAATCGTCTGCACCAAGGTCCAGACCCTTTATCTTATCCTTTATATCACTCCTGGCTGTAAGCATTAAAACCGGTGTATTGATATCTGTATCCCGGATCTGCTTTAAAAGGGTCAGACCATCCATTTTCGGCATCATAATATCAAGAATGATCAGATCAAAAGTGATCTCAAATAATCTGTCAAGGGCTTCTTCGCCATCCATTGCCGCCTCGATTATATAGCGCTGCTGTTCAAGACTGTTCTGTAACTGCTCCAGCAATGAGCAGTCGTCATCAACAATTAAAATTTTCATAACAAATGGCCCTGAAAAAATATCATGTTTTATCCCAATGTATTTTAATACTCCAGGAGCACATACCCCTTATCCCCGCTGGTCTCTTCATAAACTGGTTTTGGAAGCTTTTGTCTCCATCTTTCCATTTTCCTGGTTCTGCCGACCAATATCAGATTCCCGGGGTTTTCAGCCATTAACCGGATAACAGTCTGAATATCAAGCTTTCGTATGTTTGATCCATTATGCTCAAGTCCGTAATGATATTCTCCAGGAGTCCCTAATATGTATACATCATTTCTCTTAAAATACCAACAGACAGCCCCGGCAGAATTATTATCCGAGATCACAATTTTACCTTTCACATCATTACGGCTGTATTTTTCAAGAATAAGGCCGGGAGACTTTTTCTCCAGTGCAAGATCAGGAACAATGAAATTTACGCTTAACATTAAAAGAAAAGTTGAAAAACCATAAAAAAGTATTTTTTTTGTCTTATCCTGATGGCGGACAGCCCAGTAATTAAAAAGTAGTAAAAAAATCAGTGAGTTAACCGCCATAACACTTTTCCATGACTGGGTGTAAGGATATATACCCTTGAACCCGGTATTCTGGACAATGACAAATATAATAAGCAGTAATAAGAAAAGAGAGCTGTTGACAATGATTCCCCGCTGCAGAAAGCAATTCTGTTTTTCTGACCTGGCAGTATATAAAAGCCCGGAAGTCATTAAGATTGCAAAGGGAGGAAAACAGGGCAGAACATAGGTTAATAATTTTCCATGGGAAAGAGAAAAAAAAAGAAAAGGAGCTATCAACCAGGAGATTGACAACTTAATTAAGCTCAGCTCTCCATCCTGACGATTATCCAGATTTTGTAATCTCTCTTTTAAGCCTATTACTGCCGAAGGAATCAGGGGGATCCATGGCATGAAAATCCCTGGCGAAGCTATAAAAAAATACCAGAAAGGTGCCTTGTGCTGGGCATTACTGCTGACAAACCTGCGGATGTGTTCATGCCAGAAAAAAAAACGCCAGAAATCAGGCTCCTTAAGATGGATTGATATGCTCCATGGCAGTATGAGAATCACAGCAGCAGTAATGGGCAGCCATGACATGCGGATCAGATCAAAATATCGGCGCTGCCATACAAGATATGGTGTAAGCACCATTACCGGAATGGCAAAGGCAAGAAAACCCTTTGTCAGGAAAGCAAGGCCGCAGCCAACACCTGACAATATCAACAAAGATATCTCTTTTTTTGATTTTTTAACTGCCCTGGATGCGCAATAAAAGGCGGTAATGCATAAGGTCAGAAACAGAGAAAAGAGATTATCAAGCACAGGGGCATTGGCAACACCAAACACCTCAAAACAAGTTAGAAAAATGAAAACAGCAAAGAGCCCCCAGTACTCTTTATTTCTGTCCCTGGATACCATGTGCACCAGAAGGAAAATCAATATTGCCGATAAAAGAGCAGCCAGGGCAGCAGGCAGACGTACGGCAAAATTATTTTCACCAAATACCATAATAGAACAGGCATGTATCCAGTAACCCAGCACAGGTTTTTCAAAATATTTCAACCCGTTGAAATGGGGGACTATCCAATCGTTGTCTGCAATCATCTCCCTTGGGATTTCAGCATATCGTATCTCATCGGGAACCGTAAGCATTCTGAACCCCAGGGGCATAATATATATGGAAGAAAAAAGTATAAACAGCAAAAAAAAGTATTGTTGACTTTTCAATTTAACCTTTTAAAATCAAGTTTTTATCTGGTTCTATCGTGATATCTGTTTTGCAAGCCATCCATCCCTGCCCTGCATGCTTAAACGTCCCAGACCTGCCCTGTCTATTTTCTGTGTGCCAGAAAGAATATCACCAAGGGGTTTGAGCCTGTATTCAAGAGCTGATATCTTTTTAAGAAACTCCTTAAACATTGCAAGGCAGGCATTGCCCTCGACTTCAGCATGTATGGTTAACACATTAAGATGATCCGGCTTAATCATACTTATGATATAGTCATTATATGTATCCTGTGAGCACTTTACACCAATCAGTTCATCATAGGTGGACATGGTTGTGGGGACCTGGATATGGCCAATGGGCCTTCCTGCAAGCAGGGGCTGAAAAATTGATTCTCCACGGCAGTCTGAACTGTATTTAAAAGGAAAGTGACCAAGGGCAAGAAGGGCATCTGAAGTAATCCGCCAGGCCGGCGCTGCAAAACAGTCCGGGTTTCGTCCTATGATACGGGAGAGAAGATCATAGCCCTGTTTAATCTGGGATACCACTTCCTGCCTGTCCATTTTTTCCACATGGGTCTGCCAGTAATAGTGATCAAAGGCATGCAGCCCTATTTCATGCCCTGCTTTTTCTGTATCTTCAATGGGTTTTCTGCACTTCTTACCAATGACCGGCCCTGTCCAGAACACACCTTTTAAAAGTATATCCCACCCATAAAGGCTTGCAGCCCTTGTCCGCAGCATTTTGATTAAAAATTCCGGGCGTAGTAAACGCCATAGATGACGGCCCATATTATCCGGCCCCACTGAGAAAAAAAAGGTTGCCCTGATATGGTAAGCATCAAGGAGATCAAGCAGGTTTGGAACTCCTTCACAGGTACCTTTCAGGGTATCAACATCAATGCGCAGACCAATATCAGTCATGGCTGTTAATCCTTATTTTCCATCAGATCCCTGAGAAAATAGTCCAGGGTCTCACCAACAGAGTGTTCAAAGGAAATTGCAGGTTTCCATTCCAGGATCGTCTCTGCCAGGCGAATGGAGGGACGTCTGTGCTGGACATCCTGGTAGCCTGATCCATAATATGCCCTTGCTTCAATCCGCTTCACACCTGCATCGGGCGGAAAATGGGCGCGCAGCGGGTGTTTTGCAAACTGGTCCCTCAATATCTCTGCAAGCTCTTCCATGCTGTATTCATTATCAGGATTCCCGATATTAAAGATTTTACTATTGCAGCAATTGTCTCTGTTTTCAATAATTCTGAACAGGCACTCAATACCATCATTAACATCTGTAAAGCATCTTTTCTGCTTCCCGCCGTCCACCAGGCGAATGGGAGTTCCTTCCACAAGGTTCAAAATGAACTGGGTAATCACCCTTGAGCTGCCAATCCTGGCTGAATCCAGGGTATCAAGGCGGGGCCCGATCCAGTTAAAGGGGCGGATGAGTGTGAATTCAAGTCCCCGTGTAGCTCCATAGGCCCAGATTACACGGTCAAGCATCTGCTTGCTGCATGAATATATCCAGCGCTGCTTATGGATAGGACCCTGGGTAAAATTTGATCTCTCTTCATCAAATTCCGCATCCTGACACATACCATAAACCTCTGATGTGGATGGAAAAATGAGCCGTTTCCCATACTTTGCACAATAACGTACAATGTGTAAATTCTCTTCAAAATCGAGCTCAAACACACGCAGGGGATTGCGTACATACTCAATGGGTGTTGCTATGGCCACCAAAGGGAGGATGATATCACATTTTCTGATATGATATTCAATCCATTCACGCATAATTGATATATCTCCCTCCTTAAAATAAAAATCAGGATGATCCATGACACGTTCCAGGGTATTGGAATTAAGATCCATGCCATGGACCTCATAGTCTCCACTCCTGAGCAACCGTTCACTTAAATGATTACCAATAAAACCGTTGGCTCCAAGGATAAGTACCCGTTTTTTCTGCCTGGTTTTCAAATTCATTTCCGCCCGGCCGGAAAAACACATGCCCTTTGCAAGGTTAAGTTCAGCTGCAAGCTGTTTTGCGCCCATAAATACACCATCTTCTGTCTGGCCGAAACAGACTTCAATGGCCTTGTCCCTGCATGCAATTACCAGGGGGTCGATGGACAAGATTGTTCCGGGGCTCCCATGTTCTGCGGTATCAGCAGCTTTTACTTCCCAGAAAATACATTTTCTGTTGCTGACATGGGAAAAAGCTCCCGGATAGGGCCGGGTCACAGCCCTGACAAGGTTATAAATGCTGTCTGCATCACGGTTCCAGTCTATTTCACCATCACCAGGCTTACGCCCGCCATAATAACTTGCCTCTGTTTGATCCTGGGGCACAGGTATACTCCTCTTTTCCAGCAGCACCGGCAAAAGCTCATCAAGCAGGTCCTCTGCAGCACGATTAATCTTCCCGTGGAGGGATAAAGCTGTATCCATGTGATCTATTTTCACCTGCTTCTGTCCGATTATGTCACCATTATCCGGCTGGGGTGTCATTTTATGGAGAGTAACTCCTGTCTCTTTTTCTCCATTGACAAGCACCCAGTTGACAGGGCAGCGGCCCCTGTAATGCGGTAAAAGTGAGCCATGGAGATTAAAACAACCCTGTTCAGGAATATCCAGGATCTCTTTTTTCACCATATCCCTGTAATAAAAGGAAAATATGATGTCCGGAGACATCTCCCTGATTCGGTTCACCCACAGCGGATGATTGATGTCTTCAGGTGTATAGACCGGAATATCATTGACAGCGGCAAGATCGGCAACCGAGTCAAACCATATATTTTCATTTGGGTCATCTTTGTGGATAAATACTGCCTGAATATCAAATTTATGGGAAAGAAGAGCTTTAATTCCAATGCATCCAATATTATGATAGGCAAGTACAACAGTTTTCATGAATTACTCCTTTAAAAATTATCTTTTAAAATTATTTGTCCGTATCTGTATCATTATTGTGTTCATTGTCTTTCAGTAATGAATCTCTGCAGCAGATCTCCTTAATAAAATACCTTGGCCTGTCCCTGACATCGTTGTAAATGCGGCCGATATATTCACCAAGCAGGCCAAGCCCTACAAACTGGGCACCTATGAAAATAAAAAGAATGGCAAAAAGTGTAAATACTCCCTGGGCAGCCCAGAATGCCCCGTAGACAAACCTTAAGATCATCAGAAGTATTCCAAAGCAAATGCCGCAGGCAGCAATGACAGCTCCTGTAAATGATAACAGGCGCAGGGGAAAAGTGGACATTGAAGTCAGAAGATCAAACTGAAGAGCAATCAGTTTTAACAGATTGTACTTGGATTCGCCCTTTTCCCGGGCAGAATGTCTGACATGGATTTCAGCAGTAGAACCTGCAAAACCATTGGCCAGGATGGGAATAAAAGTTGAACGTTCACGGCACTGAAGCATGACATCAACAATGGACCGCCTGTAGGCACGCAGCATACACCCATAGTCATGCATCATTACGCCAGTGGATTTCTGCACCATTTTATTGACAAGGGCTGATGCAGCACGGCGGAAGATCGTATCCTGCCGGTTATCCCTTATCGTGCCCACCACATCAACACCTTTGTCCATCTCCCGGACAAGGTTCGGGATCTCTTCCGGTGGGTTCTGAAGATCTGCGTCCAGAGTTACAATAATCCCGCCCCTGCTCTGTTCCAGGCCTGCAAATACTGCTGCATGCTGGCCGTAATTTCTGTTAAGGATCACTGCAACAATCTCCCGGTATTGCCGGGAAGCCTTTACAATAAGTTTGTTGGAACCATCCCTGCTTCCATCATCCACAAGTATTATTTCAAAGCTTTTACGGGTTTTTTTTAAAGCAGCAAGACAGCGGCTGATGAGCTGTTCTAAATTATCTTTCTCATTATAAACAGGAATCACAATGGATAGTTCAGGGGTGCTCATGAAAGTATCTCCTTAATTGCAGTCACAACAAAATCAACATCTTTCCTGGTCATATCGGGAAAGAGCGGCAGAGAACAGATCCTTTTGGAATTCCATTCAGTGTTTAAAAGGGAACCTTTCTTAATCTTCAGATTTTCCCGGTAATATTTCTGGGTATGGACAGCTTTAAAATGGATACCTGTCCCAATGTTCCGTGCTTTAAGCTCTTCCATGAACCTGTTCCTGTCCATACCTGCCCTGGCAGTGTCCAGCCGGACTATGAAAAGGTGCCATGAATGCTTCATGGGATAGTCTGGAATAGTAAGGGGAATAATTTCATCAACACCATCTAAAAGTTCAGTATAATATTCTGCAAGAGAGGAACGTTTTTCAATGAAATCATCCAGTCTCCTCAATTGTGACAATCCAAGGGCTGATGCCATGTCAGTGAGATTATACTTGTATCCGGGTTCAAGGACTTCGGCCTGGGGTGATCGTCCCAGAAGTTTCCTGTCATGGGCATCCAGGCCAAGGCCGTGGAATTTCAACCTCTTGATATGCTCTACAAGATCTTTATTGTCAGAACAGAACATTCCTCCCTCACCACAGGTTATGTTTTTTATTGGATGAAACGAGAAAACCGATGTTCCCCTTGAGCCAATTTTTTCATGATTGTATTCTGTACCCACGGCATGGGCAGCATCTTCAATAATTGCAATACCTTTTTCTTTTGCAAGCATGTATAGAGGATCAAGATCCACCGGGGCACCGGCAAAATGCACAGGAATAATAAGCTGTGTTTTTTTTGTGATAAGGGGCTTAACACTCTTTTTTGAAATCATCAATGTATCACGGTCAATATCGGCAAAAACAGGCACAGCACCTGCAAGCATGATCAGGTTTACAGTGGATACCCATGTCATGGAAGGAGTTATTACTTCATCACCAGGGCCCAGACCCAGGGCAGTGAACAGAAGATGCATCCCAGCTGTTGCCGAACATACTGCAACAGCATGTTCAGCATCTGTATATTCACAGAAAGCAGATTCAAACTCGGCTGTCTTTGGCCCGGTTGTTATCCAGCCGGAACGCATAACCTCAGCCACTGACTGAATTTCATGCTCGCTTATTGCCGGTTTTGAAAATGGCAGAAAAGTTTCTCTTTTGATCATTGTTATATGCCCCTGAAATTTCTATTGTTTTCCGCGCCTGCTCCGGCAGGCAGTATTTTTTCAACTACTCTGTTGTGGGGTATAACACGTAAAAATGAAGAAAGCATGAAGAAGATATAAAGAAAAAACAAAGAAAGCATATCATTTGAAAATAAATAACCATACAAAATTTTAATATTTATCTTGATTTTAATCTGGTTTTTATTTATGTTGTTATTAATATTTATTTTCATTACTAATTAGGCTGTCATTGTTTTAATAATGCATCAGGAAAAAGGGAGATCGGCCATGGCAAAATTTGAACAGGGTATGTTTATCACAGAGCCCTTTGATCTACGGGGGAAACAATCTGTCAGGGCTACATTTAAACTCACAAGAAAAGCAATCGACTCCCTGGGCCTTGTTGCCCTGCATATGGGTATAAAACAAAAATCACTTTTTGATCACATTATTGAAGATGCAGCTGCCCTGGGGGCGGTTGCAAAACAGATCCACCTTGGAAGGTTCAAGGAAAAAACCAGAATTCAGAAAACCTATGTTTTAAGCAGAAAGACCATAGAAATACTTAAAGCAATTTCAGATACCCATGGCCTGCCAAGGGATGCCCTTGTGGAATATTCCATTATGCAGCTGGAATCTGTAATTGAAGCCGAGAAAGAGAATCATAAAAAAAGAAAAAAACTATTTGATGAAATTTCAGACCACTTTGATCAGGGTAAAAAACTTTATTTAAAATCCCTGGAACTTCTGGGAGAACATGACCCTTTCAGTAAGAAACTTGAAAAAATGCTTCTTGCATATAACAAGGAGAAAAATGATATGAAATCTTTTCTAAAAAAGAGTAAACCCCTTGAAGATTTCTAAAAAAACCTTTATTTTATCTAAAATTATATTAATGATATAGGAGGCAGGAACCTTGATAGAGGTTACAAATATTACAAAATACTATAATGATTTCTGTGCTGTGGATAAAATCAGTTTTAAAGTAAAGCCAGGAGAGATACTTGGCCTGCTGGGACCTAATGGTGCAGGTAAAACAACCACACTGCGGATGCTGACAGGTTATTTTGAACCAGACAGCGGGGAAATAAAGATAAAAGATTTTTACATGCCCGGGGACACACTGAAAATCAAACAACTCATTGGTTACCTGCCTGAATCAGCACCCCTTTATCATAATATGCTGGTATTTGATTATCTTTCCTATATTGCCGGAATAAAAGGGATTATAAAGGAAGATATCATGAACAGACTCAGGGAACTCAGCAAACTGTGCGGGTTATCAGAAATCATGCATAAGCCCATTGCCGACCTTTCCAAGGGATTAAATCAACGTGTGGGACTTGCCCAGGCAATGATTTGTGATCCTGAAATCCTTATTCTGGATGAACCCACATCAGGCCTTGATCCCAATCAGATCATAGAAATCAGAAAGATCATCAAAAACATTGGTAAAGAAAAGACCATTATTCTATCCACACATATTTTGAGTGAAGCCGAGGCAACCTGTGACAGAATTCTCATCATTGATAAAGGGAAAATTGTTGCAGATGATTCACCGGAAAACTTAAAGAAAAACACCCTGGGTGAATCTGTTATTACCCTTACACTGGAAAATGCAGATGCTGACAAAGTTTTAAATCTTCTCAAATCAATTGACAATAAGATCCAGGTCGAACCCGGAATTTGTAATGATGCATCTAAAATATCCTTTGTAATCAAGGCTCCTGGTATTGATAATCCAATGAAGAAAATCTATCTGAAAATCAGGGAGACTGACTGGATAATAGTTGAGTTCATTAAAAAGACCCAGTCCCTGGAAAATATTTTCCATAACCTTACAACAGATGATTAGGTGATATCCATCAGGTGATGCCCAAATGATGATACCCGTAAGATGATACCCAAATGAAGTTTAACAGGAGGAGTAACAGCAAATGACCCAGATAAAGCATATTGCAATAAAGGAGTTTAAGGATTATTTCACATCCCCCATTGCATATATTGTAATCTCTATATTTTTAATTGCCACGGGCTGGTTTTTCTTTTCAACATTTTTCATCTACGGCCGGGCAAGTATGGGGGACTTTTTCATTATACTTCCAACAATTTTCTCTTTTATAATACCTGCTGTAACAATGAGACTTCTGGCAGAAGAGAGGAATATTGGATCCTATGAGATTCTTGTTACTTTGCCGGTTTCATTCACTGATATTGCCGTGGGAAAATTCCTTGGCGCCACGCTTTTTATTACGGCAATGCTGATTCCAACCCTGCTCTACCCTGTTTCAATATCTCTTCTTGGAGACCTTGATCCAGGTCCTGTTGCCGGAGGCTATATCGGAACAATCCTGCTGGGTGCTGCCTATTGCGCCATTGGTCTTTTTGCTTCTGCCCTTACAAGGAATCAGATAGTTGCATTTATCCTGGGAGCTGCCATCTGCTTTCTGCTCACAATACTGAACAGACTGCTTTTTTTCATACCCGGAGCCTTTGCTTCAATAATAGATTACATTGGTGCAAACTCTCATTTCATCAATATTTCAAAAGGAATAATCGACTCAAGAGATATTATATACTTTTTAAGTGTTATATTCCTCTCCATCTTTGGAACCTATCTTGTTATGAAAGAAAAGAATTGAAGGAAAAAAAATGAACCTATTTAAAACAAAAGAGAGATATTTTAAATTCCTGATATACATGTGTGTAGTTATTTTAATCAATATTGTGGGAATCACCCTGTTTTTCAGAATCGATCTGACAAAGGACAATAAGTATTCCCTTTCAAAGGCAAGCAGAGAAGTGGTGTCAACTCTGACAGACCCGTTAACAATAAAGGTTTTTTTCACAAAGAATCTGCCTGCTCCCCATAACAGTACCGAACGATACCTCCATGATCTCCTTGAAGAGTATAGTGCTGCAGGAAAAAACCTGTTTAACTACACCTTCTATAATGTAACATCTGAAAAAGCAGGCATTGAAAAGGCAAACAGGAACCAGCAGCTGGCTGATGATTATGGTATATCACCCATGGAAATCAGGACTGTTGAGAATGATGAGCTGAAATTTAAAAAAGCGTACATGGGACTTGTGATTATCCACGGAGACATGATTGAAACACTTCCTGCCATAACAACAATTAACGGCCTTGAATATAAACTCACAACAGCCATACAGAAACTTAATAATAAGGTGAGCAGGCTTGCAGGTCTTAAGGAAAAAATTAAAATCAAATTATATCTCTCATCCTCCCTTTACGCCATAGCGCCCTATATAGGCCTGGATGACCTTCCAGCTCTTGAAAACAAAATAAAAACCACAATAGAAGAGATAAACGAAAAGCATCTTGGAAAAATTGATTTTAAGTACATTGACCCCACAAAGGATAAAAACATCAGCAAACTTTTTGAAAACTATGATCTCATGCACATGAGATGGCCAGATATTCCTAAAAAAAGGGTTAAAAAAGGAAAGGGCTCTGCCGGTATAGTAATTGAGTTCAAAAATAAAACAGAAAGTTTTCCAATCATATCAGCCATTGAAATCCCTATTATCGGCACCAAGTACCAGATAATTTCCCAGGAAGAACTTGACCGGAAAATATCTGCAGTAGTTGAGACAATGATCGGTATTAATCAGGAGATTGGATACCTTACAGGGCACGGCTCACCTTCTTTATTCCCAAACAGGCTGGCAATGATGCAGGGCCGGGCTGAAAAGACATTAAACACCTTTAACAAGTTGATATCCAGAAACTACTCCATAAACAGTATTGATCTAAAGGTTAATGAGATCCCCGAAGGATTGAAATCACTTATCATTGCAGGCCCGGTGGAAGAATTCTCAGACTATGAACTTTTTAAAATTGACCAGGCCCTTATGGGGGGTACTAATATTGCATTTTTCATTGACACAATTGAAGAAAAAATGCCCCTGAGACAGGGAGGCTTTGGCGGCGGGCCACAGTACAAAAAACTTAACACCGGCATTGAGAAACTCCTGCTGCATTATGGAGTCAAACTGAACCAGGCCTATCTCATGGATAAAAAATGCTTTAAACAGGCACTTTCAAAGGAGCAGGGCAATGGCGGAGAACAGAAAATATATTTTATTCCCATAATTGATCAGGAGAACATAAACAATTCCCCTGAGTACATGAAAAATATAAAAGGACTTGCAGCCATGAGAATATCTCCCCTGGAAATTATCAGGGAGAATATTGACAAGGAAAAAATAAAAGTAACCAGGCTCTTTTCATCCTCTGATGAGTCATGGCTCATGGAGGATAGAATAAATTTAAATCCCATTTTAATAATGCCGCCTGCCGCGGAAAAAGATCTGAAGTCCTATCCCCTTGCATACATGCTGGAAGGAAGGTTCACAAGTTTTTTTACCGGCAGGAAAATACCTGAAAAACCAATGGAAAAAGCAGACATTAATGAGGAAGATATCAGCGAAGATACAGCACCAAAACTTGACGAGCTTGTGGTCAGTAAAAAAATTATCGAGCTTGGTAAAAATGCAAAGATTTTCATTGTTCCCTCTTCAGCCCTTTTATCGGATCAACTCCTGGATGCAGAAGGCATATCAACCAACTCAACATTTATTCTCAACATAATTGATCATTTAAATGACCACGATGCCATTGCAGCCATGCGGAGCAAACACCAGGGCTTTAATCCGCTTCTGGAGACAACACCCCTGATCAGAAATATAATAAAATCGCTGAACATTGTGTTTCTGCCATGTCTTGTCATTCTGTTGGGCTTTATAAATCTTTTCAGACGATCTTTGAACAAGAAAAGAATTAAAGCCATATTTGCAAAACAATAAATTTAAGGAGAGCTTAACTTAAATGAAAAAAGAATACTTTTTACTCATAGTTGCTATCATTGCTCTTTTGGCATACCTTTTTTTTCACAATAATAACAAGGATAATTATTCACTGCCGCAACTCACAGGATTAGATGAAGCAGATATTACCTCCATTGAGATAATAAAAGATGGTGATACAATAGACTGCTTTAAGGATAACGGAAAATGGGTTGTGACCAAAGAAAAATATCCAGGCAGCACATTTCAGATCAAGGAAATGCTCTCCTCCATTAAAAACCTTACAATTACAACTCTTATTTCAGAAAATAAAAATCTTAACAGATATGATCTTGACAGGAAAAAGGCCATCAGAGTCATTGCAAAGGATAAAGATAAAATACTCAGATCATTTAATGTCGGCAAGACAGCTCCCACCCGCAGGCACACTTTTATAACCCTTGATGATGATGAAATTATTTACCATGCCCGGGGAAATTTAAGACAGACCTTTAATAAATCCATTAACAACTTAAGGGATAAACAGATACAGAAAATTGACCCCCGGAAGATCAAAAGCATAGAAATCAGGAAAAATGGATTAAAAAAAATAATCAATAGAAAAAATACCCGTAAAAATAAAAATGGAAAGGACAAACCTGACAATGGCAAAGAACAGATACTGTGGACAGACAAGGATAATAACAGCATAAAACAGGGGCCTGTAAAAAACCTTATAAAAGCAATGTCTGACCTCTATTGTGACAGCTATCCTGAAAATCTGAATAAAAAAGAATTTGAAAGCAAAGCTTCCTTTCTCAAGGTTGTTTTAAAAACCGATAAAACCATTGAATTTACGCTTTTCCCTAAAAACAAAAAGGGCAAGTACCCCGGGATATCCTCATCAAATAAATATCTTTTTCTCCTGAATAATTATGTTGCCGATGATATTATCTCACAGGTAAATGAACTGCTTGATATAAAAAAAGAGAACAAAAATGAGGGGAAATCTTAAACTATTATACCAGCCCTATAAATGGCTTTTTCTTTTTCCTTTTGTGGCACTCTGCACCCTGATCCTTGGTTCCATGTGCATCATTGCAAGTTTTCTTGTAAGTGTTGAAGCAACCAATATATTTGCTGTAATTTGGGCAAAAATTGCATGTTCACTTGTGCCCCTGAAAGTTAACTTTATTGGAAAAGAAAACTTTTCAGAAAAAAAATCCTATGTTATTGTTGCCAATCACCAGAGCATGGTGGACATCATTATTTTCCACGCTTACCTTGGCCTTAAAATAAAATGGATTATGAAAAAAGAACTTGAAGATGTGCCTTTTTTTGGATATGCCTGTAAAAAACTTGGGTGTATCTATGTTGACAGGTCCAATCATACGTCTGCCATTGCTGCCATGCGCCAGGCAGAAAAAAACCTTGCAGAGACATCATCTGTTATTTTTTTCCCTGAAGGCACCAGGAGCAGGGATGGTAAACTGCTTGATTTTAAAAAAGGGGCCTTTCACTTTGCCCTGGCAACCGGCCTTCCCATCCTGCCCGTCACCATTAAGGGATCAGGGGATATCCTGCCTGCCCTCTCCTATGATGTAACCCCCGGACTTGCAACCCTTGTGGCCCACCCGGCCATTGAAATGAAAAATAGACAAATAGAAGATATAGACAAAATTCTTGCTTTAACAAAAAAACTTATTGCAGACGCTTTATAATTTAATTACCCCCGGCAGTTCAGATTTAATACTTTCTTTATCCCCCTGCTTTATCAGCATGAAATATCCCGGGTGTTTTGTCATGTAATAATAACGGTTGATGATGTTTTATGGTCATTAATATATAAAGACCCAGGGTCACAATCATCATTGCATAGATTACAAAAAAGAAGGTGGTTAAGAAATTTTCAGTGACTGTAATTTTGACGGCAGGCTTGTTTTTTTTTATTATAAACTCCTGCAGGGTAATCTGGATAGTTTTATATTTTAAAGGCGAAAGCATTATTACCTTGTTTGTTTTCAGAAGTTTTAACACACCTTGCTTTTGCAAATCCTTAAAAAGTGAAATAACAGCATAATTATGTTTACGATTAAAGTTTTTCCGTGTCATAAATTTACGCTGTTTATCTTTGTCTATATTTAATATTGAAAGATCATCATTAAACACGATCTTTGAAACATTAATCATATATTGGCCTTCAAACCATGTACTCTGACCAGGGAGAAGAGTAATATTGCTTTTTTTTGAACCCGTGATCAGGGTCAGGCCGTGGCATAGGAGAACAATGATAAACAATATATGGAGGATGAAAAAAAGCCACTTTTTCAATGTTTTTGATTTTAATGCCATTTGAAGCTGTTTTGCCATGGTGCAGAAAAAAGCGTTTATGAATAAAAGAAATGCACCCAGACATAGCAGGCAGAACCACACCATGGGGATATAAGATTCAGACCATGCTGTATTATACCAGTCAAAAACATGGGCATTGTTCATGATATTAAACCCGGGTCTATGGGTACGGCTTAAGAAGACTCCGGTTCCCATGAGGCAGATCATGAAAACAAGGTTATAAAACGCAAATTTAACTGAGCTCAACTTCCGGATCATAATTGTCACCCCATGATTAATGAAAAGATATCATGGCCAGGGAAAAACAGCCTGGCAGAGAACCAAGTATCAACTTCACAAGTCTGTTTTTCTCCATGGCCTTTGGCATATGGCAGAGAAGCATGGCCAGGAGAAAAAGAATGGCTGCTTTGAAAAAACCGTGGCTCCATCTCCAGGAATCGCCAAACCAGTTAAGGCACCACACTGATCCTGCCCACTCGCTCACAAGATAGATAAAAATCCCTGCAAGGAGAAATACCTTTGAGTACCTTGACAACTTTTCATCCTTACTTGAATGTATGAAAAAATCTGTAATGTTTAAAACCATAAAATAGAGAAAAAAAGCACCTGATAATAGTCTCATGTTAAAAAAAAGCACAACCCATATGGAATCGTACATATAATAATCATTGTTCAAGGCCATCTGGTTTCCGGACTGAAGCACAAGGACAAGCAGGATGACCATTGATCCTGCAATGGAAGTTTCAATGTGTGTTTTTTTCGGGAAAATCAACTCAAGAAGAGACAGGATAAACGTTATATAAAAACACGCCTCAAAGGCGCCGGACAGAGGCGGCCTTCCTGCCTTAAAGGCAATATATACAAGGCCGGCAAAGGAGATGAATATCCCTGTATGATTGAACATGGCTGCCATGGCCTCTTTTCTTAATAATATAAAAACCAGCCTGGCTGTGGAAAAAAACAACAGAATCTTAAAACCAGCTTCCGGTAAAATTTCCTGCATATCACTCCATCTCTATTATATGGTTTGGAAGAAATATATTTTTCTTCCGGTTTATTTTGACGGCACAGGTTTCAGTGCCATAAAGCCTTGAGATATTCTCCTCAGTCATCACTTTTTCCCTGGTTCCCTGAACAATTATTTTCCTGTTTTTAATCATGATAATCTGATCGCAGAACAGGGCTGCCATACTTGGGTCATGCATGGATGCAACAACACATAAATTCTTTTGTTTAACAAGATTTCTTATGGCTGATAAAAGATGGTATTGATTGTTGAAATCAAGGTGGTTGGTGGGTTCATCCAGGAGCATTATCTTTGTTGTCTGGGCAATGGCCCTGGCAAGCAGGGTAATCTGACGTTCTCCGCCGGATATTCTGTTAAAATTCTTATCTTTGAAATTAATGGCATTCAACTGTCTTAACGCATCCATGGCAATTTTATAATCATTTTCATCCGGACTTGAACATACCTTTAAAAAAGGAGCCCTTGCCATTGCAATAACATCAATCACCTTATAGGGAAAAATATCCAGATGCTCCTGGGGTACAAGGCTGATCTTCCTTGCAATATCGCCGGGGGTAAGCAGGGACAATTCATCCTGATCAATAAAAATACTGCCGGATGCAGGTTCAAGGATCCTGTTCAGGCAATGAAGCAAGGTTGTCTTGCCCGAGCCGTTCCTGCCAAGTACGCCGAGAAACACTCCGGCTTCTGCCTTGAAACATATATTCTCCAGAATTACTTTTCTGCCATGGGCAAAATTCAGACTGCAGCACTCAATCATCAAAGCCATCCTATTCCTCGGTTTCTGAACATTAAATATCCGAATATAGGAGCACCTGTAAGCGCAGTTATGATTCCCACCGGGATCTCGGCAGGGGAGATGCTCCTTGCAAGGGAGTCTGCGGACAATAGAAAAAATCCGCCCATGAGGGCTGTAACAGGGATCATTTTCCCATGGTCCGGCCCCACAATGGTTCTGGCCATGTGAGGAATAATAAGCCCGATCCATGATATCTGACCGCAGGTTGCAACTGATGCTGCCACCATGAACGAACTTGCTGTAATCAAAAGCACCCTGAAGGCAGAAGGATTCATGCCCAGGGACTTTGCCTGGATATCCCCCAGGGAGAGAATATTCAGCCTGAACCCGAGTGATATGAATAAAATAAGCCCTGCAAAGGTTAAAGGTGCCATTATAATTACATTGTTCCAGGCAACCCGGCTCAGGCTTCCCATGACCCAGAACACAATACCTGGAAGTTGATCATAGGGATCAGAATAATACTTTAAAATCATGAGAAGAGCATTGAAAAATGAGAGTACAACCATGCCGGAGAGCACCAGAACTATTACAGGTTTTATGGAAATGGCCCTTGCAAGTCCCACACTCATACAAACAGCAGCTATTCCAAATCCAAAGGAGAGAAAATGCACAATTGTAAAAGATTCAAAGGGGAGAAGAAGGCCCAGAGCCGCGCCAAATGTACATCCGGCCGATACTCCCAGTATATCCGGAGAGATCAGGGGATTCCTGAATAGTGCCTGATATACAGCGCCTGACACTGCAAGGCCTGATCCCACAAGGACTGCCATTACACAACGCGGAAGGCGTATCCATATGAATACAAGTTCCCCGGGCATGGGTTCCTGTGCCTGATTTCCACCTGAAAAACGGTTCAGCACCATGGTCAGAATATCAGAGAACCCGATGTCCACACGGCCGGATATTGCTGAAACAGCAAAGGCAGTAATCAGGGAAAGAGAAAAAAAGACAAGCAGGACTTTAAATAACAGATCCGGTTTAAACCTTTTAATATATTGTATTATCAATGATACCGCCCATTTGTGTTAATGTTTTACCAAACAATTTATAGTGGAAATCATTAATCTTTTTTTTAATATCAATATCTGAAAACCTTTCAGGATAAACCTTTTCTGCAAGCCAAAGGCTTGCAAGCACAGACATAGGGGAAGGAAAATCCCAGGGAGCAAGATTTGAAGGACACTGGAAAACTTTTTTACCGGATACTGCCTCTATTTTCAAGAGAGCTTTATTTTCTAATCTGTCCCTTTCCTGTTTTTTCATATGCTGTGAAAGAACAATCACATCCGGGTTCCATTTTATCAACTGCTCCGGAGATATATCCTGGAAATATCCTGCAAGATCATGGGAAACATTAATTATTCCTGCTCTCCTGAACACCTCGTCCTGGAGCATATTTCCTGTTGTGGTGCTGAATATACCCCTGGTGGATGCAAAATACCCGCGTTTCCTATCTTCCTCTTTCAGGCCTGAAAGCCTGCCTGCTGTAAGGGACAATACTGCATCCATCTGTTGTTCAATGTTTAATATTTCAGTTCTCCTGCCTGCTGCCAGAGCTATGAGGCGCAATGACTCTTTTATTGTGGCAAAGGTTTCAGGTATGATCACAATGGACGGAATATTGATTGTTTCAAGCCTTTTTGCAAGGGCAAGACCGTTTTTCTGGGGATAGAGTATTACCAGATCCGGTTTAAGTGATACAAGGGTTTCAAAATTAATTCCCATGGTTTTTGACCCGACACCTGTAACTTTAATAACATCCGGAAACACGGCCAGGGTAAGTTTATCCCGTTTGGATGAAGTGTCAATACCCACAAGCTTATGCTGCAGGCCAAGGCAGAGTATAAAAAGAGTCGAGGGTTTAAATGTTGTTATAATCCTTTTTACTTCTCTGTTTATTACCATTGTACGTCCTGCCATGTCTGTTACCACACGGCCGTCTCTACTGCCCGCATTTACCACATCCGGGAAAAAAGATAAGATCAAAATCAGGACAATGGTGCTGCTCAAAATATTTTTTTTCATATCAAATCTTCCCTGAAAACTTATCAACCTGGTGGATTTTATTTAAAAAGTATAACCTGCTTAAACTCAGGAAAGTTCAAACAGAATAGTGACACTTAAACGTAATGGAGCTTTTTCCATTGCCATGGGCGGCGGCGGAAAAGGAGATGCTCTGTTTACAGCCTCAAGTGCTGCTCTGTCAAGGTCATTATGCCTGGAGCTTCGTATAATCTTGATTTCTGACAAGACCCCTTTGTCTGACAGCACAAACTGAATTTTTACCCTGCCTTCTATTCCCCGGAACTTTGCAGACTCAGGATATTTTTTAAATTGATTAATTCTCATATAAACAAGTTTAAAATAGCTCTCTGCCGTCATTGCCCCGGAGTTTCCATCTTCAGGCCCGGGCAATGTGACTTCACACGATGCAATATTAAAACTGCCGGGCATGGCAGGAAGATCAAAATTCTCATTTACAGCATCCATCTTAAACTGCTGCACTGCTGTGGATACAGGCAGTTGTTCCGCCTTGATTCGTTTGCGGAGTCTTGGCTCTGGAAGTGCCCGGGTATCTGGTTTTGATCTTTGATCCATGAAAAATTCAATACAGGAAGTCTTTCTTGATCTGTATACTCCGGAAGTGTATAGAAAAACAAGAATATGCACCAGGGATGAAATGATTATAAATCCCCAGAAAAGAAAGTTTGGTCTTTTTTCTGCTTCTTCCATGCTGCTCTGCTACAGGCCCTTTTCCGTGGCAAGGCAAAGGCGCGATGCCCCGGCTGCCTTGGCAATATCCATGACTTTCACTGCTTTGTTTAAAATCACACTCTTATCAGCCTTGACCACAACAAGTCTGTCTTTATCACTGCCTATCATCTCACGGATTCTGGTATAAAGCTGATCAATGGGTATCTTTTTACTGGCAATAAAGGTTGCACCTTTTACATCAACATAAACTGTTATCTCCTGTTTCAGCCGGGGTGCCGATGCGCTGGCATTGGGCAGTTTTATTTTGATACCTTCCTCCACAACAAAATTTGTGGTAAGCATAAAATAGATCAGGAGAAGAAAAACAATGTCAATCAATGATGTCAAAGGCGCCTGTATCTGATAAGGTTCTCTGGTCCTGGTAAATATCAACATCACACAGCCTTTTTATTTATGGCCTTTATAAACAGAACTGCCCCATTCCTGAGCCTTGCTTCATATTTATCCACCTTGGCAATGAGGTAACTGTGGGCAACCATGGCAGGAAGTGCCACAGCAAGCCCCAGGGCAGTCGTGAGCATTGCCTCCCAGATTCCTCCGGCAAGGACTGCTGCATTTACCTTGCCTCCCATCTCCTGGATAACCATAAATGCTTTGATCATACCGATTATGGTACCAAGAAGGCCTAAAAGCGGCGCAATATTTCCAATGGTTGCAAGGGCCTGAATATAGGATGAAAGACTTCTGACCTCAGTCTCGGTGGCATTGACAATAACAGATTCCAGCACCTTAATTTCCAGATCCTTTGCATTTATTGCCCTGTTAAGAACCCTTCCCATGGGAGAATTACTCTTTTCAGATGTTTCAAGAGCTTTTCCCACTTCACCTTTTTCCATGAGTTCTGCAACAGTGTTCTCAATATTGCGCCCCCGGCTTTGATTCACAGCATACCTGATTATCCGCTCAAAAAAGATGGCAAGTGCTGTAATGGAGCAGAATAATATTGGAATAACAAGGATCCCACCCTTAGCAATAATCTGAAGCATATATTCCTCCGAAACTGTTTTTATTAAAGTTTTTGAAAAAATATCATTAACAACATTGACTGATGATTCAACAGATTAATCTGTCACAGCAATTTCAGCTGTATCAATAAAATCCGGTATCCCATCAAAATCAAGATCTTTTTCCCGCTTTATTATGGTCCGGGTTTTGTCATACTCCTCCCAAAGGTCAGGCTTTCCGTCAAGGTTGGTATCTTCCTTTACAATTTTTAATATACCATTGTCATATTCATACCAGATATCTGTTTTCCCATCTTTGTTTCTGTCCTCTTCTGCCCTGGAAGGTCTTTCATTATTGTCATAAAACCAGGTTATTATGGTTTTGCCTGATTTTTTTTCTTCACTTTTCTCAAGTTTTCCTGACTTGTCAAAATAGTCCACATAATCAATAAGCCCATCAAAATTTTCATCCACCTCTTTTTTCTTTAAAATATTTTTCAAATAAAAGGACCTTATGTCCATATTTTTATCTTTATTAAGATCCCTGAAAAGAATCAGGCTCCAGGGAGATCTGTCATAAAGTAGAATTGTCTCAAAGTATCCGTCGTAATCTGTGTCTTTCCGCTGTTCTTTTACAGCACCATTTACATACAGAGTTTCCATGTCTATCCTGCCATCACTGTTCATATCCTGCTTCTGTTCACAGGGCATCTGACCTTTGAAGCTTATCCAGGTATCAATACGGCCATTATTATCTTTATCCCTGGTCATGGTCTTAATTTGATTGTTTTTAAAATGATAAAAAGTATCAAACTTTTTATCATTATCTGTATCTTTTTTAATAATTATTATCTGACCTTTTTCATTAAAATATGAAACCTGTTCCAGATCTCCTGCAACATTAAACTTTTCCCGGCAGACTCTTTTCCCATCTTTTATGTGCTCTATCAGGTCCATTTTCCGGTCATTGCCGCTATCTTTTCTTATCTCTGAAACCCTGCCATTTTTATATAACTGGACTATTTCAAAAAAACCGTCCCTGTCTCTATCAATCTTTAATTCCTGTATGACCCCTTTGTCATCATAGAGCTGCACCTGATCAATTTTACCATCTTTATCAAGATCCTTTTCCAGCTGTTTTCCTGCATATACACTGGTGTGAAAAACAGACAGGATAAAACAAACAAGACAAATGCCCCTGGCAGAGTAAAATTTTTTATGGTAAGCCATGGTTATTCTCCGGTTTTATTTGACAAATATACAATAGTCATGATTAGAAATTTTATATGCTTTTTAGTTTATTTTGTCAATATATCAATTTAATTTTCTTAATAATTACTATTGATTACTATTTATTACTACTGATTACTTATATTAAATAATATCCTTTATTACTGCAAGCAGACCCTGATTAAACAAGTTCCTTGCAAAACACTCAATACTTACATCCACACCAAAGGCCATATGCATGAACATGCTTCTGTTCCCAACGGCAATGCTGTTTAATGACTGGTCAGATGCTATAGTGTTTTCAGGAACTTTTGTAAAATAACCGGAAAAGGGAAATTTAATCTGTTCCTCATCCCTGTCAAAGGATCTATATCCTGCAGGGTAGGCAAAAACCTGATATTTACCCGTGGATAAAGTAAGATAGAACGAGTCTGCTGCCTCATTGCAGAACCATGCTTCACCATTATTGCACAGAAAATATCCATTGGGAAAATAGTCTGCTTCCATTCCTTCCACCAGTATCAGGGCAATTTTTCCTTTTCTCTCCTTTTTCAAGCCGGACAAAATAAGTTCTCTGATACTCCTTATGTCATCAACCTCACCTAAGGGCGTATACACAGGCACCTTAAAATTACTGTCAGGAACATTAACAGGTTCTCTCAAGGTTATTCCCATGGTTTTAAAGGCATACCCTTTCTGAGCAACGCAGAGAAAATCAGGCATGAGCGCATCTTCGCCGGGCAGATCAAGGTTATCCTGCCTTGATTTAAAAAGATTTAACCACTCATCTTTTGATACAATATGCCTGATCTCTTTTATACCCTTTAAATACTTGATATCTCCTTTAGTTGCAGAATGTATTCCGCAATACATGGCAGACCAGTTGGAAGATACAGCAAGGCCGGAAAGTGAGGAAAGATCGATTCTGCCCTTGAGTTTTGTCAGCAGACCTGTGCTTACAATAACAGGAATAAACCCTGATTTTTCAAGAAAATCATTCACCTGGTTCATTGTGCCTTTAAGCAGATTTTCCCTCTCTTTTCTTGAATGATCAAAATGGCGCAGGGAAAAATACTGGCCGGCATAGCTTAAAACCGCAAAGTCAGGATCGAGCTTGCCAATAAGATCAAGGGCAGTGTCTGTCACCCACTGGTTTGCATTGAGCCGGGTTCCCCGGGCAACATCTCCTGGATAAGGGTTATTGTGTAAAACCTTTCTTACACTGGAAACAAGCAGGCCTTCTGCGCTCCTTTTCCTGCCGGTTTCAAGGTCAAACATATTCTGCCATTCCCTGGCATCAATGATGGCAAGGCTCATCTATGCCACCTCTTCTGAGGCAGATACAGCCTTTGCACTCCATGCAACACGAGTGCCTTCCATGGCAATTTCAGCACCACAGCCAGGGCAGATATTGCCGTGGGCCATGAATTCATCCAGCCTGTCTCCGGAGCACCCAAGGCTGAAACGTTTGATGATCTCCCGGCTGCATTGAGGGCAGAACGTATTGACCCAGTCAGATCCGATAAAATTATGAAAATAAATATAGGGCAGATACTCTCTTGAGGATTCAAGTATTAAATTTATCCTTTCAATATCAGGGTATTTAAACTCCTTCATATTATGCTCCGGCAGCAGCCGGAACACATGCCATGGAATATCAGGGTTAATCCCATGGATAAACTGGGCAATATCGATAAGTTCATGATCATTGATATTTTCAATCACAGGAGAGGCAATCTCCACATGGCATTCTGCAGCAAATGTTCTTATATTCCTGAGTATTGGCTCAATATTATTAATGCCCACAAACTTTTGATAAAACTCATCTGAATATCCCTTGAGCCCCACATGGATAAAGGAAAATATTTCAGTCAGCATGGCTGTTGATTCCTCTGTTGTATATCCATTTGTTAAGCATCCCATGGGCAAACCTGCTTTTTCAGCATACCTTTTAAGCCTCTTCAGACCCGGCAGGGACACGGCAGGTTCATTAACATTGAATACAAGATTATGACATCCAAGTTTTTCTGCCATTGCAATAAATTTTTCAGGCTCAAACCTGTACATAATATTCTGAACCCTGGCAGGATCTGTGCACGCAATAAAAGCATTGGAACAATACCTGCACCTGAAATTACAACCCATGGATCCGAAAATCATTGACCTTGAGCCTGGATAAGCATGGTAAAATGGGACTGATTCTATTCTGGAGGGAAAGTAAGTGCACCATTTATCAGGATATTTTTCCTCAATTTTTCCGTTCTTTTCCATGTACATTCCGCAAAAGCCACTGCCTGACGAGAGATCACATCTTCTTTCACAATAATTGCATATCACTGTTTCACCTCATGATCTGAAGCTTTAAAGTTTATATTCTTTGGAGTCACCACAAAGACTCCTTTCCTTGTAACATCACATTGAATATTTTCACCCAGCACCCCTGCAAGGAGATCATCAGTCATTATTGTCTCCATGCCTCCAGAAGCGATAATTTTGCCGTTTTTCAACATAACTGCCTCATCACAATAATAAAGGGCAAGATTGGGATCGTGGAGAGTGATGAGAACTGTAAGATTCCTCTTTTTAACAAGCTTATGCATAAGAGCCATTATCCTGTGCTGATTTGCAAAATCCAGGTGGGAGTTGGGTTCGTCCAGAAGCATAACCGGTGTATCCTGAAACAGAGCCCTTGCCAGAATAACAAGCTGACGCTCTCCCCCGGATATTGAATTAAAGGGCCTTGGTGCAAGATGCTCTATACCGGCCTCTTCCATGGTGTTCAAAGCCTTTTTTCTCTCTTTCTTTGAAGGTGATGACCATGCTTTGATGCGGGCAGATCCGGCCATTAAGACCATATTCAGACAGGAAAAAGAAAAGGGAGAAAAGCTGACCTGGGGGACCACACTTATCATTCTTGCAATCTGTACCCTGGATAACCGTGCAATATCCTGTTCCATGACTGACACTTTACCGCACAGGGGTTTTAATACTCCATTGATACAGCGCAGCAATGTAGTCTTACCCGAACCATTTCTTCCCATGAGAGCACAGATTTTACCCGGGCTCAATGAAAAACTGACATGGGAGAAAACCATATCTTTCCCATATCCTGCACTTATGTCTTCAATGGCCAGGCCCATTATAAAACCTCTTTTTTCCAGCATTGACAACAAGGTACCCAAGAAAAGGAGCACCAAATATTGATGTGACAATGCTTATGGGAATTTCAGACATGGTCACGCTGCGTGCTACACTATCCATGACCATGAGAAAACAACCTCCAAGCACTGCAGTTGCAGGTATCAGTTTTCTATTATCAGGACCGGTAAGGTACCTTGCAATATGGGGCACAATAAGCCCTATCCATGCTATGGAGCCCACACAGGCAACCGAACATGCAACCATGAGTGTACTTGCAGCAACAAAGAAAATACGCCATCTGAAAATATTGATCCCCATGGACATGGCATCCTCTGTATCCTGGGTCATTATATTTAAGCGCCAGGAGAAAATAATCATAAGAATAATCCCCGGCAGAAGCAGAGGCAGAGTAATCTCGATCTTTGTCCAGGATGCTGTATGGAAACTGCCCATTGTCCAGAATATGATCCTGGTCAGCTGGTCATGGGGGTTGGAAAGATACATCATAAAGGCAAGGCCTGCTTTGAACAGGGCAGAGGTAACAATACCCGATATAACAAGAACAGCCGGTGAAGTGTCATTGCTGAAATTTGCAAGAATATATGCGAAGGTTACGGCAATAGTCCCAAATAAAAAGGCTGATCCCTGGATAACCCATGCAAGAGGTGATAAATACATTATGGCAAAAGCAGCGCCAAAACATGACCCTGCTGTGACTCCAAGGATCTCAGGAGCAGCCAGAGGATTCCTGAAGAGAGCCTGAAAAACCGCTCCTGCAGTGGATATACCCGCTCCTGCCAGTATGGTTAATACAAGCCTTGGAAC
This sequence comes from uncultured Desulfobacterales bacterium, assembly GCA_964593725.1. Classification (GTDB taxonomy): domain Bacteria; phylum Desulfobacterota; class Desulfobacteria; order Desulfobacterales; family Desulfobacteraceae; genus JAIOSM01. Next base: position 42,105 of record CAZQJS010000010.1, read on the forward strand.
CCTGATATTCCAGAAAACCATCCCCATGTCCCGTGGGGATACAATAAAATGGTTATCAAATCCCAACCCTGACAGAATCAGACCTGCCACATCTCCGGGACCCATGGGAAAACGCCCCACACACAGACATACAAATAGTGCTGTCAGCAGCATAAGAGATATCCGGAAAATACGTCCCATTATCTAAAGCTTTCCCCCAAGCCTTTCAAAGGTATAACCTGTATACTTTCCATAAAACTCGTCTGCCAGAGCTTTTACATCAACATCTGAAAAAAGCTTTGGATAAAGTGTCTTTGCACACCACACCACACCCAGGACACAATGGGGCGCAGGGTAATCCCACCATCCTGCATTGGAAGGAAATTCATAAATCCTTCTGTTTTTTACAGCATTAATTGTTTTGAAATGGGGGTTTTGATAAAGGCTCTCTGTGCTGTAACTATTAAATGACGAACCAAGAAATATTACATCAGGGTTCCATATTGCAATCTGCTCTGGCGAGACATCTGCCCAGAACCCCTTTACATTGTGTGCAACATTGCCGGCCCCGGAAAGTTCAAGTATCTGATCCTGGAGCATGCTGCCTGTAGCAGCGGAATAGATACTTTTAGGGCCGGCAAAGAGAGCCTTTAAAGGTTTGCCGGATCGTTTTTTAAGCCTCTCTTCCACAAGGGCAAGCAGTGATTTACAATGGGTGATATATTGTTCTCCCCTGTCACGACAGTTCAGAACTTCTGCCATCAGGCGTATGGCTTCAAAGGCCTCTTCAAAGGTTTCTCCTCTGACAGCCACAACAGCAATCCCTGCATTTTCAATCTGCTCCATTGCTGCCTGGTCAGTTGTTGCATATACAAAAACAACATCAGGGTTAAGGCAGATAAGGGCTTCGGTATTATAGGTACTGCCCCGGGACAGGTCAGGCCTGACTTTAAACATGTTATCTATTTTCTTCAAGGCAGCAGCTTCCCTGCCAAAAATACTCTTTGCAACCAGAAGATGCTGCCTGCCAAGGGCATACACCAGCTTGCCTCCAAAATGATGAAAAGCTGCAATTTTTCTGATATTCTTTAAAACTTTTACACGCCTTCCAAGCTGATCTGTTACTGTGATGGTTTCATGCCCGGATTGACCGGGAAGTCTGCATCCTGTAAAAAAAACTGAAAAAAGAACCAGTACCAGTAGAACAGATGCAATGGAACCAGTGACACGTTTTATCTTCATCTTTCATCTTCCCAATATACCAGGGCCGATGTATTTCCCGGAGGCCAGATATATTTTCCATTCTTTAAGGTCAAACTATTATTAAGAAGATCAATAAGGAAACCGTCATGTTCAAAATTATCCACAATATCAAGACGGTTTTTCAAATCAGCAAAGGCATCTTCAAAACTGTCATGGGACCAGGCAGGCCAGTTATCGCTCTGTTCCATTATCACATCCGGATAGATACCCATATTCATAAGTGCATTAAAGGCAATCTGGAGGTTCGGGCTGTCATGGGGCTGACCAAAGACTCTGTTGGCAGCAGCAGCCATGACAGAACCTGCAAAAGGCACCCTGAGTATCATCATACAACCCTTTAAAGCTGTTCTGGACATCTTGTCCACAAACCCTTTAAAATCACCCACTCCATAAATGGAATGGGATGAGAGAACATAGTCATGGGTACAGATATCATGGTCAGGCCAGGAACCTGTAATAATTTCTATATTGGTTATACCCTCTTTTTTTATCTTCTCCTTTAAAATCTCCTGCATGGCAGGTGAAGGCTCCAGGGCCGTAACCTTCAGTGCACTGGAAGAGGCAAATATTGACCATCTGCCTGTTCCAGCCCCAATGTCCAGTAATGTCGATCCTGGGTCTTTCTTTAATTTATCCATCAAAAACTTTCTGGATGAGTCAGGTTTTTCCCACCTTTGTTCCACCATTTTGTCAAATTTATCAGCCTTGTGTCTCCAGAAATCTCCGTCTCTATCCTTCTTCTGCCTGGCAAAGGCCCTTGCCTGAATATCTGAAAGCTCCTGCCACATTTTATGCCAGTTGGTCAATTTTTCCATACTCTTTCCTGTAAACCATAATAGATTAAAAACTTATACTTGTACCCAGAAGAAAACTCCTGCCCGGGGCCGGGCCGTTGCCCTCTTCATAATTTTTGTCCAATATATTCTGAACCTCAAAAAAAAGTTCAGGAGTAATTTTTTTAAACAGGGTTAACTTTTGGGAGAGCCTTGCATTGTACAGGACAAAATCGTTAAGTCTTTTTTTTACACCTGCATTGTCATATTCATACTGCCTGCCCGTATAAATACACTGAAGTGATGTCAGGAGCCCGAAATCAAACAAATACCTTACATCGATTGTATACTTGTGCACAGGAATATAGCCGGCATCAAAAGATCTGGCGTGGGAGTCTTCCCTGTCCCTTGCAGAAATGAATGTATAGTCAGCTCCAATGTGCAGACCAGAATCTGTTTCATAGTCCAACTCCACTTCAAACCCTTTAAAAGTGCTTTCGCCTTTATTCACATAGACTTTGTCTCCGGCTGCATTGCGTGCCCTGGTAATCCTGTTTGTAATATCATTGTAAAACATTGCCCAGGAGAAACTTAAAGCCTGGTTGATTTTTTTATCCATTCCAAATTCATAGGCAATGGTCTCCTGGGGTTCTAAGGCAGGATTTCCTCCAGCCATTGAACTGTACAACTCCTTAAGCTGGGGAAACCGTGTCTTTTTGGCAACAGATGCATGCAGGCTTAAGGAATCAAAAAGCTGGTACACAGCCCCGACCTGGGGGTTTAATGAATGGATTGTACCCGGCACCGGCTGGTTATTGGCTTCCTTTGGTTTATAAAGGTCATAGCCTGCTCCGGCAATCAGAGTAAGTTTATCATCCAGGAGCACAACCTCATCTTCAATACCAAATGAATAGGTCAAAGCTTCATAAACTTCAGTGGGCTGATACCCTATCGATGCCCATCCGCGTATGACCGGGAAACATGCTGCATCAAAATAATCCTGCTGGGTATGATGATCCTTTAAATAGCTTGCACCAAATTTCAGAAGATTATTTTCACCCAGGGTGATATATGTCTGGAGCTCTCCACCCAGACTGTAATCATCATAAAAACTCTCCTGGAACCATTTTTTTCCCCGGCCCATGTAATTATACTTCCAGCGCACATCCTCCAGGGCATCTTTATGGTTTACATAAAAAACACGTGCTTTCATGAGAATTTTTTCTGTTATGTCGTGCTGGCCTGCAAGGTTGAGCTGCCATTGTTTCCAGTAATCATAGGCCCAGTGCTGGCCGCTGAAAGTTGGGCATCCTCTTTCATTGTTATGGTAATCAAAGGACAGATAGATTTTTGAGTCCTGATCAAAATCATATCCGATTTTACTGTTTAAGGTTTTTTTGTCATAATAACTCAAATCCCTTATCCCGCCATCTTCATCATATTCTGTTCCAATTCCGCTCATGGGATTTAAAGGATCAAAATCACCTGACAGCTCGTACCCACGGGATTTTCTTGAAGAGCAGGTTATCCAGTAGTTAAATTTTCCAACACCACCACCATGGTTTAAAATAAAATTTTCTGTATTATTCCTGCCAAAGGAAGTAGTTATTTTGGAATAAAAATCCCGGCCCCCTTTCTTAGTTATAATATTGATGACACCTCCCATGGTATTGGCACCGTAGAGCACAGAGGAAGCACCCTTTGTCACTTCAATCTTGGCAATTGCATCCACTGGAATCTGTCCGAGATCAAGGTAGCCGTCATAGGCAGTATGTGCTGGTACACCATCAATTAATATCTTAACTGTCTGCTGATCAAAGCCCCTCATCTTCAGTGCAGGTCCTGTCTTAGGGTGATTTGCAGTGTCAATGCCTGCAATCAATTCCAGGGCTTGTGCTGCTGTGGCAGCACCAGTCTGTTCAATATCGTCCATTGAAATAATATTGGTGGTGGAGGTTTTGCCAATATTTCCACTCTTTTCTGTGACCAGCACATCACCCAGGTCAAAAACTTTACTCTTTTTCTGATCTTCTCCGGCAGAGGTCATGCCACTGAAAACAGATACAATGATAAATACGATTAATGATAGCTTACATAAACTTTTCATAGCTTGTCTCCATAATCTATATCCCGGAGGCTGCTCCCCATGTGCTGCTCCTGCCATATAACAGAGAGTGTGATTCCCTGTTTTTAAAAAAAATCCAACGTTGGTATATTTATAAAGAAATAGAACTCTTGTCAAGAATATATGTTATTATTTATCATTTTTAGTCTGATATTATCTAATCAAATAGAGAGTAAGGATTAATATTCTCTATAAATTACCAATATATACTAATATTAACCATAGTGAGATATGCTTAAATAATTTTTTAAAAATATTCCGGATTTTTCCTTGACTTATTCATATTAAAACAGTAGGGATATACCCAATAGATTTAGTTGGATAGTAAAATCATTATCAAAACAGATCAACCAGAGGATTGAATCATGTCAAAAGTAAAATCATTTCAACTGTTTATCATTGCAATATTTATATTGATTCTGTTTCCTGTAATGGGTCAACCCAATTTAAAAAACATCAACAGGCAGCATGATAATCTAAAAAATTCAGATGTAATCACAATGGATATTAAAGACACACAGACATCCAGTAAAATGGAAGCAGTTGATTTTCCTCACTCTATCCACAAAAATGCCCTTAATGGCAGATGTGACCGGTGCCACATCTTAAAAAAAGACTCCTTTGAATTTAAACTCAAGGGAACTGACAAAACGAGCACTAAAGAGCAATACCACAACATCTGCATTACCTGTCATATTGACACTAAAAAAAACAAGGAAAAAGCAGGCCCTTTAACAGCAGAGTGCCGGGCTTGTCACACAACCAGAAAAACCGATAAAAAAGATCCGGGCATGGCATGGCAAAAAATTTATTTTAACAAGTCCCTTCATTTTATCCATGTCTCCTCAAAATCAATTAAACCACCATTGGCATCTGAATCAGACAATTGCAGTGCCTGTCACCACAAACTTAATGAAAAAACAAAAAAACTCTACCATGCAAAGGGTGAAGAAGAGTCATGCAGGTACTGTCATAAAGATAAACAGGAAAAAAACATCCCCTCCCTAAAGAGCGCATCCCACAACTCATGTGTGGCCTGCCACAAAAGTCTTGACAATAAAAAAATTTCAGCAGGCCCGGTCACCTGTGCCGGCTGCCATGATCCAGGAGAACAACTGAAAATTAAACAGGTTAAAAATATCCCCAGGCTCAAGCGGGGCCAGCCCGGCAATACAATTATTACAGGTGCCATGATCAATAGCAGACCTGGGAAGTATATTATGAATCCGGTTGCCTTTAACCATGAATCCCATGAATCAAAAAACAGTTCATGTACATCATGCCACCATAACTCCCTGAAAAAATGTAATGAATGTCATACACCAACTGGAAATAAAGATGGCAGCTTTATCACCCTTGAAAATGCCATGCATGATAAAAAATCAGATAAAAGCTGTATGGGCTGCCATACCACAGTAACCAGGCAGCCTGAATGTGCAGGGTGCCACAGTTCAATGCCTGAAAAAGAGCTTAAGGATCATGATTGCACAGTATGCCACAATACAGAGGCTGTCCTGGTTCCCGGGGATGGGAAACTGAAAAATGCCCTGGCAGAACAGATAATGAAAAATCAGTCAGAGGGCTACTCACTTGTATTAAAACAGGATATTCCGGAAAAAGTAATAATAGACAGGTTGAGTGATAAGTATATGCCATGCGAGTTTCCCCACAGAAAAGTAGTTATGGCAATTGCTGAAAAAGTTGAAAAAAGCTCCCTTGCAAAAACCTTTCACAAAGATCAAAAGACTCTGTGCATGGGCTGCCATCATAATGGAGAAAAATCATCACTCCAGGCTTTTACACCACCCAAATGCAGCTCCTGCCATGCAGGAAAAAGTGATATTGCAGGTGACAGACCTGGCTTAAAAGGTGCGTTCCATGGCCAGTGTATTACCTGCCATGAAAAAATGAAGGTACAACAGGTAAAAGCAACTGACTGTGTTAAATGTCATAAACAAAAATAAGAGTATTAACCAGTACAAACAGAGGAAAAGCTATGGCCATTTCAAGAAGAAAATTTCTAGGTTCCCTCACTGCAGCAGTTGGAGCCGCCACAGGTGTTCTGGGGAAGGCACATGGTGCCACAAACAAACATTTCAAGGGCTATCCGGGAAGTTTCGGAGTGCTCCATGACATTACAAAGTGTATTGGATGCAGACAATGTGAAGCTGCCTGCAACAAAGTTAATAAACTTGCAGGGCCGGAAAAACCCTTTGATGATTTATCAGTGCTGGATCACAAACGAAGAACAGATGCTGACACATATACCGTGGTAAACAGATTCATGGCTGACAATCCAATTTTTGTCAAGAAACAGTGTAACCACTGCATGGAACCTGCCTGTGCATCGGCATGTTTTGTCAAAGCATTAAAAAAGACAAAATCAGGTGCTGTTGTTTATGATTCAAACCTGTGTGTAGGATGCCGATACTGCATGATTGCCTGCCCCTTTGAAATACCGGCCTATGAATATGACAAGGCTTTCACCCCCAGGGTTACCAAATGCACCATGTGCCACCCGCGGCTCCTGCAGGGCAAACTTCCAGGCTGTGTCAATGCGTGCCCAAAAGAAGCTTTAATATTTGGTCAAAGGGATCAGTTGATCAAGACTGCCTGGAAAAGAATATATAAATATCCTGATAAATATATTGAACATGTATATGGAGAAAATGAAATGGGCGGAACAAGCTGGCTCTACATTTCCAGTACATCCTTTTCAAAAACCGGTATGAGGGAGGATCTTGGCATTAAACCGGCACCGGAACTCACATCAGGCCCCTTGTCCGCAGTTCCTGTTGTTGTCGGATTGTGGCCTGTATTCCTGACAGGAATTTATGCCATATCCAGACGAAGGGATAAGATTGCAAAGCAGGAGATGAAGCTTGCACTTGCAGACACCCTTGCAGGTTCCCGGAAAGAGACCCAAAAAAAACTTGAGGAGTTAAGGGAAAAGATGACCAGGGAAAAAACCTCTGCCATAAACTTTGAAGTAAAAAAAGCCCTTGAAGAGGCAAAAAAGACCCGGGATCAGGAGGCATTGGAAAACAGCAAATCAGACAATACAAACTCTTCAGCAAAATCCGGTAAGGAGGATAAATAGATGGATTTGAACACACCTCTTTTTACAAAACCAAAATTAACCCTGGTTAATGTTGTTACGTCGATTATTCTTGTGGCAGGGCTTGTCTTGACCGTTATCAGGTTTACCAGGGGAATTGGTGCTGTAACAAATTTGAGCAATAACAACCCCTGGGGAATATGGATCGGGTTTGACCTTTTATGTGGAGTTGCCCTGGCCGCTGGTGGTTATGTGACATCGGCCGCCTGTTATATATTTGGTTTAAAACGGTTTCATTCAGCAGTCAGGCCTGCCATACTGACGGCATTCCTGGGGTATGCCCTGGTGGTTTTTGCTCTCCATTATGATGTGGGACGTCCCTGGCGTCTGCCCTATCCTGTCTTCTACTCCCAGGGCACATCTTCCCTGCTTTTTGAAGTGGGGCTCTGTGTCTTTCTCTATCTGACAGTATTATTTATTGAGTTTACGCCAGCTGCATTTGAATGGCTCGGTTTTAAAAAAATACGCGCTGTTGTGGTGAAACTAACTCTGATTTTGACCATATTCGGTGTAATTCTCTCCACTCTTCACCAGTCATCCCTGGGAGCACTTTTCATGATTGCTCCTTCAAAACTGCATCCTTTGTGGTATTCAGGCTACCTGCCTGTTTATTTCTTTATTTCAAGCATGTTTGCAGGCATGTCCATGGTGATTTTTGAAGGAAGCCTTGCCCATGTATATCTTTCGGATAAAATGGATGATAACCATAAAAAAGAAGCTCAAGGGGTTGCACTTGGGTTTGCCAGGGCAGCTTCTCTTATCATGATGGGTTACTGCTCAATAAAAATCATCGGCCTTGCCATTGACAACAACTGGCATTATCTGACAACCCCCTGGGGCATGTGGTTTATTCTGGAGCTTGCAGGGTTTGTACTGTTCCCGGCCATCCTCTATGCCATGGGGGCAAGGGAGAAAAACCTTGCCATGGTGCGGGCAGCAGCAGTGTGGACTGTTCTCGGGATCATATTAAACAGGCTCAATATCTCCATTATAGCCTTTAATTATCATCTGCCCCTGGCAGACAGATATATACCAAGCATGATGGAGATTGGTATCTCAGTATTTATTATAACGCTGGGCATAACTGCCTACCGCTACATTACAAGCCGTATGCCGATCCTGTATGAGCATAAAGAGTATAAAACCCGTTAACAGAAATTTAAATCTTTAAGGAGGGCACCAATGGAAAACATAATTTATACACTCCAGGATTATATGACATATACCAAGGGTATCACCTATCTTATAATGGGAGGTATTCTGATTTTTATGCCTCTGTTCTGGTATTTTCTGACGGCTCGGGAAAAAGATTAAAGCAATCAATGAAATACTTTAGAAAAATAAAAATGGAGGCATAATTAAATGCATGGTTTTTTAACAGGAATTTTTTTTTACATTGCAGCTGGTATCTGCCTTGCAGGGATGCTGGTGCGGTTTATATTATATTTCAGAGGATTGAGCTGGCAGCTGGACAGGGTTGCATATAAGGCACATCTCTTTCACGGATTTAAAGGTGCTGTACGCTCAATATATAAATGGATGCTTCCCTTTGGCACCTACGGATGGAGAACCCAGCCATTCATGACCGTTATATTTTTCGGATTTCATGCCGGAGTCCTCCTTGTTCCGTTTTTTCTTACAGGGCACAATATTTTTATTAAATCCATATTGGGGTTCTCCTTTTATACCATGGATGCACTCCTTGCAGACTTTCTGACGTGGATGGCCCTGGCTGCTGCATTCTTCCTGGTACTCAGAAGGATTGTTCTGCCGGAGGTCAGGATCATGACAACCCTATATGATTATGCCATATTGCTGATATCCATTGCTCCTTTTGTAACCGGGCTTTTTGCAAGGTATCAGATTGGCAGTTATTCATTTTTTCTCAACCTGCACATATTCACAGGAGAGCTGCTTTTAATTGCCATTCCCTTTACCAGACTTTCCCATGTTTTTCTGTTCTTTGCCTCAAGGGCACAGCTGGGCATGGATTTCGGCATTAAACGCGGCGGGATGAAAGGTACAAAAATGGCCTGGTAAAAATTGCTGCGGCCTTACAGGTTTGTATTAAACATAATTGAACATAATCACAGGAGATAAAATCCATGGCCCAGGGAAGATATTGCAATAGAAAACCCGTTCAAACACCGGAAGAAGTCAATTTTCTTCTGTCAGATACAAGCGGCAACACCTATTATAAAGAGATGGAGAGCCTGGACATAGACTCTGACCTTTTGAGTAAGACCATTTCAAATACCATGAAATCGCGTTTTAAAACATGGTTTGAAATATGTGCCCACTGCGGCATGTGCGCTGAAAGCTGTTTTCTTTATCAGGTAAATGATAAAGATCCAAAACAGGTACCGGCTTACAAAATACAATCAACTCTTGGTGAAATTATCAAACGCAGGGGTAAGGTTGATAACAAATTCATGCGCCACGCCATGGAGGTAGCATGGTCTCAATGCACCTGCTGCAACAGATGCGGAACATACTGCCCCCATGGCATTGATACAGGTATCATGTTCGGATACCTCAGGGGGCTTTTATACCAGCAGGGTTTTGTACCCTGGGAGATGAAAATAGGCGCAGGTATGCACAGGGCATACCGGGCCCAGATGGATGTGACCAATGAAGATTTTGTTGAGACATTTGAGTGGATGGTGGAGGAAAATGAAGACGACTATCCAGGTCTTACAGTACCTGTAGATAAACATGATGCAGACATCCTTTATACGGTCAATGCAAGGGAGGTCAAACACTACCCCGAAGACCTGGCCGAAGCTGCAATTTTGTTCCATATTGCAGGTGAAAACTGGACAGTGACTTCCGAGGGTTGGGAACAGACAAGCCTTGCCATGTTTGCCGGAGACTGGGAAGCCTGTAAAATGCAGGTTGAATCTGTATATGCTGCCATGGAAAGATTGAAACCCAAACGTATGATCGGAACAGAATGCGGCCATGCTCACAGGGCAACGGTTATTGAAGGGCCTTACTGGGCTGGCAGGGAAAATGGTCTGCCTCCGGTTGAGTCCATACACTATGTGGAATGGCTGGCTGAAGCCCTGGAACAAGGAAAATTAAAAATTGATCCCGCCAAAAGGATAAAAGAGCCTGTAACCATCCAGGATTCATGCAATTATATCCGGAATCAGGGATTAAAAGATGCCACAAGACAGATAATAAGTCACATTGTTGAGCCTGGATATTTTGTGGAGATGTCCCCTAATAAAGAGCATAACTACTGCTGCGGAGGCGGAGGAGGATTCAACGGAATAGGCCGTTTCAGAAAACAGAGGAACAGAGCTTTGATTACAAAAAGGGATCAGATTCTGAAAACAGGAGCCAAACTGGTTCTTGCTCCATGCCATAATTGCTGGGATGCCATCAGAGATCTTGAAGAAGAGTACAGCATTGGTATCAGATGGTCATTTTTAAAACCTGTAATTATTAAAATGCTGTTGATACCGGACCATATGAAACCGGAAGAATAGATACCCATAAGAAACGAGGTATACCATGTTTAAAAAAATTCTATTTGCAACATCTGCAACAAAGGCCAGTGACCATGCTGCCAGAGTAGCCTTTAATATTGCAAGGGGCCATAATGCCAGGCTTGATATCTTCCATGTCCTGGGAGTTCCCTCCCGGGGCTTCAGCCAGGTTGTCGTGGATGTTAAGACAAAGGAAAAGGTAAATGTTGATCAAGAGTATATGGCCTGGGTTAAAGAGGAGGTGTCTGAATACTATTCCAAATACCTTGACAAGGGCCTGGATTATTCCATCAAGGTTACAATTGGCCTGCCTGCCAGGGAAATCCTGCGCCGGGCAAAGAATACAAAACCAGATCTTATCCTGCTTGGGGGCAGCACCGGTGATGAAGAGACATCTATCTATAAGAAATGCAGCGCAGGAACTACTCTTCAGAAAATAACAAAATCAGCCGGATGTCCTGTCCTGATTGTAAACCGCCCTGCTGCTTCCTTTTGGGGAGGACTGTCCAATATCACTTTTGGTGCTGACTTTTCAAAAGCATCGGACAAAGCATTTGATTTTGCGTTTAAAATTGCAGAAACCTTTGACTGCGAGCTCCATGTGTTCCATGCCCTTGATATCACGGCCATATCCTCCGGTAAAATAATACCCCAGGATGATATTGAGCAGAAAATAAGGGAAAATTTAAGGATGATCCGGGCCAGGTATGAACCACGATTAAAAAAGCTTAAGAGCTACTCCATGGAGGTTCTGGAGGGCATACCCTATATTGAAATTGTCAAATATGCCAGGGACAACCATTCAGATCTTATTGTCATGGCACACCATTCAAGGATAACAACGTCTGAATATGCAAATTTAGGTGGAAATGTGGAACAGGTAATTGTCAGGGCCGGATGCCCTGTTATTAGTGTTAATCGATAAAATTGAGAGGCTATCTATGAAAAAAAGAATTCTTATTATTGATGACGATCCAAATATCCAGGATTATCTTGATGTACTGTTTAAAGATAATGGTTATGACACAAGCATTGCCAATGATGCCAGGGAAGGACTTGAGATGGCAAAAACAGATATACCTGATCTTGTAACACTGGATATTGAAATGCCCGGAGAATGGGGGCCGAGATTCTACCGGCACATGACCCAGGATTCAAAATTAAAAAATATTCCTGTAATAGTTATTTCGGGCCTGTCAGGCAATTCCCATGCGATTCCCAAGGCCATTGCATCCATAAAAAAGCCCTTTGACAGGGATGAACTTGTAAGTTTAGTCAAAGAGACCATTGGATAAAAGTGTACAACACTCAACTGAATCAGCCCGGGAAGATTTGATTTATGGCAGATACATTACTACTCATAGATGATGATGAAGGACATGCAGATGCACTAAAAACATATCTTGCCCGGCTGCAGTATGATGTCACAACTGCAGCCACAGCAGACAAGGTGACAGACTGCCTTAGCAATTCCTGCTTTGATATTATCCTTGGCAATCTGATGCTGAACAGAACAATCGTTTCACACATTAAAACCGTTATAAAGAAAAATCCAGCCTCCGGCATCATTGCCTTTGCACCGACTGGCAAGCTTGATGAATTCATGGACTGTTTTGCCATGTCAGCCACCCATTACCTTGAAAAACCACTTAACAGCAAAATGCTGGACTTTGCTCTTAACAAGGCAAGGCAGAGCAGGCAGCAACTTAAGAAACTAAATCACTATTCTGAACGTCTGGCTGATCTGCACAATGCCCAGAGCCTCTTTAATCAACTCTTTGATGTTGTACCCTGTTATATTTCAGTGCAGGATAAAAACTTAAGAATCACTGCAACAAACAGGCGTTTTAAAGAACATTTCGGCAATGCCATTGGCGGACATTGTTACAAAACATATAAACACAGGGACTTGCAATGCGAACTATGCCCTGTGGTACAAACATTTAATGATGGCAGAATCCACAGCACAGAAGAGATTGTAACTTCCAAATCAGGAAAACAGTACAATGTTTTAACCCACACTGCCCCCATTAAAAACGAAGGGGGAAAAATTACCCAGGTCATGGAGATGTCAACCAATATCACCCAGATACGGCAGTTACAGGATCATCTGACATCTCTCGGCCTCATGATCGGCTCCATGTCCCACGGTGTCAAAGGGATGCTGACTGCTCTGGATGGAGGCATTTATCAACTTGAAACAGGCCTTGACAAAAAAGATGAAAAACGCATTGTCAAAGCATTTGGTCAGGTGAAAAACATGACCGACAAAATCAAGAAAATGGTGCTTCAAATTTTATACTATGCCAAATCCAGGGAGCTTCAGTACATTACAATGGATGTCAAAGAGCTTGCCGGGCACCTTATTTCAAATATAAAACCCATGGCAAAAAAGAATAATATTCAATTCAATGTCTCAATTCCAAAATCCCCCGGGCAGATTGATATTGACCCCTCCTGGATGGAGGCAGCCCTGGTCAACATCCTTGAAAATGCCATTGATGCCTGTACCTTTGACAGACATAAATCTGATCACCAGGTCTCCTTTAAAATATGGACCAACGAAAAAAACAGCATTAATTTTGAAATTAAGGATAATGGCATTGGCATGGACCAGGAGACACGTGAAAAGATGTTTACACTGTTTTTTACATCCAAGGGATCCCAGGGCACAGGACTTGGGATGTTCATTGCCCACAGGGTAATAAAACAGCATGGCGGAAGTGTTGACGTTAAATCAAGGCCTGACAGAGGAAGCTGTTTTAAAATCAGCCTGCCGGTCAGGAAACCTGAAAACCTGAGATCCAACGGATTCCCAGAGGAATAAACTTATATAAACTGCCCGGAACAGAGTCTGTTTTTTTAAAATACTTTTCAACCTGTAATTACGGCCCGATAATAATATCTTTTGCCTTGCCCGCAAAAGGATGGTATTAATAATGTCTTAACAACCCTTGAATTTTGGGTCTAAAGGAGACATAAAGCATGAGACTTACAACTAAAAGCCGGTATGGAACCAGGCTGGTTCTTGATGTGGCAGTACATGGCAAAAAAAAGCCTGTCCCCTTAAGTGAAATTGCAAAACGCCAGAACATATCCTTTAAATACCTTGAACAGCTCACAAGGAAACTGAAAAATGCCAGCATCATCAACAGCCAGCGTGGACCCTTTGGCGGTCATATGCTGGCAAAACCTCCCCATGAAATAACAATTGGTGATATTGTCAGAGTCCTTGAAGAATCCACTGCCATTACAGATTGTGCCGAAGAAGATAAAAAACTCTGCGGTATTTGTAATAAAGCCGGGGACTGCCTTTCCAGATGGGTCTGGATTGAAGCAAGCAAAGCAATGTTTAACCGCCTGGATGAAATCACCATTGCAAGTCTCTTACAAATAAACAATACTGAAATCAAACTCTGAATATTTTACAGGTTTAATCCCTTAATTATCTCCTGTAACCTGTCAAGGTCATCCCCATCGGGGTGGGAGACAGCCTCATCTGCATCACCGATCCAGACAGGGGGTTCAGGTTTTTGTTTCACCTTTTCCAAAACCTTGGGATTAACCCTGCCCTGGCAGGTAAAAACACCCTTTACATCTGCATTATCTGTGAGACTGACTGCAGTATCAACCGCATTTTTCACATGATCCGAGCCCCTGGCAGCGCCATGGGTGGCAAACAGAAACAGGCTTTGACCCTTTTCAAGCGTTTCAAGATATTTCCCAGCCTTTGGGTCGGGTTTTCCACCCATGAGCCAAAACCCAAGCGCTATGAAATCATATCCCTCTGGAGAGGGTGCTTCTTCCACAGCAAATATCTCCTTTTCGCCTTCAATGGTATCAAAAATTAAATCGGCAAGTTTTTTTGTATTTTCAGTCTGGCTTGAATAAACTATCAAAGATTTCATTTTACCTTCTCCTTTTCCAATTCAGTTTTTCTCTATTTATTGTTGATTGTTGCGATCCAACACAATTACAATTTCTTTATCAATTGATTAGCCGCTGTTAACAGTGGATCCCATACCGGGCCAAAGGGCGGAGCATAGGCTAAATCTGTCTGGCTGAACTCCTCAAGTTTCATTCCATTATGCAGGGCAACAGCAACGGCATTGACCCTGTGGGCAACCCCCTCTTTTCCAACCATCTGAACTCCCAGGATGCTGCCGCTTTTTCTGTCTGCTGTCATATTAATATGAATCGGCTCAGAACCCGGCTGGCCATGGGCACGTGATCTTGTTGTCACACTGTTGTCAACAGGATCAAACCCTGCATCAACTGCCTCCTTTGAATTAAGACCTGACCTTGCAACTTCAAGGGAAAAAACTTTAAATACCGATGTTCCGGCAACCCCCCTGAGACTTGTCTGCCTGCCTGAAACATTATCAGCAACTGCCCAGCCAGCCCTGTTGGCTCTGAGGGCAAGGGGTATCCAGCATTTTTTATCTGTCACAACATGGTATGCATCGGCACAATCACCTGCTGCATAGATATTTTTGTCAGATGTCTTTAAAAACCTGTCCACGGCAATGGAATTTGAGATGCCAAGTTTAATCCCGCATTGTCCGGCAATCCTGCTGCACGGTTTTACACCCATTGCCACAAGAACAATATCAGCCTGAAAGCTGACATCATCACATATAATATCCAGAAAGCTCCCTGTGGATTCAATCCTTTTAATGGTATGCCCGGGATAAAGTTCAATTCCATTCAGGATCAACTCCTTTTGAACAACTTCTGCGAGATCAGGGGAAAGCCATGGGAGAAAAACTCTGCCCGGCTTGACCATTCTGACCTTTACCCCTCTTTTTTCAAAAGCTTCACACATTTCAAGGGCAATATAACCCATGCCAATGATCAAAGCTTTTTTAACATTACCTTTCCCAAGGTAATCCTTTATCTGCCTGCCATGGTCAAGGTTCTTTAACACCATGACTTCGGGCAGATCAATTCCGGGAATCTCAGGCAGTACAGGAGATGCACCCGTTGCAATGAGTAATTTATCATAATCAAATGTGAAGAACTGCCCCTTATGGGTGTTTCCCATGACTGTTTTTGCCTTTGGGTCAATGGCCGTAACCCTGTGCCCTGTCAGCAGATTGATCTTATTTTTTTCAATAAATACTCCAGGCTTTCTTACAACAAGCAGATCCATATCCCTTAAAGGATCCGCGATATTATAAGGCATACCACATGCGCTGTAGGAGACATCATGTGTCTGTTCCAGCACAATTACTTCAATATCAGGATTTCTTCTCTTTGCCCGGCTGGCTGCACTCATTCCTGCTGCATCCCCTCCGATAATAACAAATTTCATGGCTTCTCCGTTTATTATTATTATTTGCCTTTCAAAGGTAAGTATAAACATCAATCCATATACATATGGCAGCTTACACTGCTCTGTTGTGCAATATCTCCAGCTGCTGGTTCAGCAGTCCTTTGAATCGGTCCAGTGTTATTGGGTATGACTGCATTGGGACCCCCATCCAGTCACAATACTCAAGGAACTCCTCGGGTTTTTCCTCCATGTATTTATCCAGATATCCAATACCGTCAAGGACAACAACACCTCCGGTATGCCTTGGAAAATTCTCATTGGCTATTGTTTTATCCCACCCTTTGAAAACATGTTTCCTATACTCCACCCAGCCCGGGGTCATAAACCATACAGGTTCTCCCCCGGCAACCTCATTTTTAATATTTTCCATCTCCTGCTCTGTTGCAAGCATACCCATACAATGGCTTGCCTCTATCCTAGCCACTTTAAGACCCTGTTCCTCAATAATCGTCTGCATGAGCCTTGTTGGATTGTCAGGGTTCACATAACAATATTTACCTCCGAAAACAACAATAACATTCTTTGCAGCAGTACGGGCTTTATCAACAAATTTCACAAGCTGGCTTTCAAGTTCAGGAATATCCTGGTGAAGCCCCGGTGTTGTATAAAAAATATGCCTGGTATCAATAAAGCCTTGTTTTTTAAGATAATTGATTTCAGGGCTCATGGTTCCGCAGGAAACCAGAGCTGTATCCTTAAATGATTGATACTCCATAACCCTCTCCTTTGAAAAAGACATGCAATGGAACAATGACAATATCCTGTTATATTTGAACAACCAATAATCATGCCAGAAAGACCGATTTTTTTAAATAAATTGATAACCGATTGTAATTATTTAGAAATAGTTAATACGTAAAAAACAGCAGTCAGAAAAGCCAGTAACGGTATCGTTACCAGTACTATTATTCCCGTGAGGTAACGCACCCAACCCTTGCACATATTTCCACTGCCAGTGAAAATATAATGTCAAATGTCAAATATTCCATTATGGTTTTATCATATAGAATCTTTGCTTCCGGAGGAAAATCTTCATCACCCTGCCACATTAGTACAGCAACGGGTATGCATGGGACAATCTCAAATCTGTATGCTGCATCGGCAAGGTCAAGCTCAACACCGCCAAGTTCAACACATCTTTCACCAAAGGCTTTTATATCGTTATTAAACTGCCTGGCAATGAGGTGGGTGGGAATTTTGTGGGGACCCCGGAAAAAAGTAGCGCCACCGGGCATATCCTTCTCAGATATCCACTCTTCTTTTATGGTATTACCCTTTGCATGGACAAGATAAAATATAATAAAGAGAAAAAACAACCCATCAGGGTAATGGCTGGTTTTTGTCACACATTCAATTTTGAATTCATCAAGATGTATAATATACTGATCTCCCCACACAGATAATAAACAGGTTCCAGTGGAATCATCATATTCATAGGGCAGGTACTTTGAAATTTCTTCATGGTCACGGCTGGCAAGTTTCCTGAAGTAACTTTTATCAATAATGGCTGTGCTGTTTTTTTCCATTGGCTGTCAATCCATGCATTTTATATTTTTATTGATCATACCATACATTCCTGAAGTCAGGCCAGCAATTCCATGTTTATTTCCAATAAAATTGCAGGATTATTATTTTCCATCCACAAACATCCACTTTTATAATTTATCTGGTTAATTTTTAGAAATCCACTGTTATTTCAAGGCCTTTTTTATTTTTTTTTTAAGAAAACTGCATTTTTTACTTGACATTCATGGGAATTTTGGTAATTCTGTGGAGCATAGTGGAGTAAAGTGGCTAAAAATATCAAAAGGGTGGTAAAATTGTTCAGATCAAGCTCATATCACACCATGGACACAAAGGGCAGGATAATTATCCCGTCCAGATTCAAGGATGTGATAAAGGCAGACGGCAGAGCCGGAGTAATGGTCTCATGTCTGGACAATGCCCTCTACGCATATACCTTTAATGAATGGCATAATATTGAAAAGAAAATCCTGGCCAACAAGAGCAGGCACATGGTCAAATTTAAAAGGGTATTTATTGGCAATGCCTGCGAGTGCATGTGCGACAGACAGGATCGTATCCGCATACCCCGGAATCTGCGGGAATCGGCAGGCCTTGAAAAGGAGATAGCCCTGATAGGGCTTCTGGACCATTTTGAAATCTGGTCAAAGGAGAACTGGATTAAAGAAAATAAAATAGTCAACAAAGACCTTGAAAAAGATGAAGTAAGAGATGAAATTGCTTCGATAGGGTTATAAATGGCCTTTGAACACATATCAGTAATGCCGGAAGAAGTTCAGGAATATTTACGGCTAAAACCTGGCGGCATTTGTGTAGACTGCACTCTGGGCGGTGCCGGCCATGCCCTGGAAAGCATAAAGGCAGTTTTGCCCGGGGGAAGGTTTATTGGTATTGATCAGGATATGGACGCTGTTTTAAATGGTGAACATACTTTAAAGGAGTACACAAAAAACATAAAACTTATACATGATAATTTTGTAAATCTCCCGGAAATCCTTGATTCCCTTGGAATTAATGGTGTGGATGGTATACTCCTCGACCTTGGTCTCTCATTGAACCAGCTGAAAAACAGTAAACGGGGATTCAGTTTTCAAAAAAAGGAGACTCTGGATATGAGAATGGATATAAGAGAAAGTCTCACAGCAATGGAGATCATCAACTCATATAAAGAAAAAAAACTTGCTGATATTTTTTTTAAATATGGTGAAGAAAGAATGTCCAGGAAAATTGCCAGGAAAATTATTGAAAAAAGAGAAAAAAAACCCATAGAAACCAGTGAAGAGCTTGCAATGGTGGTAAAACAGGCAATTGGTTTTAAAAAAGGATCAAAAAAGAGAATCCATCCTGCAACAAAGGTTTTCCAGGCTTTGAGGATATATGTAAACAGGGAACTTGAACGGCTGGAAACTTTTATGGGAAATGTGCCTTCACTCTTAAACCGGCATGGCAGGCTTGTTGTGATCTCTTTTCACTCTTTGGAAGACAGGATTGTTAAACAGAAGATCAGAAAATTTGAAAACGGGTGTACATGCCCCCGGGAGCTTCCCCAGTGTGCATGCGGATTTGAACAAAAACTTAAATCACTTTTTAAAAAGCCCCTGTCTCCCTCTCCCGGGGAGATAGAGCGCAACCCCATGGCAAGAAGTGCTAAGATGAGGGTTGCTTTCAGGGTATAAATAAAAACAATGGAGACCCTGGGAACAAGAAATATGGATTATGTACCCAACAGGCGTGTAAAACCAGAAAAACAAGAGAAAAAGCCTACAAAATGGCTGGTTTTGACCTTGATTTTCCTGGCTCAGCTTTTTTTTTACACCCTGGTACGTTTAGAATCATCCCAGGTCAGATCAGATATCTCAAAGCTGCAGGTTGAAAAACAGAAACTGAAAGCCAAAACCAGTGTCTTAATAATTGAAAAGGAGAGATTGAGTTCCCCGGAAAGAATTTTAAGAATTGCAAGGTCTGACTTAAAACTTTCAACCCCCACGGCAAACCAGGTTTTTTACCTGGATTCCATGGAAGAGTAACAAAACAAGTGCATGCAAAAGGTATAAAAATGGTCAACAACAAAAGAGCTGAAAAAAGAAAACATAGAATAATATTCATAGAGGTGCTTCTTTTTGCAGCAATCATTTTCCTTGGGGCAAGATCGGTTGATCTGCAAATATTCAAGGCCTCTTCCCTGACAAAAAAAGCAGAAAAAGAGTATACAAGATACAGCTATATCCAGGGGAAAAGAGGGCAGATATATGACCGTAATATGAATGAATTGTGCACAAGCATTAACACCCTTTCCATTGCAGCGGCAGCAAAATCCATTAAAGATCCCGGAAAAACAGCATCCAGGCTCGCAGCTGCCCTTAATATCAACGAGTATTATCTGAAAAAACGCCTTGCTTCAAAAAAACCCTTTGTCTGGATTAAAAGAAGAGTCACACCCAATAAGATTAAAAAAGTCAAGGCATTAAAACTCAAGCATGTTTTCTTTAAACAGGACACACGCAGGTATTATCCCAACAAAGGCCTTCTAGGCCAGGTCCTCGGTTTTACAGGCATTGATAATAAAGGCCTTGAAGGACTCGAGTATAAATATGACAAGACACTTGCAGGGCAAAACGTAAGGGTTCAGACAATCAAAGATGCCACAGGCAAACTGATTAAAAGTGATGAAGCCTTCTCCAGTAAATACAGCGGGAATTCCCTGGTACTCACCATTGATAAGAAAATTCAATTCATAGCAGAGCACGCTCTGGGAAATGCTGTAATCAGAGAAGATGCAAAATCCGGAACAGCAATTGTCATGGTTCCTTCAACCGGAGAGCTCCTGGCCATTGCACATTATCCAAAATTCAATCCCAACCATTATGCAGGTTTTACGCCTGAAATCTGGAGAAACAGGGCAGTGACCGATCAATTTGAACCAGGTTCTGTCATGAAAATATTTGCCGTGGCAACTGCCCTTGATAAGGGCCTTTGTTCCCCCCAATCCATATTTTATTGTGAAAACGGTACATACAAAGTCGGCAGCTATACCATTAATGACTCAAGACCCCATGGCTGGTTAACCCTGACTCAGATAGTCAAGTATTCAAGCAACATAGGTGCAACTAAAATTTCTGAAATAATGAATAACAAGGATTTTTATGACAGCCTGAATGCTTTTGGGTTTGCAAGAAAGACCAGGATTGACTGTCCTGGTGAAGCGCTGGGAGATCTCAGACACTACTCACAATGGTCAAGCCTTGACTCAAGCACCATTGTTTTCGGCCAGGGCGTTGCAGTATCGGCAATACAGCTTATTGCAGGCGTTGCTTCCATTGCAAATAACGGGATACTCATGAAACCCCTGCTTGTGAAAAAGATCATATCCAACACAGGAGAAATAATTAAGACAAATGCCCCTTCTCCAGTACGGCGGGTAATAAGCGACTCTACTGCAAAAAAAGTTAAAAAGATGATGCAGGCAGTTGTATCGGAAAAAGGTACTGGTCTTAATGCATTTATTAAAGGGTATTCTGTGTGTGGGAAAACCGGAACAGCCCAGATAGCAAACAAGGCTTCAAGGGGGTATTCCCAGGATAAATTCACTGCAGTATTTACAGGGTTTGCCCCGGCCCGCAACCCTGAACTTGCAATCATAGTAGTGGTTAATGAACCCAAAAAAAACCATTATGGTGGTGTGGTTGCAGCACCTGTATTTAAAAATATATTGGCAGAATCATTTAATTATCTAGGTATTCCGCCGGATTTTAATAATACTCAAATGGTTGCAGAAATATCTGCAAAAAGACAATGAAGCTTTCATACCTGATGAAAGAGATTTTGGTTCCCTGGGACAGGAGGATTCTGCCCGATTCAGATCCCGGCATTGATCCTGAAATCACTTCCATCCATTCCAGAGCTCAGGATGTAAAACCAGGCGGGCTCTTCATTGCCATAAAAGGCTTTGCCAAAGATGGCCATGATTATATTGATACAGCCTTTAAAAATGGAGCAGCCGCAGTCGTGGCACAGAAAGCAGACCGGAATAATACAAATATAATCCAGGTGAAAAACAGCAGAAAGGCCATGGCAGGCATTGCAGACCGTTTTTACATGAATCCCACTGGCAAACTTACTCTTACTGGTGTCACCGGAACCAATGGCAAAACCACAACCACCTGGATACTTGAATCAATATTAAAGGCAGCAGGCCACAATCCAGGAGTGATTGGTACAATAAATATTAGATATAATGGAATAATCCATGACAATCCGGTCACAACACCTGAATCCATTGATCTTCAGAAAATCTTTTTTGATATGGTAAATGCTGGTATAACCCATGTGATCATGGAGGTTTCATCCCATGCGCTTGATCTTAACCGTGTGGATAATTGTTATTTTGATGTTGGTGTATTTACCAATTTCACACAGGACCATCTTGACTACCACAAAACAATGGAAAAGTACTGGAAGTGCAAAAAAAACTTTTTTACAAAATTGTTAAACAGCGCAAATCCCAAAGGTATTCCAACAGCTGTCCTGAATATTGATGATGAAAAGGTAAAAAGGCTTGCAAAAGTACTTGACAAGAAGAATATCAATGTTTTAAAGGCAGGAATCAGCCCGGATGCTGACCTTAAATGCCGGCACATAAAAGAACATATTCAAGGTATTGAAGCAGCATTGTTGAATAATGGGACCAGAATGGATATCAAATCCTCCCTTATTGGTGCATTTAATCTGGAAAATATCATCTGTGCAGCAGGGGCAGCCATCTGCCTTGGTATACCATTTGAAAATATACAAAAGGGGATTTCCCAATGCAAAAATATTCCGGGACGGCTTGAAAAGATTGAGAACAAAAAGGAACGATTCATTTTTGTGGATTATGCCCATACCCCCGATGCCCTTGAATCAATTCTGAAAACATTGAAACCCCTGAAAACAGGGAAAGAGTCAAAACTCATCACCCTCTTTGGCTGCGGCGGTGATCGTGACCCCATGAAACGTGGAACCATGGGAAAGATAGCCTGTGCTTTGAGCGATCTGATAATAGTCACCTCTGACAATCCACGGTCTGAAGAACCTGATAAAATAATTCAGGATATTCTTACGGGAATTAAAATCAACGGAACCCGGAAGAAACTTGTGGTGGAGCCGGACCGGGAAAAAGCTCTGAAAAGTGCTGTAAAGCTATCAAACCCAGGGGATATCATACTTGCTGCCGGCAAAGGGCATGAGACTTATCAGATTCTCAAGCATGGAAGAATAGATTTTGATGACAGGAAAATCCTAAAGGAGGCAGTGGCATAAAATGACAGCACCTTCTCCTTTCACCATATCTGATATTGAAAAGGCAATCGGTTCAAAACCGGTTGTAAAAAGCTGTGATAAGAAACAGCTCTTTTACAATATAGGAACCAACTCCAGAAGTATCGGAAAAAACGATCTTTTTCTGGCATTAAAAGGCGAAAGATTTGACGGAGCTGATTTTGTTCCTGAACTAATAGATGCTGGAATCAGGGGATTCATCGTGCCCCGGGGTTTCCTTAATCATCTTCCTGAAAAGAAGAAAAAAGATTTAAAATCAAAGAACAATGAAATATCCCTCTTTGAAACAAGTAACAGTTTAACTGCACTTGGTTTGCTTGCAAATTTTCAAAGGATGCGGTCCAGGGCAAAAATCATTGCAATTACAGGCTCCAGCGGGAAAACAACCACCAGGGAAATGATTGGCAAAATACTTGAACCATGCTTTAACACCCTTTGCACAAAGGGTAATCTGAATAATGAGATTGGGCTTCCCCTGACATTGCTTGGGCTTGGCATGGATCATGAGATGGCAGTTGTTGAGATGGGCATGAACCACCCAGGCGAGATATCTAGGCTTGGGAAAATTGCACTGCCTGATATTGCTGTCATTACCAACACATCAAAAGCTCACCTGGAAGGACTTGGCACTGTTGACAATATCGCCCTGGCAAAGGCTGAAATATTTCGTTTTATGAACAAAAACAGCACCGCAATTATTAATATCCATGATGCAAAGTTTAAGGTTCTGAAAGCAAAGGCAGAGGAGAACAACAATATCAATGAAATCATATGTTTTGGCACCCATGAAAAGGCTGATATTAAAGCATGCAGAATTTCATATGATAATACCGGAACAAAATTTTCCATACTTGGAAAAAATCAAATCAGTAGTAATATTGTCCTTAACAGTCCTGCGCCTTTTATGGTGAAAAATGCCCTTGCAGCTTGCGCAGCCTCCCTTAAAGCAGGTGCAGACGGGGATAGCATTAAAAAAGGATTACAGACATTTACTCCGGTAAAAGGTAGAATGAGCCTTGCAGAATTCTCAGATACGATCAACCTGATAGATGATACATATAATGCAAACCCGGACTCTGTGAAACAGGCACTGATCACCCTGTCCATTGTTGCTGAAAAAAACAGAAGTATTGCTGTTCTCGGGGATATGCTTGAACTTGGCAAAGATGCTGAAAACCTGCACCAGGAGACAGGAAGATTTGCTGCAGAAAGAAAAATATCCAGATTATACACATTTGGTAAACTTGGGGCACATATCGTAAAAGGAGCTGTTAAGGCCGGACTGCCAGAGAAGTATACAATGAATGGCACAAAAAAGGAGATTGCAGAAAAGGTGATGAACCAGGGCAGCACATGTGTCTCCTGGGTTCTTGTAAAGGGTTCCCGGGGGATGGAGATGGAAAAGGTGATCCATGAAATGCAGAAACTTAAAACAGATGGCAGAAAGGGAAAATAACAACATATGATATACCAATTCTTATACCCTCTGCATGCCCAGATATCTGCCTTTAATATATTCAGATATATTACCTTCAGAACTATTTATGGCGGCCTTACCGCATTCCTGATCTGTTTCCTGTTTGGTCCCCTTGTCATCAGAACCCTTGCTTCCATGCAGATTGGTCAATACATACAGAGCGACGGCCCTGCAACGCACCATACAAAAAAAGGCACCCCCACCATGGGTGGTGTGCTCATACTGTTCTCTCTGATAGTATCAACTGTTCTATGGGGTAATTTCTCCAACCACTATACCGGGATTATTCTTTTGTCACTCTTGCTTTTCGGTCTCATAGGTATTGTGGATGATTACCTGATGCAGATCAAGAAAAGAAACAAGGGCTTTGGAGCAGGGGCAAAATTCCTGCTTCAGATTATCTCGGCAATTGCTGTAAGCTGGTTAATTTATAACTGCCCTGATTTTACAACCCGCCTTACAATACCATTTTTTAAAAATGTATCCCCTAACCTTGGAATACTCTATATCCCCTTTGCAACCCTTGTGATTGTAGGCACCTCCAATGCTGTCAACTTAACTGACGGACTTGACGGACTTGCCATAGGGCCAATAATTATCACCAGTGTCACATATATGATCTTTGCCTATGTCACAGGCCATTCAAAAATGGCAGACTATCTGCATATAAATCACATTGTGTCCAGTGGAGAAGTTACAGTCTTCTGCGGCATTATGGCCGGAGCAGGTCTTGGGTTTTTATGGTTCAATGCCCATCCTGCTCAGATTTTCATGGGGGATTCCGGTTCCATACCCCTTGGTGCAATAATCGGCACAATTGCAGTAATAACAAAACAGGAGATACTTCTTATCCTTGTGGGTGGAATATTTGTCATAGAAGCATTATCTGTGATTATCCAGGTGGGTTACTTTAAAATAACCAAAGGGAAAAGAGTATTTAAAATGGCACCTCTCCATCACCATTTCGAATTAAAAGGATGGGCAGAATCAAAGGTAATTGTACGGTTCTGGATAATATCAATAACACTTGCACTGCTCTCATTGAGCACATTAAAAATCAGGTGAAAAATATGGGCAGTGAGAAAAAATATATACTTATTGTAGGCATGGGCAAAGTTGGCAATGCTGTTGCCGCATATTTAATTAAACAGGGAAAAGATATTGTAATTACTGACGGGGATATATCAAAGAAACAGGATGCAGAAATATTTGAAAAACAGGGCATAAAAACAGAGATCGGGTTCCACAATGAAAACACATTTAAAAATGCCGGAAAAATAATTGTAAGCCCGGGTGTTCCTCTGGATATTCCCGGACTTGTAACTGCAAGGAGACACGGTGTGCCTGTTTCAGGAGAACTTGATATTATAGCTGACCGAATTGATGTTCCCCTGGTTGCTGTCACAGGGACCAATGGGAAAACCACTACGACTGCACTTCTGGGTAAAATGCTTGAAGAATCAGGGCTCAATGTTTTTGTGTGCGGCAATATCGGCACACCAATAGTTGAATACATTACCAGGGCAGATGACACTGGAGCCAGAGCAGACATTATTGTGGCTGAGATCTCAAGTTTCCAGCTTGACACTTCTGATAATTTCAGACCTGATATTGCAGTTCTTCTGAATATTGCCCAGGACCACCTTGACAGGTACAGCGATTATCAGGAATATGCCAGGTCAAAATGGTCAATTTTCAAAAACCAGACAAAGGATCAGACTGCCATCATTAATGCAGAAATAGAAGATGTTAATCTGGAAACAGCAAAAATTACACCAAAAATTATTTACTTTAATAATGGCAGGCCTTTAACAATCAATAAACAGCACATTGATCCTGGCAGGGCACAGCTAAAAGGTACCCATAACAACGAAAATATCGCAGCTGCCGCCCTTGCAGCATATGCTGCAGGCGCCACAGTCAAAGGTGTTTTAAAAGGGCTGGAAACCTTTACTCCCATGCCCCACAGGCTTGAATTTGTAAAATCAATTAAAAAAATTGATTTTTATAATGATTCAAAAGCAACAAACCCTGATGCTGTGAAAAGAGCTGTGCAATGTTTTGACAATAATATCCTGCTCATCATGGGCGGCCAGGAAAAAGATACGGACTTTACCTGTCTTAAGGAAAGTTTTAAAACAAAAGTAAAAAAACTCATTGTAATGGGCGAGGCAGGGGATAAGATCACACAGACTTTTTCCGATGTCTGCGATGTCTGCAGGGCTGTTTCCATGGAGGATGCTGTAAGGCTTGCTGCTGAATATGCACATGGTGGTGACACAGTACTCCTGGCACCGGGCTGTGCAAGCTTTGATATGTATAAAGATTACTCAGAAAGGGGTTTTGATTTCATAAACCAGGTTAAAGGACTTGAAAACTAATAAAATGGCACCATCAGATAAAATCACAGTAAGAACCCTGCATCCGATCTTTTCGGAAAAGGCAATATTCTTCTCTGTGCTTCTCCTGGCCGGGCTTGGCATTATCATGGTATATAGTGCAAGCTCAGGAATCAGCCTTGAAAAATTCAATAATAATTTTCATTATTTACAAAAACAGGCCCTGTTCTGCCTGATAAGTTTTGGTGTACTGCTTGTCACATCTTCTATTTCCTATAAATTCCTGAGACCTCTGGCCTATGTGATATTTTTAACATCCGTCGGCCTTTTGACAGCTGTTTTAATCCCTTCCATCAATATTGAAGCAGGTGGCGCCCACAGATGGATAAGCCTTGGTTCCATAACTTTTCAGCCGGCTGAATTTGCCAAACTTGCGTTGATTATCTTTCTTGCATACTCCCTTTCAAAAAAGCAGGAGATGATCAATGATTATTCCGTGGGTTTCCTCCCCCACATGTTCATATATGGCCTGCTTGTAATGCTGATTCTAATACAGCCCGATTTTGGTTCTGTGATTATTCTTGGCCTTATAACATGGGGAATGATGTTCATTGCAGGAGTTCCGATTCTTCATCTTCTTTCACCTGTGCCTTTTTTGATCCCCCTGCTCTATTTTTCAGTCTACAAGGTTTCATACCGCATGGACAGAATATTTGCATTTCTTGACCCCTGGAAAGACCCTTTTGATACAGGATATCAGATAACACACTCCCTTAAAGCATTTGGGTCAGGCGGCCTTTTTGGCAAAGGCCTTGGATTAAGTATTGCAAAACTTCACTATCTGCCTGAGCCCCATACTGATTTTATCTTCTCAATCATTGGTGAGGAGCTTGGACTCATTGGTGTATTGTCTGTGTTCCTCCTATACAGCATTATACTTATCCGGGGAGCAAAAATTGCAAGATCTGCTGATAATGTTTTTGGAAGTATGGTGGCAGCCGGCCTTACAATAAGCCTTGCACTCCAGGTGATCATAAATACCGGTGTTGCTCTGGGGACACTCCCCACCAAGGGTCTTACCCTGCCTTTTTTAAGTTATGGCGGCACATCACTTCTGATAAATATGGCTGCCATGGGCATATTAATAAACATAGGAGCATCTGTAAGGGATGAATAATAAAGGAATAAATATACTGATCGCCAGTGGAAAAACAGGCGGTCATCTGTTTCCCGGAATTGCCATTGCCCAGGCTCTACTGGAGGAAAACCCGGGTACAGGAATTCTCTTTGCAGGCATTGGAACTGATTTTGAAACAGAAACCGTTGCAGGCTGCGGGTTTGATTATGCCCGGTTATATTCAAGGCCTGTTAAGGGCAGAAATCCCATCAGCCTTGTTTTTTCTCTGTTAATAATTCCTTTGTCAATTTTCCAGGCAATTGTCATAATAAAGAGATTCACGCCTGCCATGGTAATTGGAACCGGTGGATACTCCTCTTTTCCCATGGTTGCAGGGGCCTGGCTCCTGGGCATTAAAACTGGTATCCAGGAGCAGAACACAATTCCCGGCCTGACAAACAGAGTGCTTGGAAAAATTGCAACTGTTATTTTTTTAAATTTTAAGAATACAAAACTTCTTTCTGAAAAACAAAACGCGGTTCATGCAGGCAACCCTGTAAGAACAGCCAGTACAAAGCCCCGGAATTCA
Source organism: uncultured Desulfobacterales bacterium (assembly GCA_964593725.1). GTDB lineage: Bacteria > Desulfobacterota > Desulfobacteria > Desulfobacterales > Desulfobacteraceae > JAIOSM01. Next base: position 70,554 of record CAZQJS010000010.1, read on the forward strand.
AAATCTTTAAGTGAACATTTCAATGGATTTACAAATAGAGCAGCAGAAGATCAATTCACCATACTTGTTACAGGAGGAAGCCAGGGTGCAAAAAGCATTAATAATTCTTTCCTTAAAGCGGTCAGGTTAATTAAGAACCCTGACCAGTACAATATTATCCACCAGACCGGTGTAGAAGATGAAGAGCCAGTGCTTGAAAAATACTCAAAGTTAAATATAAAAAATATAATTGTAAAGGCATTTTTTGATGATCTTGATTTTTACCAGGACATGGCTGACCTGATAATATGCCGGGCCGGTGCCGGGACTATTTCCGAAATAACACTTAAAGGAATTCCATCAATTTTAATACCATACCCCTTTGCTGCCGATGACCACCAGACCCAGAATGCAAAGGAGCTTGAAAAAGCAGGTGGCGCCATTGTGATTCAGGATAAGGAGCTTTCAGGCTTTCTGCTTAAAAAGCATATTGAATCACTGAGAAATAACAATGATCTACTTGAAAAAATGGGTAAAGCTGCCAGAAAAATGGCCATGCCCGGTGCCGGGAAAAAAATTGCTGAAACCATATTAAAAATGATTGCTGAACAGGGAGAATAATGTACCAGAAAGCATACCATATACATTTTGTAGGAATAGGCGGCATTGGCATGAGTGGCATTGCAGAGCTGCTCATCAGCCTTGGATATAAAGTTTCAGGCTCAGATTTAAAAACATCTGCCATAACCAGACGACTTAAGGAACAGGGTGCAAAAATCTTTATCCAGCATAAAAAGGAACAGATAAAAGGAGCAAATGTTATTGTAACATCCAGCGCCATATCAAAGGATAACCCAGAGGTTGTAAAGGCCAGGGAAGACTCTGTACCCATTATCCCAAGGGCTGAAATGCTTGCTGAACTCATGAGAATTAAATATGCCATTGCAGTTTCCGGAGCCCATGGCAAGACTTCAACCACTTCAATGGTGGCGGAAATCCTCAACACAGCAGGACTTGATCCCACCGTTATTATCGGAGGCCTTCTTAAAAGCCTTGATACCAACGCACTCCATGGCAAAGGAGATTATATTGTTGCCGAAGCAGATGAGAGTGACGGTTCGTTTCTGAAATATTGCCCTGCCCTTGCAATTGTTACCAATATCGATCTTGAACACCTTGATTATTACAAGGATATTAATGATATAAAAAATAAATTTGTAAAGTTTATAAACTCAGTGCCTTTTTACGGCCTTGCAATACTATGCCTTGATAATGAACATGTCCAGAATATTCTGCCGGAAATTGAAGTGCGTTACACTACATTCGGAATGACAGCCCAGGCTGATACCCAGGCAAAGAATATCTGTTTTAAAAACAATAAAAGTTTTTTCACGGTTTTTCACAACAGGAAAAAGCTTGGCCAGATCTGCCTTAACCTTGCAGGTGAACACAATATCTCCAATGCCCTTGCAAGTATAGCAACAGGGCTTGAACTCAATATTGATTTTGAAATTATCAGAAAAGCCCTTGAAAAAATCCAGGGTGTTAAACGCCGCCTTGAAATCAAGGGAGAAAAGAACAACATTCTTGTCATGGATGATTATGGCCACCATCCAACTGAAATCAGGGCAACCCTGGATGCCTTAAGAAAATCATATCCTGACAAAAGGATTATTGTTTTGTTCCAACCCCACAGATACACAAGAACAAAGGAGCTGTTTGATGATTTCACAAGGTCTTTTTACCGGTCAGATGTATTAATACTTCTTCCCATTTATGCGGCAAGCGAGAAAAAGATCAAGGGAGTAAGTGCTGAAAAACTACACCGGGGCATAAAAGCCCATGGGCATAAAAATGTTTCCTACGCACCTGATTTCGACGATGCCCTTGCAGCAATAAAAAAAATCATGGAAAAGGATGACCTGATTTTAACCCTTGGCGCCGGAGATATTTATACACTGGGTGAAAGGCTTCTGGAGCAGATTTAAACAATGGTTAAAAGTAAAGAAAAATTGAAAAATTTTCAAAAACAATTTAAGCACAGGTTCAACTTTATGGTTGATGAACCCATGAAAAAGCATACGTCATTGGGGATTGGCGGACCTGCCGATCTTTTTGCCATGCCTGAAACAGAACTTGAGTTTATTGATCTCATAGCTTATGCATATGAATACCTTGTACCTTTAACCATTATCGGCAATGGCACAAACCTTCTTGTAAGTGACAAGGGAATCAGAGGAGTTGTGATTTCAACCAGCCGGTTAAAAACAAAAATTGAAAAAAATAAAATTGACAATAAAACATACAGGGTCACAGCGCTTTCCGGAACAAAGCTTACGGAACTTGGCAATTTTGCCATGGATAACAGTCTTACCGGGTTGGAATTTGCTGCTGGAATACCAGGCACACTCGGCGGTGCTGTTACAATGAATGCAGGAGCCCATGGAGGTTCTGTTTCTGAACTTGTACATTCAATAGATGTGGTTACACATCAGGGTAAAATTAAAAAGCTCAATAAAAATGACCTGGAATTCTCCTATAGACATTTAAAAAACAGAGGAATTATCACCAGAATTTGTCTGACCCTTAAAAAAGGAGAGAAACAATCCATAAAAGATCTTTTTAACAAAAACCTTTCCAGTAAAAGGTCCACACAGCCTCTCTCCGTTAAAAGTGCCGGATGTATTTTTAAAAACCCTGAACAAGGTAAGACAGCCGGAAAACTAATCGACATGGCAGGGTTAAAGGGGAAAAGAATCAACAGTGCTGTAATATCTGAAAAACATGGCAATTTCTTCTTCAACCATGGTGGTGCAACATGTAATGACCTTATGGAGTTAATTGATTTTACAAAACAAAAAGTATCAGCCCTCTATTCAGTTAATCTTAAGACAGAAATAATCATAATGGGTGAACAAAATGAAACAGAACAGATATAAGAACAAATCTGAACACAAAATCAGTATGGGTTTTATTTCAAAGCCGCTGATCATGATTGTCATACTCAGCCTGATCAGTATTGCCCTGATCTATACCTATGATTTTATCATGCAGTCCACTTACTTTAATATAAAAAAAATCGGAATAATCGGTAATTACAGGGTAAAGGACCGGACAATCATCGACATTGCAGGGATAAAACCAGGCCGGAATATTCTTGAACTGAATCTTTCCCTGGTACAGAAACAGATTCTTAATAATCCCTGGATTCAGAAGGTTTCTGTAAAGCGCACCTTTCCATCTACACTCTCAATAACAGTTCTGGAGGAAACACCCTTTGCACGGGTTAAAATCGATGATATTGCCGATATTTTGATAAATCCCTCTGGTACACCCTTTAAGGAGTATGAGCCTGAGCTTGATAAGTTAGATAATCTTCCAATCATAACCGGGCTTGATCTGGTAAAATATAAAGATAAATTCATATTCCAGGGCCCTCTTTTTGATCCTGCCCTGAGGGTGCTTAACATGGAAAGATTTGGCAGGATTTTTCACGTCAATGCAGACAAAAACATGGGAATTGCCATAAAAACAAACTACTTTGGCACCCCTGTACTCATGCATCTTGGTTTTTATGATTTTAAGAGCAAAGCGTATAAAGCTGAAAGAATAGCCAGATATTTTAAAAAACATTTAAACAACAGAGAAATCTTAATGTTTGATCTTTATGATCCTGAGAATGTGCTTGTTAAATCAAAAGATAAAGATGCTCTGCATAATCTAATAAAAGGAGGTGCCTGATGCAGGGAAATGAAAATATTGTTGCAGGTCTTGATATCGGGACAACAAAGATATGCGCAATTGTTGCAGAAGTGTTTGAAGGCGAGGTCAGTATTATCGGGGTTGGGTCACATCCTTCAACCGGCCTGCGTAAAGGCTCAATTGTAAATATTGAGGCCACGGTGAATTCTATCAGAAAAGCTGTGGAAGAAGCTGAAATCATGGCTGACTGTGAAATCTCGGCAGTCTATGTGGGAATTGCAGGAAATCATATCCAGGGCCACAACAGCCATGGTTTGATAGCCATCAAAGGGAGGGAAATAACCCAGGCCGATGTGGACCGTGTGATTGATGCTGCAAAAGCAGTTGCCATTCCAACCGATCGTGAGATCATACATGTGATACCCCAGGAGTTTATTGTTGATGACATGGAGTCAATCCAGAACCCTGTGGGAATGACAGCAATAAGGCTTGAGACTAAAATCCATATTGTAACAGGTGCTGTCTCTTCCGTGAGAAACATTATCAAATGCTGCCACAAAGCAGGTCTTGAGGTGTGTGATATTGTTCTGGAATCCCTTGCTTCCGGTGAAGCAGTGCTTACCACAGAGGAAAAGGAACTTGGCTGCGCCCTTGCTGATATTGGCGGCGGAACAACAGACCTTGCATTTTTTAAGGATAATAATATCAAATACACATATGAACTTACCCTGGGAGGTCACAATCTGACCAATGATATTTCAGTTGGGCTCCGCACTCCCTTGACAGAGGCGGAAAAAATCAAACTTAAACATGGAACATGCCTTGTCACCAATGTTAACAAAGGAGAGATAATAGAGGTGCCCGGGGTTGGTGAAAGACCTGCAAAAAAACTTTCCAAGAGCATTCTTGCAGAGATATTAGAACCAAGAATCGATGAAATTTTTTCACTGTTAAAAAAGGAGGTTTACAAACATGGATTGGAAAACTCATTTCCGTCCGGGCTTGTTCTGACCGGCGGTACTGTTGTTCTGGACGGACTTGCCGAGATAGCCGAGTCTGTAATTAATGCACCGGTAAGGATTGGAGAACCCAATCAAATCGGCGGCCTTAAAGATATAGTAAAAAATCCAATGTATGCAACCGGAGTGGGGCTTGTAATATTTGGAAGCCAGGCAACTGAAAATCACAACTTTAAAGAAACAGGTGATAACAGTGTCTCAAAAATTATTAAAAGAATGAAACAATGGTTTAAAGATATAATTTAATAATAAACTTGCAGTTTATTTAATTTGGAGGTGGAATGATGAATCTTTCTTATGTTGAGAGTGAAAACGCAGCAAAAATTAAAGTAATTGGTGTAGGCGGTGCAGGCGGTAATGCAGTGAACAATATGATTTCCGCAGGACTTAAAGGAGTAAAATTCATAGTGGCCAACACTGATGCCCAGGCACTGAACGACTCAAAGGCTGACAAAAAAATCCAGCTTGGACCTCAGCTTACCCAGGGCCTTGGTGCAGGTGCAAACCCTGATATTGGCAGGGAAGCTGCAAGAGAGAATATTGATGAAATCCGTGAGGCGCTCCAGGGCAGTCACATGGTATTTATAACTGCCGGTTTTGGAGGAGGCACAGGAACCGGTGCTGCCCCTGTTATAGCTGAAATATGCAAGGAATTAGGCATTCTCACCGTTGCAGTTGCTTCAAAGCCCTTTTCCTTTGAAGGTAAACGAAAGGAACAGCAGGCATTGACAGGACTGGAAGAGCTTCAGGGTATCACTGATACTGTTATTACAATACCCAATGACAGATTGCGCGGTATTGCACCCAAAGGTGCAAAAATGCTTGATATGTTCATAAAAGCCGATGAGATTCTTCACCATTCTGTTAAAGGTATTACTGATCTTATCATGGTGCCTGGATTGGTCAACCTTGACTTTGCAGATGTTAAGACAATCATGAGCAAGGCTGGAAACGCTCTCATGGGCATTGGCTTTGCAAGTGGTGAAAACCGTGCCATTGAAGCTGCTGAAAAGGCAATCTCCCATCCACTTCTCGAGGATATCTCCATATCCGGTGCCAAGGGTGTTTTATTGAATATAACATCAAGCAGTGATCTTACCCTTGATGAGATGACCGAAGCATCAGACAGAATCTATGAAGAAGTTGGTGATGATGCTGAAATAATCTGGGGCCAGACCATTGACGATACTCTGGGAGATGAAATGAGAATTACAGTTGTTGCAACCGGTATCAATATAAATGATGGTGTGGAAGAGTCCAATATACACAAATTTGAAGCAAACAATGTTAAAAAAGCAGTCAATTCCAACCATGGCATCACAACCGGGAAATTAAGAAACCCTACTGAAGATGAACTTGCAAACTGGAATGAATATGAAACCCCCATTAAAAGAGCAGTGGGAGATAATATTCCGGGGAATCTTAATAATTTTACATATGATAAGGAGGATCTTGATATTCCGACTTTTTTGCGTAGAAAAGCAGATTAATAGTTGATGGGAAAAGAGCCTGGAAAGGTTTTAAAAAACAGAGACCTTTTAGCACTGGAGAAGAGCTTTAAGCCATATGGTAAAAAAGGTTCTGTAAGGGTATGCCTTGTTTATCCGAACAGATATAAAGCTGGTATGTCAAACCTTGGCTTCCAGACCCTCTACAGATTGATGAATGATCAATCCAATGTTTCCTGTGAGCGTGCATTCCTGCCTGCAAACAGCGAAAATGTGAGAAGTCTTGAGGGAAATCTGAAACTTGCAAGTTTTGATATTATTGCATTTTCAATCTCCTTTGAAAACGATTATGTTAATCTTGTATCACTCCTACAAGATGCAGGAATCCCCCTGAAGTCATCGGATAGAAATAAATTCCACCCGCTGGTGATTGCAGGGGGTATTTCCTGTTTTCTGAATCCAGAGCCAATAGCACCTTTTATGGACTGCATTTTGCTGGGAGAGACAGAATCGTTTATCAAGCAGTTTTTTGATATTTACAACAGCTTAAGATCAAAAGAAAAAATCTTAAAAGAGCTGGCTGAATATCTTCCCTCGGCATATGTTCCCTCTTTTTATAAAATATCTGAATCCCTGGACAATATCCCGAAAAAGCCCTTCCCTGTCCATGGTTATGCAGGTAAAAGTATAAAAGTTAACTATGTTTTAAACCTTAATGAAATTTCTACAACCACATCTATACTTACTTCCAATACAACATTTAAAAATATCTTTTTAATTGAAACAGCAAGAGGATGTCCCCATGGATGCAGGTTTTGCAGTGCAGGCTTTATTTACAGGCCACCAAGATTCTATTCAAAGGAAAATATTTTGAAATCAATGGAGATCGGGAAAAGGTTAACAGATAAAATCGGTTTTGTAAGTGCTGCAGTCACAGACCACCCGGATATTAATGAAATATGTGAACATGCTTTAAACGAAAACCTTAAAACCTCTTTTTCCTCTTTCCGGGCAGATCTGTTGAGTAGAAACGTCTTGAAATCCCTTGGAAAGGCCTCCATCAAAACCGCTACCATCGCACCTGAAGCAGGTTCCCAAAGAATGAGGGACATAATAAATAAAAATATATCTGAAAACGAAATATTAAACTGCACAAATTTTCTTGTAAGTTCAGGTATTTTCAATCTAAGACTATATTTTCTAATTGGCCTTCCCTTTGAAAAAGATGAGGATATCCATGCAATTGTAGGGTTAATAAAAAAAATAAAGCTGATATTCCTTGATGCATCAAAAAAACAAAAAAAAATCGGCACGATTACAATAAGTATAAACCCGTTTATCCCAAAACCTTCCACCCCATTTCAATGGGCAGGTTTTACAAAAGAGGCAATCTTAAAGAAGAGATTTGCAATTATCAGGAATGGCCTTAAAAAGGTTGGAAATGTTGTTATAAAGACAGAATCCATCAAACAGGCTAAAATCAATGCTCTTCTTTCAAGAGCAGACCGGCATGGAGCAGATGTTTTAATGGCAGCCTGTAAATCCGGCTGGACAAATGCACTAAAAACATTTAAAGAGTATATCGACCCTATTGTATATAATACCTGGGACATGGAAAGTGATCTGCCCTGGGATATTGTGGATACAGGTTTGAAAAAGGATTTTTTACGCAAAGAATATAAAAGGGCAAAACAGGGTAAAACCACCCGGTCCTGTCCGGGGATTGACTGTAATAAATGCAGAATATGTAAAACAGCTTAAATATTTTTTAATGATAAGGATAATCTATGACAGATATATTTGTTCATAATTTTAAGGTTAAAGCTGATGCAATCGATGAAAACAACCATGTAAATAATGTTGTGTATATTCAATGGATGCAGGATGTTGCAATACTTCACTCAACCTTTCAGGGCTGGAGCCAGAAGGAATATTTTAAAATAAGCGCAGGATGGGTTGCAAAATCCCATTATATTCGATACCGGAATCCTGCATTTCTCAATGATGAAATTGATGCATACACGTGGATTTCCACAATGTCTGCCATGGTGTGCCTGCGTAAATACAAATTTGTCCGGCAAAAGGATTCCAAAGTCCTGGCACAGGCAGAAACTGAATGGGTCTTTGTTAATATAAATACAGGAAGACCATTAAAAATATTTGATAAAGTTAAAAACTCTTTCCAGACTGTCCTGCCTGACCAGGAGCCCTAACCATGAACTCTGGCTCCAAGCCTCTCTTATTTAGCATTCAATTATATATTTTAATCCGGGCATCCTGCACATAAAATAGCCTGCAGCTCCATTTATCATCAATCCCGTCAGGTTGACCCATGGCATGTATGCACTTTCACTGCCAGCCATGAGAAGCCCCCCGGTCCAACAGATACCAATTATTATCAATAATAAAACAGTGCCTGTTTTAATCTTTTTTTGTTGCATTTTTTCTCCTTTGTTTAAAAAACTAAACACATATAATAAAAAAAACCGCTTTCTACCTGTACTCCCTGCAGCTCCAGATTACCTTTCCAATAATTCTGACACTTTCCATATCATCCTGACTTAAAAAAATTGGTTCATAATCGTGATTATCACTACAGAGCACAAGCTGGTTCGGTCGCTTTTCCAATCTTTTAACAAAAATTGTCTCTTCAATACCAACAGCATAGACTGCGCCTGCAAGGATATTTACCTGGGACCGGTCAATAAGAACTGTATCACCCTCTTTTATCTCCGGCTCCATGCTGCGGCCAAACACTTCCATGGCAACCATTTCAGCAGCAGAACCTTTACGGGCAAGCCACTCCCTTTTAAAACAGAGATTATCAATAACCTCAGAACATGTTTCAAAGGATCCCCCACCGGCTGAAAGCATTGCCCTGACCTTTGGGATATACCGGTATTCAGAATCATGGTCTTGTCCTGAATCAAGGAACTTGTTACCACAGCCGGTCGCAACCCATTCCGGGTTTAACCCGAACTCCTTATATAGTTTTAACACCCATTTATCAGGGATTTTATTATTATTACGTGCATGGGTAATCCCTGATCTGTTAATTCCCAATGCCTTTGCAAGGTCATTCTGGCAAGAGATACCAGTTGCTCCCATTATTCTTTTAATGAGCACGTCAACTTTATTTTCCATCATATTTGATCCGCATATTATATGTTTCCAATGCTGTCCACTCCAGTTCCAGCACAAACTGTTACCAGCAATGTTTCTTTAATAATATATTTGTTTATAAAATGCAACATCTTTTTTAAATAATGGTGAAAACGATTTTTTTCTTGAGAATATCTGCAATAAATCTTATAAGATAGATCAAACTTAAATAAACTGATCAAAGGGAGTATTTGATCGCAATAAATAATGGTATAAATCAGAAAAATTTTAGGAGGTTTTATGTCTACTTTAGTATTTGGCCACAAAAATCCTGACTCGGACACTGTATGTGCAGCAATTGCCCTTGCAGATCTGAAAAAGAAACTTGGTGAGGATATTACACCTGTTATCCCCGGACCACTTAACCCTGAATCAACTTTTATCCTGAACCGATTTGGTGTTAAAACCCCGGAAATCGTTACTTCAGTCGCTGGTAAAGATGTTTACCTTGTTGATCACTCAGATCTTGCCCAAAGCCCTGACGATATCATGGAAGCAAATATTTTAGGTATTGTTGATCATCATAAACTTGGTGATATTACAACCAGCCAGCCTCTTGAGTGCTGGATATGGCCTGTTGGCTGTTCATGTACAATCATCACTGAAATGTATAAATTTTTTAATGTTGAAATCCCCAAGGATATTGCAGGAATACTTCTTTGCTCAATTTTAAGTGATACTGTGATTTTCAAATCATCAACATGCACTGATAAAGATAAAAATGCGTGCGCTAAACTTGCTGAGATTGCCGGTGAAGGGGATCTGCAGGCACTTGGTATTGAAATGTTTAAAGTAAAATCCGCTGTTGAAGGCACTCCCATGCGTGAGCTTGTGGAACGGGACTACAAAGACTTTGATATGAGCGGAAATGGTGTTGGAATCGGCCAGCTTGAACTTGTTGACCTTTCCATTGTGGATGGCATTAAAGATGATCTTGCAAAGGATATTGCAAAACTAAAAGAGGAAAAAGGCCACCACAGTGTATTTCTTATGCTCACCGATATTATGAAGGAAGGTACTGAGCTTCTTGTTGCATCTGATGATGAATCTGTTGTTTCAAAAGCTTTTAACGGTGCAAAAGTTGAAAACGGCAAAGTGTGGCTTGACAATGTAATGAGCCGCAAAAAAGAGATGGTTCCAAACTTTGAAAAAGCTTTTAAATAAAATTTAAAATAAAAGGCACAGGTTCTGACCTTAATCTGTCTTCCTGTGCCTT
>CAZQJS010000011.1:0-80210 GCA_964593725.1 uncultured Desulfobacterales bacterium
AAGCATATCCAGGCCTCACTTATTCCTTTGTTAATCTTAAAAATAATTTTTGACCAGGGATTGCTGTGAATCAATCTTGTTTGAATTTGAACTTTTAAAAATCAGCCGGAGGTTTAGTATACTCCATCCCATATCCATACTTATAGGATGATTTGTTACTACCGGATGCATCTGTATACTGAGCCCATCTGACAATACCAAAAAACTGTCGGCACTCTACTGATTTTTTAGTATCAACATTATTATCAATTGTTTTCACAAGATAACAATGGTTGCCTTTAAGATCAGCATTGGTTTCAATGTACAGGCCGTTTTCAGAATGGTTATAAATGGAAGCAGGATAGTAAATCTTAGAAGTGCTGTCACTATATAATATTACATGGATCTCACATGGAATGCGTTCTTCCTGTCTATTCTCAGGTTTTTCAACCATGGCAATCCCCTGTAACTGTATTTTAACAAAGATGGAAATAAACAACAAAATAAATGGTGTACACGGGGTTGAACCCTTGCTAACCGATCTTTTTTTAGATATAGAATACTACAGGAAAGAATATAAAGCAAACAGGATAAATTATGTACACTTCCTATTTCCATCTGAATACAAAACCTTTTCAGATTAACTCGGACCCTGCATTTATGTGGGCAGGAGAAAAACATAAAGAGGCCCTTGCCACTTTAAAGTATGGCATTATCAACAATAAAGGATTGCTTTCGCTGACAGGCGATGTGGGAACCGGAAAAACAACCTTGATCAACGCCCTGGTCCAGAGCCTGGGTGACGATATTATTTGTGCATCAATACCTGACTCGAGCCTTCAATTCCTGGACCTTATAAATTTTATCGCACTCTCATTTGGTATGAATGCAGGGTTTGAAACAAAGGGAGAATTCATTATTAAATTCCGGGAATTTTTACTGGATGCTTATCATGCAGGTAAAAAAGTTTTACTCATAATTGATGAAGCCCAGTTACTCACTGATGAATTACTCGAAGAAATAAGGCTTTTGTCCAATATTGATCTTGCAGATACAAAACTTTTAAATATATTTTTTGTAGGCCAGATAGAATTTAACGCTATACTTTCAAAAAAAAAGAACCGGGCTGTAAGACAGAGATTAACTTTGAATTACAACATCGATCCTTTGACCATGGACGAAACAAGGGAATATATCCAGCACCGCCTTAAAATTGCCGGCACTGTCAATCAGATATTTCAGCCAGGAGCTGTTCAAAAAATTTATAAACATTCCAGGGGTTTCCCCAGGAGGATAAACATACTTTGTGACCATTGTCTATTATCAGGCTATGTCAATGAAAAAAAAGAGATCAGCGCATCAATTGTAAATGAGTGTGCAAATGAACTTAAAATATCTGGAAACTATTATTATTTACCGTTTGATTTTCCTGTTTATCTCTTGTCTGTTAAAGAAAAAATTGTAAATGCATTTGCAAGATTAAAAAACATTAATAATAAATAATAAAGCTTATTTTTTTCCTTTTTTTACTTAAGTTCTACCAGCATCTTTTGAACCTCTGCAATAGTTGATGGTTCAAGATCATATTCCAGGGCAAGTTTCAAATATTTTCGAGCACTTGAAATCTTTTGAATTTTATATAAAAGCATTGCTTTATGATATTTGACAATTCCTTTTTCAGGAGCAAGTTTTTCTGCTTTTTCAAACATCCATTCAGCCTGGGAATATGCCTTTTTCCGATAATAGGCAAGCCCCAGTGTGTCTACTACGGCAGCATTTTCCGGATTAATTTCATACGCTTTTCTGGCAAGTTCCAGGGCCTTTAACTCGTTGGTACCTGTTTTAAGAAGAAGCCATGCAAGATTTCCTGTAACCGATTGTGAATTCAATACTTTTTTGCAGGCAGTTTGCATTGTATCAAGAGCTTTTTGGATTTTATTCTGTTCCAAGTATATGGCAGCAATATCAATCCACGCCTGATCATATAAAGGATATTTTTTAATACACTTATTTAGAGTATCCATTGCAAGATCGCTTTTACCCACCTTGCAATAGGCAGCTGCTAATCTTGTATAACTGTTCTGTCCTGTATTTTCATCCTTTAACGATCTTTTAAATATTTCTATGGATTTATTGTATTGATTAAGCATAAAATAGATATTACCTGCAACATGCATTTTTAATGGATTTATTCTTTCCTGCTTTAATATATTTTCTGCAAGTAATACTGCTTTTTTATACATACCAAGCTTTATCAAAAGTGATGAATAATGCTGCAGTACATCCACAAGGTTTGGATTAATTTCTATGATTTTTTCAAAAATTCTAACTGCTCTGTCTATATCACCTCTTTTTTCTAAGGCTATACCATAAAAATATAATGCTGACAGATCTTTACTTATGCTAAATGCATTAAAAAATGTTGCAGATGCATCTTTAAACTCATTTTGATCAAGCAGACAAAGTGCTTTAGCCATTAATGCCCGTGAATTTGTTTTTTCAATTGCCAGGACTTTTTCAATGTATTTCCCGGCAAGATTGTATTCACGGTTTTTATAATGGAGATATGCAAGGATGATCATAGTATCAACGTGTTCAGTATTAAGCATCAATGCATTAACAAAACTTTTTTCAGCAAGCCTTGCCTGGTCTCCTGCAAAGTAAGCAATACCGAGCAGATATTGTGCTGAAAAAAGTAATGGTCTTGCTTTGACAGCTGTTTTAAAAAAAGATATCGCATAGGGAATTTGATGGGTATATAAAAAATATTTTCCCATTAACAAATTGTAACTTGTTCTTGAACTTTCATTGAGCAGGCTTTTTGATTGATTCAGTATTTTTTCAGCACAGGCAAGGTTCATTTCTGACAGATAAAAGTCTGCAATCATTAATTTGAATCTGACAGTATCAGGATATTTTTTTTCTAAAATTTCAAGCGTTTTCAAAGCTTTCTCCTTCATCATTGCCTGGAGATAAAATTGGACGAGCCTGACAGTTAACATCCTGCTGTCCGGGTATGCTTTAACTGCTGTTTTAATGGTCATTTCAGCCAAATCAAGCCTGTTTGATAAAATATAATAATCAGATAGTAATAAAAGATTAAACGGATCTGTTACCTCCTTGACCGCAACATTGGCTGCAATTGATTCTGCATACTTATCTTTTTTTAATGCCATAAGGCATAATGCAAGTTTCAACCGGGCCCTTGTATTATTTTCCTGTAAATTTACTGCTGTATTATACTGCTGCTCAGCTGAATGTAAATCATCTGCAATCATAAAGAAATCACCCCTGAGAATATAATAGTCCAGATCCTTGTCAAACAGAGTCTTAAGTTTGTTCATTTTCTCAAGGGCTCCGGCATTATCACCTTGAATAAGTAGAATTCTGATGAGTTTTTTTTGAGCCTTTAAATTTCCAGGATTGATTTTAACAGATTGTTTAAAACAATCTTCTGCCTTATCAATCATGGAAAGTTTAAGAAAAGCATTGCCTGTTTTTGAGTGAAGTATACTATTAAATGGCTGTTCTTTTACTGCTTTTTTCCAGAATTTTACTGCTTTGTGAAAATCTCCGTGCATAAAAGCCATATCTCCTTGTTTCTCAAAGGCTAATTCATCTTTCCGGCTGCACCCTGAATATATAATTAATAAAATAAAAAAAATTATATATGTAATTTTATATAGGTAATCTTTCATTTCTGACCTTTAAAAGGAATAAGAGCAATTATAAATACCAGAAAAACAATATAAAAAATGATCTTAATTTTATTTTCAAAACAGTACTTAAGACCATCAAGCAATAGAATAAAAACCCTGGGAAGTTCATCATCAGTGCGGGAGGAGATTATCATGTCAGGAGGTCCAGAAATTCTATCTGGTTTTGAATTCTGGTCTTGATAATCTTTATCCGAACCATTGCTGGTGGATCTGTTTTTACTGCTATTCTGCTTAATTATATTAAATTTTCCATGGATATACCCATTGGAAAAACTTTTATGCGATCTGTTATTATTTATCACCTTTGCAAGATGTTTTTTAAGGTTTTTTTTCCTTGATGAAACAGAAGGCTTTTCCGTGGATGTTAAAAATAAATTTCTTTTTTTATTGTTCTTATTATTTATATAGGGGATTGTAAGATCTTTCAGAATCGCCTCTGCTCTCTTATCAAGCTTTGAATATTCATCAAGAATTGCAGTGATTCTCATATTCACAGCAAGGAGTCTGTCAATATATTCTTTCGGGTCAATCATATTGCCTGATAATAGATTTAATGGAATATCCATATCAATTGAATCAACAACAAGGTATGAACGCGGTTTTACATCGGGAAGAATGAAATGATACTGCTGTATTCCCGGAGTTTCATTACTGAGAATCACATAACTATTTGAATAGGTCATGGCTTTATGCTTTAAGTTATCCTGAAAAGCTATGCCGTCTCCGTCCTTATTAAACCAGGCAGAAGCAGAAACAGGGTACATTAAAATAATAATTATCAGACCTGTTAATAAAATCTTATAACCCTGTTTTGCTGAACCTAAATAATCATTGACTGATAACAATTTCTTTCCTTAACTAATTATCGTTTGTTAATTATTGTTTGTTAATACTGACCATTTTTATTGATATTATCACTTTATAAACTAAAATATTAATAATCATAGATTTAATATAGAAATTGTCATAAATTATTGTCTTTATAACCCACTGTGTTAAAGGGTTTACGCAATTTATGGAATTTTTTTTTATTTTTTGAGAAATTTTTCTTGACAAATGGGAAGTTTCTATCATAGATTACAGGAAATTACAATTAATTGGTTTGGATTGTAAAGTTTTACTAAATAATTACTCCAGAAAAAGCCAAGCTATCTTCAAGGTTAGCACGGAAAACCATAGGGTTCTATAAATCTAAAGAACAGCCGGTTACCTGAAATTAAAACTGGAGGTTTTTATGAAAAAAATCATTCTTGGCTTACCAGAAATAAGCTCTAAACAAAAGAAAACATTTGTCATTTTTTTCTCCATCGTGATATTGCTTACCATAGCAATCTTTACCAGTGCTTATCAGTATAGTACAGAATATAAAGTTTACTCTGTAATTCCAGAGGACAATATTTTTGTAATTTCTGAAACTTCTGGCAAAAAATCAGATTATGTCTATATAAGTGATAACAAATGGATACCTCTGGAACTTACTGACCAGGATTATATGAACGTTAATATACCCTATTCTTTTGCATATAAAACAGATTATATGCTGTCCTCCTTTGAAGACCCCCTTGATACTCTATCCATGGAAGATGACTTGATTGCAGCCTCTAATCCTGTCCCTGAACCTGCGACCATGGTACTATTAGGAATCGGTCTGGTTATGATTGCAAATATCAGTAAGAAAAGGTTGAAAAACAGTCATTAATCCTTTAGTATCTTACTTTTCTTCTCTTGTAAGAGTTTAATAATTTCTCTATTTTGATCAATCAAGGTATCAAATCGTTCTATTATTGCATCCATTTTTCTATTTACCATCTCATTATTTCTGCCCAGGTTTTCCAACATTATTATTGTGTATTCGCTTCCAAGTGCTATCTGTTCAAAAAGATAATCTGAATGAACAGAACTGTTTTCAGGCGGTCTTAAGGCATTAAATTTTTGTGAAAACTTATCTGAAACATCAGATGCATGGACTGAAAATGAATTGAAAATTATTAACAAAAGCAAAAGAGAAATTCTTCTGATTATTCTATCTCCTGTTTTCTTCATATACAAATTTCCATTCTCTATATTTTTTTTTATTATTAAAATGTTTATATCTTTCAGAAAATCCATATTTTTTTATTGGTTCTTTATTACTTAAACTGAAAACACCTTTTATTCCTCCGTTTAATTCATATATTATTCCCCACTTGCCATCCTCGGTCATGGGATCTTTATAAAGTTTCCTTAAATGCCTTTTAACCCCGGGATATCTGTTATCCTTTAAAAGATATTCGAATTTTTCAGGAAATTTCCGTTTACCTGATACTTCCTTATCATGGTAAGATGTTATTGCCTTAACAATCTGTCCACCCCTGAAAATGAGTTCTTTTTCCCGCTCTTTCTGCACAATTGTACTCCACTGCTTCCGGGCAGTCATTAATGATATGGAGACTGCAATTACCATAAGCAATGCAGCAGGATATGAAAATCCTTTATTACCATTCATTGTACGGCGACCCTCCCAGGCTTATTTTCTTACTGCCGCTATGGATATCGTAAACCCCTGTAACGCCCTCCTCATCTGGTTGGATTAAAATCCATGTGCTGTTTGAGGATGTTATTGGGTCCTTTGGTATTTTTCGAATATACTTTTTTTCCTGTAAAACCTGAAGGGATTCCGGATAACTGCCATGGTCTGAATAATACTGGTCAATAACATCCCTCATTGTAAACAGAGTATTTTCCAGGGACGCTTCCCTGGAACGAACAATTGATCTTATGAAACTCGGAGTTGCAATTGATGCAAGTATACCAATAATTGCAATTACTGTAAGCATTTCAATTAAGGTAAAACCTTTATTGCCGCGCATAGTTACCACTCTCCATAGAAGGTGCCGTCAATTGCCCGGGCATTGCTCTTTGAATATACATCATAAACATCCTGACCACCCCATATTGTGCTGTCAGGTTCGTCTGCATAAGATTTAAGACCCCATCTGCCATCTTTTGTCATTGGATCTCTTGGAAGCTTTCGCAAGAACTTTTTCTTTTGATTGACAATACCATTAATGTCTGCCCCTCTAACCAGCACAGCAAGGGTTTTAGGATACCCACTTTCTGTATCTCTTTGTATATTGCCCATATCAACTGACTTTTTATATTGATCCAATGCAGTCCTTATGATACGCAGGTTACGTCGTAATTTAAGCTCATTCTTTCTTTTATACATCATCCTGGACAATGGAAGAATTCCTGCCGCAAGTATGGAAATAATTGCAACAGTTGCCATGACTTCAATAAAGGTCAGGCCTCTGTTTTTATTTTTTATATACATAATCTTTATCCACGATGTGAATATCTTTTGAAAAAATTCCTGTTGTGTTCATATCAAGGCGTGCCTGTTCTGCCTGGTCATAGGAAGTAAACTGTCCTGCAAAAACTCTGAAATATCTTCCTTTTCCTTTAACCATGCCTGGTTTTATCCAGGCTGCGTATCCTTGTTTTCTGATGACCGCTGCCATATTATCTGCATCTTTTTTCTTTCTTGCTGAATATACCTGAATGCTGAAACAGTTGTTACCTTGCAAAAAACCTTTGTCTACAACTGATTTTATAAAATTTTTATCTGGAATATTTTTTAAACCTGATTCGATTTTTACTTTTTCCATGGCAGGCACCTCTGACGATACATCATTTTGTGTGCCTGACCAGAACCCTTTGAATTCAGATACACTTACCTCCTGATGTCTTATAATAACAGGAGTAATTGACATAAGAATATCTGTTTTTCCTGTTTTATTATTATTGGACGAAAAAATTTTCCCTAAAGCAGGTATGTCTCCGGCCAGGGGGATTTTCCTGGTTGTTAACCTGTCTTCATCCTGTATTAATCCGCCAATTATAACATTTCCTCCATCATTTATGGTCATAACTGTTTTAATTGTTCGGGTCTTAATGGCATATTGAGGATCGTTAAGAGTACCTACATTACTGCTTAAAGCGCTCACTTCAATATTAAGTCTCATTGTAACCTGATCATATCTGTTAATCACTGGTTCAACCTGGAGTTTTACTCCCACATCCTGGTACTGAAAATCATAGGTTGTTGTGCCATCTGTCTGTACTTTCCTATTAGTTCGGATAGGGACGCGCTCACCAATAAGAATACTTGCTTTTTCAGAACTGCTGACCCGTATCTGGGGCCTGGCAAGTATTTTTGTATCACCATGTTGTTTAAGCAGCTTAAGTGTTGCAGTTGGCAGGGACAGATAAAGCTCTTTATTGCTTAAATTACTTATATCTTTCAATGATCCCAGACCGGCATAACCAAAGGCACTATTATAATCAATACCCGAGCTGGTTCTGCTGACTCCAAAGGTTATTGTATCAGATACTGAAAGTCCGAGATCTTTTTCAAGGCTTCTTGAAACTTCAAGTATTTCAAGATTGAGAACAACCTCGGATGGTGTAAGATCATTTGCTTTAATAATCTTTTCTGCCATATATATTTCTTCTTTTTCTCCCCGGACAGTGACTGAATTCAACTTTTTATTCGGAATAATGTTTTTACTTTTCAAAAGTCTTGTTAAAATTACGACAGCCTGCTTTGCATCCAGTGAAGACAGATAGAATGTCCTGACATACAAATCTGTATATTCTTTTGCCTTTCCTTTGGTGTCTGGGTAAACCAACATTGTTTTACTGTTGATAATTTTCCCTTTAAGCATGTTTGTTTTTAATAAAACTTGTAAAAATTTATCAAATGAAACATCAGTCATAAATAATGTCACCCTGGTCTCTTTAACATCTTTATCAAAAATAAAATTTATCCCTGAAAGCTTAGACAATATTTCAAATACATTCAAAACCGGAGTTTTCTTGAATTTCAGGGAAACTGGTGCATCTGTCCTGTAATCAAGATTGTAAAATGATAATTGTTCTTTTTTTCTCATATAGCTTTCAAATGCAGCCTTTGCCTCTTTATTACCAGGATTGAGCTGTAATGATCTTTGAAATGATTTTCTTGCCTGTTTATAATCGTTTGTTTTTACCTGCTGTCTGCCTTTATTATAGAAGTATTGTGACTGTTTAAGCATCTTTGCCGCACCAATCAATTCAATGGCTTTTGTGTTTCCGGGATAAAAAGCAATTGCAAGTCTGAGCTCTTCTATGGCTTTTCTGTAGTACTTTTTTTTCAATAATTGTTCAGCCCTGCCTGTATGAAAGTCTGAAGCTTTCAGTTTAGAACGCTTAAGTCTGATTTTCAAATCAAGGCTATCCGGCTTTTTTTTTAAAGCCTTTGTATAATATTGAACAATAGAATCAAAATCATTTTTATTTTCAAATACAATGGTCTTAACATTGTGATTTTTTCCCACCTGGCAGCCCTGGATCAGTATCATGAGAGAAAGCAATGGAAAAACAAATAAAATTATTATAAATTTTATTTTAATCATTATTAAACTGCCTCATGTCAATATGTATTATTTCACCAATATCCATTGCCTTTAAACGTATATAATTATCCTTGATCTCCTGGATAAGATACTTACCATCTATACGGTCACCAACGCTTGCAACGAGTACTGATTTATCATTTACCAGAAAAACTGCTCTTTTATCTTTGCTCTTATAAGTGCCGCAGAATCTATAATTAAGAAGGTCTTTAATTATTTCAGCTCCAGGATGACTGTTGTTAAAATGTTTTTCTCTTATATCTTTTTTTTTGTTATCTGCCTTTTGTATATTTTCGCCTCCCGTCATGGAAAACAGATCATTTGTTGTATCACCCTGAATCACAGATCCGGATAAATACCTTGATATAAGTTTATTTGGAATGATTATGTGCCTGTTTTCCTCCTTGATGTCCATCCTGTTCCTGGTTTTAACAGCTGAAAAAGTCAGATGGTCGACCTCTTTTTGTATAAAAGGATGCTTAACCCGGTAAATGATTGAGACAATCAATAGTGTCAAAGCTATTATAAAAACCATAACTTGCCTGTCGATTTTCATATATCCCCTTTTTTAAAAAAAACAGATAAGCGGCACGAGAATATTATTCTGTTTTCGTTGTTTTTATCACGTATCATACTTACAGAGCTTAAATACTTCAGACCTTCAAGATTTAAAATATCTGCAAGAAATTGTTTGACAGCCGGATAAGCACCTGAAACAATGATTAAAGTATTATATTGAAATAAAGAAAACTTTGGGTTTTTATCAGGGGTGAATACCATTTTGTTTTTAATTGCAAGATTGTTTTTATCCATCAGAGTCCGTACATTGAGTGCATATTCAGATAATGAAAAAAGGTTGGGAATTTTTTCTTTAATCATGGCGATATCATTACACTGCCTGGCCTTTTCTCCATTAGTTTTTTTGATTGTTATACTCTGATTATTACGCATATTCATAATTTTCTTTTTAATATGTGAAATATGATCAGACTGATTGGTGATTATAATAAAATTTATAATAATATTAACGATTATTATTAAAACAGCTGCATATGTGATAATTTTAAACTTTTTCATCTTATTTCCATTCAGCATTCAGTTCAAATATAAGAGTTTGACGATCTGTAACGCGCTGGCTTATAAGCATGACATTAAAATGATCTGTCTTTTCAAGATTTGTTAAAAACCGGGAAGTGGACTTAACCTGATTTGTTTCACCTTTTAAATATATTTTTTCAGAACTTTCTGAGAAGGAAAGCTCATTTATTATCAGCCTGTCAGGTTTACATTCTTCCATTGCAGTCAACACCATGATTAATGGAGACAAATCCTTTTTAATTATTGAAAGAAGATAATCAATCTCTTTTTGCTCTGTTTTCAGCTCTTTATTTTCAAATTGTTTCCTATATTGTTTTATACGTGTTTCACACGCCCTTATAACCTCTTTATTGGAAAAAAAATTATGCACATTAATTACAGACAATAATATTGCACTCACAATAATAACCATACCCATAACAGGCAGAACATGGTTTGAGACATTTCTGTTTCCGGAAAGATCGATAATAACAGGTTCCATTCCAGATATTTCTCCTGTCTTTTCAGTTACGCCCTGCTACCCCAAGGGCACCAATATACATTGATAAGTCAGTTTGCTGGCCTTGAGTCCTGAATGATTTATCAAAAATAACTACATCTTTTTCATTTAATATTTCAAACTCAGCAGGGTTTATCTCCTGTAATAATTGTTCCATGAAATGGTCTGATTTAACCCGGGATGCAATAAAAAATCTATCAATATCAAAATCAGGATTATCACTTAAAAACAAATTAAGCAGCATATCCATCTCTTCCATGGTGCTGATTTTCTGGTCACTTATCACCCCTTTTTTTATAACTTTATAAAAGACTGGTATGCCATCGGAAAAAGCAAAAACAGTCATGCTCTCATGAAAGATACCCAGGAAAATATTATTACCAGGGAATGGAATAGTATGAGCAAAAAAGTTATACCTGCTTAATCCAACAGATGTAATCATGGTGATTGCAATCCCGCATTTTTTAAAAAGGCGTTCATATTGTTCAAGGACAATATCCATGGCAAGAACAATGATGAAAATATATTGGTTTTCATTATCTTTACCCATATTTTTCCAGGAGATGCGAAGCTCTTCCATGGGAATGCTAAAGCAATCGGATATACTCCACATCACCATCTCTCTGATCTCTTTTTTTTTTTCAGGTAAGGCCTTGAATTTTTTTATAAAAACTTTAAAACAAATATCTGGCAAAGCAATCTTAACAGAGTCAATCATGTTTTTCTTAAAAATTTTTTTCACATTATAAATAAACGCATTTTCATCTATAATATGAGGCTTCTTAAACAGTGGTCTTATCAAACCAGGAGCTATTGCGCAACAAGATAAATTTACGACCGGACAAACCTTTTCCCTTTCACAAACATGGGCCAGAATAATATTTTCCACGGATATTTCAATGCCTGTCCCAAACTTGTTTTTACTGAAAAATTTCATGGCATACTATACTGATCAATAAATGTTACCCTGTTAATCTCTTCCAATGTTGTTACCCCCCTTACCATTTCTTTTATTGCAGCATCCCTCAAAAATACCACACCTTTACTTAAAGCTTTTTTTTTCATGGCAGAAACAGTCATTTTTTTTATAAACATTTCCCCCATATCACCGTCCATCTCTATATGTTCAATTATCGCCTTTCTGCCGCGATATCCTGTGCCTTTACATTTTTCACAACCAGTGGATTTATAATAAACATATTTCCCGAAAATTTTTGGATCAAGACCTGATTCCTTAAGACGTTCTCTGGAGATTTTTCTTTTTACTTTACAGCAGCAGAGCACTCTTATCAATCTTTGGGCAACAATACAATTTAAAGCGGAAACAAGATTATAAGGTTCAACACCCATATGGATAAATCTGTTTATAACTTCAAAGGAATTGTTTGCATGGACAGTTGTAAATACTTGATGCCCTGTAAGTGCGGACTGGATTGCAATTTGTGCTGTCTCTGCATCCCTGATCTCTCCGAGGAGAATCTTATCCGGATCATGGCGAAGTATGGAACGCAGCCCGCTTGAAAATGTCAGCCCTTTTTTTTCGTTTACCGGGATCTGCATAATACCCTTCAGTTGATATTCAACAGGATCTTCAATAGTAATTATTTTTGTATTTCTTGTATTAACCTCTGACAATGCACGGTATAGTGTAGTGGTTTTCCCGCTGCCTGTAGGACCAGTCATTAAAAACATACCATAGGGAGCTTTTATCTGACGTCGTAATCTTAATAGTTCAGTCTTATTTAAATTCATACCATCAAGGCTCAGGTTGTTTGTTGTCAGACTGATTCTTTTCTGATCCAGGATTCTTATTACTGCATTTTCACCAAATATTGTTGGTAGAATTGAAATCCTGAAATCAACGAGCCGGTTTTTGATTTTCAGTTTAAACCTTCCATCCTGGGGCACTCTTTTTTCTGAAATATCAAGCTCAGACATTACCTTAAGCCTCGATATTACCGGACTCATATTTTTCATATCAATGGGATCAATAATCTGATAAAGCATGCCGTCAATCCTGTATCTGATTATCAGACCTATTGAAGAGCCCTCAAAATGGATATCTGATGCATTTTTACTTATTGCATCAAGGATTGTAGAATCAACAAGTTTTACAATCGGACTTTCCATTGCTGACATTTTCTCAATGGAGATCTCATAATCGCCTTTATCAGATTCCTTGATAACAGGAAGCCGCATCTCATCGGAAATATCTATCATATTCCTGGATGATTCAAGGGTTTTAATAAATGCTTCAAGCTTTTTTGGACTCACAACAACAAAGGTAAACTCATGGTCAACTAAAACCTCAAGCTCTTCCACAATACGGAAATATTCTACCGGGTCACAAATAGCAAAAATAACAATACCATTTAAAAACTTAAATGGAATAATCTTGTTTTTAATAATAAACTCAAGATTTAACATTTCCAACAACTCTGGCTGATCCATGTCATCAAGCCTTGCGTATTTGCAGGAAAACTGTCTTGCTATCAGCTGGGCAAGCTGTTCATCAGTTATTAACCCTTCCTCAAAACAGAACTGCCCCATTCTTCTATCAGTCATATTTTGTTTCATCAAAACAGTCTCTTTCTGCTCCTTTGTGATAAAGCCAAGGTCAACTGCAAGATCACCAATCATTTTCTTTTTAAGTTGAAAATTCATCTTTTTGTTATGCTATGGTTTCTGCTAATTGAAATATAGGCATATACATTGCAACTATTATGCTGCCAATGATTAACCCCATTAAGATCATAAGTACAGGCTCAATTGTTGAAGTAATAATCGAAAGTCTGTTTTCAACTTCTTTTCCATAAAAATCAGATACATCCTTTAGAATCTTTCCAAGGCTTCCTCCTTCCTCACCTGCTGCAAACATCCTGATTGCCATGGCCGGAAATATGTTAATTTTCCCAAAGGCTCTTGCAAACCCTTTCCCCTGTTCAATTTCACGGACAGCATTTTGAATCTTATCAATCATAAAGCTGTTGCCAATAACACCAGAAGAGATTTTAATTGCCTGATTCAATGGAGTGCCGCCATTTAAAACAGTTGAAAGGGACGAAGAGAACAAGGTCGTGTAATAAATAATCAGAAGATCACCTGCAAAGGGTAATTTTAAATAACAGGTATGTAAAAACAGTCTGCCATGTTCAGTATTGGATAAAAAATAGAGTATAAAAAAAAGTAAAATAGAAACAATTATTATTCCTGGATAATAAAAACGGATAAAATCACTGAATCTTAATAAAATTGTTGTGGCAATGGGCAATCTGGCATTTGCTTCCACAAAACTTTCAGTAATAACCGGCACAACAAAAACAAGCAGAAATACCATTACAAATACTGAGCAGGCAGTAAGGATCAAAGGATAAACTGATGCTGCAATCATTTTCTGCCTTATCATTCTTAACTTATCAAAATATTCAAGAAATTCCTCAATGGTGTCAGGAATACACCCGGCAGCTTCACCAGATTGAAGTGTTGCAATATACAAAGGTGAAAACAGGCTTTCATATTTCTCAAATGCTTCAGACAATGATTCGCCATCTGAAATGTTTTGGCGTATATTTTTTAAAATATTCACAAAGTAAGAATTCCTTTGATTTTTAATAATCTCATCAAAGGCTGAAACCGCCGGCAGTCCAGCCCTTATTAAGGTTAGAAATTCTTTATTAAATGAATAAAAATCCTTGGCCTTTAATTTCTGTTTTTTAAAAATTTTTAAAAAGGAAAATCTGTTTGCTTCAGCTTCTACATTAATCAGAAACTCTCCTTTTCTGCCAACAATTTTTTTTAATGATGCAGGCGAACCTGTCCTGATAATCCTTTCATTGATCTGTCCGTCTTTTGAAGCTGTTGTGCATTTATAAACCGGCATGTCAGTTCACCATCACCAATAAGCTGTTTTTATTTAACAAGCATTACATCGTCAAGATAGATTACTTTATTTTCCTCTGGTAAATTTGCGAAAATCCCAAGACTGCGAATACAGCCCATATCCATAACCCGGTTCAAAGGTGCATTCGCAACTATATATAGATCTATTTTTATTTTATTCCATCCCCTGGCCAGGGTAAACGTATCATTATATCTATCAATATATGGTTGGCCGTTCTTTATATGTTGTGCATCATGTATTCTACAGGAAATTTTCTGAAAATCCTGGTCAGGATTGTAAATCTTAATTGCCAGAGTTTTATACTTACTCCAGTTTTCCGGAAAATATTTTAAAAATATACCTGAAAATTTACAATTCTTAAATTTAATCATCATTGATGAGTTTCCTGAGAATTTAATATCACTGTCAATTTTATGGGTAAGATTCCCTTCCCATCTTGAAAGTTCAACCTTTGATTCAAACCCTGATAATAATGGAAATTCTTTTTCTGCATTTATCTCATCACATAGAAGCCTGATTCCTGGTACAACTTCAGATATTAATAATAGAATAATAATAATTCTATAAATTTTTAATTTCCCCAGGCTCAATTCACTCCTTTTAGGCGCAAGGAAAAGCAAGGCTAAAAAGGAACCTGTGAAATTTCTAAATAAATCTCCCACATCCATTGTGCGATCAAAACCTGATTGTATAATTTCAACTGCTGCTCCAAAAAATAAAGTGATTATGAAAACAAAGCATATCTGAAAGTAATACGATTTTTTTTTAAAACGTGTATGATTAAAGATTAAAACTGACAATATACAATAGAAAATAATATGACCAAAATTCCATGCATACTGTATTGATCTTGGGAAATTACAGCCTGGGCCTCCATAAAAAAACAATACAGTACCTGTAATTAAAGCTAAAACTAAATAGTTGCTTATTTTATTCAATTTTTCAATGGAATGCATTGATTCTATTATTCTTAAGACAACCTATTCCTCTGGTATATAAGTTACCCTGTTTGAATTATCACTTTGCCTTAATTTATTATATGCTCTCACTACAAAATAGTATTTTATTTTTTTTGTTAATGG
Organism: uncultured Desulfobacterales bacterium; assembly: GCA_964593725.1. Classification (GTDB taxonomy): domain Bacteria; phylum Desulfobacterota; class Desulfobacteria; order Desulfobacterales; family Desulfobacteraceae; genus JAIOSM01. Next base: position 15,714 of record CAZQJS010000011.1, read on the forward strand.
AATATTTTTAAGTGAATATCTTGTCACATTTCCCACATCAATTTCTTCTGTATAATCACCTGGCGCAGACCCATAAAAGATTATATAACCTGAAACGCTGCTGCTGCCAGATGCATCCCAGATAAGGTACATGTTATCATTCTCTTCAGGTATTGTCATAGTTATTTCAGGTGAGGAATAACCGCTCTCATTTCCACTTATATCGATTGCAGTCACGGCAAAATAATACAACACACCTGTATCAAGACCTGGAACTATATATTGATTTGTATTAACTGAGACTGGAAGTCCATAATCTCTGCTTTCAGTCCCGTAATATATTCTGTATCCTGCAAGGTCCTGTTCAGTGTTATTCTGCCATGTCAATAATATATTATCATGATCCACAATTCCGGAAACTCCTCTTGGGAAAACAGGCGGTGTAGTATCAATGGTTTCAGGAACAGTATAGACTACAACGTTTGAGTTACTGCTGTGAAGAGCTGAATTGTATGCCTGAACCGTAAAATAATAGGTTGTGCCTTCAGTTAAAGCAAAATTATCTAAAGAATATTGAGTTACACTACCCACATCCTTGTTCATGGAATAATTACCCAGGGATGTCCCATAATAGATAGTATATCCAGTTGCATTCCCTGGAGAAACATCCCAGCAAAGAACCTGATTTGAAGCAAAAGCATTGTTACTTAACGTAAAAAAACCAATTATTATAATTGAAATAACCATTATTTTTTTTGACATATGCAATACCTCCTTTATATTATATCAGCCCATGAATTAGAAAACTGAATCATGGCTATTCCATAGTCTCTATACGCAAATTTTCAGGAGGCATTAATATCTCAATGCCGCTGCCAGATGTATCGATGCCCACAAGAGTAATATCTGCACCAAAGTCTTTTCCATCACTCGCCCGTCCTCTGGCGTTTGACTCTGGCTGCAATGTATAATCATGATTTTGTACATCTGTAAACAGAGGATTTGAGGTGAAATTATGGCGTACTATATTATTTCCTGCCCTGCTGTAATCTGTAATCCTGTTGACCCGATAGATAATATTATTTATAAGCCTGTTATTATTTCCACAACTTCCAAAATAGATACCATGCTTTGAAGAGCCATACACAGTATTGTGTTCTATCTGGCAATTACTCCCTCCAAAATTATCACAAAAGCGCATTCCTGTTTTTGACAATGCAATCACATTGTTTTTTATGGTAACATGGGATTGATCACAATAAATCCCACGTTCCGAACAATTTTCAATGAGATTATTCTCAACAATTATATTCCGGCTGGTATTGTCTCCCCATTTCAGTGCCACACCATTCACAACATCATGAATATAATTATTTTTTATGATAAGGTTTGTAAGACGGCCATGATATGAATCGATTTTAAAACCAGATGCATCTTTTCCTGTTATTTCACAATTTTTAATTGTAATATTCCGGACTGTTTCCTGGTAGCAGATTCTTATGTGTGCCGGGTTATAAAATCTATGAGTACCTCCAGCATTGGTTTCTGATATTTTGCAATGATCTAAAATGATATCTGACACGCCGCGTCCTTCACTTCCTATGGTGACAGAACCACGTTCATGGCCTCCTCCTCCCCTGATATCAAGGTCCTTTAGTGTAATATTAGAGGCACTTGATATATTAAAAGTGGAAACTCTGGTATCATTACCCTGCATGGCATTAATAACCGGTCTTACTTCTCCTTTTGCACCTCTGATAATCGTATTGCTTTTTGGACGCAATCCATGCTCTTGATAAACTCCTGAGTGTATAATAATTACATCGCCGTCTGAGCAGGCTTCCATGGCAGCAGAGATGGTACTATAACTTTTGTTATCCCCGACATGTAAGTCCTGGGCAGACAATGACATGCCATTTATAAAAACATAAACAATAATGGTTAAATATGTAAATTTATTAAATAGATAATTAAGTAACAAATTATTCTTTGTGATTGTATACATTTTAATACTCCTTTTTGTAAAAATTTCAGAGCTCTTAATAAATTAATTGAAAACTATTATCCATATTGTAATTTTGCAAGTTACATGCCAGTGTTTTTCCATATATCAATGGAAATGACGGGTTATCGAGCAGGAATTGTAAGAACTCTTTTGTAAAGAGAGTAATATTTTTCCGCCATGGCAGATCGTGTAAAATTTTGTTTTACTGTTCTATAAGCTTCTTGAGACATGTTTTTATAAAGTTGATTATTCTTAAATAAAAGAATACATTTTTCAGCAAATTTTTCAGGTTCTCTTGAAGATATTAAAAAACCATTTACACCGTTTTTAATTATTTCTCCAAGTCCCCCGGTATCAGGCGCTATAACAGGTAAACCCATTGACATAGCTTCAAGTACACTCATGGGAAGACCTTCATAAATTGATGTATTCAAATAAAGATCAATATTACTATAAAATGATTGAATATTATTTACATGGCCTGCCAGCTGGAATGAATCCAAAAGATTCAACTCTTTTATGCAGTCGCACACATTATTAAATTCAGGACCGTCACCTGCAATTTTAAATTTGATTCCATCTGTCTCTTTCTTTATTATACCTGCGATTTTAACCATTAAAGGATAATCTTTAACAGGAAAAAACCTGCCTGCAGAGCCTATAAAAAACTTATTGGCAGCTCTTTTTTTCTCTTTTACATGGTTTATATCTATGCCATTATGGATTATTTCGATCATTTCTCCATTGATGCGATAAAAAGCCTTGAGTTTACCTTTCATCCTCCGGGATACACTAATAATTTTTGAAAAAAAATTCTTTAAAAACCAAAGGTTTAACTTTAAAACAAATTGATTTTTCAAATCAACTGAATCATCAAATTTTTCTGATAATCCATGCTGGGTTGCTATCAATTTCATCCTGGAGGAAAAACCCCGGGAAAGGCATGAAATGATATTTTCCTTATACCTGTGGGAATGAATAATATCTGGTTTGGTTCTATGTAAGATTTTTCTGACATCAACTACAATATTTAAAAAATTTAATTTATTTTCATTAAGTAAATAAGTTTTTATCCCTTTACTGTTAAGTTTATCAAACAGAATACCTTTGTTTAAAACAATGATCTCAAGCTCTATGTCAGAATACAGGTTAAGACTTTCGAGCAGGTGAAATGCCATTGACTCGGCGCCCCCCCACAAATCTCCTGAAATTATGTGGCATATTTTCATTGATCCATTAATATTTTTTTATGGTTAGAACCATGTAACCCTCACCTAAAAAGAGTCTGGCTAAAAATTGAGGCACACCTATTTTTTTTTTTACAATGTTTTCAATGGAAAAAGTCAACAGATTTAATGGATGAGGAAGAAAATTGAAGAAAAAAAATCTGGTATGAACCAAATGAAAATTCATGGATTTAAGCTCTTTTTTAAATTTTAATGGAGAATGTTTTCTGATGGTAAAATGCCTTCTTTTTATTTTTCCAAGCTTTAAAATATCAGATTTAATAAATGATAAAATCTTTGTTACAAAGCCATTTTTTTTTAAAAACTCCAGGAAATTATCAAAAACCAGATTATATGAGTATTTATTTGTAACTGATATCAATAAGAAGCCGCCAGGGGTAAGAATTCTGTGGAATTCACAAAGCGCCTTTTTATCATTTTTAAGATATTCTATTACACCTGCAGAACAGATAAGGTCAAATGTATTATCTTTAAACGGGAGGCTTTCTATATCGCTCATTGCAATATTTGGAAAAAAATGACTTCCTGCTTTTTTATTGTTATCTTTTGCAGTTTTGAGCATGTTCACTGACCTGTCAACTCCGGCAACAGGTATGCCCCGTTCTGCAAGATCACACATGAGCAATCCCGGCCCACAGCCGGCATCCAGAGTTAAAAAATTACTGGGTTTTTTCTCCAAAATTATGCTGTCAACAATATCAAGCATGTTCTCATGTCTGACAGACATATAAGTCCTTCTTTCAGACATGTATTTATACTTAACATAATCTTTGCTGTCTTCATCAAAAAATGCAGCTATCTCTTCTTTTGTATTTGCAAACCTGTTCTTTCCCATGCTTTTTACCTGTTTTATATTTTAAGTTCTCAAACTAATATTCTGGTTTTAAGCTATATATTTTCATATAATCTACTGATCCTGCGGCCAATATGGTCACTTGAATAATTCTTTTCAACAAACCTTCTTCCATTTTCACTGATTTGAGCATAAAGCTCTTTATTGGTAAAAAGCATCTGAATTTTTTCAAGAAACTTTTCTTTAGTGTCGGCAATCATTATATTTTTATGATCTTCCAGATCAATTCCTTCAACTGCGATTCCTGTTGCAACTACAGGAATTCCCTGGGCAAGTGCATCCAGGATTTTAAGCCTTGTACCTCCGCCATCCATAATCGGGCAAACATATACTTTTGCTTTATTAATATATATGCGGACATCTTTAACAAAACCTGCAAGTTTTATATCTTTCATCTTTTCAACGAGTTGTTCAAGAATTAAAGGAGGATTTTTACCAATAACTGTCAGTTTAAGTTCTGGCAGGTATTTTTTTAAATAGGGCCAGAATTCGCTGCAAAAAAGTATCATTGCATCGGCATTGGGATACCAGTCCAGACTTCCTGCGAAAATAAGTTCATCAGACATGTAATCATGCTTCTCAAACCTGTAATAATCAAGGTCAACCGGGTTTTCAACCACTGCTGTCTTAATGGTTCTGTTTTTCTTGCTTAATCTTGATTGATCCAGATCAGATACGACAATATTAAGATCATATTTTCCACAATGTTTTTTTTCATATATTTTTAAAAGCAATGCCTCAATGTTTAAAGCTGATTTTAAAAAAATGTTTTTTTCTTTTTCAGCCCTGCGTTTCATCATTTCAGATTCAATATTATGATGATTTAAAACAGTTTTAATTGTGATCTTATTTAACACAGGGTCAATAAGACCTAAAGTATCTACATGTACAAGATCAATATCAAACTCTTTTATAATTTTTAAAACTTCACAACAAAGATCATAACTTCTGTAAAGATGAACAGAATAAGGCATCTGATTGAACACGCACCATGATATATGGAATAACTTATTTAACAGTGAACTGTTTTGAATACTTTTTGCCCTGAACGGCAGGATTTTAATATATTTAAAAAATTGTGATAACTCAAGTTCAGCATCTTTTACATGATTTTTTGATTCAAACCCTACACTTTTATCATAGGATAGCAGGTAAACATCATGTTTTTTGGCAAGTTCTGTAGAAAGACACCTGGTTCTCTGCAGGGCGCCGTGCCCTGTGGCAGGGTATGGCAGAAAATGGGATACCCATAGTATTTTCATGGTTTTCCTTTATAGGTGATTAGAAAAATCTGTTTATCCTGTCCTGTTAAATTACTTTTTTGATATACTTGTTCAGTTCTTTATAATATATGCTCATTTTTTTATAATTATCAGTATCAAAGTATGACAACTCAGGCGTATTAACTTTAACCACAATATCTTTATTAATTTTCAGGCTCTTTTTTTTTTCAATATTTTTAAAAGCCATTACAAGGGATTTTACTGACAATTCCAGGGATATATTATTTTTAACCCATTGATATGGTTTATATCTCTTTTCCTCTAAAATAGAATCAAGGTTCTCCATAAAATCAACTAGTTTGTGTTTCTTTATAAAGCCGCCAGTTTGGGAATTTATGTATTCATATTTATACCCATAATTGAACCCTTTAAGAATAAATACCGGCAAATCAACATGCATGGCTTCAATTAACGATTTATTAAATCCTTCCTTTTGTGATAACAAAAGAAGGATTCTGGACTCGTTCATGAACTTATTTAACTGCGGCTGTTCTATATCCTCAACAGCTGAAATATTACTCTTTACATTAAAGTATTCAGCTTCAGACATTATATCATTCAAGCTTTTGGGCCAAGGCTTCCCAACCAGTAATATTTTAATTTTCTTGTTTTTTTTTAATTTTGAAATGGCTTTAAAAAGGCTCCAATGCCTTTTAAAATCAGCCCATATTGCGACCATTATAATATCGAATTTTTTTCTGCTTGTCTGTATTGGAAAGAATACATTGGGATTTACCCAGCAGTTGGAACCAATGGGCACAGTAAACCAATTGTTGTGAACCCCATTAATAAAATTTCTGTCAACAGGTTCAGGAGCCTGGAAAACAATGATAAGATTATCATTTAAAAGTGAAAGAATATCCTGATCAAAATACCCGCAAAAGCTTGGTTCCACAACTAGTATATAGTCCCTGGCCAGCTTATCAAGATCAAAAATTAACGAGAAAAATCTAAAGTAGTCTGTGAATTTAATCAACATAACACCTTTTCTGTTTCCCACAGGAGGCGATAATATTATCAATCGGCTGTCAAAAGGCTTCCCACCTTTCTTGATACTATCTTTAAGCCTTTTACATTCTGCCCTGTCATTTTTTTTTAAAGGTATTTTCCTGAAACCATTTATAAGTTCATGCCTGGTTTTACCTGATAAAAAAAAGAGAAGTAAACTTAAAGTTATTTTCCGTGTCCAGTTAAAATTGATATGACGAAAAATCCTGCCCAGAAAGTCAATGGCCAAATTGTATTTTCTGAATAAACATGCAAAGCCTGATATTATGGAATAAATTAATAAAAGCAGAATCCTAAAAACAATCGAATCAAATCTTGCATAATCAATGAGCATATTTTTCATAATTCTAATGCCGATTTTTATTCTCTTCTGTTTCTCCATTCAACTCCTTCTTATTAATGATCAATTTATCATCTGTTTATTATCATCTATTTACTATTTATTAATCATCTTGATTCCAAGATTCACTGTAAAAACAGGAAGTGGATCTGCTATATCCTGATGAATATTCACACGTTTAAGTTCAAACGGATCAAAACCATGTGAGTTATAGCCACGATTCAGAGACACTGCTCCATTATATTTCAATTCATATAAAACCTTTTTTATTTCTGCATTATATTGTCCATCAGGATAACAAAAAATATTTTTGAGATTAACACCATGCTCATATGCTTTTTTTACCGGCAGTTTTACCTGTTCTTTGATCATGTTTTTTGGAAGTTTTGTTAAAATAAAATGCTGTTTTGAGTGGTAGGCAAAATCTATTCCTGCTGACTGCATCTTTCTTATCTGCTGCCAGTCAAGAAACCTGTAATTGTTCTTTCTTTCACCTTTACATTGTGTGTTATATATTTTTTTAAGATTGTCTGAAATTTCGGAAAACTCTTTAAAGGAAAGTTTTCTCAAAGCCTGGTTTATAATTTGAGCTTTTCTTTTTTTATCTGCAGATTTCTGCCTGAACAATTCATCAATCATTGTTATACCAGTTGTTATCAATTCTGCTTTTTCATGTTCATGGACGATTTCAAAACATAAATCCCAGCAGCTCAGACGGTTTGTACCTATATTATCACCTATTAAAAAAACAGTAGCAGGAACCCTGGCTTTTTCTAAAACCGGAAATGCATATTCAAAGTTATCATACCAGCCATCATCAAAGGTGATTGCACACAAATGCCCATGGAACTTTTCCTCTCCTTTGATTTTAAACATTAAATCTTTAAGGGATAAAATCGTAAAGTTTTTTTTCAACCAGTTAATATGGGTTGAAAAGGCCTCTTTAGAAACAAAGATACCGTTCATTGTCGGGTTAGACAATAAGTATTCTTCGGGCATAATCCTATGGTAGCATAGGATTAACGCCCTTCCTCCCTGACTTTTCAGAACAATATCGTTTGCTTTGGTATAGTGGCAAATGGAATAAAGAAAATTTCTCATTCTGCTTTCCAGTATAATTGATTAGACAAGGAAGTTATGTTTAAAATATTTCTTGTTCTTTATTAATCTGATTTTCCTTTGCTCTGTCTGCATATTCATTCATAATAGCTGCTGATGCGGCAATAAGCCCGGTAAGATACCAGTAATGGGCATAATACAGAACAGAAAGAAATGTACCTGTGGCAAAGAATCCAACCAAAGATGCTATAAAGGCACGTCCAGTATAGTTTAAGAATTTTTTCTCCTTATCTATGCCTTTGCTGTCATCATGAAAACTGATATTTTTCAGCCTGAATATATCTTTAAGATTATAAAAAAGCAGCATGGCATAAATAAAAATCCCAATAACACCAAGTTCCGGAATTAATGTAAACCATATTGAATGTGCTGCTCTGCCATACATCCCGCGCTGAAAATATTCTGTCTGGTATTCTGGAAAACGAACCGGATAATTATTTCCTCCTACACCAAAAGGATTATCAATAAACATGAATATACCTGATTTCCAGGATTCTATCCTCTCTTTTCCAGTGCTGTCTTCTTCCATGCTTGTGGAGGTTGACATCTCATCCCAGTATTTGTCTTCGGCAAAAATCATCATCATTGATACAAGCACCATGATCATCAAAGTTGCAATGACCTTCCGCCTTGAAAAAAACCATATTACTGCACCGGTAGCGATCAATCCAATAAATCCCCCTCGTGAAAAAGAGACCACAATGGAAAAAATCCCCACCACCAGGCCTGTAAGGCAAATTAGTTTTGGAAGAAGTTTCTCATAGGAAAAAAAAAGAAAATAACAAAACGGAATCCACAGATTTATATATAAGGCAAGATCATTTTCATCTTCAAAATAATTACCTGGCCCGTATCCAGCATGTGTTAAAGCATATATGGCAATATAAACTTCAATGCAAATAAGAATCAGGATAAATTTTTGTAATCTTGAAAAAGAGTTAACTGTGATTATGACAGAAAGGATAAAGGGCATATATAAAAGCTGCGTACTTGCAGCAATATATGCAAGGTGATTATTTTGTGCAAAGGGAATATGGCATCCCAGCAAAAGTATGAAAAGCCACATATATGTAACTTGTCTGTTTTTTGTACGGTGGTACTGCCCGCCATTGATTATAAAAAAGATTAATATTGCCATTAATATCAGCATTGGCCGCATAAACCCCAGGTGCACCACCTGGTATATACGTGCATAGTCAAGAATTATATACAAAACAGTAAAAAAATAGAACTGCGACGTATCATGCGATGTCTCAATAATCTCTGAATTGTTCATATTTTAAGTATTAAAAAATCTTTTATTCAGCAATAAAGCCGTCAATCAAATGCTTATAGTTTTTAATATAGATTTCTTCAGAAAATTTCTCTCTAACAGATATAAGGCCATTATTTATTAACTTTTCTGCATAGTTTCCATCTGTTAATATTTTTTTTATGCTCTGTGCAAGCTCTTCTATATCTTCTTTTTTAAACAGGATACCGTTAACTCCGTCCTGAATAACCGCTGGAACACCACCGACATTGGATGCAATCACTGGCTTACCGCTTGCGAGTGCCTCCAATAATACTCTTCCCATTGCCTCGGTTCTGGAAGCTAATACATATAAAGAACAGTTCAAAAAAAAGGGAATAATATCCATATAGGAAACAGGCTCTAAAAGCTCAATCATTTTATTCTCTTTTGCAAGTTCTTCAAAATATTTTCTTCCTTTCGGGCACCACCCAATAATTTTAAGGCCATGCCCTGGGAAATCTTTTGAAACAATATTGAAAGCTTTTATTAAAATATCAACCCCTTTTAAATACCAGGGATACCCCACAAGAAGAATATATTTTTTATCATGTTTTTCATGGTTTAAAAAGTATGAGACAGGGACAAAATCAGAAAAACTCTTTATGGAAAATCTATCAAGTTTGTTTTTTCTAAATAAAAAATCAAGCTGACCAGGATATAAAAGTTTAATACTGCCTGCATGTTTTAATACAAACTTCATAAAAACTTTTATAAAACCTGTTTTAATTTTGTTCAATCGATCTTTTCTGACAGTATTAAAATCATCATACTTAAAGGCAACGTTGAAATCACCATTTACTTCTATTATTGATTGAGCACTTGTTAATTTTGAAATAATAATTGCACAAAGCCCGGTCATAAGCGGGTTGTTAGATATTATAACTTTATATCTCCAATGTTTTATATGATATTGATATAATGCCTTTGAAACTGTATTGAATAAAAAAAGTAAATTTCTCATAAATGAATTTTTATAATGGTACGGGAACGGGATCAGGGTAAAATCATCTATTACTTCAGTTTCACGTAACCCTGTAATTTCGGCGCTTTTAGAATTTACAGGAGTTAAAAACATACAGGAAAAATACTTTCTAAAATATGAAAACTTATCCTTTTTATCCCGCCTGTTAAGAGCATAGGGTCCTGATCCCAGAAATAGTATTTTCGGCTTTTCCATGTCTAAACTTTCATTTTTTAAAAAGTATCTTACAGCTTAGTTTTAAAAATTTCCTGTCAAAGACAAGCAGGAAACCAATGTAACTCAACCCGCCTAGTATAATTTCAATACAGAGAATTTCCCATGTCGTAATATTACAGCAGGAATTATTAGAAATTGCTTTTTTAAACAAAACAATTACAAGTATCATGACAAGGGTTGCAAGCATTGGCAGGGATATTGTTTTCAGATATTTAACAATACTTATATCAATTTTAATCAAGGTAATAATAATAAAACATGTGCAAAGAAGTGGAAACAATGTCAGCCAGGGAATCAGTATGGCTTTAAGCCCATGCTGAACAGCAAAATAAAAGGAGACAGACATCACACCTGCACATATTCCATTATAGTACATACTCCAGAGCGGTCTGCCCTGTGCATTATGCACATGATTATTGATTGCAGTGATGGCCAGGAATATCTGGGATATACATAACATCTTAAAGATAAAAATTATTGGGACCCATTTTTCATCCAGCAGAACTTTTATTAATTCTTCACCAGCAATGTATCCTCCTGCAAAAAGAGGAAGAACCAACATGGCAATGATTTTATTAGTATTAAGATAAAACCTGTTAAAACTTTCCTTATCTTGCTGCAGTTCAGAAAAAGCTGAATAGGAAACCTGCATTACAAGGGAAACTATCTTCTCAGTCGGTATTTTCGCTAAAAACATTGCAAAACTGTAAAAACCAAGTGTGCCTGTTGACCATGCAATGGCAGCAAAAAACTGATCGGATTTTTCAAAAAGGTATCTGAAAGTCCTGGCAAGCGCAATAAGAATACCAAAATTCAGATAAGATTTTATATCATGAAGGCGTAAATAGAATGCAGGTCTCCATCTTTGAACACGGAAAATCAAAACAAGTTTTATAAAACTTCTTATGATATGGCCTGTTAAAAGTGTCCAGGCACCGCCCCCGGCATATGCAATAAAGAGCATAAAAACGCATGATACCAGAGCAGATGCCATTTCAATGAATCCTATTTTTTTAAAATTGAGTTCCTTTTTCATTAGGTTAAAAGGAACTATCATAAGGCCGTTTAAAATAAAAATAATGGACACTGCTTTTGTTAATGGAATTACGCCGGGCTCATTAAAGATCAAGGCAGTAAAATAGGCAAACACAAAACAAAATAATGCAAAAATAATACTTAAAATAAAAGTGAACCAGAAAACCGATGAAAGTTCTTTCTCAGTAGGATTACGCCTCTGTATAACGGCAGCACCAAATCCAAGCTCACTGAACAGGGCTGCATACCCTGTAAAAACAGTTGCCATTTCCATAAGCCCGTAATCTCCAGGCACAAGTATTCTTGCGATTACAATGGTGCTGGCCCAGGAAAATATCTGAGTTATTAATTTAAAAACTGCAAGCCATGAAGCCTGCTGAAAAACCTTTTGGGATAAGGTGATCAATTTGCAAGTCCCGGTTTAAAAAAAAATTTTTCCTTTGATTCAAATGCAAAGTGTATCATCCTGCTATGTAAATTTGCATATTCAATGAGTTGATAATCAATTCTGTATTTATTATAAATAAAAAGTAAAAAATCCATAAATAAGTTAAAAACCATATCCCGGGGCAGGGAAAATTCATGACAGTATTGTATTACCAACCTCCCCATAAGTCTGCTGAATTTATTTTCATCAAAAAAGGTGTCCACAAATGAATTGAAATAATGAGTTAACAGATTATTGCTCACCCTTTCAGGAAAGTTTCTATACTTAACTGAAAAGAAAAGATGATAAAGGTCAAAGAGTTGAGGAAACCCTGAAGCAAGCCATTCCCAGTCAATGACACTCCACTTATTTGATGATGTGAAAAAGAGATTTACATCAGTTAAATCACCATGCTGAACATGGTTGTAATAACCTTTAAGGCGCGACAAATCGTTGAAATACTCAAAATCCATAAAAAGCCTGTTTTCAAAATAATCCTTAGGAAGCCTTGGGAGAAACTCTTTTGCATTTTTACTTAAATACTTCTGCATTACAATCTGAAGCGCTGCAATCTCAACGAGTTTTTTTTGTAAGATATCACTATTGCCTTTTGAATTAATATTTATAGAAGACAGAGGTGTTCCGGGCACAGCAGACTCAATTGATATATTGCAGTTGTTTTGATCAATAAAAAAAATTGGTTCCGGTATTTTTATATTGTTTGCAGTAAAAAAAGCTGAATGGCTGGAAAGAACCAAAAGGTTTTCATACTCCTGCCTGATTGCAAAATCCCTGTGATATTTGAAATTTGATTTTTTTACAACAGCTTTTACTTTGTCATTGTCTTTGACACGATGAAAAACAAGTCCCACCTGCTTACCTGTATACGGTTTTGCAGACCAGATTGTATAGATTGGATCCTTTGGGTCTGGATCGAGTTTGTTTTTTATAATCTCTTCAAACTCAAGGATATTATTATTGTTTTTACCGGCAACGACAATCATACCAAACATGGGGTTGAATTTTCCTGTAAATGCAGATAATAAATATTTTAACACAGCCTTTGCCGCACTTTTAAAATCTTGCTTTAAAAATATTTCCCTGAATAAAATTTTATTTACAGGCCTGATACTTTGATGAACAGGGTATATGGTATATGGTTCTGATAATGAAGGAGCTATAAGAAAATATTGTTCTGTTTTATACTTTGTCTCCCTGTAAAAACTCCATAGATCAATCCTTGATTTTATATTTCTAAAACCTTTTTCAACCGCCACCAGAATAATGCCATCCTTATTTAGATAACCATGACATTTTTTAATTAAATGCTTTATTGAATGTGGCTTTGAAACAAAACAATCCGATTCATCAACTATACAGATATCATAATAATTTCTTTTTAACTTACTTTCATCACAGATATGGACCTTTGAAGATGTCCTGATATGTTCTGAAATTCTCCCTGCAAATGTAATTGATCTCGATTTTATACGATCCAGAGCTTTAATTGTATGGAAATTATTAGTCCCGAATTTAAGAATCTTTTTTCCTGATAAGGAAGGAACAAGGTTAAGCCAGTTTGTTCTGGAAGGGTCGAGAGGATCCCTTTGAATAAGATGTGTCACTTGGTTTAAATCCTTTAATATTTGGTCAGTTAATGTTTTATTCTTCTCTTAAATACAGCCTTTCATACATTTGTGTCATTATTTGAGAGCTGAATTTATTCTGGAAAAGCTCAAAGCTGTTGGTAATATATTGTCTTCTTAATACGTCATTGGATAAAAGCTTAATTATCTCCTCTGCCATGGAATCAGGATCCATGGCTTTTATTAACGAACCGTTAAAACCATGTTTAATAACACTTGAATTTCCACCCACATCCGTTGCAACTATGGGGCATTTTGCAGCCATGGCTTCCAGAAGCACCATGGGCATACCTTCCCACAATGATGGAAGGGTATAAAGGTCAAATATCTGCAATATTTCCGGCATATCAAGCCGAGGGCCGGGAAAAAAAACACTCTGGCCTATGCCCATAATTTCAGCTTCTTGTTTTAAACTATCTTCAAGGTCTCCCCTGCCTGCAATTACAAGGGCGATGTCAGGAAAAATTTTTATAATTTCAGGCATTGCACATAAAAGGTATTTAAGCCCTTTCTGCTCTGCAAGTCTTACACCGAGTCCTATAACCGGGTGTTTATTTTTAATGCCCAGGGACTCCTTTTTTTTGTCTGTGTCAATGGAAATATTATATTTATCACCGTCAATACCATTTGGTATTGTAATTATTTTTTTCCTGCTGATGTGTTCATACTTGATCAAATTATCAGACGTATGGTCTGACACTCCTGCTATTTTATATACAAAATTGGACATAACCCATTCTGCAAACATATACCGCTTTTTATCTGGAAAATTCCTTGCATGGTCAGTGTGAATAATTGTTTTGACACGGCTTAAGTGAGCCCCGATGGTCCCGTCAATTAAAGGATGGGTATTATGGGTATGTATTACATCAATTCTTTCCTGTTTTAATATTTTTGCAACTTTAAAAAAAGAGAAATAATCTGTACTGCTGGAAGTTTGTTTAATTTTCAAAACTTTTATACCCATTTTCTCAATTTCCGGTACAAACTCACCAGATTCACGCAGGCATAGCACGCTGGGCTCAAATTTTTCCCTGTTGATTTTGCTGCATATATTTACGATCACCTGCTGAAGGCCTCCAATGGCAAGATCGTGTGTAATATGCATTACACGAATTTTACTTTGTGAATGATTCATTCCTTTCTCTATATTCCTCAGAAGCCTTAATTATGAAATATTTTGTCATACATTTCGCTCTCCCTGGAAAAAACACCATTTGGAAAGATTGAGGGAGTTATTCTCAATCCAGTATAGTTTCATAGTGTCTTTACTGTTGAAAAAGCGGTATGACTTTATAATGGTTGTCAATTTATGCTGTGATGGTAGTGCAAAATAGATGGCTTTGCATTTTTCCTTTCTTGCAAGATTAATCAATGCCTTTAACAGTTGTTCCACTATATCCTCTTCCAAAGGAAAAATATCATAAATTGATAATTTATCATCTGACTGATTAAATACTATATATCCTGTAAGTTCAGATTCCTTTTTAACATGATATGCTAATATCCTGAAATTGAGTACAGGGTTATTCAGATACCTCCAGTTAATATATGAAGAGCTGTGATCTCCAAACAGTTTTCCCTTATTTTCTCTATATCTTTTCATAAGATCATCAAAATTGTTATCAGCTTGAAAAACCTCCCTTGTGCTTCCCCTGGATAAAAGGCAGGATTCCCTGGTTATTATTCTGGAAAGTATTTCAGGAAGATAAGATAAAAGCCCTGCAAAAAATGGAGGCATATATTTTTCTAAATATTTTCCGATCTTTATCGGTTTCACATATGTATCGATTTCCATATATTGTTTAAAGCCCAGCCGCCCCACAACATTCATGGATGAAGGATTTGGAATTGTATATATAAAATCAAAATTATTATCCAATGCATACTTCACAGCACTTTTAAGAAGGCTCATAAACGGGCCGTACACACGATGATCAGCATGTATCATAAGATCACCCATAATAACACCATGGAAAATATTCCCGTTATGAAAAATATCTCTTGGCATAAGGCTTACACTTCCAATGAACTCCTGATTTTTTTCAAGCAGGGCAATCAGCCAGATTGTTTTTCCGGCTCTGTTACCATATAATAACCAGTCAAACCGTTCTGCAGGGGTATTGGGAAGATAATCAGCCCAGAATTTAATGATCTTATCTTTATATAGTGACGGGTCATCTGTATTAATTATTTTAAATTCTGCCATTTTTTCTTAACACCTTGGAATTAAATATTGACACATCTGGATTTTCACCTTTTATATATGCCATTGGATGGCAGCTTAGATAATCAAGCATCTCTTTTCTACCTTTACTGCTTATCCATCGGATATTATACTGTGACTCATGAAATGTACGATATTTTTTCTCATCTTTGGCATGCCTTTCAAGATAGTCATCCATACTTGCAACGATCTTTACTGGGTTGCCAACAGCTATGGAGTTGGGTGGTACATCCCTTGTTACAACAGAATATGCTCCTACAATTGAATTGGGACCTATGGTTACACCAGGCATTACCACGGCTGCAAGTCCAAGCCCTGAGTTTTCTTTAATGGTAACCTTTGCAAGCTTTGTAATACCAAGATATCTGAACGGACCTGCTTCATGGGCAAAAATATGGACATCTGGCCCAAAAAAACAATTATCTTCAATGCGTATTAAAAAGCAATGGGATGGATCAATATGGATATTCCCTTCAATCTGGATATTTTTTCCCATATCAAGCCCTCTTTTGATCAACATGTTCAAATGTTTCTTTTTATAATACTGTTTAAGCTTTCCATATAACATATGAAGCATTTTACTCTCCTTGAATTGATTTGATTTTTTGACTGTTTATTCATTGCAGAGTGCGACAAGATGCAGTGTTCCACTCTTTTTTTGTGCTACAACAGGATCTCTTGATTCAATCTTTGCCCTGGAAAATCCGTAAAAACTAAGCACGGTTTCAATGGGATGCTTTAATGACCATTTATATTGACCAAGTTTAAAATTTCTTGTATCAAGCACTGCATAAACAATGGTCACATTGTTAAAATATTTCTCTAAAAGCATCTGCAATTCTCTTTTTCCATAATGGCGTTTATGATCAGGGTTCCTGTTAGGCACATAATCTCCATTGGGGGTGGTGAGTAAAAACAGGCCGTTTTCAGTTAAAACCCGTTTGACCTGCCTTAAAAAGGCATGGTCTTCCAAAACATGTTCAATAACTTCAACTGCAACTATAATATCAAACTCATTACTGGAAAATTTTGATCTGGTCATATCATCAAAAACATAGGATATAATATTGGAACGTCTGGTTGTAATTTTTTTAATAATTTCGCGATTAACCCCCAACTGTTTCATTTTTTGGACTTTGCTCTGCCTTGGCAGCTCACTTACAACAATATCTGCATTAAGTCCTATTGTATAACTGCTTGTCCTGCCGCCAACATCAAGGACTTTTTTCTTTATTCTCTTCTGTTTTATACCATGATCATTACCTGGGTTCAGCAATAAATACTGTTTTAAAACAGCAGATATCTGCTGATATAATGGATGCTCAAACCTGTAAATCATTCTGTAAAAAAGTTCATAAAATGTCATTGTTACACCTGATTTAATCTTAATTTACAAATTTAAAAGCAATAATAAAAATTGTTCTGCAACGTGTCTTCTTCCAATTTTATTCAAATGGCCTCCATCATCCGTGTATCCAGGAAAAAGAGAATAAAACACCCTGGATTGTTCAAAAAAGAACTCCCTTGTTCCATCGGGATGAACCGATTCGATCTCAGCTATATCAAAAACAGGTTCTCTGCCTTTATATTTATCAAGGATATACTGGTTATATATGTTTCTTTTTATGTTATGTTCATTGTCAAACAAGCCCTGGCTCTTTCCCAATGCCTTTTTGATTATAGATCCTATGGTATTTTTATTCTGCCTTATCAGAGGTATTGTGGCATGTATAAAAGTTGTGCCCGGGTATTTCTCTTTTAATATTTCCATGGTGCTTTTATATTTTTCAAAGAGGGCTGACACATCACTATCCTTATCAATATCTACAAAACAGAATTTAAAAAGAGCGATATCAGTTTTACTGCCAGCTCCTTTTTCCATATATTCTCTGAAAGCATTAATTTTTGATAAGGGGTCATTATTATGACCTATTTCAGTATGTGCAAAAACCGGGTTATCAAGATCAGTATCTTTCTTATATTCAATGAGTTTGATATTAATCTCTGGATTATCTTTTATAATATCTCTGATACCGTCAATGATATTATTTCCAACAGACTGGTGCCCAAAAAATATTTTCTTCTGTGATAATTTCATCAATGTTTTCCCTGACATATCTTTTAACGATTTATAAATAATTCTATTCTCCTGCTTTACTGGTTTTCCACAGCCCTGGACTGTGAAAATCAATAAAACAGCTAATCCTGTTTTAAACAGAAAGTTCATTTATAATACCTCCATATTTCTTTGGCTTATCATCTAACCCTTGCTCCAATGGCACGTATATCGCCATTTTTATCCCTCTTATCTTTAATATCTGTAAATTTTCCAGACCTTTTTAATAACTTGATCATACCGTTACCCTGCCCGAGCCCAACCTCAAAACACAGGTAACCTCCAGGCATGATGTAGTTTAAACACTTTTTTGTCAATTTTGATAATATCTTTATGCCAAAGGGCCCTCCGTTAAATGCAAGCTCAGGTTCATGTTTGATAATCTCATGGGGCATGGATTCCAGTTTTCCAGTTGAAATATATGGAGGGTTGCAGGTCAAAAGATCTATTTTACCGGATAATCCCTCTTTTTCAAACGGTTCAAGGAGATCGCCTGTTTTGAATTTAACTCTTCCATCAAGCCCTAAATGAATTGCATTTTTCTTTGCAAGACCTATGGCCTCCCCGGATAAATCAGATGCATACACAATGATGTCACACTCTTTGTATGCAAATGCAAGTGCAAGATTCCCTGCACCTGTACACACGTCCATGACCAGAATTTTCTTTTTCTCAGTTTTAACTGCAGCAATGTATTCCAATGCCATATTACATAACAATTGCGTCTCTTTTCTCGGGATAATTGCATTCTGGTCAGATAAAAATTCAATGCCCATGAACATCTGCCTGCCGGTAAGATAAGATAAAGGTGTGCCGTTGAGCCTTTTTTCAATCAAAACATCAAGTTTTTTTTTCTGATCAGGGTTAAGTTCCTTTATCTTTCTTTTTAATGCATTTTCAACCGAGCAAGGGACTCCACAAGCTTTGTGCCATAAAGCATGCAAAGTATTTTCCCTGGTCTCTTCAGGCTTGTCCAGAGGAATATATAACTTTTCAAGTTTTAATAAGTACTCTTTGAAAATTTTTAAATTTTCCATCTCAATGCTATGTTCTAACTTAAGTTTTTTTTTGAAATTTTCCCTGAAGATGTTTTTAAAAGCTTTTTTACAAAAACTATCTCCTTTGGGATCATGAAATTTTCCAATTGGCGGCTGCAGGCTTTTTTTATATCTTTTTCATTAACAGCATATCCTCTCTCTCTTACCACAAAGGCTTTAACAATTTCACCAAGTAGATTGTCAAGGACTCCGATAACTGCCACCTCTTTCACACCTTTAATTCCATATATTACATTTTCAACTTCCATTGGACTTACTTTTTCGCCCCTGGTCTTTATGATATCATCACTTCGCGCTTTAAAATAAAAATAACCATCTTTGTCCATGGTAAAGAGATCCTGGGTGCATAAAACACGATCATTTGGTATTGAGCTCTTTTTCAGTACTTTTCTGCTCAAATCATCCTTTTTCCAATATCCCTGCATAATATGGGGACCGCGCACATGCAATATACCGGTCTTCCCGGGAGGAACCTTATCACCTTTCTCAGACAGCAGAAACATTTCAGTCCCGGGTATTGCCTTGCCAACGGATGCACTTTTCTCATCAATGAGTTCCGGCTCAAGATAACTTATTCTTTTACACTCTGTTATTCCATACATTTTAAATATCAAGGCATTTGGGAAAATCTTTTTTAAACCAGGTATTAAGTCAGGGACAAGGGCTGCTGCAGTGTTTGTGATCCGTTCAATTGACGGGAACGAAATCTCTTTTCTATCATTCATGGAGATTAATGTCCTGAACATTGTGGGCACACCCGGAAATACAGTTGCCTTGTTAAGTTTGATTGATTTGACAATAAGGGCTGGAAAAACAAATGATCGTTCAAGTATTAATGTAGCGCCCATTCTCACTGACATGAGAAGCTGGTATAACCCGTAATCAAATGCCAGTGGAATTGCACACAGAATTCTCTGTTCTTCATCTAACCTTAAATATTCACATATGCTTTCACATGCAAATACCATTGCCTGGTGAGTCATCATAACACCTTTGGGATCGCCTGTTGTACCTGAAGTATAAATCAATGCAGCAAGATTTACAGGGATATTATTAATTAAAGGCAATGTGTAATGTAAAATTTCAAAAATCGAATCATAATGAACAAAGTTTTTCAAACTGCCTGTTTTCCCATTTGCTTTACCAGAAAATATTACCTGGAGCGATGATAATATATCATCAATAACCGGAACTACCTGCTTTAAAAGGTGTCCATCGGTAATTAAGAATTTTGCACCACTGTCTTTGAGAATGTATTTAAGTTTTTTGCTCTTTGTTTGTGGATTTATTATATGGAATACACCGCCTGAAATCAGAACAGCATAAATAGAGACACAGCATTGCCATGTATTATCCATATAAATACCCACACGACCGCCTTTTTCAAGGCCGTTTGCATTTAAGTAGGATGCAAGTTTTAAAGCTTTTTGTGCAAATTGTCCATAGGTCAATGTTTTATCTGCTGTTATCAGGGCAGTTTTTTCAGGACAACGGGCTGCCTGTAACAATAAAGGTTCATGTAATAGCCGTATTGTAAAAATTTTCATGATTCAGGTTCTCAATTCACATTTTTCTGTAATCTTTACAGGTATTGATAAATTAATTATCCCTTTTATACTGAAACTCCTTTTTTTTTAAGAAAGGATAAAAGGTTATTCACGGAATCAAGATTCTCCGGGATCATCTCTTCATCTTCAATTGTAATTGAAAATTTTTCTTCAAGAAAAGTAATGAGTTCCAATATCCCGGTGGAATCTATAATGCCTTCATCAAGGAATGATATATCATCTGAAAGCCCTTCATCGTCACCAAACATGAAATTTTCAACAATAAAATCAATAATTGTATCTTTAAACTTAGTCATACCTTCTACTCCATTTATTAATTGTTAACTATTTTTTTATTTCAACGACATCTTTAATGAGCTGTGGCTCCAGATGTTGATAACCTGTAGCTCTGCGCTTATTATCGATGTCATTGTATACAAATTGAACCTGATCCTGAGTAAGAGATACAAAAGGTGCGATATCCTCCGGCAGGTACCCATGGTTTTTTCCATAAAGGCAGATATCCATTTTTTTATAGGGTAAAGCAAAATAGAATTCATCCTGGCTCTGGGGTAATGAATAGGTATCAGTGGTCGGAGGTCTGCTGCTTATTTCCATGGGTATTTTCAAGTACTTTGCAAGCTCATATACCTGGGTTTTATACAGATGCGCAATGGGCTTTATATCAGCTGCTCCGTCGCCTTGTTTCACAAAAAACCCCTGGTCATATTCAAGGCGGTTAGGTGTCCCTGCAACTGCAAAGTTTAATCTGTCAGCATGGTAATACTCAAGAACTTTACGAACACGCTGCTTAAAATTTGTAGATGCGACTATCTCCAGGTATGCCTTGAGAGGCAGGATCTTTTTAATAAGCTTTTTATCAGGGCTTTCCGCCACCAGAGAAAACATACTGAAACGTTTCTCTTCCATTATACCAGATATGACAATCTTGGATTTCCAGTCAGAACCATATTCCGGTATAATGGATTTTACAGCAGCATCATATCTCTTATAAAAATTAAATCCTTCAAGAATGCATGAGATATCTTCATGCACTGTACTGATACCAAGATGATCTGCAATGAGAGTGCTTAGAAAAAGAGTGTCAGAAGCTGAATGACGTTCCGGCATTTCAAGCCCAAACACCCTTGAAGGACCAAGCGCTTTAACTGCAAGTGCTGCTGTAACACTGCTGTCAATGCCGCCGGAAAGACCAAGCACAAGGCCCCTGCGCTTTAATTTATATCTCATTATTTTTTTTATGGCATTAACAATCAGACAGGTTTCCTGTTCTGCATCAATTTTTAATAAATCAATTGTAAATTTTTTCATAATATCAATCCTTTTGTATTACTTTGTCAGGTTCTTTTATTCCCACATGGATATTATTAAAGTTTTCTATAAATTTCTCATGGATTAATTGAGTTGAAAATATTCCAACAATAGCCATATTTTCAGATTCGCTGGCCAATGTTTTTTTATTTGCAATGCATTTTTTAAATAGATTTGCAACTTTTTTCTGATTAAAAATCCCTGTATCTTTTAAACTTTGTTTTGTAACAAACTTATCAATCGCACCATTGTTAATTCTGTGGGAAAAAGCCTGACTTATTGGCGCCCTGTAAGGCTGTTTAGGACGGTTCCATATAATTTCAGGAAGGTCGTCCTTAAAAGCCATCTTTAATATATATTTCTCATTAAGCCCATTGATTTTCCAGAATGGTGGCAGCTTTGCTGCAAAATCAATTATTCTATGATCTAAAAAAGGCAGACGTAATTCAACGGAATTTGCCATTGCCACCCTGTCCCCCTGGGAAGACAAAAGATAATTGGACATGAAAATACTCATCTCAAGCCACTGGGTCCGGGAAAAAAGATCGCGCTTATCAAACCCCTCTGGCATTTCTTTTAAAATTTCTTCTAAAGGGTCACTGTCTTTAATCTCTTTTAGTATGTCTTTGTTGAAAAAAATTTTACATCGTCTGGAATTGTTCCAACGTTTTCTATGGGACATTAACGGATCCAGCAGGTCATCTCTGGTAACTGAAAAAAATTTCTGTAAAAATGCTTTGCCCCTGGATGAATTTTTAAAAATGTATGGATATAACTTTTCAAGCAGCAAAGGGCGGTATTTAGAATCTGGATGACGTGCCCAGAACGCTCTGATCTTTGCTTCCTTATAGATATTATACCCTCCAAACACCTCATCTGCGCCTTCACCTGTCAGAACAACTTTAAACTCATTTTTCCTTACGAGCCTTGAAAGCATATAAAGTGGTACAGGGCTTGTCCGCAATATAGGTTTTTCACAATGCCATATAACATCGGCAAAAGAATTTTTCACATCAGAATTTGTTATTAAGGTCTGGCAATGATCAGTTGCAAGGAATTCAGTCATATGTTTCTGATAAACGCTTTCGTCAAAGGTTTTTTCTTCAAACCCAAGAGAGAAAGTTTTCAGTCTGTTATTGAATTTTCTGGCAATAATTGAGGTGATAATCGATGAATCAAGCCCCCCTGAAAGGTATGCACCCACTGGAACATCTGCACGCAGCCTCAATTGAACTGCATCCTGCACAAGCCTTTTTAATTCCCAGGCCGCTTCTTCCTGTGTACCTGTCCACATGCCGGAATCTGAATAGTATGGAAGAGTCCAGTATGGTATCTGACTATCATGCCCCTTTCCACCTTTGATGATCATATAATGCCCGGGGCAAAGCTCATTTATACCTTTGAAAATTGTACGCCGGCCAAGGGTGGTCCAGCATGTAAAAACCTGATTCAGGGATATGTGGTCAATCTTTCTTGAAACATCACAATCCATAAATAAAGCTTTGATCTCAGATGCAAACAGAAATTTACTACCCTCAGTTGTATAATACAAAGGGCAGATTCCAACACGATCCCTTGCAAGGAAAAGTTCTTTTTCCTTTGGATTCCAGATGGCAAATGCAAATTGGCCGTTTAACATTGAAAGTGCCTTTGGACCTGTTTCTTCATATAGATGTAAAACAACCTCAGTATCTGTTTCAGTTTTGAATTCATGGCCTTTTTTTTCAAGAAATTCCTTAAGTTCAATATAATTAAAAACCTCTCCATTATAGACTATCCAGAGCGTACCATCTCTGTTTGAAATCGGCTGGATTCCTCTTTCAAGGCCGATTATGCCAAGGCGTGAATGCCCAAGATGGATATCAGGATCACGATATACTCCGCTTTGTTCAGGTCCTCTGTGATTTAGGATTGCAATCATTTTCAGACAGATATCATTTGGGATCTTTTTGTGATCAAACAGATTTAGAATTCCTGCAATGCCGCACATAATATCTCACTTAAAAATTCAGCCTGCTGTTTCAAGCAAGCCCTATAAATATTCCATGATGTATGGGTATAGATCTGTTATGAATTCAGATAAAACTTGACTTGAATACTCATCACTCACCATTGGAGTTGACACTCTTATTAAAACACCGCTTTTTGATCTGCCGATTAATTTTGTCCCTGCAAGTTTAAATCTCAGTTTGAAATAACTATTGTCGAGAAAATCACCACATTTATAAAAATAGTAAATTAACAGCCTTGAACCGTTATTCTTCAGTAAAAGTGCGTTCACCTTAAATTTCAGATCTTTTTTTTTATTTGTTAAAACAATGGTCCTGACTCTCTTTTTTATGGCAATACCTTTACCTGCAAGGCATGCCTCCGGGGTATGAAAATCAACTTTAGTTTCAGGGTAGTAAATCAAAGAGAGAAATACCCGTCTCTCTCCTGATCTGTATATTCTGTGTACAATTGCCCTTGTTTCCAGAATATTATAAATTTTTTCTTTAAGGATGATATCATAACCCTGCCACTTATTAATTATTTTTGGAATTTTTTTTACCGCGTCTGTTCCTTTATTCTGCTTATAAAAAGGGTTATAGCCTAATATATTAACAAACACTGAAGTGACAAATACCATTATAATGAGTAAAAAATACCTATGTTGTATTTGCGCCATCATTTAATTAGATTTAAGTCTCTAAAAATTTCCCTGTTATAAATAATAGAATCATACCTATCACAAAAACAAATATACCGCTCAACATATGAATTAAAGTGCCTGGAGATGCTGAATCTATTCCAAACCAGGTTGATATAAGAATTAATATTGAAACCCGGATAAAGTTTGAAAAAACAGCTATTGGTATGGCACAGAGAAACAGAAAGAATTTTCTTATTATTGTGCTGTTTACCATGTGGGCCAGAATCGCTCCCAGAGCAAGAAAACTTATTAAAGACCTGAGCCCGCTGCAAGGACTTCCTATAACTAAAATTCCGGATGGTATGGTAATATAAAACCCCTCTCTAAAGACTGGTATACCAAACATACTGACTATTCCGGCTGCCACTTCGGCAACAATAAGTTTTAAAGGAAAAGAGAGTGTTTGCAATAGTGCAAGTGGTAATGGAATCATGAAGACTAAGAACACCAGAGGAAAGGCTATCATCTTTATCCTTTTCCATCCAAACAGAAAAAGATATGCTCCCATGACAAGGAAGACAATTGAAAAACCGGAAATAGAATAGATATAAACTATAGTTCCAAGAAGATGAAGTAATAGTGATAATATAAAAATCAATAAACCCCAAACTGATGATTCAGGCTCTATCTGTGCCAGCTCTCTTCTCTTTTGCCATATCAGATATCCGGCTATAAGCGGTATTAGAAAACCATGGGAATAATATGAATTACAGGAGGCACATCTTGTATACCACCACACAATTGTCCCATGGTAACATGCAGTGCAGGATATAAGAAATAAAGGTAATAGGTAAAAATGAATATTTGCTTTTTTCATCGTTTGGAAGGTTCCCAGAATGTCCTTTTCTCGCCTTTGAGCAGCTTGAACCATGCAATTAGAATTGAAAGATTAACAATGGAAAAATAATAAGGTATTGTTAATATTTTTACCTTTAAAAATTTATCTTTGCTTGCTGCATAATGATGCAGGACAGCAGTACCATAAAAAAGCAACTGCACTATAAAAGTAAAAAAATAAAAAACAGAACTTAAGACAAGACTTAAATTGGAAATAAAATTAATTATTAAAAAAAACGGCACCATCCAGCGGCACAGTTTATGACTGAAAATCTGCCAGGAGAACATACCATACCTGAAAGGATTCAAAACATAAAAACTTCTTGAAAAAACTAAAAGGCCCCTTAAAACCGTTCTTACTTTCCTTGCAAACTCTTTTTTCTCATTGGTAATATTTTTATAATACCCTATACTTTCAGGGTCTGATATCCCGATCAGTCCTTTTTTAATTGAATTTAACAGAGTATTAAAATCACTTTGCAGATCATCTGCCCATTCGCTGCATACATCACTCCTGGCAGCAAAAAAAGACCCGCTGAGCCCTACCAGGGTATTCACCCGTGACTCAAGCTGTCTTAAAAACATTTCATATCTTACATATGCACCTTCTCCGCTGATATGACCATCTGATTCAATAAATCTGTCCTCGCTGCTCACACAGCCGATTCCAGGGTCACTAAAATTTTTTACAATCTTTAATATGCCGTCTTTTTCAAGGATTGTAGACACATCGGAAAATACAAGTATATCATTTTTTGACTTTGATACTGCCAATCCCTGTGCACCTTCCTTTCCCATTCTGGTCTGTACCCTGATCAATTTCACACCCTGATTCTCAAATGATTTCACAATATCATCTGTATTGTCACAGGAACAATCAGAAGCTACAATAATTTCAAGTTTATCCTCTGGATAGTTAAGGTTAAGGGTTGCTTCAATTTTTTTTTTGATATTTTTCTCTTCGTTATATGCTGTTATAATAAAACTTACAGAGGGTATTTCAGTTGACATTTTTCTCTCCTTTTTATCTGCTCCTTTAAACTGAGCAAAAATAAAAAGAATAAAAGGATAGCCAAAATAAGTATAGATAATTAAAAGCAATGATAACCAGAATAATTTCTCCATTAATCACCCTTTAAAACACAATTTAGTATTGTTTTTATATCTTTTTGTGTCACATATTCATGGGTCGGGAGTGTTACAAGAAGATCTGCAATGCTTTCTGCAACAGGAAATATTTTATTATCCATAATCATGCAATGGGATATACAATTAATGGAATCCGGATAACCAGGCATTATTCCAAGCCCAAGTCTTTTGCTTTTCTGCAAAGCCATAAACCTTTCCCGGCTGTTTTTAAAAATAACAGGGAAACGGATCAGACCTCTTCCCTCGTTATTTTCAGTGCCATTGAGAGGTACATGGTGATTTGTAGAGGTTTTGAACCTTTTCATATACTGTCTAAATATTTCATCTCTTTTTTTTTTAAATTTTTCTAATCTGTTTTGCCATCCAAATGCGAGCCCTGATTGATAGGATGACATGGAATTTATTTTAAAGTCAGTTGCAAAAACAGTTTTTCCAAGCCCGAAAAATGGTACCAGCTTTGGCAGCCAGAACATATACGGGTTCGTGAATATTAATAGAACAAAAGAATATATAATAAGCTTAAAGGTGTTATAAATGCTGTACTTTGATATCTTTTCCATCTGCCGGGTTAATATATCTGCGATATCTTTTCTACTGGTTATGACAATCCCTCCTTCCACTGCTGAATAGGCTTTCCCCCTTCCAAGGCTGAAAAACCCTATATCGCCGCAGGTTCCTGCCATTTTTCCATTGATGAATCTTACCCCCATTGCCTGGGCAGCATCCTCAATAATAAATATATTCCTTTTATCAATATAAGTTCTAAGTTTTAAAATATCTGCCTGGAAGCCAAAAAGATGGGTTGGAATAACTGCAAGGATTTTTGACGATTGTTTCCTGTCAGTAATAATTGATTTTAACTCACAAGAATCAAAATCAAGTGAATCATGCTCCATATCGCACAACCTTACTTTCAAACCTGCACGTATTATTGCAGAAGGCACTGAATAGCATGTGAATGCAGGGATCAATACCTCGGTCTTATGGGGTGACAGCTCATGAAGAGTTTCTAATATCAATGTCAATGCTGCCTTGCCTGAAGATGTAAGGTAACAATACTTTGTATTAAAATAAGAGTTAAGCTGGGACTGAAAAACTTTCAATCCCTTGTCACCTTGTATAATACCTTTGAACCCGTTTATAATATTCAGGAAGGTTAACGGCGCAGCAGATGGTGGAAGAGTTCGTCCAATACGCATATCAATTATAAAGCTATATGTTTTCTGATCATTGGGCCAAAAACTGCAGTAAGAAACAGAGGCAGTTTCTGCCATATTTTGACTGCAGTAAAAAATTTTGACCTGTCAGTTGTGATGGAATGTGCTTGTTTATATTTTCCAAGGGATAAAAAATACCAGTTCAAAGGAACAGGAACCGCCCCCCATTGTTTTTTAAATCTGAATGTTCCCTCACCAGGAGTTGAACGGCCAAAATCAAAATACTCAAAGCCATTGTCACATGAATATTCCAGCATTGTCCAATATAAAAGCATATTTGCACTTAAATGATTGAATCTCCTCAAAGCTGAAGACCATGGGTTCATCATTATATTTTTATATGCACAAATCACGCTTGCAGCAACTGCTGTATTTCCTTTTTTAACAATAACTATCCTTGACATGGGTTCAAAGGTTTTCAGTACATTGTTTATCAATTCTTTTGAATGAACAGGCGATCCAAGGTCCCTCATATTTACAAGAAAAACATCATAAAACTGATCTGTCAGTTCTATTCCTCCGATAATAGCGTGCAGGCCATGTTTAACAGGTTTTTTTATCTGACTTCTAAGTTTAGATTTAAAGGATTTCATAAGCGTTTTCGAAGAATCAGGAAGTGTGATAACCATTCTTACTTTATCACAATGTTTTTTCCAGGCAAAACAATTAATCAGGTTTAAACAGTCATTGTTTAATGTTTTATTTAAATGCCGCAGCTCAATTAAATCCGCCTTTAAAACTCTGCCTATCTTTACAGCCTCTTTTATAAGCTTTATTTCAATTTCCGAATCATCTGCAAAAACACCTCCCATATCAAAATATGGGATTGAGACAAGGCTGTTTCCAAATATAAAATGATTTAAGTGAACCAGAGGAAGAATACCAACAATTTTATTACAACTTTCTTTGTATGCTGTAAGATAATATGTTTTATGCCTGTAGGTTTTTTCTATAACCTTTTTCCAGCCGGACAAGAGATATAGATTCCCTCTCTTCCCTGAAAGTAGATAATTATCCCATTTATCTTCATCGCATTTTTTCAAAATTTTAATTTTTACTTCCATGACCTTTAAAAACTCTTTTTAAATTTATATATTCACTACATGTCACAAACTTTTGATTCTCGAAATAATCAATTAATGACCTTAATTTTTTTTCTGTTTTATTTAAATTTATATAGTGTCTTAATTTGAATAGTTTTGATGCCTGCAGGACCTTTGGCTGCTCCGGATCAAACTCCCAGGGATGTGCATAGAACAAAAATGCTTTATCTTGTTTAAGCACTTTTTTCATTCCTGATTTAAAAACTGAAAACGGAAAAAGCCTGAAATAACCTCCCCCACCCAATGGAATTACTTTTTTGTTAATTTCCATGTTACTTATGGGGATCTCAAAAAGACCATTATTCAGTTTATATGCAATATCATATTTTTTAGCAGATGATAGATCAATAGTACCATATCTGCCATGGCTGGAAAAAGAATTATAACTTGAATCATAGCAATACCCGGCTTTGCTGATCATCCACATTATACGGTCATTGACAGCAAAACTTGGTGCTCTGTAGCCTTTAACCTTAACTCCGGTAATATATTCCAAAAGATTTTTACTCAATCTAAGATCATCAGTTAATTCTTCCCTGCTTATGCCTGTACTTAGATGATGATTAAATCCATGGGAAGCTATTTCATGTCCTCTTTCATGAATTTTCAAAACAAGATCTGGAATCTTTTGAGCTATCCAGCCCAGAACAAAAAAAGTTGCCCTTGGTTTAAAACTATAAGAATCAAGCAGGTTCAATATTTTTTTTAAGTTTTGCTCAACTCTGAGCTCAAGAGAGTCCCATTCTGAAAAATCAATGTATGGTTTAAAGTTTTCAACCTGGAACCAATCTTCCACATCAAATGTCAAAATAATCATATTATCGCTCAAAAATGCGGGTTTCCACACTTTCCCTTATGCTTTCACGCTGTTGTAATCTTCCGGGATGTAATGGAGTCAGGGTAACGGTTAAAGCAGCCTGATTTTCAGCAAAATCATCCCTTGTGTCTGCATTGGTTCTAAAATCTGTATATGACCATGACAATACAAACGAAAGCCAGTCCAGTGGAGTAAATGTGAAACCGGTGCGTACATTAAAGGTGTAATCTGTTCTGTCAAACCTCTGTTCAATAAAATCATCCTTTGAACAGAAGCTTGATATGTCGAGGCCTGCCTCTCTTGTCAATGCATAATGAAAGTTGACACCTCCCCGGTAATAAACTCTGTAACCCAGGCTTGCTGAATCTTCACCTGTCTCTCCACGACCACTGGCTGCACTTATGGCAAATGAGGTTCTCCTGTTCAGATTAAATATTTTAAAAATATTCAAATCAAGGAAAAAATCCCTGGTATCCTGCTGATTTGCATAATTGTTAAACATCATACCTGCTCCCATTGATATGTTAGACGATTCAGAAAGTGTCCATTCAAACCCCAGGGAAGGAGCGTATATTGTATGTTTTTCAAAATCATCCCTTGATTTTGCAAAGTCATTATCAGAATAAATTAAAAAATGACGTGAAATTTGTTTTACAAATCTTATGTCACCTGAAAATGTCTCTTCTCTGTTATTTGAAAGATCAAACCTGTTTAATTCGTAAAAGCATGATAATACCAGACCATAATCTCTATTGAACCAATAGGAAAGTGTACCTGAAGGATGAAAACTTTCATATTCATCCAGATTAGGATCATTATATTTATTAAATGAGTAGGAAAAATCAAGGGAAATAAAATCACGTTCACCAAATTGATGATTTAATTGTGTATAAAAAACGTTAAGGTCGTGATCTTCCCAGGTTCCTGTTCTCTGACTTATATCTCTGGTTCTGGTAAATGTTTCCACAAAGTTTATATCTGTATGCCGTGCAAGATTGAAAAGCCCTGTAAGATTAAGATTCTGATTTAAAAAATCATTTTCATGATGCTCATCATAATTCATATATGAAACATTATAACTGAAATTTATCTGCTTTCTTGTTTCAATAAATTCAAAGTCAAAGCCTGCCATGTATTCAGTGCTGAATTCTCCCTCTCTGTTTTTTTCAGTTTGATTATAATTGTCGGTATATACTTCTGAGACCGACACTGTGGGGACAAATTGAGTTACAAAACCTGAAGCAGGGTCAGAAAAAGCTGAAATAAAAACTGCAATCATTGCACTGACAGATTTAATGATCTTTTTTTTATTCACGGTTTATCTCTCTATGGTACAATAATGGTATCATCGGGTTGGATAAGGATATTTTTACTGAAATCGCCTTTCACAATATCACGATAATCTATTTTAATTGTTATCTCAATTTTATCTGTTTTCCTGAACACCAGGATCTCTTTCTTAGATGCCCATTGAGTAAAACCACCTGCCAGTGCGAACGCCTGGAGCACTGTTAAATTTTTTATAATGGGATATTCTCCGGTTTCTTCAACTTCACCAAGAATATAGAACTTTTTACTGCCGGAATTGAGTACAGTTACAGTAACAGTTGGAGACTCAACAAATTTATTAAGTTTTTTTTCAATCTGTTTTTTAAGCTCCATGGAAGTATTTCCACCTGCTTTTACGTCACCCAGCAGGGGAAGGGTTATCATATCATCTATTCTCACTCTAACAGACTCAAGATTCAGATCAGGTTCTTTCCATACATTTATATTAAGGTCATCTCCTGCTCCAATTATATATGGCTGATTATTTTTAACATTTCCTGCAAAAACATGATCAGGGAGCACCATAAAAAACAAGAAAACAAAAATTAATATCCTGAAATTTTTACTAAATTTTACTGTGAACATAGCTCCGCCCCTTCGATTACATCGATTTTTCTTTATAAGTTACTGGTTTTATAAGATATATGTTTTACTCTACCTTGACCCTCTACCAAAAAGCACAATTTTAATTGTGCGTAAAATTATAATTATGTCGAAAGTTAAGGTCATATTTTTTATATAAAAAAGTTCATAGTTCAACTTTTCAACTGCACCTTTAATTGTGGCAGCATAATCATAAGAAACCTGTGCCCATCCAGTAATTCCAGGTTTGGCAAGGAACCGGTGGGAATAAAACTGAATCTCCTGCTCAAGTGTATCAGTGAAATGTTTCCTTTCAGGTCTTGGCCCTACAAGGCTCATTGAGCCCATTAAGACATCCCATAATTGCGGCAGTTCATCAATACGGTATTTTCTTATGATTTTCCCAACCACGGTAATTCGTGGATCATCTTCGTCTGCCCACACAGGGCCTGTTAATTTTTCTGCATTATTTACCATGGATCTGAACTTATGCATGACAAACTCTTTCTTATGCCTGCCCATCCGTTTCTGGGCAAACAAAACAGGGCCGCTGGAACTTGCTTTTATGGCTATGGCTGTAATTAAAAGCACAGGTGAAACCAATATAAGAGCTATTGATGAACCAATAATATCCTCCATACGTTTTAAAAAAATCCTAATTCCTGATTTCTTAAATCCATCTGAGAAGACAAGCCATGATGGATTGATTTTATCTGAAAGTACTTTTCCTGCAAGGTGCTCATAAAAAGAACAGCCATCAATTATCTCAATACCAACTGTTCTGCATTCTATGAGCTCTTTCATGGGAAATCCTCCACGTTTTTCCTTTATTACTGTTATAATTTTTTTAACTCCGCTTGAAACAGCAATCTTGCAGAGCATGCGAATATTATACATAAAAAAAACTTTCTTTGACCTGATTTTACTCTTAGTATCATCGTCAGTGTCAGGAAAAATTGCCTTGATGCGATATCCACAGTCAATTGTATCTTCTATTTTATTTAATATGGCAATTGAAAGATCATTTGATCCTACAATGATTATTTTTTCATTAAATAATCCCCTGTTTAAAATATTGAGATAGACCAATCTCCAGGTTGTAATAAAAAGAATCAAAAGGAGAATGCTTAATGCGAAAACGTGCTGGTTAATTGTTGCCAGGGGAAAAATAAAATATATCAAAGCAAGAATAAAGCAGGTAATCCCAAGACTCTGTAATAGTCTTACAACCATCTCCGGCAGGGTTTTTACAAGATCAAAATCATAGAGATCATTATAGTAAAGGCATGTCTGGCATATCATTGTCACAAGAAGGATTCTCATAACAAGTACCACATTAAAGGAGTATGGTGTAAAAAAAGTTAAAAGTGCTGAGCCTATTAAAAAGGACATAAAAATAACCTCACCTTCAAGGATTATAAAAACAACATTCCGAATGGGAAAATATTGTTTCAGAAGGCGTAACATTTTTCAGTGAATTCCTTTTTTATTTTTAATACCATATCTGTTTTTACTCTTATAATGAAAACCAAATTTATTTTTTACTGAATTATAGACAACGCCAAGTATTTTTTCCCGGCCGTAAATATCAATTATATCATGCAGATGATCTTTCCGTGTAAACCCATGTTTAACCACCAGAAGTATCCCTTTAACATATTTTGCAAGCGCCTTTGTTTCAGATGTGATTAACGGCGGAGGAGCATCAAGTATAATATAACGGTCATTATATCTTGCTTCTGCCTCATTGATAAGGCTTCTCATCTGTTCAGAAGAGATCAGTTCTGAAGGATTCATGGGCTGCGGTCCACCTGTCAGGATACTGAGTTTTGGGAAAAATGTGTTTTGTATAAGGGATGGAAGTGATTCTTTTCTGGTAAGATAGTCAGATAACCCTTTGTCATTAGCGATTCCAAACATTGTATGAACAGACGGGTTGTGCAGGTCACAGTCAATCAGCAGGACATGTTCGTCAATACTTGAAGCAATTGCCACTGCAAGGTTGGATGCAACAAATGATTTACCTTCGCCATGGTTTGTGCTTGTAATCATGATCGATCGTGGCGCTTTTTCAGACTGAGAAAATAATAAGTTGTTCTTAAGTACCCTGAACTGCTCCGCCTCCATTGAGTGGGGTTTCTGCACTGCAATAAGATCCTGTTCCATTGCAGTTGTGCAAGGCACAGCAGTTGAAAGTGATCTGTTTTGAGTGCAGGAAGTGACCTTGCACCTCTTTTCATTATCTGCCTTTTCCAGTGCTCTAAAAATTTTCCCCAAACAATAACCTCTTTAACTAAAACATGATTTAATTAAATTTACTGACCTTTCAATTCCATGGAGTTCCATTATAAAAAAAATTGCAATAATGCTTAATATGTAAGTGGAAGATATAAACAAAAGAAGAACGTTAAATATTTCAACTAATCTGTTTTCTGATTTTTTAATGGCTGGAATCTCCACAAGTACAGGAAGGTCGAATATAATCTCTATTTCCTCTTTTTTCCTGATCCTGTTATCTAAAACAAAAAACAGATAGATTAAGCCGGCAGGAAAAGCACAGCCAATACCAAAAGATATGAAAAATATATTTCTTACAACTGGGAAAATTGGTTTTTCAGGTCTGACTGCATAATCCAGGACTCTGAATTGTTCTCCTTTCTGTTTTTTCTCCATATTTACAGACAATGCAGCTTCAAGTCGTCTGTCAAGAACAGATGTGTAAATGTTTTGAATACTTGCATAGTCCCTTAATAATTTTTGCAGTTCCTGCTCACGTTTAGGAGTCTGTTCAACAAGTTTTTCATAGGATTGCATCCGTGACTTAATTGCTCTAATATCTGCATTAATACCTGCAATTGAGTTCACAATCTGCCTGTGCTGCATCTCAAGATCGATTATCTCGGGATCAGTTCGATACAATTGTTCTTCTTCAGAAATTGATGTTCTGTTGCTGTTTTTATTTTTATTCTCAAGCTTTTTAATTGTGTTTTTTAATTTAATTACATCTGGATGTTCTTCAGTATACTTTAAAAGCATGCTTGCAAGTTCGCCCTTGAGCCTTGTCAACTCATTTCTGTTAGTTATATGCCCCTGCCTTGCTGTGGTGTTATCACTACCTGCTGAAGTATGGCTGATCGGCAGGTTCATTGATTGAATGACCAACTCTTTTTGCCTGATAATCTGCTGCTTAAGTGCGACTTCAGTATTCTTTGCAACCCTTAACGCTGCCTGATTATCAGTCAATTGAGTCTGGAGCCTGTCCAATGTCCTTAAATTTGACTCAAGCTCGCTTGGAAGGCCGCCTACATGTTGGGAGCGATATTTTGCAAGTCGTTTCTCCTTTAGTTCCAATGTTTTTTTTATTTTCTCAAGCTCTTCGTCAAGGAATTTGCTTGTACCCACAGCCTGTATCTCTCTGATTTGTATATTGACATCCATGAAATAGCTTGCCAGAGTATTGGTTATCTGCATGACTCTGTCAGGTTTGCTCCCTTTATACTGGATAGCAAAGGTCTCTGAATCCTGGCCTCTTCGCGATCTTGTAATATTTATATTTATCCTGTTCCTTAAATTTTCAATTTTATCTTCCAGGTACATTCCTTCTCTGCTTTTATATAACCCAAATTGATTTATTATTTTTTCAAGGTTGGTCCTGCTCATAATCTGCTGGGATATCGTGCTTATTCTCTCCTCAATCCCTGCTGAGACAACAGATCTTACATAATCTGCCGGTACTTCCTGGGGTTGTATTAAAATCATTGTGGAAGCCTGGTAGATCCTTTCTGCCGTTAATGCCCTGATAAGGCCCATGGTAAGGGAAACGGTGAGAGAACATATTATCAACCATCGATACCGGAAAATAATCTCAATTACCTGACCCGGGTCAACCCGGGTCTGCTGGGTGGAATAAGCCATAATTTTAAGATTTCTTAAATGTTTTATTAATTATAATGTTAACGCTTATCATTACAATTACGACTTGTCAAGAAACATCTTAACTAATTTTAAGATGGAGAGATTCGCTGAGATTTAACAATAAGTTAATAGTGTGATTTTTCGCGATTATAGCAGCTTTAAAATATATTTAAACGTGTAAAGAACAGATGAAAAAAAGGCTGAAATTCAAAAACAGACTCTTATAAATAAATTATTTTAACAATTAATAAATTTAAACAAAGGATAAAAAAATTAAAGCTGAAAAGTAGTATTACTTATCAGCTTTAATACGATCTGGTGGGCCGTCAGGGACTCGAACCCGGGACCTACTGATTAAGAGTCAGTTGCTCTACCAGTTGAGCTAACGGCCCAGTCATTTTTTAAAAACGAAGAATAAATTATCAGTGATAGCCATATATGTCAATCTTTTTTTAGATTGAAGAAAATATAAAAAAAATATATAAGAAACAGATTGACCATTGATTTATGAATATTAATATATATTATTTTAAGTCTAATTATAAATGGGGAAAGAGATGGTAAACAGATCAGAGGATATTAAAAATTCGGAAAGGCTTTTTATAGAAGCCAAAAATTTTATTCCAGGAGGTGTCAACTCTCCTGCCAGGGCAATGAAATCTGTTGGCGGATCACCAAGATTCATTAAAAAAGGCAAGGGTTCAAAACTTTATGATGTGGATTCCAACGAGTATATTGACTATGTTCTTTCCTGGGGCCCCCTCATCCTTGGCCATTCACACCCGTCTGTTGTTAAGATGCTTGAAAAGACATTAAAGAGTGGTACAAGTTTTGGAGCACCAAGTGAACTTGAAACAGAACTTGCCCGCATTGTTGTTGACAGGGTTCCATCCGTTGAAAAGGTCAGGATGGTGAATTCCGGAACTGAAGCTGCAATGAGTGCAATCAGGCTTGCAAGGGGTTTTACCCGGAGGGATATTATTATTAAATTTGACGGGTGTTATCATGGCCATGCAGATACACTCCTGGTTGAGGCCGGCTCTGGTGTTGCAACCCTTAATATCCCAGGCAGCCCTGGTGTTCCAAAGGAAATTGTTTCCAATACACTCTCCATTAAATATAATGATACAGAAGGGTTTAGAAAAGTCATGGAAGAAAAAGGCTCCGGGATTGCCTGTGTAATTGTGGAGCCTGTTGCCGGCAACATGGGTATGGTTCTGCCGTGTGCCGGATTTCTTGAGGCTTTAAGGCAATCTACTTTAGAAAATAACAGCCTTCTGATTTTTGATGAAGTTATGACCGGATTCCGTGTTGCCCGTGACTGCGCCCAGGGTTATTTTAATATTCAACCAGACATTACATGTTTTGGAAAGATAATTGGCGGTGGTTTACCAGTGGGTGCCTATGGAGGCAGAAAAGAGATTATGGATCATATAGCTCCTGAAGGTGATGTTTACCAGGCTGGTACATTGTCGGGTAATCCCCTTGCAATGGCTGCCGGGATAGCGACCCTTAAAGAACTTGATAATGAAGGTCTCTATGATGACTTAAACAGAAAAACAGAAAAACTTATTTCAGGGCTTAAGAATATTGCTGACAATGCAGGGTTTGATATTTCAGTTACACGCCTGGGTGCCATGGCAGGTATCTTTTTTAATAAGTCTGAAATAAATAATTTTGATGATGCCAGAAACTGCGACCTTGAAATGTTTTCAAAGTATTACCATGGAATGTTAAAAAGAGGAGTTTATCTGCCTCCATCCCAGTTTGAAGCTCTTTTTCTTTCAACTGCCCACACTGATAAAGATATTGAAAACACTCTGAAAGCTGCAAAAGAAACCTTTGATGAAATCAAGTAAATTATACAAGATGAATCAGAAAAAAATACACCTGATTGCAGCGTGCGGCACTGGCATGGGCACACTTGCCTGTATGCTTAAGGATGCAGGGCACAAGGTGTCAGGTTCTGATGAGTTTATTTATCCTCCCATGAGTGATTTTCTTAAGGATCAGGGTATTGAGCTTTTTAACGGGTTCAATTCTGAAAATCTATCTTCACGGCCAGACATTGTCATCATTGGCAATGCTGTTACAAAGGATAATGTTGAGGCAAAATTTACTTTAGATAATAATATTCCCTATCTTTCCATGCCCCAGGCCCTTAACAATTTTTTTGCCCGGGATAAAAAGGTGATTCTGGTTACAGGCACACATGGAAAAACTACTACAGCATCAATAATGGCCCATGTCCTTTATACAGCAGGATATGACCCCTCCTTCATGATAGGCGGTATATTGAATAACTTTAATTCAAGCTTTCATATTGGTAAAGGCGACTATTTTGTCATTGAAGGAGATGAGTATGACACAGCTTTTTTTGATAAAGGTGCCAAGTTCATGCATTTTGATCCTTTCATAACAATAAACACAGGTATTGAATTTGATCATGCAGATATTTTTTCAGATATCACCCATATAAAGGAGGTATTTAAAGGTCTTTTAAAAAAGCTTAAACCTTCATCCCTTCTCATTGCATCCTGCAACAGCCATAATCTTGATTCAATTTTAAAATATGCGCCCTGCCCCATTGAAGAATATGGATCTTACAAAAAAACATGGTGGTTCAATGATTATTCTGTTAAATCAGGCAAAGCATTTTTCAACATTATATCAAAGGATAAAACCTGGATACCTGTTACAACATCAATGATGGGTAAACACAATGCCATGAATACGACTGCTGCTGCCTGTGCTTCTGAATACTTAAACATCCCCGGAGATATTTTCTCCAATGCCCTTGCAACCTTTGCAGGTATTAAACGCAGACAGGAGATACGGGGAGAAAAAAGAGGTGTCACTGTGATGGACGATTTTGCCCATCATCCTTCTGCAGTGAAAGAAACCATTGCAGGGGTCAGGCCTTTTTATTTAAACGGCAGGGTTCTGGTTGTTTTTGAACCCGGGACCAACACAAGCATGCGTGATATTTTTCAGGATGTTTTCCCTGACTCTTTTCAGGGAGCTGACCTGGTTTGTATTAAAGAACCGTCCGGGATTGCTAAAATCCCGGCGAATGAAAGAATATCAGCAAAAAAGATAGTAAGTGACTTAAATAATAAGGGTATTAAAGCACTGTATTTTAATAATACAAATTCAATAATTGATTTTGTTACAAAGGAATCAAAGCCGGGAGACCTGATACTCATCATGTCCAACAAGGGTTTTGATAATATTCACCTTAAAATACTTAATAAATTATAATGAAGAAAAAGAATATCTATAAAATTTTATCCATAGGATGTCTGCACACTTTTTTGTACCTTTATCTCATACCATTTGTAATTATACCCACATTTGGTAAAAAAGGACTGAAAGTTGCAATTGCTATAGCCATAGCAATCTCAATCACCATTATATTAACAATTGTAATAGAGAAATCAAACAGGAGTAACAAAGATGAAAAAAATTGAATGGGACAAAGAATTGAGTGTTGATATTCCGGAAATCGATGAACTTCAGAAGAAAATGTTCGCCCTCATCAATGCATTAATTGATTTAAAAGAGAAAAATGCCGATGAAAAGGAGTGTGCCAATATGATTTCTGAAATCAGTGAATATAGTAAATATTTTTTCAGTATTGAAGAAGAGTACTTAAAAAAGAGCAGATATCCGGAATTATCAGAGCATTCCAAAATGCATCGTAAGTTTGAAACCTTTGTCATGGACCTTCGCAGACTTGTATCAGATGACAAAAAGAACCTTAATAAAGAGATGATTAATAATTTAAAAGATTTACTGATTGATCATATTAAAATATTTGATCTGAAGTATGTTCCTTTTTTAAGAATCAATAGCTTTATAGATAAATTTGAAAAGAAAAAAGAAAAAAATTAAAGATTTTCATATCAGGTGACGATATTCAGATGTAACTTAAAAGTGTTGTTTTTTTTAAAAAAGCGTGCTATGGGCCCAAAAACAAAAAAGTTTTGATAAGCATGATTTTAATACAGGTTCAGGGAGGAACTTTCCATGACTTTTCAATACATAACAATACCATACAGGGAAACAAGCATTGGATCAATTGACCGTGTCAAACATATGCCCCGGGACGGCCGGAAAACCATAACCAGGAAATTCAAAAAAGACCGGCGTAAAAACAAACAGGACAGGCGGCGTAGTGTCAGAGAAGGAGTATTTGTTGAATTATCAGGTGAAAACAATAGAAGAAAAGTCAAAGACAGAAGAAAGAAAAGATATCAATAACATAGTCTTCTGTTTTTTTTAAATCAACTCTTACCTATGATACCCTGGTTCACTTCTGTTTTATCCTTGCTATATTTAATAAATTTTGCTTGTTTTAAGATTCTATTCTTTATAAATTATCAGAATCATGCAAAATAAAATTAAAATTCTTTTTAAGGCAGGCTTTTTTTTAAGTATTGATTATTTTTTTGCTGTAACACTCATGGAAATTGCAAAGGAAGATGATCCCATTGTTGCAATGACGGCTGCTCTTATATCCAGATTCTCCAGAAACGGACACCTTTGCATTGACATGAATAAAACTGCAGGCAAGTCTGTTATACTCACCGATTTTAATACCATTCCAAAAGATTTATTAATTAACCAAAAAGATTACAAAAAACTCATTGATATTAAGCTGCCTTTAATAACTAATTGGGAAAATGCCCTTAAAAAAAGCTCTGTTGTCGGAGACAACACTGATTATCCCATTGTCCTTGACCAGAATAAAAAAATTTTTCTTGCAAAATATTATGATTTCCAGACAAGAACAGTTCAAAACATAAAAAAAAGAGTTGGATTATTAAAGCCTGATGTTTCCGCCTCAGCCCTTGAATATGAACTTGATAAGATATTTATTGATAAAAACATCCCATGTTCTCCTGATCAGAGGGCCGGGTACATTAAACAGAAAAATGCTGTTAAAATGGCAGTTAAAAATAATTTTCTGATTATTACAGGTGGACCTGGTACAGGTAAAACATATATAACTGACAAAATAGCTTATATTTTAAAAAAGCTTTCCTTGTCACACTCCATTGACATAGTTAACACAGCGCCTACCGGCAAGGCTGCATCAAAACTTGAACACGGATTAACCATACACAGGCTCCTTGGGATAAATAAAGAAAAAGCATATGAACACAGGACCATGCAGGGATACATTACTGCAGATCTTGTAATAATTGATGAAGCATCAATGATTGACATTGCCCTCATGACAAAGCTTATGGAGGCAATACCAATCAAAGCAAGAGTCATAATCATGGGAGATGACAATCAACTTGGCTCCATTGGAGCAGGCTCTGTTTTTTCAGATATCTGCAGATCAGATTCACTTAAGAACTACATTGTAAATCTTGAATATAATTTCAGATCCGGCAGTGAAAAAGGATTGAATAAACTTGCCCATGCCGTCAGAACCGGGGATGAAAAAAGGGTTGAACAAATCATTTCTTCCGTTAAATCAGGAACATATGAAGATATCACATTTATTGATATGAAAAACCCTTTAGAAGCTCTGCCCAGGCTTAAATCCATTATTAAAACAGGGTATGCGCCTGTTTTACTTGAAAATGACATTAATGCAGCCTTTGAAAAACTTGAAGATTTCAAAATCCTCTGCTGTCACAAAAAAACTGATTTTGGATCAGCAGGTTTAAATACAATGACAGAAAAAATGGCAGAAAAAATTTTACACAGCAATAAGATCCATGATATAAAAAACTCTTTAATCAGATCAATTTTAATGATTACAAAAAATGATTATAATAAATCTTTGTTCAATGGGGACATTGGAATGCTTGTAAAGCAATCTTCTGAATATAAAGCAGTGTTTATGGATCAAAACTCCTCTTTAAAATATTATAACAGATCAGAACTTAAAACCCATGAGGTTGCCTTTGCAATTACTGTGCATAAAAGTCAGGGCTCTGAATTCGATCATGTCCTTTTGATTCTGCCCCCTGAGCTTACCATGGTTATGAACAGAAAACTTATATATACAGCAATTACCAGGGCCAGAAAAAAACTGACCATTGCAGGCACCCTTAAAGTTTTGAAGAAAGCTGTTTCCATTGACTCACAAAGGGAATCAGGAATCACAGGCCTACTTGACAAAGAAATTTCATTAAATGGGCCACAGAGACTATCATAAAATTCCATGGGAAAAAAATTTAAAAAAAAACTTCTTAAAAGTACTTTTATAAGTTACCTGTTAAATGTGCTGATTAATTTGTACCTTTCTACCATCTGTATCAGGTATGAAAATGAAGAAAAATTTTTAAATCATCTTGAAAACCAGGGCTGTGCTCTCTTAAGCATATCACACCAGCATTTTTTCCCAAGTTTCAAAGCACTTAAAAAGTATTTAAAATATAATGTGGCAGGCATTGTAAGTAAAAGCAGTGATGGTGATATTATGACTGCCATTGGTGAACTCAACGGGTATATCGGCATCAGGGGTTCATCCTCCAGAGGGGGCAAGGAAGCCATGGAAAAAATGATTGAACATCTTAAGGGTAAAAACAACATTGGAGCAATAGCCCCTGATGGTCCCAAAGGACCACTTGGGATTATAAAACCCGGCACCATAAGAATCGCCCAGAAATCCAGGGCTCTGATTTTTCCATGCTCTGCTGTTGCAGATTCGGCATGGCATGTTAATTCATGGGATAAAACACTGATCCCCAAACCATTTTCCAGGGTAACAATGAAATTTGGCAGTGCTGTTTCAGCAGATTCAATAAAAACAGATGCTGATTTTGAAAATAAAAGAGTTCAACTTGAAAACATACTTCAAAAACATATAAAGAAATAAAGGTCAATTTTAAAATGAGTAAAAATAAAAAACATGATAAAGAAACATATGACCCGGTTTTTAAACAGACCTGGGATTTTTTTGCATCTGTTCATCTTGCAATTACTGTGCTTATTTTAATTGCTGCAACATCAATCATCGGCACTATAATTCCCCAGAATGCACCAGATTCCTTTTATGTCCAAAAGTACGGAGAATCTCTGCACAAACTTTTCCTGGTCCTTGATTTTTACAATATGTACCAGGCCTGGTGGTTTCTTCTGCTATTATTACTGCTTGTTATTAATATAATTGTATGTTCCATTGACAGACTCAAAAAAACCTGGAAAATAATTTTTCCAAAAACAATAACATTTAACCCGGACAGGTTCAGAAAGCTTAAAACAAACAAAACCTTTAAAATCCAGGGTGATTATGAAAAAACCGTGGCACAATTCAAAAAATATCTGTCCGGACGTTTCAAAACAATTATCGAAAAGAGGGAAGATAACTTTACAGCCCTTTATGTTGAAAAGGGAAGATGGGCAAGGTCTGGTGTATATATTGTTCACATCAGTATTATTCTGCTGCTTATAGGAGCCCTTGCAGGTGCAATATTCGGATTTAAGGGCCATATTAACCTTGCAGAGGGAGAAGCTGCAGACACTGTGCCTTTTGACAACAACAAAACAGAAAAACAGTTTGGATTCACTGTAAAATGCAATTCATTCCTTGTAAAATTTTATGACACAGGCGCACCTGAAGAGTATAAGACAAACATTTCCATATTTGAAAACAATAAAGAAGTTCTGAACCGGGATATCATTGTAAATGACCCGCTGCGCTATAAAAAGATTAATTTTTTCCAGTCATCCTATGGTGTTGACTCTGCCGATAATCTTGTGCTGAAAATTGAGAGCAGGGATTCAAAAATGTTTTATACTGAAAATATTAAAATAAACCAGACCATAAATATTCCTGAAAACGGAGGTAAGTTTACCTTGGTTCGATATCTGCCCCGGTTCAGTTTCAAGGGACACAATATTGGAGAATCATTCATCGGAACAATAAAGAAACCTGACGGAAAAGAGTTTATGGTTGTTCTGCCTGTGAAATTTTCAACCTTTGATAAAATGAGGGGAGGAGATTTTATTTTTGTGGCTGACAAATATACAAAAAAATATTATACCGTACTCCAGGTAACATATGATCCTGGTGTTATTTATGTATACGCAGGCTTTATTTTTATGATAGCAGGTTGTTTTATCACCTTTTTCATATCACACCAGAGTATCATGGTTCAGATTACTGAAACCAGGAATAATGACCTGGATGTACTGGTCTGCGGAAAGGCAAACAGAAATAACCAGAGTATGAAATTAACCATGGAAAAACTTACTGAAAAATTATCAGGATTACAGATAAATAAAAGGAAAAAATAATCATGAACAGCTCTTTAACTTTATCAATTACAACCTTTGTATATGCTTTTGCATCCTTTTTTTATGTAGGATCATGGACATTTAAAAAGAATATTCTCGCTAAAATCGGATTTTTTATCCTGGTACTTGGATTTTTATTTAATACTGCAGGTATTATAATGCGCTGGATAGAATCCTATCAGATGGGATATGGCCATGCCCCTTTTTCAAATATGTATGAATCCCTTGTTTTTTTCTCCTGGACAGTCAGCATACTCTATATCCTGATTGAGATAAAATACCGTGAAAAGATAATAGGTGTGTTTGCAACTCCCCTTATCTTTCTTGCCATTGCCTACGCATCCCTCTCACCCGGAATCGGAAATGAGATAACTCCTTTGCTCCCTGCACTGAAAAGCAACTGGCTCATTGCCCATGTTATCACATGCTTTCTTGGATATGCAGGTTTTGCCGTGGCTTTTGGTTTCAGTATCATGCATTTAATTAAGTCTGATAATAATAAAGATAACACTCTTTTTTCACTTTTCCCTTCATCAAGTGTCATGGATGAATTGACTTATCAGATGATTGTGTTTGGATTTCTATTTCTTACAATCGGAATTATCACAGGTGCGGTATGGGCCAACTCAGCCTGGGGCACCTACTGGTCATGGGATCCCAAAGAGACTTGGTCACTTATCACATGGATCATCTATGCAGTTTTACTTCATCTGCGTGTTACATGGGGATGGTATGGAAAAAAAATTGCATGGGTGTCAATACTTGGCTTTCTTGCCGTGATGTTTACATATTTTGGTGTTAACTATTTTTTATCGGGATTGCACAGTTACGCCTAAGCCTGTTGTCAGTGCAACCCCGGTACAAGCAGCCATTATT
This sequence comes from uncultured Desulfobacterales bacterium, assembly GCA_964593725.1. GTDB lineage: Bacteria > Desulfobacterota > Desulfobacteria > Desulfobacterales > Desulfobacteraceae > JAIOSM01. The sequence continues at coordinate 60,207 of CAZQJS010000011.1, forward strand.
TTCTTGACAACCCCATTAGATGTTAATATAAATTGGCATTATTTAAATTAAAATTTAAATATAATTTCAGGAATTAACCTGTTAGATACAGGTGAGGTAATAGTAAAGTATCATCAACTTTTAAAACGATGGGGTTTTCATGAGTGAAAAAGAAAAGAGTACTGAATGTTGTAAAGGAGGAGAAAAAGCAAAAGATGATTCAGGATTGGGATTAGGTGTCCTTTTCTTCCTGATTGGTTTTGTTGTTATTTTTCTTTCAGGCTGGCTGCTTTTTCCTAAACTGCTCTACTCAAAAAAAGAGCAGCCTTTTAATTTTAATCATTTTGAACACATTAATGACAATGGTGCAGATGATTGTGAATCATGTCACTTTTTAAGGGAGGATGGAAGCTTTAACGGCATTCCTGACCTTGATTTATGTATTAACTGCCATGGGGATATTAATGGCTCCACGGAAGATGAAGAAATCTTTGTTAATGAGTATGTAAAAAAGGAGAAAGAAGTACCATGGCATGTATACTCAAGACAACCGGATTGTGTTTTCTTCTCCCATGCTGCCCATATAAAAGGAGCTGGCATGGAATGCAAAACCTGCCATGGTGACGTTGGTAATTCTACAGAATGCAGACCTTATGAAGAGAATAAAATCACTGGTTACAGTCGTGACATCTGGGGTAAAAATATCTGGGGAATTAAAAAGCATTCCTGGGATCGTATGAAAATGGATGATTGTGCACAATGCCATAAAAAAGAGACCGGCAGTAAAGGTGCATGTTTCCAATGTCACAAATAAGAAGACTTTGTTTGAATGATCAATTAAAAAAAAATGTTATCGAGGTATAATTTATGAAAATTGACAGAAGAAGCTTCTTGGGACTTGGCCTTGGTGCTGTTGCAGGAGGTGCGGTTTCCCCTGCCGGAATCAAACTTATGGACGACTTGTCCATATGGACACAGAACTGGCCATGGACTCCTGTCCCGCCCGATGGAGAAGTTACATATGAAAATTCAATATGCAGCTTGTGTAAAGGCAGCTGTGGAATTACAATAAAAAAAGCTGCAGGAAGAGCGATTAAAATCGAAGGGCAGAAAGACCACCCTGTTAATAAGGGAGGTATATGCCTCCATGGTATATCAGGGCTTCAATATCTTTATGATCCTTCCAGAATCAAATCTCCTTTAATAAAAAAAGGAGGCAGATTTGAAAAAACTTCCTGGGATAATGCCATAACCCTTGTTGCAAAAAAACTTGCACAGATTAAAGATCAGAAAAAACCTGAAAGCCTTGCATGTATATCAGGCAATTCAAGTGGCTCCACTGCCGGACTTTTTAAACGTTTTTTAAAGGTTTTCGGCTCAAACCAGTTCTATTTTGAACCATCCATGGATTCAACTCTGGATACAATTGCCGAAAAAATGCATGGCACTGATAATACTATCAGTTATGACATTGATAATGCCAATTGTATTTTAAGTTTCGGGGCAGGCTTGATTGAAGGATGGGGAGCACCTGTGCTGGCCTTTAAGGCAAACGCCCTCAGAAAAGAAAAAAAGGCAAGGCTTATTCAGATAGAGCCACGTCTTTCAAATACAGCAGCAAGCGCTGACAAATGGCTACCTGTTAATCCCGGAACAGAAACCGACTTTGCCTTGGGTCTCTGCAATATAATCATTAAAATTAAAAAAGATGAACTATATAACATACCATATATTTCACAAACTGATGATGGTTTCCTGGCCTTTGCAAATCTTGTTGAAAAAGAGTATACACCTGAAAAAGTTGCTCAAACAACCGGCATTGATTTATCAGTCCTGAATAAAATTGCCCATGAATTTGCCTGGGCTGACAAACCCATTGCCCTGCCGGGTAAAGGACGCGGTGACAATGCCGGAGATACCAGGGAATTTGCAGCTGTCCATGCCCTTAATGCCCTTACCGGAAACATTAATGTAAAAGGTGGGGTATGGGTAAAAAGAAGGGAGAAATTTTTGAATTTTCCCTATGAAAATCTGGATAACACAGCTAAAAAGGGATTTTTACAACCAAGGCATTCAAGTTTTAATACTTTGATGAATAAGCTTGCCAAGGCTGAAACTTCCAGTATTCAGGCACTTTTTATCCTGAATTCCAATCCATGCTATACCATGCATGACTGTGACAAGATTGTTCAGGCTTTTCAAAAAATTCCTTTCAAGGTTAGTTTCTCATCTTTTATGGACGAGACTGCAAAGCTTTCTGATATTATTCTTCCAAGTCATACCTTCCTTGAACGGTTTGAAGACATAATATCCTCGTCAGCAGGTGTTGCCAGAAAATCATTGTCATTGGCCAGGCCTGTTGTTAAACCGATATTTGATACTAAAAATCCAGGTGATGCAATTTTGATGATTGCCAAGGCATTAAAGGGTAATATGGCTGATAATTTTCCATGGGAGAATTATGAAGCATGTTTAAAATCTGTACTGGGTGATAATTTTAACCCACTTAACAAAAAAGGCTGGGTTATTCTCAATGATAAAGCCCCTTTTTTCAAACCACCAATGGATTTCTCCATTATAACTGAAGGTGCAGGATCACCCGCTATTCAAGGTGATAAAAAATCCTTTCCCCTGACACTCATACAGATTGATAATATAAGGATACCAGACGGAGCTGTTGCCTGTTCACCTTTTACTGTTAAAATTGTATCGGATAAAGTTATAAAGGGTAAGGATATGCTGGTTGAGATCAACCCCAGGACAGCTGAAAAGCTGCGGCTCAGTCATGGTGACAAGGCAAAAATTACAACACCGCTTGGTTCTGCAATGGTAAGAATAAATATCTTTGATGGAATCATGCCTGGAGTAATTGGAATGGCTCAAGGTCTCGGACACACACTGGATAATGAATATGTTGCTGGCAAAGGAGTAAATGTTAATAAACTTATTGCTCCTGTTATTGAACCAATTTCCGGACAAGATGCTGCCTGGGGAATTGCTGCCAGCATTTCCAAGGTTTAACAGATAATATGCAAAAGAGGTTCTGATGACACAAGAACAAAAACACAGAAAGACACATAAGTTTGGAATGGCTATTGATCTGGACAAATGTACAGGATGCGGTTCCTGCATGGTTGCATGTATGTCTGAGAATAACGTTCCTTTTAAAGTGGATGAATCCAACAAAAAAGACAGTATAACCTGGATGAAGGTATTTAAACTAACCAATGGTAAACCTTTTCCAGACACGGAAATATGTTACCTGCCAAGGCCATGCATGCATTGCGGAGGCAAAGGAGACCATGGACATTCACCATGTGTTTCTGTCTGCCCTGCAACGGCAACTGATTACGATCATTCAACCGGAATTGTAAGCCAGATATATACCAGATGTTTTGGATGCAGGTATTGTATGGGAGCCTGTCCTTACCATGCACGTCATTTTAACTGGTGGGACCCTGAATGGCCTGAAAATATGGAAAAATATTTAAACCCTGATGTTTCCGTGAGAATGCGCGGAGTCGTTGAAAAGTGCAGCTTCTGCTTCCATAGATACCAGGCTGCTAAAGACAAGGCCTATTTTGAAGATAGAGAAGATATTCATGAAGAGGAGTATCAGACTGCCTGTACCCAGGCATGCCCTGCAGGTGCAATCACATTTGGTGACCTGAACAACCGTAAACATGCAATTCATAAACTTGTTCAGCCTGACCCCCATCACAGTGGTAAACCACGTAATCCTAAAGCTTTCCGCCTTTTGGAAAGATTAGGAACCAACCCAAAAGTTTATTATATCTCGGAAAAAGAGTGGGTCAGAAAAGCCGGTGATAATTACCTTGAGGGCGAATGGGAAAAGGTGAAAAGCTTTCATAAAGCAAAAAGTGACCATGAATAGATCTTTAAAATTTAATATTCAATATTTTACTAGGAGTTTATAATTATGGATTCTGCATTAATACCTGATGGTGCTAAACGCTGTTCCTTTCCAATGTTTGCCATTGGGATAGCAGCTGCAGGCGCTGTCCTTCTCTGGGGCGTTATAGGCATGTTCCTATGCTGGTTCAAGGGGCTGAATCAGACAAACATGAATGATTATTATGGTTTTGCCATCTGGATATGGGCCGACCTTGCTGTTATTGCCGTTGGAGGCGGTGCTTTTTTTACAGGCCTTTTAAAATATATTTTTGGTATTGATGAATTAAAAAATATAATCAACTTTGCTGTGATTATAGGTTTCATCTGTTACAGCTCTGCATTGCTCATACTTGCCATTGATATTGGCCAACCCCTCAGGGGCTGGTTTATTTTCTGGCATGCCAATGTACATTCAATGCTTACAGAGGTAGCATTCTGCCTTACATGTTACTTTGCAGTGCTGACTATTGAGTTTGTACCCAATATCCTGGAAAACAAGCAGCTTTTTAAAATACCTTTTTTACATAATGTTAACCACAATATGCACGGTATTATGGCTGTTTTTGCTGCAACAGGTGCCTTTCTTTCATTTTTTCACCAGGGTTCCCTGGGCGGAGTAACCGGAGTATTGTACGGCCGCCCTTTTGGATTCAGGGAAGGACTTCTTGTCTGGCCATGGACATTTTTCCTGTATACTTTTTCAGCTGCTGCCTATGGCCCGACCTTTACCATACTTGTTACAAAAATTGTTGAAAAAGTAACGGGTAAAAAGCTTGTTAAGGATAATGTCATAAGATTGCTTGCAAAAATTGCAGGCTGGATGATCCTTGTATATATTACAGCAAAAATCATTGATACCATTTACTGGGCAAATGTCACAGCTCCCAATATGGGATTTAATATTTCAGATTTTTACGGACATGGTGTCTATGGCATGTGGATTCTTTTTGCTGAAATTATACTTGGCGGTATTGTTCCTGCTTTTATTCTTATTATTAAACCCTCCAGAGAAAACTCAACGTTTCTGGTAATTGGTTTAATTTTAGCTGTATTGGGTGTCTGCCTTAACAGATGGGTTATGGTTTTACAGGTTATGGCTGTACCGGTTATGACCTTTGACCAGTGGGCACATTACTTTCCAAGCTGGCAGGAGATTGCAACCACAATTCTTCCTGTTGCATATGGTATTATTCTTATTTCAATTACCTATCGTTATCTGCCGGTATTTCCCCAGGAGTTGGAATTATACCCTGAAACAATTGCAGCTGCTAAAGCTAAGGCAGATAAAGAAGCTAAGGCGGCTCAGGAAGCAGCTTCGGAAGAAAAAAAATAATAATTTAATTGTGGAGAATAATTATGTTTCCTTTTAGTTTTGAATGGGCCTGGGATGCCGGACATCTCTTATTTTTTGGAGGCCTCTGGTATGCCCTGTCAATCCTTGGAATAGGCATGACCTATGTTATACTGAAATCACTCTATGATACTATATGGGGTGAAGAACAAAAAGAACATTGATTTTAAGTTTTTAATTAATTTACTTTACATTACAATAAAAAGCGCATTTTCGGCATTCATTACTCTTTTACCTTGAATGCGCTTTTTTTACTTTTTTTAACTAAAATTAAATTATGAGAAAAGCTTTTATTATAACATTCCCAATTGTTCTTATTATTCTTGGATTTTATTTCTTTTTTATCACCTATATTGCAGCCCAGAACCTCTATTTTCAGACAATACTCTTAAAACAAGCAGGGCATCTGGTTGTCCCAAATTCAATTGTGCTGTCTTCCCTGCTTAATTTAAAAAATATCATTCTTGGATCTTTGTTTATCACTTCCACTGCCGGTATAATAATTGCTTTTACAATTGCATTTATTATCTCTCTTTTCTTTATTACAAGGGAATCTGTTTATACTATATCATCTGTTTTCTTACCCATTGTAATTTCAATCACACTTGTCGGCACCTCTTTATATGTTTATGATAAAGATGATCTGTTCCCCAGAATTAGAGATTCTCTCCTGTTATCCACCAGCCTTGGCCAGACCCTGAATACTTTTTATTATAAATATACCTTGACTGCTTCTGAAACTGTACAAAACAAGATGCAAAAACAGATTAAACCGTGCTGGGTTGATCCTGGTATTAAAAACCAGGAAAGTATTAAGAAAGTTCTTTTCCGCTTTGGTTTTCTGCCTGTAAATAAACAATTATATGACTCTTTAATTATTCAAAACAATTTTAAATCACAACTTGAATTTATCCAAAATAACCAGCCTTTATTCAGAGTGTCTCCTGAAAGATTCCTTTTAAACCCTGAAAAATATCTGAATCAATACTCTGACATGGTGGATTCAAAGAAAATTTTAAGAACACTTTGCTCATTTGGTATTTATCCAGGATATCCTGTTTTATTATTTATTTTTATCTATCTTCTATTTATGCTCTTTTTTTTCATTATCAGAATCAAAAAAAATTCAAACCTCCTGGCAAGCACCATGACTGCTGTGCTGATCATTGGTCTTCTTTTTTATCTGAACCCTGAGATATTAAAAGAACCAGATGCTGCAAAGATCAAAAGCATGTTATATTCTGCAGAATCCCGGGATCGTATTACTGCACTCAGGATTATCCACAAAAAAAAGCTGGAAATTGAAAACTTTTCATTAATCGCCTCCCAGTTAATAAAAGGGAACTCTGTTGAAAAGTATTGGCTTGCAAAAAATCTTGCGCTGCTGAAAAATATGCAGAGCAGGTCTCTTTTAACTGACCTTATTAAAGATGACTCAATGAATGTGCGATATTGCGCCATGGAATCCTTATCAGAAATAGACCCTGGAATTAATTCATTAAGGCTTTTTAAACAGATTATTAATAACAGCAATGCAAAAAACAATCTAAATGCTGACAAATGGTATGTGCAGTTTTACGCATACAATGCTTACAAAAAATGCGTGCTGCTGCAGGATTGATGATTATATAACTCTTTTTTCAAATCAAGTGGCCTGCTCTCCATTAAGTAATTTTCAAAAAAAATTTAAACATGGGTATGGGGATTATGACCATATGTATGGATATGTTCATGATGGTGAATATGTATCTGATCATCAAGCAGTATTTTTCCATCACCCATGGATATAATGCCTGAAGAGACACTTTTAAGAAAATTAAAATCATGGGCAACAATTAAAAAAGCAATGTCTGATTTTTTTAAGACATCCTTGATTCGGTTTTTTACATCAGTGTCCAGTCCTGCAGTGGGTTCATCAAGCAGAAGAGCTTTAGGCTTCATCGCAAGTACTGATGCAAGGGCCACAAGTCTTTTCTGCCCTCCTGACAACCTGTGAATAATTGAATTTTCCAGATTCTCAATGCCAAGCTCTGAAAGGGTTTCCCTGGCTGTTATTAATGCCTCTTTTTTGGAAAAGCCGAGATTGAGGGGCCCGAATGCAACATCATCTATCACATAGGGGTTAAACAGCTGATCATCTGAATCCTGGAACATAAGCCCGATCTGGGGCCTGAGCTTTGCAAACTCCTTTTCTGAAGATACTCTTTTACCAAACAGCTCCACTGTACCGGAATCAGGAGTGCAAAGCCCCATGATTATATGCAGTAAAGTTGTTTTCCCGCTCCCATTAGGAGCTATCATCCCAATCTTGTCATCTGCTGAAAGTTCAAAGGAAAGATTGTTTAATATTTTTCCAGACTTTTCATTTGTATCAGCCTTTATATGGTCAGCAGCTGAATAGGAAAAGGAAATATTTTCAAGTTTTATAATAATCTCTTTTTCTCTCAAGTCATAACCTGTATTTAATTAATGGTTAATTTGTACAACTATATACTGATACAATGTAACAGACATAATAACAATAATGAAAAAAACCAAACTTAACCTGTCAAGACTGATTTTGTCAATGGTGTGAAATTTTCCATTAAATCCCCTGCAGAGCATTGCCTGGTGCACTCTTTTTGCCCTTAATGAAGCCCTGACAAACAACATGCCTGCAAGGTAGGCAAAAGTTTTATAGGAATGAATATTGGTTTTCGGGGTAAACCCCCTGATCTTTGCTGCTCTGAAAAGTTTTGTATACTCGTCTTTTATAACAAAAATATATCTATAGGTCATAAGTATTAAAAATACAAATTTAGATGAGATGTGGAGCCTTGCAAGGGCATGCCCCATCACTGGAATGGTCATGGTCGCAACAAAAGCCATGAAAAACATTGTAATAGCAATGGATTTAATTGTTATCATGGCACAATATTCAAGCCCCTGTTTTGATATAGTAAGATTTGCCACAGAATAAACAATATCACCGTCAAAGGTTACAGGGAGTATCATCCAGATCATTAAAAGGAATAGAAGCAGAGGCTTAAGCCTGTCATAGACTTCAATCAATGTTATGGAAGCAGAACAGATAAAAACTATTGACAGAACAAGGCAGCCCGCAATAAAGGGGAAACTGTGAGACAAGGCAGCTTCAAAGGATAAAATAACAGCACAGAGAATTCTTATGCAGGGATTTATTTTATGAATAAAAGATTCTTTATATGCAAGGGCTTTGTTTTCCATTACCTGCCTTTATTCTTTTTTTTATGATTAAATTTTAAAATGAAAAAAAATATAAAAATAATTAAAATACCAGAAATTATACCTGCAATGGATGGTCCCTTTACCTGATGTTCCCTGCTTGACTTTGATGCTGTCTTATCTGTTTTACCATCCTCTGCCTTGATGATCTCATCGATTCCAATTTTCCATTTTCCCTTATGCCCCATACCGGCATCTGTCTCAATCAAAAGGCTGTTATGTATATTTCCAGGAATTTTAAAGGAAAATTCACCCTTTTCAGAGGTTTTCCCGGTTAAGATAATTTTACCTGCCATATCTCTGACAACAACTTTTCCGTTTTTAACAAACTTATTTGAGGAAAATTTTGTTTCTGTATGGATCATTCCATTTTCTGCCCATGCAAAGACATATATCTTGTGGGAAAATCCCTTTAAAGGGAATAAAATCATTAATAAAGCAATTAAAATAACAGCTTTTCTAATATTTTCGGTTCCTGTTCTCATGCTTTTTCTCCGGGGTCATCCGGGTCAGTCTGATCTGCCTCAATTTTCCCATGCCGCCTGTCTGGTAAAATTTCAGGGTACACCTTTTGAAAAAAGGTTATACAAAACCCGGTAATAATACCTTCAATTATCATTATTGGAAAATATGAACTTATGATCAGGATTGTCACCTCCATAAAATTTTTTTCAGTAAGATAAAGGGCAAGGCCCAGAAGAATTGATGATAAAAAAATGGAAAAGGCTCCTGCAAGAAAAGAAGCTGTAAAAGTTACTTTGTAATTATCACCAATAAAGGGAGAAAATATATAGTATCCAAGGATGGCAGGCAGAGCCATTATAACTGTATTAACCCCAAGGGGTGTCAGCCCCCCGAACTGAAAAAAAACCACCTGTAAAATCAGTGCAACAAGGATGGCAGGGAAAGCTGCCCAGCCCAGGAGGATTCCAACAATACCGTTTAGAATAAGATGTACACTTGAAGGTCCGATATTGACATGTATCAATGATGCCACAAAAAAAGCAGATGATAAAATTGCAACATTTACAATTTTATCATAATCTATATTTTTAAGCCCTATTGCACTTCCGGCAACGGCAAGTATGCCTCCTGCAGCCATAACCTGTCCTGATAATACACCTTCTGAGATGTGCATGAAAATTAATCCTTGAAATCTTCAAATTTAACCCACAATACTGCACCAAGTTCAACCTCTTTGTCCCGGCCCTGATATTTAATTTTCTCCCTGGAAAGATTCAGTGCTGCAAATCCCCACCAGCCGGATTTTGGTACAGCATAGCTGAATACTCCATTACTGTCAGCCTTAATTGTCTGGGTCACCATATAATCTGTTGGTGCTTCAGTCTTTCCATCCCTGTTATAATACTCAATTTCAACCCGGGCAAAGGGAATAATTTTTTTATTCATCTTAACAATCCCCTGGAACAGATTTCCTTTGTAAAGTCCAAAGGGCCTTGTTAAAGGAATAATCTCAAGTTTAAGGCCGACTTCAGAATCCCAGCCCTGATCACTGCCAAATGCTGCAACATAGGTTTTTGTATAGTGTATAATATAACAATCTTCCGATGGTTCAAAATAGGGCTCAGGTATCATGCAAAATGTGTAGACTCCGGGCCTTTTAATTGTAAAATCAGACTGCCAGGCCTTATGAGCCATTACATCGGCAGGTTTAAGTGCATTGACAAGGCTCTCTTTGCTTTGATCTTTAATAACAAAAAACTGTAAGGGTCTCTCAAGATCCATGCCTGTTTTTTCAAAGGGATGTGAAAAAGAGAGAACAACTTTGATCTGTCTGGAATCTTCCTGCATCACCATGTTATCAGATGGTATTACCATGCCAAAATGTGCCAGGGCACTTGTGAATGAGAAGAGTAAAAATAAAAAAACATACAAAGATAAATTTATAAACGCTTTCATTGTTTCTCCTTTAAAATAAAAAACCACCAAGGTTATTACAAAGTTTATCCGGTAAACTTAAAATAAAACCTTCGTGGCTTAAATGGTTATGAAATTTTATACTTTTCTATTTTCAAACTTCTGTTTGATCAGTTAACTCCTTATAAACAAGAAGATGTATTATGTCAAACACTTTTTTATATTATATTTTTTATATTCACAGTAAGATACAGATCCCCCCTGGTTTTATCAGGTTTAACCCTTCCAAGCCCGATAAGTTTCAGCCGGGTTCCATTTTTTACTCCAGGCGGCACTGTGACCTTATAAACTCTTTTGTAAAATCCCCAGGGAATATTTACTATTTTCTTTGTGCCGGCAATTGCTTCAATTGATGTTACATCAATGGTGCCTGACAGATCAAAACTTTCCTCCACAGAAGATATCTGGATGTTCTGTAATTTCGGTGTTCTCTTTTTCTGCGTAAGCTTTCGGGAAGTTGAAGCTCCTTCTTTCACGGGCAGCAGGCGATTAAGTTTTATAAAAAGCATTCCTGCAATAAAACCTCCAATATGTGCCCACCAGGCAATCTGGGAAATTCCACCTGAACTTGCCAGATTAAAGAACTGTATCAGAAACCATCCGCCAAGGAAAATATATGCAGGAATTTCTATGAATAAAGGGATAAATAAAATGGGGATCAGTGTAAGAATTTTGGATTTTGGAAATAAGATAAAGTATGCTCCCATAATGCCTGCAATGGCACCGCTTGCCCCTATTGTGGGCACCTTTGATAAAGGGCTCAGTGCAACATGGCACAACCCTGATATGACTCCGCAGAGGATATAAAAGCCTGCATATTTTGCATGGCCCAATGTATCTTCGATATTATCGCCAAAAATATATAAAAACAGCATATTCCCTGCAAAATGGAGAAAACCGCCATGGAGAAACATATAAGTTATATAGGAGACAATGTGATTAAAAAAAGAAAAATATTGAGAAACTGCTTCAACCGTATATTTTGCAGGGACAAGTCCATAGGTATATAATATTTGCTCATTGTGCAGACCAAGGCTGAGCTGTGTCAGAAATACCAGGGTATTTAACGCCATAAAACCATATGTTACAACGGGTTGTATGTTTGAAGGCTGGGTGTCGCGTATGGGAATCATTTTACCACCCTTAGTCCGTGGCTTTGTTCAAGATTCTTTTTTAACTTCTTTACCATTTCCATGGCAAAATCCCCTGCCCTGATCATTTTACCTGGCTCTGAAATTCCTGTTGTTCCAAAAGGCTTTACAGAGTTGTTTTTCAGATATTTATCAAACAGTACAGTATTATCTGTCTTAAATATAAACTTATCCATTATATAATCAGATAACTCAAAATATAGACCTGCTATTCTGGAATTATCCAGGGCAGCTATCCTTGTCCTTGTTTTAAGGGTCAGAATCGATGCAAGTTGTTTTACTGCACTGTCCATGGTTTCCGGTGTATCACCTTCCTTGCTGAACAACTCATTATACTCTGCCCTTTGGAAACCATTATCCATTGAGAGTTCCACCATATAAATCACGGCTTCAACTATTGACCGTGTTCCTTGATATATACCCGGATCATTACTTAATCGAGGGCCTGCAACATTTAAAATTTCAATCCTGTTATCAATGATAAAAGAGTGGACAATCATTGATGCTTCAAAATCATCCATAAATATATAATCAATATGACAACAGGGCTTTTCAAGCTCCATTGCAATCTTTCTGGTAAGTTCAGTGCCCCGGGAAAGACTGCCTCCTGCAATTATTAAAGTGGCATCGGAATTAATTATGTTTTTCCGTGTCCTTGCCGGGTAACTTCCCGTGGGCATCTCCTCCATAATATACTTTGCCGGCAAAGCACCCATTTCAGTCTTTCTTCCCTTGGGAATAAAGCCGCCATGCTGGATATTGAATTTAATGGCAGTATCTAACGCTGCCTGGTCTGCACCGGTTTGTCCACCTGAAATAATTTTTCTTAACATAAAAGCTTTGTCCGGTAAATAAATTAAAAAATATCTTTTCTATAATATCAGTACAGGTTATAACTGCAATAGAATTTATTATTGCAGTATGGGAAAAACAGATGCAGATACCTGATAAACAAGAATGCCTTAAAATTATTAAAGATAATAAAATGATGGATCATATAATAAGACATTCTTTGATGGTTCGAACTGTAGCCGGGTTTTTGTGTTCCAACCTTATAAAAACTTTTCCCCAGCTCAATATTGAACTTACCAGAGCTGCCGGGCTTTTGCATGACATAACAAAGGTGAAAAGTTTCAAAACAGGTGAAAAACACTCTGAAACCGGTGCTGCACTGATAAAAAGTCTTGGATTTCCTGAAACAGGTGATATCATAAGACAACATGTTTTTCTGGACAACTATGATACACTGCCGCCTGTAACCGAAGCTGAAATAATCAATTATTCTGATAAACGAGTGCTCCATGACAAGGCTGTTCCCCTTGATGAACGGCTTGATTATATTTACAAAAGATATGTTACAAATAAAGAGTTTATAAAACATTTTGATCTTATGAAAAGCAATACATACTTACTGGAAAAAAAGATTTTTTCCTACCTTGACTTTAAACCCGATGATCTTCCGGGTCTGCTCCCTTTATAGCATTTTTTTTTATCCTTGCTTCTATCTGCTCATGGATTGATTGTAAAATTTTAATATCCCTTTCTTTTTCAGATTTTTCTTTTTCCATTATGGATCTGGTTCTATCAATCTCAAGGGAACAGGCCGTAAGCTGGTTCAACATTAGAGAGTTGATCTCTTCTGACAGAGCTTTAATTAATACATTAAAATACTCTTTTACCAGCATGTCCCTGTATGAAAAAATTGTGATCTTAATTGAACGGAAAATCTCTTTTTTGAATCTGGAAATTATTTTTTTAAAAAGAAAGCTTTCCTGAAAAAAGACCTTTTTTTTTAATTTCCTCATCACAATTGACATCAGAGACCATGCACCAAACCCTGTAACAGCTGTCAGTTTGGTTCTGGCATTATACCGGGTGATTGAAACCTTATCAGGAGGTTTAAGGCCAAGATTTTTTTTCAGGGATGTCATGTCAATTAAATTTTCAATTTTACTTTCAGTATGGGAAAATTTTTCTAAAGCACTGCCAGGCATTTTATACACATCAAAAATATTTATCATATATGATTGGTATAAGTTTACTGCTTGTACTTGTGTCTTTTTATCCATCTCCCGTGTAAATCTGATAAGTTCAGGGTTGATTTTTTCTACCAGGAATCTGTCCAGTTCACTTTTGAAATCCTGTAAGGCAAGGTACAGTGCCCGAGGAAAGCCTGAAACAATATCCTGGTTCCCAAACCTTTTAAAATCAATGGAAAAATTATTAATAAACATGTCTGTTTTTTTAAAGATCAAACCCTTATCATGGTTAAAAAAATTATCAATTTTCCGGGTTTTAAAGTTATTAAGGCTTTTTTCAATTCCTGCCATGGAATTTTTAATCAGTGTCTGAATTTTATCAAAATTGTGCTGCATATCCAGAAAATCAGCCAATCCATTGTCAGCAAGGGCTTTATCATTTTGATGGATATCTAAAAACATTTTAACCCGTTTTTGAAGACTTTCCAGAACAACTTCCAATCTATGCAAAGGGTTTGAAAAAATATAAGATTTACGGTCTTTATAAATCAGATTATCAAAATCAGTAAGAAATTTATCTGTCATCCCGTTGGAATAGTCAACCTGTGCTCCATTGCTCTCAAAGAGTTCAATGAGTTTATTTTCCTTTGAACAAAGTTCTGGTTTAATCTGCTTTAAAAGATTATACAAACATGAAAAAGAGTATAAAGATGGATCTTTTTTAAATATGGCAATATCATTTCTTATGCTGTTTTCAATATTGGCCAGATCCCCAGGGGTTTCGTGCTCATTTAAATCAATATTAACTATAAAAATAAGATTATTGCCAAGTCCTGTCTGGCAGATCATTGAAAGGAATCCCATATCAGCTTCACGCAGGCCTGTTCTGCTGCTTATAAGATAGATAATCATATTGGAAGATTCAAGGTATTCAAGGACCTTTGATAATTGTGTAATATCGGTTGAGTCAATGCCCTGACAGTCTGCAATCTCAATACATTTATCAATGCTGCCGGAATTGATCTCAAGCAGAGCATCGTTAATAAGAAATCCTTTGGATGGGTCTCCGGTATAAATCTGATGCTTTAAAAAATCCTGATTTTTAAACTGCATCAAAGTTCCGTCAGTATGGATAGTCTTTTTACAGAATTCATAATTATCTAAAACCTGTCTGAATAAAACCATTTCTGGTTTTCCATGATTTTCAAAAGAACCTTTATCATTGATATAGTTATCCAGGATTTGTTTAAGCCTGTCCCTGTGTTCTTTGTTCCGTAAATCAAAGGTTGCATATAATTCAGAATAATCAACACATGATGATGACAGGGCATGGCGGATCATTAAATTGATTTCATCCCATGATTTGAGATTAAGGTTTGCCCTGGGAATTTTTCCACTTCTAACTTTTGTGATGACCGAGGTTATAACACCTCCACCTCTTTTCAGAAAATCAGCACCAAAAAAAGAATTGACAAATGTACTCTTACCTGATTTTACAGTACCTGTAACAGCAATTTTTAAAAAATCCCGGCTCACCTGGTCTGGTATATCAAGGCATGTCTGTTCCCATTTTTGTAAAGTTTCATCATAAAGTTCTGGAATATCTTTTAATGCTTTGATTTGTTCACAAATCCAGGAAGCATTACTATTCAATTCCTGTACAAGCTTGTCTGAATGGTCCATGAAAATATTCTAATTATTCCCGATTAACATCATGGCTTTTTCCCATTTGCTTTCAGAGTCAGTTGTAAAGATTATCTCCTCTGAGATATCACAACTGAGCCAGGCATTTTCAAAAAGCTCGTTATCAAGCTGAAAAGGTCCCCATCCTGCACAACCCAGGAGTATGAGAAATGATTCAGGACCCCTCTGTTTTGCTATGGCCTCAAGTATATCAATGGAATTGCTAAGGCCAAGATCAGGGGTTACCCTGAGGCAGTCAATCCAGTCAAAGGGTTTCCCGTGCAGAACAAAAACTCCATTGGGATGTACCGGGCCCCCCAGATGAACTTTTATCCTGCTCACTCCTGAATCATAGGCAAGTCCTATATCTTCAAAGAGCTCCATGGCAGTCAAAAGAGGATGCAGTTTATTAATTATAATTCCAAGGGCTCCGGTTTCATTGTGCTCACATATACAGGTTACACTTTCTGCAAAATTAGGGTCTGGCAGTCCCGGCACAGCCAGAATAAATTTTCCCTTTACAGATTGTATTATACTGTCAGGCATCTGGTTCTCCCCGTCCATATATATCATCATATCTTACAATATCATCTTCTCCAAGATAACTTCCAGACTGTACCTCAATTATCTCAAGGGGGATTCTGCCTGGATTTTTAATTCTGTGTTTAACGCCCAGGGGAATATATGTTGACTGGTCTTCATTTAAAAGCATCTCTTTATCACCATTTGTAATAATTGCAGACCCTGCAACAACAGTCCAATGCTCTGCCCTGTGGTAATGCTTTTGCAATGACAGTTTAGCCCCTGGTTTTACCGTAAGTCTTTTAACCTGGAATCTTTCTGAAATATCAATGGTTTCATAATGTCCCCATGGCCTGTAAACCTTTGAATGAAGTATAACTTCAGTCCTTTTGCTCCCCTGAAGTTTTTCAACAATTTTTTTAATATCCTGTGCTTTGCTCTGATGTGTGACAAGCACTGCATCCTTTGTTTCAACAATTATTAGGTCAGATACACCAACCGCTGCCACAAGTTTCTCCTTTGCATTGATATAGGAGTTTTTAACATCATGGATCATTATATCACCGTTTAACACATTGTGATCACTATCATGCTTCTGTGCCCTGTAAAGGGCATTAAATGAACCTATATCACTCCAGCCAATACTGCACGGTATAATTACACCCCTGGAAGTTTTCTCCATTACTGCATAATCAATGGAATCAGGAGTTATCTTATTGAAACTCTCTTTATCAAGCCGGAAAAAGTCCAGGTCTTCTTTTCCTTTATCAACAGCAGTTTGACAAAGATCCACAATATCAGGAGCATGGTTTTCAAGTTCCTTCAATATCCTTGAAGCTTTGAACATGAACATGCCGCTGTTCCAGCAATAATCCCCTGAATTAAAATATTGTTCAGCATCTTTTAAGCATGGTTTTTCAACAAACCTGGAAATGGTATGAATATTTGAATGAGCCCTGGAATAATCAGCAGGAGGGTTTGTTTTAATATAGCCATAACCTGTTGCCGGCTCATCAGGTATAATACCAAACATTACAAGGTAGTCCTTTAATGCGGAACCATATCCAAGGGTGATGATGTTATGAAAACCTTTAACTTTTTCAATCAAATGATCAGCAGGTAAAACCAGAAGAACAACGTCTCCATATTTTTGTTTACACATCATGGCAGCTGCGGCAATCGCAGGGGCAGTATTTTTACCAACAGGCTCAAGAATTATAAGACCGGGATTAACATCAATCATTTTCATCTGTTCTGCAACCATGAATCTGTACTCATCATTGCAGATTACAACAACCTCACCGATATCATTACAATCTTTAAGCCTTAACAAAGTCTCCTGGATCATTGTATGATTGTTCATAAGCTCAATGAGCTGCTTTGGGTGATGTTTCCTTGACAGGGGCCATAATCTGGTGCCTGACCCGCCTGCAAGTATTACTGGTATAATCATTTATAAATTCTGCCTTTCCCCGGCTTAACAGGGTCTATTCTGACTTAAGTTGAATATGAAAATTATAAAACCTATCCTTTAGTTACAAGTCTGTTATTTTTGCTGTTACTTGATTAATCTTGACTTTATAAGATATAATCAATACTTAAATTAATAAAGAAAAAATTAAAAAAAATAGATTCATGACCAATAACAAAAAATCTTTTTTCAAAAAAATTATAAACCGGTTCAGACTCTTTTTCATGGGAGATGAATCCTATGAAAATCTTCTGGATATTTCTAAATCCTTTGAAAAATTATTAAATATCTCCAATAAAAGGCTCTTTGAACTCCAGGTGCAAAAAGAGAAAGAGGCAAGAATTAACAAACGATTATTAAAATTTGTTTCAAAAAAAAATGCCCGGTTGATCATGGTAAATGACAAAGATCCTGAAATTAAAACAAAAAAAGAGGTTAAAACCCTTTATTTCTCAGATATCAGAAACTTTACCCACATAAGCGAAATTCTGGGTGATGATCTTGGCCCCTTTCTTGCGTCTTATTACAAAAAAATTGCAGACCCTATTATTGACCAGCAAGGAGAGATACACTCCTATATAGGTGACGCTATATTTGCAACCTTTGATGACTGCTACTCTGCAGTTCTTGCAGGTATTGACTCAAGATATAAATTAAATTCCTTTAACAGAAAAAGAACAAAATATAATTATGCAGGCAAGCAGAAAATTGAACTTGTCTCCAATGGTGTTGGCATTGCAACTGGGGAGAGTTATATTGGAAATATTGGATTTGAAAAAAAGATGAGCGATACTGTTATAGGCAGATATGTAAACCTTGCAAACAGACTTGAAAAATTAACAAAGGCATATAATGTCCCTATTCTGGTTGGCGAAAATACACTCCAGGGGATCCCGGCTGAACATATTTTTATCAACGACCTTGATAACAGTGCCTTTGATTATATTGTTGATATTTTTTCCATGATTAAAAAAAATATATCTGAAAAAAATATTTTCTCAAGGGAAGTTGGAACGGTTGTGCCAAAGGGTTTACAAAAAAAAGTGCAGATATATGAAATAATGAATTCATACTCCATTTCAATAATTGCCTTGAAATCTATCCTTTTAAAACAATATAAAAATATTCTCCATAATCAGTTTGACTGTCCCAAAGCAACAACACTGAAAGAACAGCTTAAATCTTTAAATGAAGCCAAACACAATTTTATAGATCTGCAGAAACATTTTCAGAAATATTTTTTTATTATTGAAGAAGTCAACAGAAAACTCAATAACCTGCCGCCCCTTACTGAACATGAAAAAAATCAGTTATCAAAGAACAATGCAGACCAGGATTTTATAATAAATCATAAAATCGGAATGATTGATAAAGTGCTCAATATGATGCATGCAAATCCGGCCCATTTTGAAGAAAACCCCTGGCAGGGCATAGAATCATTTAACACCCATTAAAAAGTAAATAATTACACCTTTTTTAAATGCAATATGTTCTGCTTGACATATTAAGACAATGGATCAATAATCGCTATGGTTTATTTATTATGTATGATTTCAATTTCAGAACAGGTGTTTAAACCCGGTTCTGAGGCAGTTATGCCCATGGGGGATTAAAATATTTTCATGGAATTATTAAACAGGCGCATATTAAAATGTTTAAGGCAGGAAAAAGTTTTTGCCCTTGCAACCATTATGACCCATGACGGATCCACACCCAGGACTTCCGGAAGCAAGATGATTGTTCTCAATGACAGAACCATTTATGGAACCATTGGCGGTGGATTGATAGAGGCACTTGTCATTGATGCCTCCATTGATATGATTAAGAAAAAAAAATGTCAGATTAAGGAATTTTCTCTTAATAAGAGCTTAAAGCATGGGTTGGACATGATCTGTGGAGGGAACCTTTCCATATTAATCGAAACCTTTATAAGACCATCTGATAATACTGCTGCATTAACTTCCAGTGCAGAAGCTGTTTTCAATGCAGTTACAGACCTTGAAAAAACAGGTGGTAAAGGTTTTCTGATCTCTTTGATAAAAGGGTTCAGCAAATCCGATTTTACAACTGAAAAATGTCTTGTACTCCCTGATGGTACAATTACCGGAAATAACCTTAAAATCCCTTCACACCTGATTGAAGAAATAAAAAAGGGCAGATTTAAGGGCCCATCCCCTGTCATCTACAACCACAATCTTAAAGAGTATATTATTGAACCTGTTCAACCAGGGGATATTATTTATATATTTGGAGCAGGTCATGTCGGGTTCTATCTTGCACAGATGGCCCGTTTATCTGATTTCCAGGTTGTTGTAACAGATGACCGTCATGAATTTGCAAACCGTGAAAGGTTTCCCCACGCAGAAGAAATAAGGGTAATTGAAAAATTTAAAAATGCCTTTGACTCTCTTTTAATCAATGAGCACTCCTATATTGTTATACTCACCAGGGGACATCTGTATGACCAGACTGTACTTGAACACGCTTTAAATACAAGTGCTGCCTATATTGGAATGATAGGGAGTGAAAGAAAAAAAAGACAGATCTATAATAATCTTCAGAAAAAAGGGGTCACAGAAAACAGTCTCAGGAGAGTCTACTCCCCTATTGGCATTGAAATTCATTCTGAAACCCCATCTGAGATTGCAGTGAGTATAATTGGTGAAATAATTAAAGTAAGAGCTGAAAAATAATAGAATCCTGAAAGGCTTGCAATGATTGGAGGCGACTTCCGGATTTGAACCGGAGAATAATGGCTTTGCAGGCCACTGC
>CAZQJS010000012.1:0-27927 GCA_964593725.1 uncultured Desulfobacterales bacterium
GAAAAGTATGCTGCTGTTTTTTTGTTCCTTACTTTATTAAATCGGTGGTGCATATCACCCTGAATTGTTTGTTTAAGCTCCGAGATATGCTTTTTTTACATCCGGGTTGGTAAGAAGTCTGTCAGCTTCACCCTCAAGGACAAAGAGACCGTTTTCAATTACATAGCCCCGCTGGGCAAATTTCAGGGCAAGGCGTGCATTTTGTTCAACCAGTAATATGGTTGTACCAAGTTTGTTGATCTCTTTTAAAGCATCAAACATATCAAGCATTAATAAGGGTGCAAGTCCCATGGAAGGTTCATCCAGGAGCATGATTTTATGACCGCTCATGTATGCCCTTCCCACAGCAAGCATTTGTTGTTCCCCGCCGCTCAGAGTCCCTGCAAGCTGATCTTTTCTCTCTTCAAGCCTTGTAAAAAGATCAAAAACCCATTTTTTATCTTCCCTGATTTTATCTTTATCTTTCCTTGCAAAGCTTGCAAGGGTGAGGTTTTCCATGACCGTGAGGTTCCCGAAAATTCTTCTGCCTTCAGGAACGTGGGATATCCCAAGTTTTGATACAACCTTGTCAGCACTATATTTAAGGATATTTTTACCGTTGAATTCAAGCACAGAGCCATGTTCTGCCGGTATCATCCTTGATATTGCCCTTAAGGTGGTACTTTTTCCTGCACCATTTGCACCTATTATGGTCACTATCTCTCCTTGATCCACGGAGAAATTGATTCCATGGAGAGCTTTTATATTGCCGTAGGAAACATGTAGGTTTTCAATTTTCAGCTGCATTAGGATATATCCTCCTTACCAAGATAAGCTTCAATAACTTTAGGGTTGTTTTGAATCTCTTCAGGGGGGCCCTGGGCAATTATTTCACCAAAAACCAGGGTCTGAATATACTGGCAAAGTTCCATGACAAATTTCATTCTGTGTTCAATTAAAAATATTGCAACTTTAAAATCTTCATGTACCTGTCGTATTATTTTGATCATCTGAATGAGTTCATCCGGTGTCATTCCAGCTGTGGGCTCATCAAGAAATAGAATTTTCGGTTTTGTTGCCATGGCCCTTGCCATTTCAACACGCCTCTGGGCGCCATAGGGAAGGTTTGTGACAAGCTGGTCAGCATGCTGTCTGATGCCAAAAAGTTCAAGCAGTCTATGGGAATTATCTTCAATCTCAGACTCCTGTTTTTGTTTAGCCGGAGTATTAAAAAAAGCTCCCGTGAGCCCATAGGTTAACTGGGAATAGTGGGCCATCTTTATATGGTCCAGAACATTCATGTGGCGCCAGAGTGCAAGGTTTTGAAATGTGCGGCCCAGACCCATGGCAGCTATTTTGTTGGTTGCAAGTCCAACAATATTTTTACCCTGCAGGGTGATTGAACCTTTTGTTGGTGTATGAACACCTGTAATCAGGTTAAAGACAGTTGTTTTCCCAGCACCGTTTGGACCTATGAGGCCTATGATCTGATTGGGTTCAATATTTAGATTATAATTATATACAGCTCTTAAGCCTCCAAAATAGTGGGTCATTCTATTTACATTGAGCAATGCTTTCATTGTGACTCCGTTTCTCTTTTTTTAATTTTGATCTGAAAAGTTTTTTAACGTTAATCTCCTTAAATGATATGAGGCCATAGGGTCGGTAAATCATCACAAATATCAGTATTAAGGGAATAATAATCCATTTAAAAAGTTCAAGGGGTCTCAATGCTTCACCAAGGATACTGATGCTCACAGCTCCCACAATGGATCCGACTATGGAGTTTAAGCCTCCGAAATATACCATGGCCAGAATTTCTGCAAGCCTTTGTATGCTGAAGGTTCCGGGGTTGATAAAGCTGAGTACATGGGCGAAAAGGCCGCCGGCAACCCCTGCCCAGAAAGCACCAAACATGAACGCAACGATTTTGGTTTTTTTTGTCTTAACTGTCATGGATTCCGAGGCTGCTTCATCGTCTCTTACAGCGTTAAGAGCCTTGCCCATTATTGATGTTACAAAGTTATGGACAATCCATATGGTTAATATGGTCCAGCAGAAGATAACGGGCAGGCTTGCATAGTCTGGCTGACTGCTCATGCCCCTTGCTCCTCCGATGAAATTCATGTTTTCAATGGCACTTTTCACAATGAACATGAATGCAAGGGATATTATGGCAAGATAATCACCTCTGGTTCTAAAGGATGGCACTGCAACAATCAGGGCGCTTAAAGCAGCAGCTGCTCCTCCGGCAAGAAGTATGAATGGGAATAACCATGGCCCAAATTCCGGCGGCAGTAAAGCAGTACCAAACATCTTATCATCAACAAACAGGGTAAGAGTAAGTATGGACGCTACATATGCTCCCACAGCCATGAACCCCGGATGGGAGCAGGAAAATTCACCCTGATATCCGTTTATGACATTAATGCTTATGGTAAGTATAATGGATATCATTGTGAGTTTCAGGACAAGTATTCTGTAACCGTTGATTCCCGCCCATAAATGCAATATGCCGTAGAAGAGTGCAAGATGTATTATTGTTGAAAGCCACAATGGTAATTTTTCAAGGAGCATTGCCATTTTGTTTGATACCGGAGAAATCAGTTTTCCCATAACCAGAACCGGGATTATATATACAGTAATGTCATATGCAATTACATTTGGTATCAAAGGTGGTGTTTTAAGCATGATAAGTGTACCAAAGAGAACTGGTATTTTTGGCAGGCCCAGGTAATAGGATATATGAGAATATCCAAAAAAACATTCAATGAGCACAGCAGTCAGTATACCCAACAGCCATCCTATCATTGGTACATCTGAAAATTGGTTTTTGAATTTTCGTGCTATTTCCATGAAACTTTCCTGTATGTTTTCAATGATTCAAGTTAAAGTCTGAGTTTTGTACTGTGCTCCATTCCAAAAAATCCCCTTGGTCTGTATGTAAGAATTAAAAGGATGATGGAATAGGCTATCAGGTCTCTGAAAGTCGAAGGAAAGACCATGGCAACAAATATCTCAATGAAACCCAGGAGATAGCCTGCAAGGGCAGCGCCTTTTATGGAGCCTCGCCCTCCAAGGATTGCTGCAACAAAGGCTTTCCATCCCACAAGAACACCCATATAAGGGTCTAATATCGGGTAGGCCTGGCCGTAGAGAATACCTGCCACAGAGGCAAGACCTGCTCCTATTGCAAAGGTCAGGGGTGCAATTATGTTAATTGATACACCCATTAGCGGAACTGCAAGAAAATCAAATGACATGGCCCGCATTGCCATGCCCCATTTACTCCTCTGGATAAAGGTGTTCAGGATAACCATTAATAGAAGTGAGATTACAATTACCATGACTTTAACATTGGTAAAGTATACACCGCCTATATTATATGCAACAGATTCCATCAGGGGCGGGAAGCTCAATCTTTTGGCGCCAAGAAATATCAGTATTCCGGTTTCAAAAATAATACCTATCATCAAACCTGTGATGGCAGCTGATGCCCTGGGGGCCTGTCTCAGGGGTCTGTATCCTGCAACCTCCACAAAGACACCCACCATGGATGCGAGGAACATGGTAATAATAACCACGGTGACAAATATTACCCATGCCGGCAGTATGGCAGAAAACAGTGCAATAAAAAGTGTTGCAATGGCAAACCCGATATAGGTACCAATCATGAAAATATCACCATGGGCAAAGTTGAAAACCATTAAAACACCGTAGACCATTGAGTACCCAATGGATATTACAGCATAGAAGCTTCCCCACTGGAGGGCATTTATCAGGTTTTGAAGGAAATAATCCATTAACCAACTCCTGTCTTTAAATAGGAAAGAGCTGCTGTGTCATGTTTATCTCCATTGGAGTATCACACGACACAGCAACCATTGCTTTGAATCGTTAAATCAAATTGTCAGAAACAGTTATGGACAAACTGATTTATAAAATTCATATTCACCTTTATCATTAATTTTTACAATAACTGCACATTTAATTGGATCACCTTCTTCAGTAAAGGTCATGTTTCCGGTGATCCCTTTAAAATTTTTGATTTTTGCCAGGGCATCACGAACAGCAGTTCTGTCTGCCTCGGTTTTGCCTGTGAGTTTGCCTGCATTTTCAATGGCCTTTTGAGCAAGGTGGAGTGCATCCCATGTAAGGGCTGCAACATCATCTGGAATATAACCGTGGGCTTTATTGTATCGATCAATAAATTCTTTTGTGGCACCCTTTGCTCCTGCTGCTGCATAGTGTGACGAGAAAAATTGTCCGTAGCACGGTTCGCCGCATAGTTCTATTGTTTCTGCTGATCCCCATGAGTCGCTGCCGACAATTGGGCCTTTCCAGCCAAGGTCTTTTGCCTGTTTCACAATTAAAGGAACTTCATTATAATACTGTGGAGTAAAGAGAACTTCAGCACCTGATCGTATGATCTTTGTGAGCTGGGATGAAAAGTCTGTATCTTTGGTTGTGAAACTTTCATAGGCAACCACAGATCCGGCTCCGTTTTTCTTTTCCCAGGCAGCTTTGAAAACTTCGGCAAGGCCTTTGGGATAATCAGATGCAACATCATAGAGAACAGCAGCCTTTGTAAAGCCGAATTCTTCAACTATAAAGTTTGCCACAACAGGGCCCTGGAAAGGATCAAGGAAACAGCCGCGGAACACATAGGGTCTGTTGAGTGTTGTTGCAGGGTTTGTGGACCATGGACTTATCATGGTTGTTTTGTATTTATTTGCAACTTCGCCTGCAGGGACTGCCTGGGCAGAGGATTGAGGTCCGATTATTACCAGAACATCATCCTGGGTGATCATTTTAGTATTGGCCTTTACAGCAGAGTCTGATTTTGACTCATTATCTTCAATAACAAGCTGTACCTTATATTTTTTATCTCCAACCTGAATGCCGCCTGCTTTATTGATATCTTCAAGCCACATCTGGGCAGCAAACTTGGAACCTTCTCCAACTTTCGGGATATCACCGGTAAGGGGCGCATTGATTCCGATTTTAATAATATTTTCTCTTTCACCACCACTACATCCACTGAATACAAACATCATAGCAAAGACAACTGCTACAATTAATAGAAAAGTAATTTTGCGCATACTACCTCCTTAGATTTTTTTGTTTTTAACAACCTCTAACAATTAACAATCACCGTTAAATTTAAATGCATGTTGATCCAACTACATATTTTTTATACTGATAACCAGCTGATCCTGAGTTTCCAGTATATCAATATCCGGTCTTTAAAGCACAAACAGAGTAATACAATTAATTTACATGTTCAACTGATTTTTTTATTAATTGACTAAAAGCCGGAAAGTAAAAACAGTTTAGAGGATTTTGTCTATTATTGCACACAATGCACTGGTTAGTCTTTTAGTTGCAAGAGGTATGTCCCATTTTTTCCTGTCCCTGTCGCCAACATAATTTGAACCTGAACGAACTTCGATAAAGGGAATATTATAAAGTGATGCAACATGTTGTGATGCTGCACCTTCCATTGCCTCCATAAGGGGGGAAAAGGTTGTGAACAGCGCTGTTCTGGTTTTAAGTGTGGAGGTTATTGTTGACACGGTGATTACAGGACCTCTGGATATGGTGCACTCATTTGCAAGGCTTGTCTTTAAAAGTATGGCATATGCTTTTTTTACATAATTTTCATCAATGGAGTAGGTGCCGGATGCTGTTGACATCATATTTTCCACCAGGGGAAAAGGCAGATGTGATAGTTTTACCGAGCCACTGGTTGATTCAACCCCGGCATGTATATATTGTTCTTTCTCTGCCACGGTAATATCACCCGGGCATAGACCCGATTCCGGGAAAATACCGGCATAACCTGTTTGTATAATAATTTTCGGTCTGTTTCTTTCCAGGGCAATGGTAAGGGCATGGGCTGTATTTATTACTGACGGGCCTGTGATAATCAGATCATAGGGTCTGTCATTAAGATGTGCAGAGATAAAGGTTTTTTCAGATAAAGTTTTTTCCCGGGAGTGGATAAAGGAGTTTTCAAGTAAGCCTGTCACCTCTTTTTCTGTTGCCGATACAATGAGGATATCATTTTGCATTAAGCTTTTCTGCGATTGCCTCCAGTGCAAGCATATAACCTTTTGGGCCAAGACCTGTTATCTGACCTGTAACAATATCAGACAGCATTGATTTGTGTCTGAAAGGCTCCCGTTTATATATGTTTGAAATATGAATCTCAATGATGGGTATTTCAAGGAGTAAAAGAGCATCCCGGATTGCAATGCTGGTGTGTGTGAAACCTGCAGGGTTGATGATCAGCCCGTTAATGTTTTTATCAACCAGGCCATTGAGTTTTTCAACAATTTCTCCTTCATGGCTGGACTGGAAAGTTTCAAGGATAATACCCAGATCTTCCGCTCTGGTTGTCAATTCCAGGTTGATATTTTCAAGGCTTTGATGGCCGTAGATTTCAGGCTCTCTTTTGCCAAGCATGTTAAGGTTGGGTCCATGTATGACATGGACCCTGAATGTCTGTTTTTTAACCATTTTTTAAAACTGGTCTCTGCCTTTTTTAAACTTCAACTGAAAATCCAAGATCAAATGCCTTGAGATTCATTTCAGTAAATGCAGGTTTAGTAACTCTTTTTATTGCCTCTTCCATTATTTCCCTGGTGAATGAGACTCCCCTGGATTTTAAGAGCGCTCCTAAAAGAACAATATTCATTGTTAAAGGACTGCCAGCCTTTTTTGCAAGTTTCATTGCATCAAAGGCCATGAGGAAAGCTGTATTTTGTTTAATGATTTTTTTCATATCCTCAATGTCAGGATATACACCCTGGCCAATGGCCACGGTAAATGGCGGAAGCGGGGCAGTGTTTGTAACTATTTTTGTTCTTTTGCTGCACCTTGGTAATGCCCTGAGGGTCTCTGACGGTTCAAATCCAAGAAGTACATCAGCCTCACCATCGGTAATCAGAGGGCTTGAAGCATCTCCAAAAACTATTGAAGATTCAACAATTCCGCCGCGTTGAGCCATGCCGTGTATTTCGCTCATGCGGATAGGAACATCAGACAAAAGGGCAGCTTCACCAAGCACCTTTGAAGCCAATAGATTGCCCTGTCCGCCAACTGCTACAATTATTAATCTGTTTGTTTCCATTTTATATATAATCCTTATCTTTTTAATTAATTCTTTAAAGGAATAATAGCATTTTCCGGGCAGATCTGGGCGCATACAGCACAACCAACACATGTGGTCGGATCGATATTTACCTTTTCATCTTCAATGAAAAATGACGGACATGCTATTGAAGTTATACACTCCCTTGTGTTTTTACATTTATCGGTAATCTTAAATGGCCGCAGTTTACGCATTTTTAAGTTTTTTACCATAATGGCGCACGGTTCCTGGGATATAATCACCGAGACACCTTTAAATTCTAATGCTTTTTTGATCTGTTCAATGCTTTTTTTCACTTTGAACGGTTTAATAATTGTAACATGTTCAATACCCAGGGAGCGCACAACTTTTTCAACGGAAATTCTGTTATAACCTTTGAAGTTCAAAGCATCCATATCAACGCCAGGATGGGGCTGATGGCCTGTCATGGCAGTGATACCGTTCTCAAGTATTATAAGGGTCAGATTGTGATTATTGAAAACAGCATTTACAAGTCCTGTCATTCCTGAGTGAAAAAATGTGGAATCACCAATTATGGGGACTACTTTTTTATTGGTTACTTCGGAAAAACCGCAGGCAGAACTTATGGATGCTCCCATGCAAATGACAAGATCACCTGTATTCAGGGGAGGCAGAAAACCCAGGGTATAGCACCCTATATCTGTTGGAACAATTATGTCCATATCCCTTGCAGCAGCCTGGAGCTCATAGAATGTAGCCCTGTGGGAACAGCCGGAACACAGGTTGGGCGGCCTCTGGGGAATAACCGGGAAGCTGGATGAATCAATATTTCTGGCAGGTGTGTAGTCAAAGCCGAAAAAGAGAGCCATTTTCTCCCTTACAATACCAGGGTTGTATTCATACAGACGTGAGAACAACTCTTTACTCTTTCCGGCAATGGGTATGGTTACACCCTCTTCCTGGGCAAAGGCTTTGACAGCCTCTTCCATAAAGGGTTCGCCCTCTTCCACAATCAGAACTTTGTCACATGATCTGACAAATTTTTTGATCATCTTTCCTGGCATGGGGTTTGAAAGTCCTATGCGTAAAAGTTTAACCTTTTTTGCAAGATCAAGATCCTTTACAGCATCGGAAACATAAAGGTAACTGACTCCATTGCAGATAACTCCGAATTTCCCTTCCCCTTCAACAAAGTTCTCTTTACAATCCTCTGAGATGGCAAGGGTTTTATTAAGGTTTTCAAGCAGTTTAACATGGAGGTTTCTTGCAACTGCTGGAACAGTAACATATTTAAACGGATCACGGCTAAAATCACCATCTGTTGTCCGTGTATTCATTTCACCAAGGCTGACAAAGGCACTTGAATGGTTTATGCGGGTGGTGGTTCTTAAGATTACAGGTTCACCAACTTTTTCGGAAAGCTCAAAGGCATATTTTGTCATATCCTTTGCTTCCTGAACCGAAGATGGTTCAAGCACAGGCAGTCCGCCAAGCTTTCCATAATATCTGTTATCCTGTTCATTCTGGCTGGAAAACATGTACGGGTCATCGGCCGTAAGTATGACAAGTCCGCCCTTGATGCCGATATAGGCAAGTGTCATGAGGGGATCAGCTGCAACATTCAAACCAACATGCTTCATCATACACATGGTTCTTACACCGGCAATGGCTGCTGCTGCTGCAACCTCCAGGGCGACTTTTTCATTTGTGCTGTACTCAAAATATAGATCTGTTTCCCGGGACATCTGAAAAAGATTCAGGGAGATTTCAGAAGATGGGGTGCCAGGGTAGGTTGTGGCAAAAGCAACACCGGCTTCAATCGCTCCCCTGGCAATGGATTCATTACCAAGGAGCATTATCTCTTTGCCTGGAGAGTCATTTAAAAGTTTATGCATTTGTCCTCCTTAATTATATAGCTTCTCTGCATCGTCAAGTGATGCAGCATATCCTTTGAATCCTGCAATATCTTCGCATGAATTTATTGAGTTTGAGGCAAAAAAGCCTTCCACCATTGTTTTTTCACCATGTTTTATTAATCCCATGAAGAGCACAGGCACCAGAGACAGTCCGTCTTTTCCAGTTTTTACTGCACAATCGTGGGGTTTTTCACCTTGATATACAGCATAAAGATCTTTCTGGGCAGGCATGATCTGGACAATCTGGGGGTGATCATGGTCGTGATGCCCGTGGGAGTGTGAATGATCGCTTAAGTGATTACACATAATAGTTACCTCTCATTTATATCAGCCCTTTATAAAAATTATAATTATGTCAGACTGGTTTAAAGATATTTCCATGTTCAACTCTTCTGGCGTAGAGTTCAGGAATACCTGCTTTAATGATTTTTCCGGCAGCCTTTTGATTGTCATATTTTACAAACCTTGATTCAATGGTGTTTTCATCGGAATCCCAGATTATATATTCTGCCTTTATCCTGTTGTTTCTGGGCTGTCCAACACTTCCTGTATTTACAATATAGCTACTATTTTTGTCAAGGATAAGCTTTTTTTTCTCAATTGGTTTTGTTCTGATCTTCTGATTATTGTATTCATACAGGTTTAGATTGTGTGTATGACCAATAAATGATACCTGCTCGGGAATTCTTTTTATTATGTACATAAGGTTCTCATTGGTTTCATAGGTGATATATTTTGTGGCTGATTCCGGAGGCAGGCCATGGACAAACCTGCAACCATGTCTGACCATACAGATATTGAGGTTTGAAATAAATCTTAAAGAATCCATGGAAAGCAGGTCTTTGTTAATTAATAATGCTTTTTCTGCCCGTTTGTTAAAGGAGAAGAGATAATTTTCGTCAATGCATGCAAGTTCATGGTTGCCAAGTACTGATTTAATTTTTTTTTCCTGTATTATATTGATAATCTTTTCAGGGTCAGCACCATATCCGACATTGTCACCTAAGGATATAATCTCATCAATGGATTGGGTCTTAATATCCATGAGAACACTCTCAAAAGCTTCTAAATTACTATGGATATCTGACAGGATTGCAAGTCTCATGATCTGAACATTTTAATTTCATCTTTATTGAAGCCGTATACTGAATTGCAGTGATGGCAGGTTATTTCAAGGGGAAATTCAGATTCAGCTAAAATTTCATCCAGGTCTTTTCCAGGCAGTCTGGAAACATAGGCCCCCATTTTTTTCTTACTGCATCTACAGAAAAATTCAACCCGCCGGTTATCAATAAAAACAGGATTTAAAGCTTTAAAAGAATTTAATATCAGTTTTTCAACATCTGCTTTCCGGGTAAAACCTTTGGAAGCTTTGATACTTTTAAGTATTGTTTCGGCTTTTACTAATTTATCATCATGGGCATCGGGCATTGCCTGGAGAAAAATACCGCCCGCTCCTGTGACATTGCCCCGGGAATCAAAATTGATGCTGAGTTTAAATCCAGTGGGAGTTTGTTCCGATTGGAGAAAATAATTTGCAAGGTCTTCTGCCATACTTCCGTGTTCCAGCATGATCTGCCCTGAATAGGGATGTTTTGCATCTTTCAGGTATTTTGTAACGGTTAAGAATCCTGCTCCAAAAAACCGGGACAGAGACTTTACCTTTTCAGGCTCTTTAATATCAATGGAACTGTTTTTCAGAAACCCTCTTACTTCTCCAAAGGCATTGGCCTCGACATCCAGACCCTTAACCGGGCCGGAACATTTTACAGTTATACTTAATCTGTCACTGCCCTTGAGGTTGGAAGTCAGAAGGGCTGCTGCAATGTATGCATGCCCCAGGAGCAGGGTTTCAACAATGCCCAGATCATGGTTTGCCCGCATTTCATTTATCATGCAGAAACTTTTTACAACAGCACCCCTGATAGTGCCATTGCTTAAGAGAAAGGAGTAGAGACGGTCGTTGTGAGCTGCTTTCAGTTTTTCCTTAACACTATTGCCGGATATATCTTTTTTAATCATCTTTTGTCAGTTTACAATGTTATTTTAAAAGCATGAAAATTGTATATTTTTTAAAAAAAGCATACCATGGAAAAGTGAAAAATAACAGGAAAGTTTAGCTCTTATTGCTGAGAAGTACTCCAAAGATGACAATGCCTGCTGCAATGCACTGTTTTGTGTTTAAAACTTCATTCAGGGCTACCCAGCCCAGCAGTACAGCCGTAACAGGAACAAGGTTTATGAAAATTGATGCTCTGGATGCAGGGATTTTGCTTATCCCATAGTTATAAAGTCCGAATGATACAAGACTTACACATGCTCCAAGAAAAAACAAAATTGCAATTATATGAAGATTCCATATTGACAAGGGCAGTTGCATTACACTTTTTAAACCTGGCAGAAAGAATATTGTACCTGCAATAACCTGCATGGCAGTCAAAGTCCAGGTATTGTATCTGTTGCTGAGCTTTTTGATGAGTATCAGGTTGCTTGCTGCGCATATCATGGCAATAAATTCGAGTATATTACCAAGCACAGGGTTTGAAGCTGTGCTGGTACTGCTTTGAAACCATGTTAACAGGATAACACCGAATATGGACAATAAGAGACCGATTATGGTTTTCATATTAATTGATTCTGCAAGGAATATCCAGGCAGCAAAGGAAACCATAAGTGGTACGCATGCTGCTATTATTCCTGCCTGGGATGATGTTGTGAGCTGTAATGCTCTGGATTCAAAGAGAAAATAGAGGCATGGCTGGAACATAACAGTTGGTACCAGTATTTTTATATCCCCTTTTTTACAGTTTTCAGGAATAAGTTGTTTAATAAACGGTAATATACAGATAAAAGCTATGGTCAGCCTGCATGACATTACCTCAAACGGGCTTAATACCCTGAGTACCACACGCATTGTGGAAAATGAGCTGCCCCAGAGGAGCACAGCACCCAATATGGCAAGTATGGGCAGTAAATTTTTAAAATTTATTTTTTTTTCTGATTTCAAACTATTTAAATTTACCTTGAATTGTTTATTAAACAGCATTTCAACTGTTATATCAGACGTGATAGAGCAAATAACACACAATGCCTGTATAATCAATATGGTGATGAAATAATTGAAAAGAATCAGAACCAGTGTTGTTTTACATCTGTTTAAACAGATGGGAATAGGCCCTGCTGACCCTTACACTCCTGTCTGTGTTATTAAACAGAACAATCAGCTGGTTTGAAAAAGAGCGGGTGATCTTTTTGATTTTATCAATGTTTATGATGGATGCTCTGTGGACACGCCAGAACTGTCCAGGATCAAGTTCCTGTTCAAGTTCTTTAATAGTTTTTTTAATTAAAAACTCCTTTGTCTCAAGTTTAACAGTCGTATATTTATCCTCTGCCATGAAAAAAACAATTTCTGCAACTGGAACAAATCTTATCTCTGACCCTGTCTTGACTTTTATCAATTGCAGAAAAGATTTTCCTCTGTTTTTATTCAGGGTATTGATTATATTTTCGATTTTTTTCTGGGTTTCAGGAAGCCCCCGGGCAGATGATATTCTCTTCTTTAACCTGTTTATGGTCTTAATCAGTCTTTTCTCCTCAAGGGGTTTCAGAATATAATCCAGAGCCTCGTTTTCAAAGGCTTCAACTGCAAAATCATCATGGGCTGTCACAAACACAACAGGGCAGATTCCTTTTATCTGCCCTGCGACCTCCAGACCTGACAGACCCGGCATTCTGATATCCAGAAACGCTACATCCGGCTGTATTTTTTCTATCATATCAGCTGCCTGTCTGCCATTGTATGCTTCGCCGGATATTATAAGCTCCGGCCATAACCGGTTTAATGCTTTTTTTAAACTCTTTACCAGGTTTTTTTCATCGTCGGCAATAACTGCCCTGGGTTTGTTCATAAAGGCACCTCAATCAGGGCCTTTGTGCCGCAGGGATCATTTGCCATGATTGTCAGGCCTGCATTATTACCATACATGCTGTTAATTCTTTTACTGACATTGTTTATCCCAGTACCTGTTTTTTTATCAAGATCAAGTCCGCATCCTGTATCAGACACTTCTATTATTAAAAAGTTATCTTTAATGGAGCATTTGATTACAATCCTTCCCCCTTCTATTTTTGGTTCCAGGCCGTATTTCACTGCGTTTTCAACCAGAGGCTGTATTAAAAGAGGAGAAAAAGTGATTTTCTTTATCTCCTTGTCTGCAATGATTTCAAAGGAGAGTCTTGGGCCCATTCTTATTTTGTGAATATTAAGATAATGGTTTACAAGAGCAAGTTCCTGGGAAAGGCTTATGGTCTCCTCCCTTGTGCGTTTAAGGGATATTTTTAAAAACCCGTTCAGTTCATCCAGCATTGTTTTACCTTTTTTAATATCTTCATCCAGCAGGGATCTCAGGTTTGAGAGGGTGTTAAAAAGAAAGTGTGGTTCTATCTGTGCCTGCAGAGCCTTAAGCTTTTCTGAAATGGCCTGTTTTTCCAGAGTAAGGCGTTTTATTTTTTCTGTTTTAAGAAGATTTTCATAATCTTTGATTTTTTCCAGGGATATAAGAAAGTACGTAATTGGTATAGCAAAGAAAATGCCCAGCATAAAATTCCTACTGAATGAGTTCTGAAAATACTGATAAAAAGGGACATCATATTTGAGATACAGGAAGAGGTATCCTGCTGCTGCACCTGTAACTGCACCTGCAGTAAGTCCTGCCATGATTTTTCCAAAAAGCTCTGCTTTTGTATTTATCCGGGTGAACAGGAGTATCATGACAATGAAAAAGCATATGGAAAGGCCCATGAATTGGGATATAATCCAGACATCTATAAAACTGTGATTCTTAAGGGTGGAAAAGTAGAGCAGCAGGGCAATGATGGTATTAAAAATAAAAGTTGCTGCAAGATCTTTTAAAATTGATTTTTGAGGTGAATTGTTTTTATCTGTTTTTTTGTCCATCTGTTCTGCCCCTTTTTAAAACAGTATAACGGAGAAGGAGAGAACAGGCAAGGCTGCCTGTCCTCCCATAATGCCATCCAGGCTTTTTTTTATACCATACATCTCATTTGGATTGATCTTGCCATGAAAACAGGTAATTTATGCCACAGTTAAGGCAGAGAATCTGGCTGATAGAATATATTATAAAGGAGAAGTAAGATGGGAAAAAATTTTGTTGTTTTATTGGTTTTGTGCGGGTTTTTGTTGTTTTCAATCACTGCACCCGGAGTATCGGCAAAGGATGCCCGGGAAGAAAAATCAGGTTCTGGGAATTTGATAATAAACATTTCAGGATTTGAATCAAATAATGGGGATGCAAAAATTGCCCTTGTGGATTCCCGTGAAAATTATGAAAAAGGAGAGAGCCTTAAAAGAAAAATTGTGCCGGTAAAAGATAAAAAGGTACGGTATATTGTAAGGAATATTAAATTTGGCAGGTATGCTGTCAAAGCATTCCATGATGCAAACCGCAATGGCAGACTTGACACTGCCATGTTTGGCATACCAGTTGAAGCCTATGGATTTTCCAATAATGCAAGGGGTACATTCGGACCTCCTGATTATTCAAAGGTGGTATTTCAATTCACTGTTTCCGGCCAGGAGATATTTATTAAGATCAGGTAATAAACAAGGAGACAGGATAAATGGATAGGTTTAAAGGTATATCAAGGCGCTCGTTTATAAAACTGCTTCTCATGTCTGGGTCTGCTGCCCTGGTTGACTGGTCAGAGTTTAAAGCGTTTGCATCCCCGGCAGATACCAGTGAAAAATTTTCAGTTATTGTGATTGGGGCAGGTTTGGGCGGACTTGTGGCTGCTGCATACCTGGCACAATCAGGTTTTGATGTAACTCTTATTGAACAGCACTCCATTGCCGGCGGGTATGCAACTTCCTTTAAAAGAAAATCCGGAAAATTTGAGTTTGATATATCTTTGCATGCCACGGTTGCTGAAAATGCAATACCTCAGAAGATTTTATCAGACCTTGGTGTATGGGATAAACTTGCTGTTGCATACACTCCGGAACTGCGCAGGATTATCAGTTCTGACTATGACGTTACACTGCCTGCTAGAAACCCGGCAGAGGTTAAAAAACGCCTTGCTGAACTTTTCCCCCTGGAAAAGAAGGGGATATACAGTTTTTATTCACAAATGGAAGATGTAATCTACAAGCTTTGGGGAAAAAGTTCCAATGGCAGGAGTGTGATACAGAGACTTGAGAAGCTTTCCCTGGAACAATGGATGTCCATGCACGTTAAAACGCCCGGACTTAAGCGAATTCTTTCAGCTTTTTGCGGCTATTATGGAACAGCTCCGGCAGAGACAAATGCCCTGTTTTATGCCATTGCCACAGGGGAGTATCTCATTCTGGGAGGGCAGTATTATAAAACACGGTCCAGGGATTTGAGTAATGCCCTTGCAGATGCTGTTTATACTGCCAATGGACGGATTGTTTTTGATACTGAAGTTTCACAGATACTTATTTCAGAAAAAGGGGGCACGAACCATATTAAAGGGGTAAGGGATCTGGATAATAGATTCTATCCTGGAAAAGCTGTGATTGCCAATGCAAGTGCTCCAATGGTTTTTGGGAAGATGCTCCCCAAAGATGCTGTGCCGGATAATTATTTGAGAAAGATACAGCACCGCAGAAAATCCCTTTCAAGTTTTGTTGTATGGCTTGGCCTGAACAGAGAGATTGATAGTGTCAGAAATTATGAAATCGATGTGGATATGGATGAAAAGAGCCGGTATGATAAAGACCGTCTGTACTCAGGGGATTATATCGGATCAAGCCTGTCTGTCACAATATATGACAATCTGTTTAAGGGCTATTCCCGGCCCGGAACTTCAACAATGTCAATCATGGCACTGGCTGATTATAATTTTTGGAAAAAATTTGAAAAGGATTATTTCAACCAGAACAAGGTTGCATATAATCGAAAAAAATATCAGGTGGCATTAAGTTTAATTAAAAAAGTGGAAAAAGTGTTAATACCAGGCCTTCAAACCTCCATAGAAGTTATGGAAGTTGCTACACCTCTGACAAATATCCGTTACACAAAAAACCCTTCAGGAGCAATATATGGATATGACCGCAATATGGAACGTCTGGGATCCCGCACACCTGTCAGAGGGTTATACCTCGCAGGTGCATGGGCAAACGGAGGTGGATACACTCCTGCAATGATGGCCGGTCGCAATGCAGCAGGTCATCTTATGCAGGATTTCAAGATATTATCAAAGACATGATGGAATCTAAAACAGAAATTTGATGGCTGCAAATCCGGCCAGGAGCAGGATAGTGAAAACAATGGCCAGAAGATTGAAATATCTGTCAATGAATTTTTGTATACTTGGTCCGAAAAAGTATATCAGGCTCGCCACAAGTACAAAACGCAATGTTCTGGAAAAAGCCGATGCAATTAGAAATATTGGGAAATTAATTGTAAATGCCCCGGCAGAAATGGTGAAAAGTTTAAAGGGAATGGGGGTAAAACCTGCTATGGTTACAGCCCAGGCATCCCATTTCTGGTACAATGCGGCAATGCGGCTCACCTGGTCTGTAAGATGATAAAAGTCTATGATCCTGTTTCCAATAAGGTCCATAAACTGCCAACCAATAAAGTATCCAAGGCAGGCTCCCAATATCGAGCCTGCACTGCATACCAGGGCAAACTTATAAGATTTTTTCGGGGCGCCCACTGCCAGCGCAATTAACAGTACATCCGGTGCAATGGGGAAAAATGATGATTCACAAAAAGCAATAACAAACAGGGCCATAGTGCCTCCGGGCCGTTCAGCCCATTGCAGGACCCAGTCATACATTTTTCTCAGCATTAATTATCCTTCCAGCCGTGCCGGCCTATTAGTTTTACAAATCTGCATCCGCCCAGATTTTTTGTAATAATTCCACTGTTTGTTTTTTTAATTATTATAAGTTCCTGGGATAAATGATCTCCCACAGGCATAATAAGTCTGCCGCCCAATGATAATTGTTTAATAAGTGGTTCAGGGATCTCTTTGCCGCCTGCTGTAACAATAATGGCATCAAAGGGGCTTTCCTGTTTCCATCCAAGGGTGCCGTCGGAATATCTTGTTACAATATTGTGATATTTTAACCTGTCAAATAATTTTTTTGTATTTAAAAAAAGGGTGCTGTTCCTTTCAATGGTATATATCCGGTGGGCAATTGCCGCAAGCACAGCTGCCTGGTATCCTGATCCTGTACCGATTTCAAGCACTCTTTCATCCCCTTTCAATGCCAGAGCCTGGGTCATCTCTGCAATAATATAGGGCTGGGAAATGGTCTGACCTTCGCCTATGGGGAGTGGATAGTCACCATAGGCACTTTCAGCCAGGGCTTCACTCACAAAAAGGTGTCTCGGGATTGTTTCCATGGCTCTTATGACTGATGGGTCTGTGACTCCCCGGGCTGCTATCTGGGTTTGAACCATTTCGCGGCGCCACCGGTCAAATTTTTTAGCCTGATTATTCATGGGTACTTATTAGCAGCTATCATCCTTCCAGTCAAGGCAATACACAGTTTTGAAAGCTATTGTTCCCTGGTTTTACATCTGCTGCATCAACCCTCTGTCTCTGATTTTTGTTGATTTTTGGGTTTATCAAATGTAGAAATCAGATATGGGAAAATTAAAGCGGACATTTCTATCCATTTCAATAGCACTTGTATTGTTCCTGGTCGGCATTACAGGGTATGTGGCAATAGAGGGCTGGAGTATCCTTGATTCTGCATATATGACTGCAATAACAATCAGTACCGTGGGTTTTTCCGAAATAAATGAAATCAGCAGCCAGGGCAGACTGTTTACCATGTTTTTAATTTTTTTTGGTGTTGCCTACTATTTATACCTTGCAAGCGTGTTAATGCAGACCATTATTGAAGGTGAGTTAATAGTTATACTTGGGAGAAGAAAATTGAACAACGCAATAAAAAGGCTTGATAATCATTACATAGTTTGCGGATATGGGCGGATTGGAAGAATTCTGTGCAATCTTATCCGGGAAGAGACATCAAATATTGTTGTCATTGAACAGGATAAGCTTCTTGTTCCGGTACTTGAAAACGATAATATCCTGTACATCCATGGGGATGCATCAGATGAGAGAATGATTGTAAGAGCCGGAATAAAAAAGGCAAAGGTCTTTATCGCAGCCCTGGCCACTGATGCAGCCAATGTTTTCCTTGTACTCACGGCAAGGCAGCTGAATCCTGAAATGTTGATCATGGCAAGAGCAAGCAATGAGAGCGTTAAACAAAAGCTTTTGATTGCCGGGGCTGATATCGTGGAA
This sequence comes from uncultured Desulfobacterales bacterium, assembly GCA_964593725.1. GTDB lineage: Bacteria > Desulfobacterota > Desulfobacteria > Desulfobacterales > Desulfobacteraceae > JAIOSM01. The sequence goes on from CAZQJS010000012.1 coordinate 18,325, forward strand.
TCACCGTATGATACCGGTGCTGCCTCCATGGGCTTAAAGCTTCTCAGACCAAATGTGAGTAACTTTCTTGATGTTGCAACATCAAGATCAAAGGATGCAATTCAAATTGAAGAGTCCATTGTGGGAGTCAATTCAAAATATGCAAATGTTACCCTTAAGGATTCAGGTATCAGGCAGGAATATGATCTCATAATTATTGCCATTAAAAAAGAGAGTGGTGAGATGCTGTTTAACCCTTCCTTTGATACTATCATAGAGCCTGGAGGTACTATTATCTCCATGGGCAAAACAGATGCACAAAATGAATTTCATAGAGAACTTAACAGGAATTAATATTTGTCCGGGGATTGTTTTTATATCTTATAAATAATCCTTTTATCGGTTATTATGATATCAACAGTGTGTTTTTTTGAATCCATTTCAACATGATCAACAATCTGTTCTTCAAAGGCCAATGATACTTTTCGGCATGTTTCAGGCAGGCTTGTTATCAGTTTTAAGTAGAACTTATCACCGAATCCGAGACGTCCCCCCTTGTCATCAAAGGCAAGGCCCGGTATGATCGCAATGCTGACATCCTCCAGGGAAAATCTTTTACATTTGTCTGTGTCAGGTTCCAGAAAACCATTCTTGTTTTTAATAAGGTCCCTGCCATAATCACTTATTTTATATAGTTTTATTGTTTTCTGGGGGCCTGGATCGACTGGCAGTACAAGCCCTTTTTCAAATTTAAGAGCTTTTTTGATTATATTCTCAGTGGGAAACTCGTCGGCTTTTTGTGTGTATATAAAAGTAATATTTGATTCTATGAAATTTGCAAAGCCAAAAAGATTTGCTTCAATTTTATTTTGTTTTTCGGCCAGCTCCTCTGGAGAAAAGTTTTCAATGCTTTTTGTAACAGTCTCTAGAATATCTTCTTTTGCTTCTTTAATATCATCCATAATTACTTCCTTAATTTTATGACAAAAATATTATTTTAGTTAATATTATACACAGGTTATAAATTGTCAATACTCAATAATTATTGACTGTTTGAAACTCGCGTGGTATTTGGATTATGGCAGAGAAATATTTTGTGATTATAATTGGAAATTTAAAGAAGAGTTTAACTGATATGCTTGATTTAAAATATGTAAGAGAAAACTTAGATATAGTTGAAAAAGCGGTGCAAAAACGCGGTGGAAATGCTGATTTTACATGGTTTTCCAGGGTTGAAAAAGAGCGAAGAAATGTTCTCCAGGAGATTGAAACCCTTAGAAATAATAGAAATATAGCATCTGATAAAATTGCTGAAATGAAAAAAGCAGGTGAAGATGCAAAGCCAATGATTGAGAAAACACGTGAAGTTTCAGATAAGATAAAAGAGCTTGAAAAAATACTTTCTGAAGTTGAAACAAAGATTACTGATTTTTTAATAACTATTCCCAACATACCCCATCCTGATGTGCCAGTGGGCAGAGATGAAGAAGATAATATCCTTTTAAAAAAGCATGGGACACCCTTAACCTTTGATTTTGAGATTAAATCACATTGGGAAATAGGTGAAAACCTTGGAATTCTAGATTTTACAAGGGCAGCAAAGCTTGCCGGATCACGGTTTCCACTCTATTTCGGCAGCGGAGCAAAGCTTGAAAGAGCACTTATCAGCTTTATGCTTGATATCCACATTAATGAACATGGTTACAGAGAGATCCTTCCTCCCTTGCTTGTTAACAGCAGAACCATGACAGGAACGGGTCAGCTGCCTAAATTTGAAGAGGATCTTTTCAAGCTCCAGGGACTTGATTACTATTTAATACCAACCTCGGAAGTGCCCATGGCAAATATTTATGCAAATGAGATAATAGATGAGGGCAGACTTCCCATAAAATTTACGGCATTTACGCCATGTTTCAGATCAGAGGCAGGTTCCTATGGGCGTGATACCAAAGGGCTTATACGCCAGCATCAATTCAATAAAGTTGAGCTTGTGAAATACACAACGCCTGATACTTCCTATGATGAACTTGAATCTTTGCTCTTAAATGCAGAAACAATTCTTCAAAGGCTTGAACTGCCATATCAAGTTGTAACTCTCTGTTCAGGAGACCTTGGGTTTGCAGCCTCAAAAACCTATGATATAGAAGTCTGGATGCCGGGCCAGGATAAATACAGGGAAATATCTTCCTGCAGTAATTGTGAAACATTCCAGGCAAAAAGAGCAGGGATAAAATATAGAAAACAGGGGCAGAAAAAGCCTGAATTCGTGCATACACTGAATGGCTCAGGACTCGCAGTGGGCAGAACCTTTGCAGCATTGCTTGAAAATTTTCAGCAGCCTGATGGATCTGTTGCAATTCCAGAGGCACTGCAACCATACATGGGAGGTCAGAAAGTAATCAAAAATGAAAATCAGTGATTTCCCCCCAGACATTCAAAGTTTTATTGTCCCGGAACCAACAGGTGAATTGTTCTATAAATGCCTTGGATGTTCAAGTGAATTTTCCATAAACAAACCTTTATATGTATGCCCTGAATGCAGTCAGGTATTATTAATCTATGACAGGAATGCAGAAAAGCTTAAAGATATTCCTGGAACAACATGGCAGAGAATTTTTGATTTTAGAAAATCTCTTAAAACAGAGGCTTTTAAAGGAATTTACAGGTTCCATGAATTTACAGGCTCTTGTATTCCAGAAGATTCCATTGTCTTTCTGGGAGAGGGTAATACACCAATGATTGAAGCCAATTCAAGGCTCAAAGAAGAAGCCGGCATAAGATTTTTCTATAAAAATGATGGCCAGAACCCCAGCGGCTCCTTTAAAGACAGAGGCATGGCAAGTGCCATGTCAAATATTAAATATTTAATGGATAAGGGGTTTGTATCTGAAATAATTGCTGTGTGCGCATCAACCGGGGATACATCGGCAGCAGCAGCCCTTTATGCTTCTTATCTCCAGCCCGGGATTAAGTCAGCAGTGCTTCTTCCCCATAACAAGGTTACTCCCCAGCAGCTTTCCCAGCCCCTGGGCAGTGGAGCACAGGTATTTGAAATACCGGGTGTATTTGATGACTGTATGAAAATCGTTGAACATTTATCTGAAAAATATTCTGTTGTGTTGCTCAATTCAAAAAATCCATGGCGTATCCTTGGGCAGGAATCCTATGCCTATGAGATTGCCCAGGATTTTGATTATGTTATGGAAGATAAGGTCATTGTTGTACCTGTGGGGAATGCAGGGAATATTTCTGCCATTATGAATGGATTTATCAAATTTTTTGAAACAGGCATTATAAATGCTCTGCCAAAAATCGTTGGAGTACAATCGGAACATGCCGACCCTGTGTTCAGGTATTATAAACAAAGGGAAGATAAGAGAGAATTTAAACCTGTAACAGTGAAACCAAGTGTTGCCCAGGCAGCCATGATTGGAAATCCAGTATCCATGCCCCGGGTTATATATCTTACAAAAAAATACAATAAACTTGCCTGCAAAGAGCGTGTGTTTTTTGTGAATGTTAAAGAACAATCAATTATGGAGTGGTATCTCAAGGCCAACCAGAACGGTCATATTACATGCACCCAGGGTGGTGAATCCCTTGCAGGCCTGGTAAAAGCAGTAAAGAATAAAATAGTGTCCACAAGTGAAACTGCTGTGGTTGATGCCACAGCCCATGCCTTGAAATTTTCCAGTTTTCAGAACCTCTATTTTGAACAAAACATGCCAGAAGAATTTAATATTAAGCATAATATTGATTTTATAAATCTGCCATGCCTTGTTATGCCTGAAAAGGGTATGGCTGTTCCCTCCCAGAAAAACAGGCTTAATCCTGATGAGTTTAAGGATTTTGTTACAGATATATCGAGAAAAATTGCTAACAAATTGAAATTAAAAGGTATATTATGATTAGTATTTCAAACAGATTAGTTTTTTCAGCCATGGTCTTTATATGTTTGTTTTTGATCGGTTTTGGTGTACAGGTATCAAAAGCATCTGAAGTTGGTATTAAAACATCTTATAAACAATATAAAGTTTATGAGTATAAAGGAGAAAAGATTTTATGTGAGCCCTATGTTGTTCAAAAAAATGACTGGCTGTATAAAATCTTTAGAAGAAAGGGAGTAATCTCCACAGATAATTTCCCTCTGTTTATTGATATTTTCAGTAATATCAATCCGGATGTAAGCAACATAGATGTAATAGAACCGGGAGAGTCCATATTAATTCCTCTTCGTAAAATTACAGAGGACGATTACAAAGAAAAAGAGCCTGGAATTGTACAGGTTCCGGTTCTGAATTATGCCGATGTACCGGAAACATTTAAACCCTATGTCTCAAAACATCAAGTTAAACAGGGAGAATTTGTATCTACCCTTCTTGATAAACAGTTTCTTAATAAAGATGGCAGCATATCCAAGCAGGGATTAAAGGCCTTTAAAATTGCTAACCCGGGCATTAAAAATATTGATCTGATTTATGAGGGGTCATCCATATTCCTGCCTGATCCAGAGCTTCTTTCCCAGCCGTGGTTTCAGTCCCTTTTTGCAAAAAAGAGCGACAGGTTGAATATTCACCGGGCAAAAGTGAAGAGCAAAAAAGAGAGAGCTTTGAAAATCACTGAATATCAAAATGCAGAATTAAAAAAATATGCCTCTTTAATCGGTGGTACGCTTGCTTCCAGTGGTAATTACTATTTTCCAGATAAGACCAATAATACAATGTCAAAAATTGATTTATCAGTAACACCGGTAATAAAGCTTGCAAACGGGCAGAAAATTCTGTTGATTCCTGAAGGTGTTTATAATAAGAACATAATTGAAGCTCTTAAAACACGCTGGGAAAATGTCAAAATCCAGAAAATTTCTGAGGCAATTGCTGATTACAAAGAAAAACAGGTACTGTCAAATAAAATTCCATTAAAAGAGTTTAAGAAATTTATCAAGGAACTGTTATCCATAGCTGATTTCAAGTACTTGCAGGATGAAAGTATTAAATTTAAATTCAACTCAATTCCGATGAATGCAGCCGTGGGCAGGATCAAACGGGCAAATCAGCCTGATCTTCTGCTTGATTTTGGCAATATTATAGGTGATGCTTTTAATGCAATAAAAGAACAGGGAAATGATATAATTTCCCTTGAACCGGAAAAGGGAAAGATCAAAGCTGCCGGAAAATTATTTAAACACCTTGGCATTGCCTCAGTTCATAACCCCTCTTTTCTCATGGGGAAGAAAGTTCTGACTGTAGAGGGTATATATGTATCAGAACTTGAACCAGAGATTCTGATTACAAAAGAAAAGCTGCCTGAAAAAACCATTGAGTTTTTAAAAAATAAGAATATAAATAAAAATATTAAATTTTTATATTAATATAAAGTCTTTAGGAGATTAAAACTTATGAAAAATTTCTTTTTTGCAGTGATTTGCCTTTTAGTGCTGGCCTTTGGTATATCCTCATCCTGTGTGTCTTCATCAGAAACTAAAATAAAAAATAAAAAAATTGCCCAGGCTGTCTACCAGGAAGGAAAAGTTTATTTTGAGCAGAAAAGATACTCAACAGCCCTTGCAAAATTCCTTGAAGCTGAAAAAACAATTTCAGATGATCAGTTTCTTCAATATGATATTGGAATTACCTATATGATAAATAAGAGGTATGATCTTGCAGAAAAATTTTTTAAAAAAGCTTTAGATATACAAAAAGAGTTCATGCCTGCCATGAATGGTCTTGGTGCAGCATACCTTGAACAAAAAAAGCTGGACAAAGCCATTGAGTGTTTTAAAATGTGTATTGACAGTTTGTTATATGCAACTCCCCATTATGCCCTTGCCAATTTAGGATGGGCTTATTTAGGGAAAAAAGATTATGCCCTTGCATCGGATTATTTTTTAAAAGCATTGAAAAAAGTTCCGGGATACCCAAGGGCCCTGCACGGTTTTGTCACAGTCAGTTTAGAGACAAACAGGGAATACCTTGCCCTGAAAAAACTTGATAAAGCAGTAAAAAAGCACCCTGATTCAATGATTATTCATTATGACTATGCAAGAATATTTGAAAAAACAGGGCAGTATCAACAGGCAAGGAAACACTGGGAAAAGGTTATTGATCTTGCTCCGGATGAGTCTAACTTTATGGCAGAAGCGGAAAGCAGATTAAGAAAATAATCATAAAGATAAATAAAGATATAAAGTAAAAAAAGCCCCCCTCTCTTTTGTCATTGACTTTTAAAAGAGAGGGGGGCTTTTTATATTTTATATGGGTTTAATCTAATGTTTGATTTGATATATCAAGACCATTTCTTCTCTGCTTCAGCTGGACAATGGTTGGTGTGATGAAAATCAGTAGCTCCTGCTTGTCAGCTGTATTAAGATCAGTTCTAATAAGACGTCCCAGTAATGGTATATTCATTAGATAGGGAAATCCTTTTTTAGTTTTTGTCTTTTTTGACTTAAGTACACCACCAATGACAACAGTGTCATTGTTATTCACAAGCAGAGTGGTTGTTGTCTCATTGGTCGCAAGTGCAGGTGCAGCACTGCCTGTTGACATGGTTGCAATTTCATTTTTTGTAAGATGTATCTCAAGTGAAATACGCCTGTCCGGTGTTACATGGGGGGTTACCTCAAGAAGCAGGTCAATATTTTTATAAGCAGTTGTAGTATTGCCGTCTCCATCATTGATATTATAGGGGAATTCCACTCCCTGCTTGATTGTTGCTTTAATATTATCAAGGGTTAAGATTTTTGGTGAAGATATAACCTCAACATCTCCCTTGGATTCGGCAGCGTTGAGAGTTGTTGTCAGGTAGGATAACCCTCCGTCTCTGACGCCAAAGGCTTGATCTACAAGGTGGTTAAATGTAAAACTCATGGCCTGTTTGGGGGCTGCTGCCGGAGCATTAAGGGATACTTCGTACTGATCACCCGGAGCAGTTGTTGCTCCTTCATTAAAACCAAAATTTGCACCAAGGCCAAGGTTCCTTGAAAAGTTTTTATTTGCCTCTACAATTTTTGCACTTATCATAATCTGGGGTGTAACATTATCAAGCGTATAAATTAGCTCCCTTGCCTTAATAATTTTTTCTTTTGTATCGGTGATGATGATCATATTGGTACGTTTGTCAACCGTTACAGATCCACGTTTTGGAGTCAGAATTTTCTGTATATGGGGCATAATATCCGATGCTGCATCAGCATAATTGATCGGAATATATTCGGTCTCCATGGGCTGGAATGATTGCTGTGCTTCTCTGGCCTTTTGCATGGCTTTATATTTAGCCTGCTGCTGTGTTGCCTCCTGGGCCAATGTTGCCCTGGTTGCTATTCGTATAACATTGCCCTGTTCTGTTTTATCAAGCTGATTCATTGCAAGTACAAGGTCAAGGACCTGATCCCACGGGATTGGATTGTCAAGGGTTAAGGTTACACTGCCGGTTACATTTTTATCAATGGCAAAATTTTTATTGCTGATACTGCTCAGAATTCTGAAAACATTTTTAATATCAGTCTCATAGAAATCAAGTTTAATCTTTTCTCCTGTATATTTTTTTTGATAGAGGGAAGGTTCTTCATATCTCTGCGGCTCCCTTTTAGTAGTTGTTCCCATGGCCGTAGATCTTTTAACAGAAGGAGAAGTTTTTACCCTGGAACCTTTTGCTGGTGTAAAATTGGTTCTGGCAATTTTTTTATTTTTTTCATCAGAAGAACTGTTTGCAGCTTTATTTTTATTAAGTGTGTTTTCCCGGGTCAGGTTGTTATCAGTTAAGTCGTTATCAGAGGATATGTCTTCATTATTTATAACTCTTTCAGATGCACTCTTATCTGCTTTTGTAAATTTCGGAGGTTCAATGCTGGACGGTTCAAAGCGAATAGTAAGTACATTATTGTCCTGGATAACGTGGTATGGGACTTTTTCACGCATACTGATTTCAATTTTTGAATTGCGGCTCTTTCTCACTTTTTTTAAAGGTAAAATTTTATAAACAGCTGATTTGAAATATTTTGTTTCAAATGGACGTCTATGCCTGCGGGGGATATTTGTCCGGTAAAGGTTCAGATATAGTATCCCTTTTTTACCCTTGGAAAAGTCATATCTGACTGGATGGGAAGTAGTTATGGTAAGTTCAGTATATCCTTCATCTTCAACGTTAAATTCAATATCAGAAACATTGGCCATGCTTTTTGGAATGATTACTTTTTTGGAACTTAAGGATTTCTTATTGTTTGAATTTTTTACTTTAGGCTTATCGTTTTTTGTAATTTTCCCGGTTCCGCCGGCAATACTGACTTTTAAACTGCTGCCTTGTTTTTTAATGGAATAGGGCAGATCCTGATTGAGCAGAATTTCAATTTTTGCTGTGTTTTTCTCTTTATCTGCATAGGATGGAATTATATTGCTGACACTTCCTTTATCTGACACAATGGATGTGATTTTCTCATCTAATGTGGTATCAGGCAGATAAATTGCAATACCAAAGGGAAATGCCTGTTTAATGGATGTGTATTTCAGTTCTTTGTTTCCTTTGATAATTACCTGAACGGATTTTTGCTTTTGAACCAGTTCAACTTTATTAATTATTCTGTTGTTCTTTGTCTGTTTTTTTACAATTTTTTTGTCTGCTTTTGTATCATTGCCGGTTTTACCGGATACAGCAGTGCCTGGGTCTTGTTTTTTTTGTTCTTGTTTTGCAGCGCAGCCTGGAAAGATAAAAAGTCCCAATAGAGTAAAGCATACTATTATCACACATACATTTTTCAATTGATTCTTTAATAATTGTCGCATATTTTTACCCATTATCTTTTTTTTGAAGTTTCATTGTTTTTAATTGATCCTCTAAGACCCCATTAAAATTTCTTATTTGTTCTTTAATGATAATTCTATCATTTTGGATTTTAATTATTCGTCCGCTGTTAGTGCCTATATATGTGCCTACTTTAACCATATATCCTTTTCCACTTGATTCCTGTACCATGGCTACATTTCTCTTTCTGGACTTCATGGTTATGACTGCTACTAATTTTATCTGGCTCAGATCAAGTTTCTCAAGGGGGGTGAGCTTTCTTGTAATTCTTTTCTTTTTTCCTTTTTTAGTGGTTTCCTTTTTTGTAGCCTTTGCAATGGGGGAGATAAAAGGGTCAAGTTTTCCCTCTGAGCTGTAATATGGTGTGATTTTATCTTTATTTATTTCATCTTTTAAACTTTTATTTGTCAGTGTTGTTGTCTTATCATCACCAGGTTTTTTATTGTCAGTTTTAGGCTTTTCAGAAAGATTAGCTTTATTATCAGCTTTAGTTGCAGTCACATTTGGGGTCTCAGGTTTAACACTGTTTGCTGGTTTAGCTGTAACAATTGTATTCTTTGTGCTTTCAGGGGGTTTTTCAGCAGTTTTATTTATTTCAGGCTTTTGATTATTATTCTTTTCTGCAGCAATATCAGGCCTGCTTTTTACCATAGTATTGTCAGAATTGTTATCAGAATTGTTATCAGAAGTATTATCAGAAGTTTTGTCAGTGACATTGTCAGCAGAATTTTTATCATCTGTCTTTTCAGCAATAACATTTTTGGTCCCGTTATCAGCTGGCTCTTTAACGGCTTCGGGCTCAGCCTCTTTGATATCAGCTGGTTC
>CAZQJS010000012.1:28027-73005 GCA_964593725.1 uncultured Desulfobacterales bacterium
TCTTTAACGGCTTCGGGCTCAGCCTCTTTGATATCAGCTGGTTCCTGCACCTGCGCAGGCATTTTTTTAGTAATAAAAGTTTGAGTTTTCTGTTTTTGATTTTTTGGCTGGCTGTCGCAGGATGATAAAAATACAATAAAGGGGAAAAATAAAAATGCTATAAACAATAATTTTATATTTTTTTTCATTGTTTGTCTTATTTTTTTCCTTTCTTTTTGTTACTAACCTCTTTATTAACAAATCTGTATGTCTCAGCTTCACAGGAAACGTTGAGTATATGTCCACCATTGGTACTTTGCATTGAAATACTGTTAATATTAACTATCCTGTATAGCCTTGAGACTTCATCAAAAAAATGAACATGCTGATGGAATCGTCCCTGGACTACCATACTTACAGGTATTACAGCATAGAAGCCCTCTTTGACCTGTTCAGGTTTTGGTTTGAAATTGATAAATTTTAAACCTGTTTTTGTACCTGCCCTGGAGATTTCAGTGAGCAGGACAGGAATCTCTTTTTCATTTGGAAGAGCCGCCATTGCATAGTTTAATTCTTCTTTAAGTTTTTTTAACTTTTCTTCAAGCTGGGGAAGAATTTTAGCCTTGGCTTCATAAGTAACAAGAGTCCTTTTTTTAGTTTTTAATGTCTGTTTTAATTTTTCAATCTTTTCAAATTTTGGTTTGAAGATAAAAAAGTAAAAACCAGCTCCAATGACAGCAATGGTTACAAAAAAAATAAGAAATTTCTGTAAACCGGAAAGAGCCCCTGCCCATTGAAAAATAGGCGCTATATCTTCTGTTTTTTTGTTTTTGTCTGATTTTTTTAAAATACTCATTTTTTCGCTGTTTTCCCGGCTTTGGTCAGGTTTCTGCGGCAAGAAAGCGCAAAATTCTGTACTGTTATTCTCTTACCAATTGTCCTAAGTGTTAAATTATTTAATTTTACATCTTTATGAAACAATGGTGAGGTTTCCAGGTTTGTCATGAAGTCAGCAACAGTTTTCTGGTCAAAAGCTACTCCTGTGATATTAACAGTGGACTGGTTGATTTGTAAGCTTGTCAGCCACATCTTTTCCGGCAGAACAAGATTTGTCATGTTGTCAAGCAGGACAACCATCTCTCTTCTTCTGCTTTTTAGTGATTTTATTGTGTGTACCTTTTTTTCGTAGGTGCTTATCTCTTTTTTTATCTCATTGACCCGCTGTGCCTTTGCTTTATATCGGGCTATGTCATTTTCCACTCTTTTTATTTCATTGCCAAGGGTTTCAATCTTTTTGTCCAGGTGTAGGCCATAGTAAGACAGACCAAGGACCAGAAAAATTATCAGAAGTATAAAAATTGAAACCTCTTTTCGTATATTTTCCCGCCTGCGAGCTGCCCTGAATGGTAAGAGATTTATCCGTATCATTTGTCATCTACCCTTCTTAAGCCTAATCCTATGGCAATTGAGACCAGGGGAGCAAGTTCATCAATGGTCTCTTCCGGTATACGCTTTTCATCATACTCTATTCCCTCAAATGGGTTTAATATGGATACACTGGTATTCAGCTCCGATGCAAGTGCTTCCGGGAATCCCTTAATCAGTGCCCCGCCTCCCGTTAAAAAGACAAGTTCCACGTCATCATTTTTTGATTTTGATCTGAATGTGCTGACCATGCCGTAGATATCAGCACACCACTCGTCTATTATGCCAAGGGTGATCTCTCTTATCTCTTCAACAGAAAGTAAATCAGATTTCTGTTCTGCAATTATTGTTTCAGCCTCTTCTTCGCTGCACTCGGCCTCGGCTGCAATTTCATCTCTGATCTGTGCTATCCCGTTTCCATTATCCCTCATCATTAGAGATGTCCCGCCCCGTACAATATTCAGGGATGTTTTTGAGACTCCCACATCAACAAGCATTGAGACTTTATCTTCAGATATGTTTGGAAGTCTTTCATATATGTTTTGAAGGGCAAAGGTGTCAACCTCAATGATACAGGGATTTAAACCAGCCATGTTGATCAGATCAATGTATTCAGCAACAAGATCTCTTTTAACTGCCACAAGAAGGACACTGATCTGTTCCGGTGAGAAGTCACTTTCACCAAGTACCTGATAGTCTATGTTTACTTCTTCTATATCATAGGGGATATATTGTTCAGCTTCCGCATAGATCTGGTCTTGAAGCTCTTCTTCAGTTGCCCTTGCCATATTAATGGTTTTAACAATAACTGAGTAGCCGCCCGTTGCAATGGCAACATTCTTTTCCCGGATTTTATTTGTCTTAAAAAGGGTTGCTATTGCCTCAGCAATGGTTTTCATATCCTCAATTCTGCCATCAACTATTGAACCTATCGGAATCGGTACCACACCAAACTTTTTAAGGACATACTCGTCGCCCTTACCTTTTTTCCTGAGTTCTGCAACTTTGATAAAGGAGGATCCCAAATCCAATCCTACAAGGTGATCTTTTGGCTGGAATAACATATATTTTTATTTTACTCTCTTTTTAATTATCGGTAAATAATTCATGAAACCCTTCCAGTATGTATAATATATGCCTATTTGTTAATATTTATGCTATTATCTTATTGCAATGTCAAGTGTTTTTATTGTATTTTTCATGAAAATGCACAAATAACAAGGTAAAATGGGTAAAAACATATAATTTATGGTAATGGAAAAGAACAATTTACAGAGTGAAGGCCCCTTCAGGCTGGTAAAGTATTTTACTTTCTCAAGTCTGATAGTAATGTTTATTGCTACAATTATTATTTCGGTACTAAACACCCACTGGGCAAAACAGACCCTCATGGAAAAGAGCAAAGAGTATGACAGATTACTTGTTGAAAATTTAAATCATCAGATTTTCATAAGATTTGTGCTTCCAACGGTGCGGCGAGAGGGGAAAATACAACTTAGAAAAGATGTGCAATACAGGAGGATCGACAGTGTTATTCAATCAACCCTGCATGGTTTTAATGTTGAAATGGTTAATATTTATGGAGATAATGATATAATTTCATATAGTTTTGACAGAAAAAAAGTCGGGACAAAACATGCATTTGGTGAGGAGTATCAAAGGGCTGTTAATGAGGGATTAACCTCAAAGTTTGTCAAGGGGGGCAATCCCTTTGAACTTTTTTTCGATTTTCCAGAAAAAACCCAGATTGTGACACTTGCATTATTGCGGGCTGAAGAGCTCAAATCCTCAATTCTTTCCGGTCAGGTTATTGGCGCCATCGAGATTGTCAGGGATGTTTCGGATGATTTTAAAAAGCTTGCAAAACTTCAGGGTATGATACTTGCCTCTTGTTTTATGGTCATGAGTATACTCTTCATTCTTTTAAAGGTTGTGGTTAAAAAAAGAGAGATAATAATTAAAGAAAAAGCTGAAGAAAGATCGCAGTTAAAAGAGCGATTAAGAAAAGCTGAACATCTTTCAGCAATAGGAGAGATGACAGCCGGTGTATCCCATGAAATCAGAAATCCGCTTGGGATAATAAAGAGCAGCGCCGAATTGCTGAAAAAGCAGATTGTTAAAAATAATTTAAGTACAACCATTCCAGATATTATTATTGAAGAATCAGGCAGGTTGAATAATATTATCAAGGATTTTCTTGACTTTGCCAAACCCAGGACACCAAACTTACATCCATGCCGGATCGAAAATATTATAGAGAAAAATATTGCTTTTTTCTCCCCCCAGACCAGGGATACGGATTTTAAGATTGAACAAAGGTTTGCACCTGATCTGCCTGAAATACCGGCTGATTCAGCCATGCTGTACCAGGCATTTTTGAATATACTCATAAATTCTTACCAGGCCTCCTGTAAAACAGGCAGGGTTGTTGTTGAAATATTTCAGGATAATAACCATATTATTATCAATTTTCTGGATCAGGGAGATGGACTGGATGAGGATGAACTTGAAAAAATCTGGACACCTTTTTATACCACAAAGGATTCCGGGACCGGCCTTGGCCTTGGAATAGTAAAGAATATTATTGATGCCCACAATGGAACCATTAAAATATCCAATCGTAAATTAAAAGGGGCTAAGGTTACAATAAGATTGCCTGTAAAGGAGAGCTGATTAATGGAAAGTGTAATTATTGTTGATGATGAAAAACATTATCCTTTGATTTTAAAAGAAGTTTTAAAAGAAGATGGTTATATGTCTTATCCAGCCTCAAGCGGCCTTGAAGCCCTGGATATTTTGCGCCAGGAGAATATTGATCTTGTACTTACGGATGTTAAAATGCCCGGAATGGACGGAGTTGAGCTTTTGTCAAGAATAAAGGAGATCAATCCCCATATACCTGTAATTGTCATGACTGCCCATGGCAGTGTTGAAAAAGCAGTTGAAGCAATGCAGAAAGGAGCATATACATTTATTCAGAAACCGTTTGAAAATGAGGTTTTATTAAGTCATATTTCCAAGGCACTTTCCATATATAAAATAGTGCAGGAAAATGTAATGCTAAGAGATGCAATCAGTTCCAGATATAGTTTTGGAAATATAATCGGCAAAAGTAAAGTAATGCAGGAATTGTATGAAACAATAAAAAAAGTTGCTCCTTCCAGTGCCAGTGTTTTAATCGAGGGGGAAAGTGGTACAGGCAAAGAACTTGTTGCAAAATCAATACACTATAACAGCACACGCAAGAATAAGCCTCTTATTGCAGTTAATTGTTCAGCCTTTGCAGAGAGTCTGCTGGAAAGTGAGTTGTTCGGCCATGAAAAAGGTGCTTTCACAGGTGCTGCCGGGAGGAAAAAGGGAAGGTTTGAAATGGCAGATAAGGGTACTCTTTTTCTGGATGAGATCGGAGAGTTGTCATTGAACTTACAGGTTAAACTTTTAAGAGTCCTCCAGGAAAAAAGTCTTGAACGTGTTGGTGGTACAGAGCCTGTTTCTGTTGACTTCCGCCTCATTGCCGCAACCAATAAGAACCTTGAAAAGGAAGTTGAAAATGGCAGGTTCAGGGAGGATCTTTATTATAGATTGAATGTTGTTAAAGCATCAATCCCTCCCCTGCGGGAACGGAAAGAAGATATCCCTCTTCTTGTCAGCCATTTTATCAAAAAATATGCACTTGATAACACTTCTTCCATTGAGGTAAGGGGCATAACCCAGGAAGCAGCCAGGCTGTTATTTGATCAGCAGTGGAGGGGTAATGTAAGGGAACTTGAGAATGCAATTGAAAGAGCTGTGATATTGTCTTCAGATGAAGATATTACACCGGCTGATCTTCCCCTGACAATAAGGCAGAGTGTCGGCCTTGGTCTGGACCTTGGCGGCATTCCTGAAAACGCAGGACTTTCAGAGACTCTTTCATCTGTGGAGAAGCGGATGATTCAAAGGGCAATGACCCTTGCAGGCGGTGTTCAAATACGGGCTGCTGAAATTCTTGGTATAGGAAAAAGCGGGTTGAACCAGAAGATAAAAAAGTATGGTTTAGATAAATGAACCTGGCACAAGGCAGGTTCAAAATTTTGAACTTTTCTGAAAATCAGATAATTCTATTATAATTCCAAGTTGTTATATCCAATCTATATAAGTGTTTTAAAAAACAGGTTCAAAATTTTGAACTTAAATTTTATTTTTTAATGTTGAATCAGAATAAAGCTTCCTGGCAGAGTGGAGAATAATTTTAGCAGTATCCTTTAATTTCAAAGGCTTAAGATTATAAAATATTTTATTGGATAATACCTGGATGCTTTGGCAAGGTATTTGCTTTATAATTAAATAACGTTAATTTTTTCATCTTTGTTTCTCCTTTTTAAAAAAGCTGCTGATTATTCAGCAGCTTTTTTATTTTCAGCAGATCAGCAGATATACAGAAAAATTGATCAGTTAAGCTTGTCTTTAGCCATTGCCGTGTAAAGGGAACCTGGATATTCTTTTATAAGCTTTTTATAAAAATCATTGCCTGTTTTGTTATCACCTGCCTTTTCAGCAAGCATACCAAGGTTGAAAAGCGCTTCATCTTTTAACATATAATTATCACCTTGTATAATTTTTTCAAAATACCCTTCTGCTTCTTTAAAATTTTTAAGGCCGAGACAGGTGCGCCCCAGGGAGGCAAGGATCAATTCTTCAATTGTTTTATCTTTTTTTAAATCAGACAGTGCACTTTTATAATATTTATAAGCCTCTGCAAATTCTGCAGCATCATAGCATATTTTTGCAAATTTAATTTTAGCTGTTTTGCCGGAATCAGTATTGGAATAATCTTCAAAAAGTTTTGCAAAATCATCTTTCACATCCAGGTATGCTTTTTTCTGATCCTTGGTTTTGCTGTATTTTGCAAGTGTTTCATTGAGCAGCATGGCTGCTTTATCGCCCGATGATTTTATATTAAAGATAACTATTGAGAAGATAGCTATGGCAGCAATAAAAGCAATAGCTATAAATGATAATTGCTTTTTATATGTTTTTATATATTGCCATGCTTTAATAAGGTTCTCCTGAAAAGGATCCAGTTCCTCGAGTTCTTTTCTGCGTTCATTTGATACTCTCTGTTGTCTTGCCATATCCTGCCTTTAGTTATTAAAAAAATAAATTATTGTTACCAGACAAGGCTTTCATGTATCCAGCCCTGATCACCATCTGCATGCCTGACTTTATACCAGCTGTCCTTTTTGTCAATTATTTTAAAGGGTACACCCCGTGATACCTTGAACACGATTGTATTATTTATCCCTGGTCCCGAGCGAACATTGCAGTCATTTTTTATGGTAATCACTGATTTTTCTTTTGACAGCAGGGATTCATGTACCCATGCCCTGTCTTTTTCAAAATCTTCAAATTGATACCACTCTCCCTGCTTTTTGAGAATGATAATGGGATGATATTTTTCGACCTTCCATCTGATGTCATATTCTGTACCAGGTCCTGACCTGACATTGGCAATTGTTTTGTTGATACACCGGCGCTCGTTGGCAGCGGCGTGTACTGCGCTTAAACAGAGGAACAGAATAATAATAGTATTTATCATTACATAATTGATATGTCGGAAATGTTTCATAAAGTCTCCTGAAAAAATTATCCAAATCCAAGTATTCTGCCAGTTTGATATACCAGAAAAGATACACACCATGCAACCGTTGTTGTATAAAATAAATTAAAGAGGGCCCATTTGCCCGAGGCCTCTTTCCAGATGGAAGTGATTGCAGCAATACACGGCAGGTATAAAAGTACAAAAAACATCATGGAAAGTGCACTTAAAGCAGTCATATCAGAGTTTTTAAGGGCTTTTCCCAATGCTTCTGATTTCTGGTTTCCAACGCCATACAATACACCCATGGTGCTTACAACAACCTCCTTTGCCACGATTCCCGTAAGAATTGCAACGCTTGCACGCCAATCTATGCCAAGGGGCCTGAAAACAGGTTCTATTGCCTTACCCAACTGCCCGATATAGGTTTTTTCAATTCTCTCCTTTTTTTTTTGCTGCTGGAGGGTTATGATCTTCTCTTTAATTTTATTAAGCTTTAGCAGAGGTTGTAAATTAGTTACTTGATGGGAGTATTCAGTATTAAGCGCCATGATTTTATTATCATAATCCATGGAAAAGGTTATGTTCCTGGGGAAATAGGAAAGAGTCCAGATAATTATGGAGCCAATGAGAATAACACCACCCATTTTTTTTAAAAACATCCTGCTTCTGTCCCACATATGAATGGTAAGGCTTTTCAGCATGGGCATCCTGTAGGGGGGAAGTTCCATGACAAAGGGAGAATCCTCTCCCCTTAATAATCTTGATTTGAAAAATTTACCTGAGATAATGGATAGTACAATACCTGTTAAATAGAGGCAGAAAATTACAGTGCCGCCCTTTGCAGCAAAAAAAGTGGCTGCAAGCACAATGTAAACAGGCAGTTTGGCCGAGCATGACATGAATGGAATGATCAGAATTGTAAGTATCCTGTCTTTTTTGCTTTCAAGGGTGCGGGTGGCCATAACAGCAGGTATACTGCAGCCAAATCCCATGAGCATGGGTATAAAAGATTTGCCATGGAGTCCTATCATGTGCATTATTCTATCCATGATAAATGCTGCCCTTGCCATGTAGCCTGTATCTTCAAACAGGGCGATGCAGAAAAACAATATGAGTATATTGGGTAAAAAAATTATCACACTGCCGATTCCTGCGATAATACCATCAATGATTAAATCCTTTAACAGACTTTCCGGTAGAATATTGCTGAGAACAAGGGAAAGGGAAGATATTCCTGTATCAAGCCATTGCATGGGGAATGCCCCCAGGGTGAATGTCAATTGAAACATTGCCCATATGAAAAAAATAAACAGGGGAAAGCCAAGGATGCGGTTGGTTAGAACAAGGTCGATCTTTTTTGATACATCGACCCGTTTTTTGCGTGATATGGATATAACTTCCTTGGTTATGCCGGCAATAAAGCCGTATCTGTCTTCTGTAAGCACTATTTCAGGATCTTCCTGATAAAAATCATTAATTCTATCTCTTGTCTTTTCCACAAGATTTAAAATATCCTGATCCCCTTGAAATTTTTCCAGGACAATTTTGTCATTTTCCAGGAGCTTTACTGCAAGCCATCTGTATGAAAATATGCTGCCATTGCCTTTGCTGCCAGGAGAGTGCTTCTCAAGACGGCTTACAAGTAATGATATACAATTTTCAACTTCGTTGGAGTATTTTATGTCCCGCCCTGTTTTACCTTGTGAAAAAGCTTTGGCCTCATTGATTATGGTTTTAATTAAACTGTCTGTTCCTCTGTTTTTATTGCCCACAGTGAAAACAACTGGAATATCAAGGAGTGATGATAATTTTTCAGAATCTATCTTAATGCCTTTGGATTCTGCAATATCGGTCATGTTCAGGGCAAGAACCATGGGCTGGCCTGTCTCCATAACCTGCAATGCAAGATAGAGGCTTCTATCCAGGTTGGAGGAGTCAATAATGCTCACAACAACATCGGGTTTTTCATTAATAATAAAATCCCTTGTGACTATCTCTTCCATGGAAAAGGGAGTAAGACTATAAGTGCCTGGAAGATCAACAACATTGATATTATAATTTTTATATTTAAAATGCCCCTCTTTTTTCTCAACGGTCACTCCCGGCCAGTTCCCAACCTTCTGGCGGGCACCGGTCAAATTGTTAAACATGGATGTTTTTCCGGAATTTGGGTTTCCGGACAGAGCAATTGTGATGTCAGTCATTATTATGTGAGTCCTTTATATCTTCTACATCAATATGGGAGGCTTCTTCAACACGCAATGAAATATGACTTCCCTTTACCACAAGCTCAAGGGGATCCTTGAGGGGTGCATATTTTTCAATATACACACTTGTGCCTCTGTTGATACCCATTTCCAGAAGTCGTCTTCTGAGTTTGGGTTCTCCGGAAATCTTTGATATTATACACTCCTGCCCCTGTTTTACCTGGCTTAAAACACCTGTATTCAATGGAACACCATAGGTCTTTTTCCCAGCTTCTTCAGTACATGCTGCATCCACGGGCTGCACCATTACCCTGGCTGACATACCTCTGCCTATCACAAACCTGCTCTCTTCCACAGCTGCAACAATCTGTCCTCCGGCCTGGGTAGAGACTATTTCAATTATGGCATTCTTTCTTATTCCCATGGAAGAGAGGCGCTCTGAAATTTTGTGTCCACCCTGTAATTCCACCACAACCACCTTTTCTCCCTGCTTTGCCTGGTCAAGGGATATGATGAGGTTGCGCTGTTTCAGGCAGTCAGAACAGATACCATATATTTCCATCTTATGCTGGAGCATGTGAAAGCCATAAGCTATTGCCATTTCTGATTGATTTTTTTCAAGTTCTTCATCTCTGAACTCAATTATTCTGTCACATTTTGTGCAGATCATATGATCATGGTGCAATCCTAAATGGCGGTGCTCAAAACAAGGTATGCCGTTGTTAAATTTAATTTTACTTGCAAACCCGAACCTGCATAAAAGTTCCATTGTTCCTGCAACAAAATTTTCATCAAAGTATTGGCCGTCTTGTTCAAGCAGCCTTGTTAAATCCCTGCTGGATATGTGCTCATCTGTTTTCAGAAAGGCTTCCAGCACTTTAAACCGTTTGTCAAATTGATCAAGGCCCTGTTGTCTAAATAGTTTTTTAAATTGTATTTTTTCATTATCGTGTCTGAAATCCATGGGTTCTACTCCTAAAAAATAACCATCTAAAATACTAAAATTATTAAAATCTGTCAATGATTTAGTGCTGCATTTTTTTCAGTTGATAAAGCTGCGGCCTGTTATTTAACAAGCAGTAATATGCCTAAAAGAACAAGCAGTATATTAATAAGGCGTTTATAGAAAATATCATTGATTCTGTTAAAAATAAAAATACCACACACCACACCGGACAACAGGGGCAGGACAGAGTAGCCAAATAAGATTAAAACCTGTCTGGTTATTAATTGATTGAAAATATAAAAGACAAGGACACTGAGGCCTGAAACAATAAAAAAGGAGACCATTGTGGCTTTGATCTGCTCCTTGCCCCAGGGCTGCAGGGATGTATATATGACCACGGGAGGCCCTGTAGCTCCAATACTGCCCCCAAGAACACCTGCAATGCTTCCTGCAAGGCATGCCCATTTTTTGCCGGGACCTCTGGCAGGGGCAGTGTAGAACATGGAAAAAAAAGAGATAAAAATAATTACAAAGGCAATAAGGAGTTCAAGATATCTTGAATCCATATATTTTAATATATAAACTCCCAGGGGTATACCCGGAAGTGAAAATATGAATAATAGAGTCCATTTTTTATGATCAATATGCTTAATAAGCCTTGAGATCAATGTAAAGTTAATAACAAGTCCAAGCATGAGTATAAGCGGTATGGCAGTCTTGATATCAATAAAGAGGCCCATTAAAGGCAAAGTAATCAATACCACGCCAAAGCCGGTCACGCCATGGATTAATCCTCCAAGAAAAGAGATGCAGCAGAGGAAAAATATAATATCCATATTCACTAAACCCAGTCCCTGGATTTCTCAACAGCTTTTTCCCATCGTTTAAAAAGTTTTTCAGAATATTCAGGGGCCATATCTGGTTTAAATGTTTTTCCTTCCCATACTTTTTTAATATCATTTATATCTTTATAAAGGCCTGTACCCAGGCCTGCAAGGTAGGCTGCACCAAGGGCAGTTGTCTCAAAAACTCTTGACCTGTCAACATCAGCCTGTAAAATATCAGCCTGAAACTGCATCAGAAAATTGTTCTGTACAGCACCGCCGTCTACCCTGAGCCTTTTAAGGGGCATTCTTGCATCTGTAAGCATTGCATTTACAATATCATTAATCTGATATGCAACTGCTTCAAGGGCGGCCCGGACAATGTGGTATCTGTTTGTGCCCCTTGTAAGACCTACAATGGTACCCCTGGCATACATGTCCCAGTGGGGAGCTCCAAGGCCTGCAAAGGCAGGCACAAAAAAGACATCTCCGGTATCTTTCACCTTTGCTGCAAACTCCTCTGACTGGGCAGCATTTTTAATAATGCACATCTCATCCCTGAGCCATTGAATAACAGCGCCTGCAATAAAGGCGCTTCCTTCCAGGGCATAAGTGATTTTATCATCAATACCCCAGGCAATGGTTGTCAGAAGTTTAGTCCGGGATTTTACAATTTTTTCCCCGGTGTTCATGAGCATAAATGCTCCTGTGCCATAGGTGCATTTAGCCATGCCCGGAGTAAAACAGTTCTGGCCGAAAAGGGCTGCCTGCTGATCTCCTGCAACGCCTGCAATGGGAATTTGAGCACCAAAAAGTTCTTTTATACTTTTGCCGAAATCCCCACTGGAAGGTTTGACCCGGGGCAGCATGGAATCAGGGATATGAAAAAAATCCAGGATATCTTCATCCCAATCAAGGTCATGGATATTATAGAGCATGGTTCTCGAAGCATTGGAGTAATCAGTTGCATGGACTTTCCCACCTGTCAGTTTATAAATCAACCATGTATCAATGGTTCCAAAAAGAAGATTACCTGCCTTGGCTTTTTCCATTGTTCCGGGCACATGCTTTAATATCCATCTTACCTTTGTACCTGAAAAATATGCATCCAGTACAAGACCTGTCTTTTTCTGGATTTTTTTATCCCAGCCCTGTTGTGAAAAGCGTTTGCACGTATCTGCCGTACGCCTGCACTGCCATACTATGGCATTGTAAACAGGCTTTGAAGTTTTTTTATCCCATACAATTGTTGTCTCTCTTTGATTGGTAATGCCAATGCCTGCAATGTCTGCAGGAGAAATATCTGCTTGTGCAATGGCTTTTTCAGCAACATTGAGCTGTGTTTCCCAGATCTCTTCAGGATCATGCTCCACCCAGCCTGGTCTGGGATAGATCTGTTTGAATTCCCTGCTGCACTGGCTTATGTTTTGACCGTTTTTATTGAAAACAATAGCCCGTGAACTCGTTGTCCCCTGGTCCAGCGATAATATATATTTACTCATAATATCCCCGTGGTTGATTTACAATTATTTATTAAAGAAAAGCAGATATATTTAAATCTACAGATGGTTTTCAAGCCAGTTCATTATATCGGCATAAACCGAATCACGATTAATTTCATTGAGCATTTCGTGGCGGCCCTTTTCATAAAATTTGATATTTAAATCCTGTATGCCGGCTTTTACATAACTTTCATAGACTTTTTCAACTCCTTTTTTGAAATCGCCCACAGGGTCATCGCTGCCGGAAAAGAGGTACACTGGCAGATTTTCAGGAATCAGGGCCAGGTTTGAAGCTTTATTGATCTTTTTAATGCCCATTAATAAATCATTGAAAAAACCTGCCGTAAAGACAGTGCCGCAGAATGGGTCATTAATATACTTATCCACCTCTTTATTATCCCTGCTCAACCAGTCAAACTTTGTACGATTGGGTTTAAAGGCTTTATTAAAGCTTCCAAAGGAGAGCTTGTCAAGCAGGGGACTTCTGGCTCTTTTACCCCGCAGTATACATTCTGCTTTTGCAATGATAATGCCTATATCGCCCAGAAGTCCAGGGCTGCCTGCCGTGGCAGACAGAATAACTCCATTTATATCAGTATCCCTGGCATGGGAGAACATATAATCCCGGCAGAGAAAAGAACCCATTGAATGGCCCAGTAAAAATACTGGTATGCCCGGGTGTCTCTTTTTTATTATATTGGTAAGCAGGCCCATGTCATTTACCACCAGATCCCATCCGTTATTGCTGGCAAAATATCCCAGATTGTCAACTGTTCCTGCTGTTCTTCCATGTCCTCTGTGGTCGTTTGCATACACTCCGAAATTGTTTTTTGTAAGTGTGTCTGCAAAATTATCATATCTTGCAGAATGTTCAGCCATGCCGTGGGCAATCTGAACAACAGCTTTGATGTCTGCCTGGCCGGATTCTGCTGATGCGCCATTGGGCAGCCATTTACGGGTAAAAATTTTTACCTTGTCAGAACCTTCAATAAAAAAAGTATCTTTAATCATAATTTTCCTTAAATCTGCATTGATCTTAAATTGAGCAACAGCGTACGAACCCTTGATAATAAGTCATATTCAAGCTACAACAACTAGTGGATAAAATAACTATAGGATGGTATGGAACTTTTTGTCAAGAAAAGTTTAATGGAAAGCTGTTATATGGATTTATGTTCAACAAGTATTAAGGTGGGCGGAAAAATTGCGGCCAACAGGCTGTTTCTGGCACCCATGGCAGGCCTTGGCCACATTGCTTTAAGGGAGCTTATTCTGGAATTTGGCGGCGCAGGACTGTTGTTTACAGGCATGTGTAATGCCAGGGCTGTGCCCACGGAAAACCCCATGACATCCCATGTTTTTAAGTTCAGACAGGAAGAGCTTTCAAACCTTGTATGCCAGATATTTGGCTCTGACTCCGGTGATATGGCAAAAGCTGCAAAGAGAATAGAACAGGAAGGTTTTTTTGGCGTGGACCTCAATTTTGGCTGTTCAGTTGCAGCAATATGTAAAAAGGGGTGCGGTGCTGCCCTTTTAAAAACACCTGATACAGCAGCAGGAATAGTTGACAGGGTAAGAAAAAGTGTATCAATTCCTGTCTTTGTTAAATTCCGGATAGGCTGGGAGGAGAACCAGGTTAAGGTTGCAGAAACAGCAAGGAAATTTGAAAATGCCGGGGCCGACCTTCTGGTGTTTCATCCGCGCATTGCACCTGACAGGCGAACCCGGCCGCCAAGAATGGAATATATCAGAATTGTAAAAAGGGCTGTGGATATCCCTGTATTTGGTAATGGCAATATCCTGACCCGTTCAGACATGGATAATATGGCCGGAGAAACTTCATGTGACGGTGTCTCCATAGGCAGGCTTGCCATTGCCCGCCCATGGGTATTTGCTTTGTGGTCAGGCAGGCTTAAAAAATATGATAATATATACCATCACACTGCCGTGAGAATGGCTGAACTGGTTTTAAAATATTTTGGTGAGCACATGGGGGTTAAATTTTTTAAAAAATGGGTGCCCTATTTTGCTGCGAATTTTAAGTTCTGCCACGCAATAAATAAGAAACTGCTCCACAATGCCACCATGGATGAAATCCGGGAGTGCATTGAAGAAATTTTTCAAAACCCTCCTGAAGTTTCCAGACAACCCAACCGGAATTTTTTTTTATAGACAGGTTGTTTTAAGTCTGATTTTTATAATAACTCCCTGGTTTTTTGTTAAAACATTGACTTTTTCTCAACAAATCGATACTCAAGTAATAATACTTGAAATATTTCCACTGTAAATTAAGTCTGGTGGAAGCAATACAAAATATTTGTCGAGGTATGTGATGGATGAGAGAAGATTTAACGTTGTTTTTAAAGGTGAAATCCATGAGCAGGCTACTTTGAGCCTGGTTATGGAAAGGCTTGCTTTGATGTTTAAAGTGGATGTCGAAAAAATCAAAATAATGTTTTCCAAGAAAAGAACAATAGTTAAAAAGAACGCACCCTATGATATCTGTCAGAAAGTGGAACAGGGTTTCTTAAATTGTGGAGCCTACGTCGATATAGAGGAAATTTTACCGGAAGGTTATATACCTGCACCTGTGGAGCCTGTGCCGCCTCCGGGATATACCCCGGCCCCGGACCAGGGGACAGATTACCCCCAGGGTCAGGAATCCGGGTATGCTCCGGAGCAGGGCCATATCCCCGGGCCAGAAGAAGAGCTGAAGCCAGGGCAGGAGTTTACAGATGAACCAGGATATGAACTGCCGCCTGAGCAGGATGTAATGGCACCGGGACCTCCCCCTGAATATACGATGCCTCCTGCACCTGAACCTGGCAACAGTGTACCGGATGTGTCACCGGAAGCTGTTTTACAGCAGCCGTTATCCATGGAAGAGGAACCGGGCAGTGCACCGGATGGTACGCCAGATAATAAACAGGTCAGAACTGAACCCAATTCAGAAAAGGCCTCTTTACCTGAAAGTGACAAACATGAAACTGGTAAGGATAAAACTGAAAATGATGAAACTGAAATCATGTCAGTACCAATACCGGACCCGGAGCCTGATTTTGAGATAGTTGAGAAGAGTTTAGATAATGAGTTGGACGGGGAATTTGAAATTAAAGGACTTGAGCCTGAAATTGAGCCCGAAGTTGTGTTCGGGTCTGAGTCTGACTCTGAATATGAGTTTGACAGCATGGGTGGTGCACTTGATGGACTTGAACTGGAAAATGATAATTTCACAGGGAACAAGAGATCATCAAACCCCTATGCACCACCCCTTGCAGTTCTTGAAGAAGATGACCTGACCGAAAAGAGCAACTTTGTCTCCCCCCAGCGGCTTCCCATTAAAAACGGGTTTTACTGGTTGACAAGTGCATTTAAGCTTTTTAAAAGAAATCCGTTTACATGGATTATTTCAGTATTTATATTTATATTTATCAATACAATTACAAATGTTATTCCTGTTATCGGTGCAGCAGTCACCAGTTTATTCAGCCCTGCTTTCATGGCAGGCTTTATGATCGGAGCAAAGGATCAGCATGAGGGCAAAAGATTCAGAATAGGCCATCTATTCGCAGGCTTTTCAAGTAATTTCAGTCAGTTGTTTCTATTTGGCCTGTTATATTTTATTGTGTCAATGGCAATCTTTGGGGTGATGATAATCTCTTTTTTATTTATTATGGTTATCTCCGGGGCAGGTTTATCAGATCTGAATATCTCTGCAAATATGGCAGCTTTTGTCAATATGTCTCCCATGATCATGGTGCTCGTTATACTGGTTATCATGCTTATAACCATCCCCCTTACCATGACCTATTATTTCGGACCTGCATTGATAGCAATTAATATGGCATCGGTTTTTAATGCAGTAAAGATGAGTTTCAGGGCATGTCTTATTAACATGCTCCCTTTTTTACTATACAGTGTTGCATGTCTGGGAGTGCTCACTGCATCAATTCTAATTATAGGCGGAATCAGTGCATTGGTTGCCATGGTTTCCAAAATAGCAGGTGTAATCGTTGGGGGTATCTGCATGCTCTTGGTGGTGTTTGCAGTTACTCCGGTCTTTTTTGCATCAATCTATGTAGCCTATAAAGATATCTTTTATATTAAATAGCATATCTTTATGGAAAAACTTGACACTGCATTGAACTATGAAACTCCTGAAGGGATAGTCCTTAAGCTGAAAGTGGCCGGACCTCTGGCACGTTCCTATGCATGGCTCACGGATTTTTTAATACGCATTGGTGTCATGATGATTCTTGCTTCCACACTGGGATATTTTGGCAGATCCGGCATGGGAATATTTCTGGTTTTAAGTTTTTTAATGGAGTGGTTTTATCCTGTTATTTTTGAGGTGTATTTTTCCGGGGCAACTCCAGGCAAAAAACTTGTTGGGCTCTGTGTAATACATGATAATGGAACACCTGTCTATTTTGCTTCGTCGATTTTGAGGAATTTTTTACGGGGGGCTGATTTTTTCCCCTTTTTTTATTGTACAGGGTTGATATCAATGCTGTTGAACAAAGAGTTTAAACGGCTTGGAGACATGGCAGCAGGAACACTTGTTGTTTATAAAGAGACCCGGAAAAAACTTATAAAAATAAAAGAGTGCAAGGCCAAACCACCTCCGTCCGGCCTGTACATCCATGAACAGCAGACCATACTGGACTTTGCAGAACGCCACAGGGTGCTTTCAAAGGAGCGCTGTATTGAACTTGCCGGGATTTTATACGGATTGACAGGGAAACAGGGTGCCATGGCTGTTGATGAAATATATTCCTATGCCAGTTGGCTTGCCAGGGGAAAATAAAATGCACCAGGAGCTTTTTGAGAAGGAAAACAGAAAATTGTGGGATGAGTTTTCCATACTAACAAAAAAGTTTGAAAAGGTTTCAATAAAAAAAACAGGGTTCAGGCAAGGTTTGAGATTTCTCTTTTTATACAGGCAGATATGCAATCAATATGCCCTTGCACTGAGCAGAGAGTATAGTCCGGCTCTTGTAGATTATCTGCACTCCCTGGCCCTTAATGGCCATAAATATATTTATAAATATCACAGTTCCATGTTTTTTTGTGCCATTGAATTTATATCTGCGGGATTTCCGGAAACCTTAAGAAAGAATTCTATATACTTTGTAATTTCCCTTACCCTGTTTCTTCTGCCTGCATTATTAACCGGTTATTCCTGTTTTCAAAGGCATGAACTGATCTACTCCATCTTAAATGACGGCAAGGTCGCTGAGATAGAATATATGTATGATCCTTCAAACAGGAAAGCCGGCAGAATGGAATCAAGGAGTTCTGATACCAATATTGTAATGTTTGGATTTTATATTAAAAACAATATCAGTATTGGGCTTAGAACATTTGCCACAGGTATATTTGCAGGCATTGGTACATTCTTGTTTCTATTATATAATGGGGTATTACTGGGAGGAGTTGCAGGGTATATAACAGGGCTTGGTTTGATTGATATATTCTGGCCCTTTGTAAGCGGGCATGGAGCCTTTGAACTCACTGCCATTGTCATCAGTGGAGCTTCAGGCTTTATACTGGCCCATGCAGTCATTGCACCGGGAAGGAGAAAAAGGGTTCAAGCGTTGAAACATGCGGCTGTTGATGCTTTAAAGCTTATAATAGGCGCTGGTATAATGTTTTTAATTGCAGCTTTTATTGAGGCTTTCTGGTCATCGGGCAGTGCATCCCCGGGGGTAAAATACATTGTTGCAGCTGTTTTGTGGTCTGCAGTGATCCTGTATTTTTCCCTGGCAGGTTCCGGAAGGAATCAAGATAATATGAAAGGGGCAGATATTGGATCCTGAGAACATCAGCGTGGAAATCAGGCCCCGGTCTCCCCTTGAAGCAATCGATCTGGGATTTGCCATGGCACGCCAATGGTTTTTCCCACTGTGGATATTATGGATTACCGGCGCAGGTTCAGTTTTTATCTTGAGTTATATTTTCTTTTCCATACATTTGCCAGCCATAATATTCCCATTGATCTGGTGGTTGAAGCCGGTCTATGAAAAACCACTTGTGTATTGGTTGTCAAGGGCATTATTCCATGAGCAGCCAGGATATAAATGGATAGTTAAACAATATTTCAAAATCATCAGACCAAAACTGTTTGCAGATCTCACATATTTGCGGTTTCGCACAAACCGTTCATTTTTCATGCCCGTTACAATACTTGAGAACCTCAGGGCAGAGGAATACTCAAACCGGATAAAGATCCTGGGGCATAACCAGGGGGCAGGAAAGGGTCTGACATTTATCTCTTTTGTCTTTGAAACGGTTATAGCCTTTTCCATGGCGGCCATGGTAACTTTTATCCTGCCTGATGATCTGCGCATGACAAGCTTCAGGGCCTTTATCGCCGGTAACGGGAATATTGAAGCTTTTGTACTTAATTTGACCAATTTTGCTGCAATGTCAATTATGGCACCTTTTTATGTTGCAGCTGGCTTTTCACTATATATTAACCGACGAACAAAACTTGAAGCCTGGGATATTGAGATAAGTTTTAAACGCCTGATGGCACGGAAGGCAAAAGAGAAGAAGAGGTTTACGGGGAAAGTTAAAAAAAGAGCAAAAAAAACAGTATCCATTGTTCTTGGCTTACTGGTTTTTCTTTCAGGCTCTTTTATGCCTTTTTCCAATGAAGTCCAGGCAGGGAACGACCATATTATTTCAAAGAAAGAGGCCGCCTCGGTTATTGAGAATATTCTTTCCCATGAAGATTTTGGAAGGAAAGAGACAAAGAGTGCCTGGAAAATAAAGGAGTTTGAAAAGGTTGATTATGATCTTCCGGAATGGCTTGAAAATCTATTCAAATTACTTGGGAAAATCCTTATATTGTTTGGTAATGTTACTAAACCGGCAGGTATTATTCTCGAAATAGCTGCATGGGCCCTGGGAGGAATGCTCTTTTTGTTCATTATCTATAAGATAGGGCAGCACAGGCAATGGTTTAAATTCCAGGCCAGGGTATCACACAGGAAAGCTGATATTCCCTCAAGGCTTTTCGGACTTGATCTTTCCCAAAATACTCTGCCTGATAATATTGTGGACAATGTGCTTAAATTATTAAACCAGGATGAGATAAGAAAAGCATTAAGCCTGTTATACCGTGGTACTCTTGTGAGATTAATAAATGATTTCAATCTGACCATCCCTGCAAGTGCAACTGAAAATGAGTGCTTAAAAATAATTGAATCAAAACAGAAAAAAAATGAGGTTATATTTTTCAAGACCCTGACAAATATATGGCTTGCCATGGCCTATGGCCATATTATTCCCCAAAGGAAGGTCATTGAGAAAGTCTGCATGACCTGGAAGACAATATATGGAAAATAACAGGAAAAAGGCTGATGGATAAAAGGATAGTAATAGCTCTGTCTGTTGTGACTGCCTTTGTATGCCTGTTTTCTTTTGTTTTTTTCAATATTTTTTTTGTACGATATGAAAAAGAGATAAAAACAATGCCTTCAATTGAGGCAATTAAAAATCCTTTTCTTGCAGCTGAACGGTTTTTGAATAAAACAGGCATGGATGCACAGAGTGTCAGCAACAGGAGGATTTTGATTGATCTGCCGGGCAGGCATGATATTATTATCATTAACAGGTTTGGCGGTAATCTGCCAAAAAAGAGGGAAGATCTTCTTATCTCCTGGATAAGAAGTGGTGGAAGCCTGATTATTGCACCACACAGGAACCAGGATAAAAAATTATTAAAAAGCGGCAACAATCTTCTGGACAGGTTTAATATCAAACCTCTATTTGATCTGGAAGATGATAATGGCGATGGAAGTTGTGATTGTGCCGGCCGGAAATCTGTTTCCAGAATCGATTGTGGAAATGGAAAATCTGCAGATGTCTCTTTTTTAAAAGCAAGAACCATAATAACGGGTCATGGCTCTTCCGGGGAAGATAAGTGGGGTAATAATAATAAACATATTGTTGAAAAAAACCTGGGCCAGGGCAGACTAATTGTTCTAAGTGATAATGCTTTTTTAAAGAATGGAAATATTGGGAAAAATGACCATGCATATTTTCTTTCATGCCTTGTTCAGAATGGTTTAAAAGAAAATGGCCGCAGCAGATCAAAAATATGGCTGTTATACTCCGGTAATATGCCTTCACTTTTATCCATGATATGGGACAAAGCACATTATTTTATCATCTGCCTCATGGTTCTGCTGCTTTTTATTATTTTAAGACTTAATTTAAAAACAGGCCCCATGTTACCAGAAGAAAAACCTGTTACCAGAAACCTTATGGAACACCTTGAAGCATCGGGTAATTTTCTGTTTAAGATTGACAAGGGAAACATGATGTTGAAAGAGGTTCAAAAACTTGCAAAAAGATCATTGCAGAAAAAATATTTT
Source organism: uncultured Desulfobacterales bacterium (assembly GCA_964593725.1). Taxonomy (GTDB): domain Bacteria; phylum Desulfobacterota; class Desulfobacteria; order Desulfobacterales; family Desulfobacteraceae; genus JAIOSM01. The sequence continues at coordinate 48,876 of CAZQJS010000012.1, forward strand.
ATTGAATCCATTACAATGGATAATGGCAGCAAAGAAGATAATTTTAAAAGATTTGCTTTTATTGCAAAGCAGATGGATATTCCTCCTGAAAGGCTCCACAATGCATTGTTCGGCAATGTGGAAAATGAGCATGATTTTATAAAAAAAACCATGGTTTTACATGATTTAATTCAAAGATAGTTTTATTATTGTTAAAGAAAACTTTAAACAGGAATGATTAACCCATGAATGAAAATCAGCAGATTGAAAGATTAATGCTTTTGGAAAATGAAGTTAAAAAAGCTGTAACAGGTCAGGACAGTGTGGTTAAAGAGATAATCATATGCCTTATTGCAGGAGGCCATGCCCTTGTTGAAGGAGTACCCGGCCTGGGCAAGACTCTTCTTGTGAAAAGTATTGCAGCCGCAGTAAACGGAGTATTTAACAGGATACAGTTCACACCTGACCTCATGCCAAGTGATATCAGCGGTCATATGATGTTTGAGTTGAAAACCAATACTTTCAAAGTAAGAAAAGGCCCTGTTTTTTGTAATTTTCTCCTGGCAGATGAGATAAACCGCGCTCCGGCAAAAACCCAGTCTGCACTTCTGGAGGTCATGCAGGAACAGCAGGTATCCATTGAGGGCCGGTCCTTTGAACTTACAAGTCCGTTTTTTGTACTTGCAACCCAGAATCCAATAGAACATGAAGGCACATACCCCCTCCCAAGGGCGCAGCTTGACCGGTTTCTTTTAAATATTTTCATTGATTATCCTGATTTTGAGGAAGAAGAGGAGATTGTAAGAAATGTTACATCAGGCTCCATTGGAGATAAACTCGATGTATCTGCCATTAAGCCTGTATTAAATACCGATCATATTGTAGCCCTCCAGCAGTATGCAGCCAGGCTTAAAACAGATGATAAAATAATAAATTATGCCGTGGGAATTATCAGGGCAACACGAAAGTCAGGGGGGATAGAAACAGGTGCAGGGCCAAGGGGCAGCATTGCTCTTATCCGGGCAGGCAGGGCAAACGCTCTTATTAAAGGAAGAGGTTTTGTAACCCCTGATGATATAAAAGAAGTTGCCCTTTCTGTGTTACGTCATAGAATTAAACTTTCCACAGATCTTGAAATAGAGGGTTATAAACCCGATGATGTTTTAAATAATATTCTTAAACATGTGGATGCTCCAAGAAAATGAGACCATCAGGCAATGCATTGATTCTTGTTTCGGCTTTAACCCTTACAGCCCTTATCATCCCATTTTTCCATGGCTTTGTTATTGTGTGGAAGACAGGGGCTGCTCTTGTTTCTGCCCTCTTGTTATTTGATTTTATTATCACCGGGAATGTGCATATTGAATTTGAACGTATGGTAAACCAGAGTATTTCAGCAGGAGTCTTATCCAGTGTCACCCTGAGATTTAAAAACATGGAGGTTTATGACCTTTGTGTAATTATCCATGACCATTATCCAGATGATTCAACAACAGATTTTTTCCCTTTTAAAACGATTTTACCAGAGGGGCATGAGTTTGTTACTGCCTATGATTTTTTACCATTGAGGCGTGGTGATATGGTATTTAAAGGTGTTGATCTCATTATTCTGTCAAAGTTCAGGCTGTGGTGGAAAAAAAGATTCATAAAATCCAAAAGCTTTATCAAAGTCTTTCCCAATTTCCGGGAGATAAAAAAATATGCTCTCCTTGCGACTGATAACCGCTTAAGCCAGATAGGGATTAAGCAGAAACAGCGCAGGGGGCAGGGCAATGATTTTCATCAGCTGCGGGAATATCGTTCAGGAGACAGTTTCCGCAATATTGAGTGGAATGCAACATCAAAATATTTAAAACTGATATCAAAAGAATACCAGGATGAGCGGGACCAACATATTATTTTTCTGATAGATTGTGGAAGACATATGAGGCATAAACATGACGGACAGTCCCACCTTGACCAGGCTTTTAATGCAATGCTTCTCTTATCCCATGTGGCTTCCAGGCAGGATGATGCTGTGGGTTTTATGACCTTTGGCGGGGTGGATAAATGGTATCCTCCTCAAAAAGGTGGTAAAACCGTGAAGCATATTCTCCATCAGGTATATGATATCCATTCTTCTGTAAGTGCTGCCGATTATATTGCATTGGCAGAGAGACTGCTTGCCCTTCAACGCAGGCGGGCTTTAGTCATACTTGTTACCAATACACGCAATGAAGACCATGGAGATGTTAATAAAGCCATCCAGATGCTGAAGAAACGTCATCTTACAATATTGGCTGATCTGCGCGAAGAGATTCTTGACAGTACACTGGAAAATGAGGTAATTGATTATAAAACAGCCCTCAGATTCCAGAGCATTACTTTGTATCTTGAAGAGCGCAGGCGCAGTCATAAACTCTTAAACCACCAGGGCATTATTGCCCTTGATCTGCTGGCTTCCCAACTTCCGGCAGCCCTTGTTAACAACTATCTTATGATTAAGGCAGGCTCACAATTATAAGAAATCTTTAAAGTTTTTGAACCTTTTCACGTATTGAAATTACATATAATAGAGTTGCACTTCGGAGAAAACTAAATAAGGTGTTGAAAAAGGCAGATGTCTTTTCCAGCATCCAATTTAATAGTTTTATTATGCAAGGGAGGTGATATGGACTAATTTAGTGAAATAATTTGACATTTACATACCAGACAGATATGAAGAGTAAAGTTTGATTAATATTAACGTTAATGGTGAGGATTCGTATCCATGGTATCTTCGGGTAAAAATAAATTATGGAAAAATAAATCCTGCCCTTTGACCTATTTGTCCTGCAAAATCAGCAGACTATTTATTTATATTATGATCTGTCTTTTTCTTTCCTTTGGATTTGGTTTCAGCGAACAGGAAACATCACCGGAAGGGTCAGGGGAAAATATGGCAAGGTATGTTCAGATGCTGGCACCTGTGGAGAATGAGCTGGTTTATGGGAAAAAACCTGATATTGAGTGCAGGATTAATGTGCCATATATTAAAGAGTCTTTATATGTACAATTGGATTATACAGATATAAGTGCACTTATCAACATCAATTCAGCAGGTTTTAAATTCAGTCCGGTGCAGGTTCTTCAGCCAGGAAATCATCAGCTTACTGTATCTTTCACTACCCAGACCGGTGAGCAGGCCATGGAGCAGTTTCAGTTCACAAGCCGCCATTCAAAGATTTTTAAAACAGCTTATTCAAAAAATATAATATCAGCCGGTTATACAAAAATAATTAAAAAATACCAGGATGCAGAGGACAGAAGGATATCCCGTTGGAATGCAGAGGTAAATCTTGGAACTGAAAATCTCCTGGCCCAGGGTCCATGGTCTTTCAGGTTTAATGCCAATGGCCGGTACCATGATGAACAGTTTCCTCCGGTTGAACCACTGGAGGATAAACTTGAACTTGTCAATTTTCTCTTTGCAGGTGAGTATCAGAAAGAGAAGTATATGGCCGGGGCTGAAGTGGGTGATCTTCTTATTAATGAGTCCAGAAACAGTGTCAATAACCTCTCCAGAAGAGGTGGGAGACTCTATGCCAGATACGGAGCAGCCGGCGTGTCAGGCTTTGTTGTAAGATCGGATCAGATATATGGCTCAGATGGTAACTTTGGGCTTGGATTAGATAATGAGGATCATCTCATCGGTGTGACAGGAGATGTTGATCTGTTGAAAAACCGGGCAAACATAAAAGCCCTTTATATAAGTGGAGGCACCCTGCCTGACAATGAGTCCTTTGGCCAATGGGATATCTCTGGCGGAACAAAGGGTAATGTTAAAGGAGTTATTGTAACAACAGATTTTTTTCAACATAAACTTGCCACAAGTTTTGAATTTGACAGATCATATTATGATTTTGATACACTGGATAATCTTGATGCGGAACATGATAAAGCTTATCTGCTCAAGGCAGACGGCATACTCGGTAAATTCAGCTATTCAGTTGAGTATGAATATACAGGCCCTTATTACCAGGTGCCTTGCAGCAATGTGAGAAATGATTACAAGGGATATACATTAAAAGGTAATCTCACCTTTGAAGAACACACGTTTGGGGCCATGTATTCTGTACACAACAACGATGTTGACCATGATTCTCTGTTTGGACGAACCGATTATACTGACTATGTGTTTGATTATGCCTTAAACATGTTTGCAGCCCTGCCCATGACATTCCAATGGTTCAGGAATATTGAGAAAAACAGGGTTGCACTGCTTGACAGCTATACTGATACATACTCATCAACAATTTCCTTTATAAAGGATGCATACAATGTAGTATTTACTCCATTTTATTCCAAAACCAATGACAGAACCGATGCTGATCTTGATACGAGCAACCTTTCCCTTACCTTGTCTGCTTCATATTTTAACAATCTGTTTTCAATTCAGCCTTCAATGGGTTTTAATCGATATAAGGACCTTGTAACAGGCGTATACAGTGATACAGACTCATACAGCCTGACTCTGACAGCAAATATACTTAAAGGTATTTCAATTAATAACACATGTAATTTTTCAAACACAGAAGCCAGTGACAAAAGCATTGATCAGACCTATTATTCAGATGATTTTCAGATAACCTATGCATATCCCGGAAGAATCCGGGGTGTTTTTTCTCCCAAAGCAAGTCTTGGTGCAACCTATGGGAAAACAAAAGATATAATAATGGATACCCGGACCGAGGAGACCATTGTTTATATAACATTATCAGGGGATTTTATACTATCCTTTTAAAGGAGGTTTATTGTGCAGCAGATTAAAAATTTCAACCAAACAGTATATATACTGTTTATTATTACTATTTATATACTTTTCAGTAGTGTGGCAATGGCCCATATTGTCTCTTCAAACAGCCATCCAGGGAAACCAGGTCATAAAGTCACCTTTACAAGCACTTTGACTTTCAATGGTCAAAACGGAACAGCCAACGGCTATATTGATTACGGCGATGGTACGCCAGAAGAGACGTTTGTTGTTGGTTTAGTTGTACCATTTGTTAATTTTTTTTCAAAAACATATGTTACAACCCATACCTATATTAAGCCTGGCAATTATACTGTCAGAGTGAGAACAATTACAGGCGGTGCAGCCATTGCTTCAGGACCGAACCCGGCCATTATGAACCAGCAGATAAAACATGGAATTTATATCAGCCGTATAAAGCTGTACTTTGAGAATAACAGACCTGAGATAACTTTAAACAGGAATCAGAGTCCGCCCGGACTTTTTGCAAAAATAGATTTTGAAGGTTCAGGATACATAAAAGGATTCTGGGAAATTGATGGAAAAAGACAGAGCTATGTTTCAAGATATATTGCAAAGGGCAGGTCTATCACCTTGAACTACCCTGCAGCACCGCCCATCCCCACCTTTAAGTATGGAACCCATAAGGTTCGTTTTGTGATAACAGCACCCCATATGAACATAAAATTTCCCTATGCACTCTATTTTATTACTTCAGACGAGAGGGAACAGATTGCAGAAATTCAGCTGCTTCAGCCTGCCGAAGGAGAGGATATAGCCTATGAACCCATTTTTTTCCTATGGAAGCCTGTGCCAAAAGCCCTGGTTTATCTGATAACTGTTTTTTCAAAGACCAGGCAGACACAGATATTTGCAGCATATACAAGGAAAAATGAATATGCACTTAAATCCAATATACTAATGAGCCGTATTAAACCAGAGGAAAAGTATATATGGAATGTTATAGGTTTTAACGATCAAAATGAGATCACAGCCGAAAGTATACCGTCGCTCTTTTCTGTTAATCAGAAGAGCGCATTTGTGCCCGGGCATATACTTTTTATTACCAGGCCAACAAAACGCGGCCGGCAGGTCATCCAGGCAGTTAAGAAAAAATACGGCCTGAAAATCCTGGACAGCTATCCCATTGAGGTTCTTGGCATGGAGGTTACAGAATTTTACACTGACAGGGATATATCAGGTATTATTGATGAGTTGAAATTAAGGCGGGATGTTGTTGATGTACAGCCTGATTTTGTTTTTAAAACCATGTCAGGGCCGGTTGGTAACTTACTGGATGAGCCCATGAATAACATGCAGAGTATCAGAAAAATAATTAAAATCGATCCTGATCTTAACTTTAAGGGCAGGGGTGTTAAGATAGCTGTTGTTGATACTGGCGTGGATGTTAAGCATAAAGATCTGAAAGGTGCAGTATCCTTTAAAAAAAACTGTATGCCCAGGGGAAAATACCTGCCTGAGATACACGGAACAGCAGTTGCCGGACTGATAGGAGCAAGGAAGAATAATTTTGGAATTGAAGGGTATGCTCCTGAATCTGAAATTTTTGCCCTGAGGGCATGCAGGCAGATTTCAAAGACCCAGCCCAGAGGTGAGTGTTACTCTTCCTCCATTGCCAGGGCACTGGATATTGCCATAAAAAAAGATGTGCAGATCATTAATATGAGTCTTGGCACAAGTGTTAAGGACAAATTAATATCAAGGATTATTAAAACTGGTGCAGAACATGGAATTATATTTGTGGCACCTGCGGGGAATAATCGTGAATTATATGACCTGAGCTTCCCTGCATCCCATCCTGATGTTATCTCTGTTGCGGGGATAGCAGAAGACGGCACTTATTTTCCCAATGCGAAAGTTGCTGAAAAAGCTGACTTCTATCTTCCATGCGATAATCTTTTTTCAACCATTCCCCATAACAAACACAACTTTTTAAGCGGAACATCTTTATCAGGAGCTGTTGTATCTGGTCTTTTAGCCCTGTCCCACGGGAAAAACCGGGATTATATTCTGGCAAGGCTGAAATCCTTTGACGGCGATATGAATAAATGGGTTAATAAATATTTGATGACCAGGAGTATGGCAGTTAAGAAAAACAATTGATAATTTTAATAAAATAATATCAGGAAAATGTTGAACCTTTTATGGGGTTCATACTACTTACATGAACAGAGAACCGGGTATGGGTAAAAAAGCAGGTTATGATAAAGATAACAATCACGGCCTGCTTCTCGAAAAAGTAATAAAAAAGGATACAAAAGCTTTTGAAGAGCTTTATGAATTAACTTCAAGGAGTATATTTTTGTATTTATACAGATTACTTCAAAACAGGCAAAGTGCCGAGGATATCCATGTAGAGGTTTATGCTGCGGTCTGGAAAAATGCATCACGATTTAAGGGTAAGTCAAAGGTCAGAACATGGATGTTTGGGATTGCAAGGAACCTTGCATTCAATGAATTAAGAAAAAAATACAATGGGACCCAGAGCATTGACAGGCCTGTGAAGGATGATAATTCATATAAGGCCTATGAAGGGTTTGAAAGACAACAGTATATTCAGGAGGCATTGATGGAGATATCAGCAAAACACAGGGAAATACTTGATTTTGTTTTTTTCCATGAACTTAGTTATTCTGAAATAGCAAAGCTTTTAAATATTCCGGAAAACACGGTTAAAACCAGGGTCTATTATGCAAAAGCAGCTCTTAAAGAGGCGCTTGTGAAAATAGCCGGCAGACCAGATAGTGAATAACCCGGAACCAGGGGAATATCATGGATAATTACACGCATGGAACACAAACAGATCATGGCAGGAAAGATATGGACAATGGTTTTGAAAAAGATTTAAAAAACAGTTACAGAGAGCTTGTTGACACATCAATTCTGCCGCCTTCCAATGCATTTTCAAGAATCATGGAAACCATAAAACAGGAGGAAAAAGCACAACATCACAGGACAGGAGAATCTATATTTTCAAAATTGTTTGAATTTATTCGTGACATTATAAATATTCAGAAAATGGGCTGGGCTGTTGCAGGTGTTCAGTTTGCAGTCATTATTTTTCTTGTTTTACCGCCGTCAGTTTTAAATGTTGATACTTTTCATACATTAAGTACAAATAAAATAAGTATAAATAAAATTTCCGGGAAAGCCATGGAAGTCAATATTGTCTTTAAAGAGAATGCTCTGCAGAAAGAGATATGGCAATTGCTTAACAAATCAGATGCAGTGATAATAAATGGCCCGACAGAAACCGGACTTTATGTTCTGCATATTAAACAGGGCGATGACCTTGATGCCCGGCTCCAGGCCATTAAAGATTCAAAAATAGTGAAGTTCCTGGATAAAAGGTATTAACCGGAGAATTTCAAATATACATTTTTTTCACTTAAAACAGTCCCTTGTTATATTCTTCTTGACTTCCAGTCTCTGTTTATCTATTCTTGTATTATAACAATTTTAAATCGGCGATTTTTATCCATGGTATTGTGGTTTATGTATCACCGGAGAAATTAAGACAAAATCATTTCCGGATAAATCTTTTTTATGGCCGGAGCAAATAATATTTCAGTTAAGTTTTTTCTGAAAGGCTGGTTATGACTGAGCACGATAAGACAAAGATTTTAGCAGTATTTGGCAATGGTGAAAATAGTCCTGCAATGGCAGCAATGCTTGAAAATCTGGATATTGATCTCATTAACAGATATTCCTGTGATGAAGCTCTATCCTTTCTTCTTGGGAATGAAACTGCCCTTATTTTAATGGAAGTCAGGATGAATGGAACAGACGGGTTCAAGGCTGCAGAAAAGATCAGAAGTCACAGACAGCTTAAGACAACCCCCATAATTTTTATTACAGATGAACAAAAGGATAAAAATCAGACTTTCAAGGGATATGAATCAGGCTGGGTTGATTATATCTGCCGCCCCTTTGATCCCCGCGATCTGATACGAAAGGTGAAAATATTTTTAGATTGTTTCCACAAAAAAAAAGAGGTGGACAATATCAATATGAAGCTCCAGGCCGGCATTGAGCATATGGATACTGTGAACAGGAAATTATTGGAGCAGCAGAACAAACTTGTTGAAGAGGAAAGGCTGAAGGTGCTTTTACAGATGGCTGGTGCTACAGCCCATGAGTTGAGCCAGCCCCTCCAGGTGCTTGTGGGTAACATCGACCTCATGGAAATGGAACTCAAGGACGGGAAAGATATCTCAAAGTATGTTGAAAAGATAAAAGGCTCTGGCATGCGCATTGCTGAAGTTGCAAAAAAGATTCAGAGCCTGAAACATGACCAGATAAGGGCTCATGATGCAAGCAGTAATATTATAGATATACACCAGTCAACCAATATTTTATATGTCGAAGATAGTAAACAGGATTTTAAGCGCCTTGAAAAGCTTCTTTCTTTAAATCATAAGGTCTCCCTTGTGCATGCAGACACGATCAGGCAGGCATTATCGGTCCTTGAAGACAAGGAGTTGAATATTGATATAATTTTCCTTGATTATATACTTAAGTTCGGTACTGCCTTTGATTTCATGGAAAAATGTATGGAAAGGGGTATAAATATACCCATTATCATTATCACAGGCCATGGTAATGAGAAGGTTGCCTCGCAATTGATCAAGGCCGGAGCCTACGACTACTTTCCCAAGGCTGAACTGGATGCCAATTCAGTGATACGGTCCATAAACAGCAGCATAGAAAAAACACGGCTTAAAAAAGAGCTTGATCTTGTACATAGGAAAATTGCTGAAAATTCTATAAAAGACGGACTTACAGGCCTTTATAACCGCCGTTATTTCATGGAGAGCCTGGACATAGAGTTTGAAAGGGCAAAGCGTTATAACAGAGATTTTTCCCTTTTGATGATCGATGTTGATTTTTTTAAATCAATTAATGATCGATATGGTCACCAGGCAGGAGATATTGTATTGTCCGGTCTTGCCGATATATTTTTTTCCTGTATCAGGAAGAGCGACATAGTATGCAGGTATGGTGGAGAAGAGTTTGCCATAATCCTGCCTGATACAGATAAAAATAGCGCAAAAACAACTGCTGACAAAATAAGAAAGGCAGTTGAAAATGCAAGGTTCAAAGAAGGTAAGAACACGATGCAGACAACCATAAGTATAGGCATTGCAGGTAATGCAGGCCTTAAGACTCCAAGGGCAGTAACAGGCGAATCAGATAAAGCATTGTACAGGGCAAAAAATAACGGCCGCAACAGAGTCGAGATAAATTGAATTAATCCCACCTTTAATTGACAAATCCAGAATATTGATATAGTTCAATCTTTGGGCTTGATTGATACTTTTAGCAGAAGAGAGTTTTCCTGTGATGGATTTTGAACTTGGTAAAAAACAGTTGATGGTGCGGAAAAATATCAGAAATTTTTCCAGAAAAGTCCTTGGCAAATGGGATCATATCCTTGACAGGGAATCAAGACCTCTGCCAGATGATATTATACAACTGATGGGAGAGCTCAACCTCTGGGGAATCCAGGCTCCTGTAAAATTCGGCGGTGCTGGCCTGGATACCATAAGTTATTGTATAATTATTGAAGAGATATCCCGGGTTTGTGCATCCACTGGCCTTGGTGTTACAGTTCATAACTCAGTCTGCCTTGCACCTGTTTTGAAATTTGGCACAGAGTATCAGATCAGACGGTATGCACCCATCCTTGCAACGGGCAGGAAAACAGGTGGTTTTACCATAACTGAACCCCAGGCGGGATCAGATGCAGCAGGCATCAGAACCAGGGCAGTAAAAGATGGAAAAAATTATATAATAAACGGCCAGAAAGCCTTTGTAACAAACGGCGGCACAGGGAAAATTTTTCTTGTGGGCGCTTTGTATGATGCACCTGGCAGACAGAGGCAGATGGCTGTTTTTATCATGGATAAATCCATGCCTGGATTTGAAACAGGAAAAGTCGAAGACCTCATGGGTATGAGGGGCAATATGGTCTCAGAGTTATCATTCAATGATGTTAAAGTGCCGGAAGAAAATCTGCTTGGAGGAACTTTGAACGGTTTTCCCCTGGCAATGCAGACCCTTGATATGGGGCGTATAGGCATTGCAGCCCAGGCACTTGGAATAGGCATGGCAGCCTATGAAGCAGCTGCAAAATATGCATCGGAGCGGAAACAGTTTAACAGGCCAATCGGTAAATTTCAGGCGGTCTCCTTTAAGCTTGCTGATATGAAAATAGAGCTTGAGGCTGCAAGGATGCTGATTTATAAGGCATGCTCCCTGAAGGATGCAGGCAGACCCTATTCAACTGCATCTGCCATGTGCAAAGCCTATGCACCTGCCGTTGCAATGCGTGTATGTAAGGAGGCTTTACAGATATTCGGAGGCTATGGATATGTAAAAGAACTGCCGGTTGAACGCTATTTCAGAGATGCGAAAATCACTGAAATATATGAAGGCACCAGCGAAATAATGAAAATAATAATCGGGAACAGTATTTTAAAAGAGTTTACAGAGAAATATTAGGAATTGAATTTATGCTCAAGATAATTGTCTGCATAAAACAGGTGCCGGGCACAGGAAAAGTCAGAATCGATAATGAGACAGGGGTTTTAAAGAGAGAAGAGAGCGATAATATTATCAATCCGGATGATCTCCATGCCCTTGAGCTTGCACTCTATATAAAAGAGTATTATGAAAGCCACATTACTGCAATTACAATGGGGCCTTCCAGTGCTGAAGATGTTCTATATGATGCCTATGCCCTTGGTGTTGATAAATGTATACTCCTGAGTGACAGCTTGTTTACAGGTGCAGATACTTATGCCACAAGCCTCACTCTGACAAGGGCGATTGAGAAACTTGGCAGGTTTGACATTATTCTGACCGGCATGACAGCCATTGACGGCAATACTTCCCACGTGGGATACCAGATGGCAGAATTTTTAGAAGTTCCCCTTATTACACAGATTAACGATATTGAAATTATTGGAGACTATGCAGTTATTAAAAGGCTTTACGGGCATGAATATCAGAAAATTTCAGTTGGATTTCCCATGATTCTGTCTGCTGATAAAGAGACAAACATAGTAAGATTTCCAAAATTCTCCAATATTAATTCCTGCTTTGAAAAAAAGATCATTACCATGGGTGCAGAAGACCTTGGCGGCAGTGAAGATGACTACGGGCTGAAGGGTTCGCCAAGCATTGTAATTAAGACAGAATCGTTTAAACATAAAAGAAAACAGGAACAGATCACAGGTGAGCTTGAGGAAAAGGTTGACAAGTTCATTGCTATTCTTAAAAAGCATAATATTCTTAAATATTAAACCGGGAAATAAAATGAGACCGACTTTAGATTTTAATACATACAAAGGCATTATGGTTTTTGTGGAGATTCAGGACCACGAGCAGGTGCTGGAAGGTTCTCTGGAGCTTTTATCCAGGGCGCGCTTCCTTGCAGACAAGGTTGATCAAAAATTGTACGCCGTTATATTGGGCAAGGATGCAGAGCAGTATCTGCCTGAAATTGAACCGTTCCATCCGGACATTATTATATGCTGCAGCCATGAAAACTTGAAACACTATGACAGCCAGATTTTTCCGGACATGATAACCCGGTTAATAAAAAAATATAAACCCTCTGCCTTTCTTTCAATATTTACAGAAGCTGGCAGGGATCTGACACCAAGGCTTGCCCAGCGATTTGCCACGGGCTGTACATCCCACTGCACAGGGCTTGATATTGCATACCTGCCTCAATATCGAAGTGAACTTCTTTTGATGAAACGTCCTGCCTTTTCCGGTAATGTCATTGCAACCATAATTTCACCCCGGACAAGGCCCCAGATGGCAACGGTTCAACCCGGTGTATTTACTAAAAATGAACATTGTAAACATATGGATAAAGAGCAGGCATCAGGACCTGAGAGCACAAAACTTATAAAACTTATATTTGACTATGATATGGCGAGTCTGAAAATAAAAAATCTTGATGCTCCCACAAGGTGGGATAAAAAATCAGTCCCCCTGGAGAGTGCATCATTGATTGTTGCAGGAGGGCGAGGCATTAAAAGTCAAAAGACCTTTATGCTCCTGTATGAACTTGCAGATTTATTAAAGGGTGAAGTAGGGGCTACACGGGTTCCTGTGTTTAAAGAGTGGTGTGACAAAGAACGCATGATCGGACAGACAGGTAAAACCGTAAAACCCACCCTTTACCTTGGCCTGGGAATATCAGGCCAGATACAGCATACATCATCCATTGTCGAATCAGATATGATCATCTCGGTAAACACCGACGAAAATGCTCTGCTCAACGGGATGTCGGATTATGTGATAAATGAAGATGCACAAGTTTTTATAGAACAGCTTATAACGCGCCTTAAGCACGAAATAAGGGCGAAGTAGGTATGATTTACCAGATCAGCCATCATACTTTTGCCGATTTTCAGCATTACTTTTCTGGTTTTATGGCTGTATCCGGGTAAAAGCAGAAAATACTTGACAAACAAGCCAATTCTAATCAAACTTAAAAAGTATATAAATCAACAAAAATTTTACAGAATTTAAAGCAGGGTATATTCATAACCTTTACTTGTAAGGAGGGTGATCCTTGGATAAATTTCTTACCAGTGACCTTGATAAAAAGTATTTAACCTATATATATAAAAATGCTGATCTCAAAAAGGTTGAAAAGGGCGATATGATTATCTGTGAAGGTGATACAGATGAAGTGATTTTCATTATATTAAAGGGAGTAGTGGAGGTCACAAAAACAATGCAGGGTATAAAAAGGGAAACCCTTGCCACTCTGACCAGCGGCGATCTTTTCGGTGAGATATCATTTTTAAGCATGATACCGAGGACAGCCTCTGTTACAGCCCTTGCCCGGACAACCCTGATTGTTGTAGACAAAAGTACTTTTGATGGGTTTAATAAAGAGACACAGCTTCTGTTTTACAGATATATCAGTTCCATCTCCCTTAACAGAAAGAGCAGAACCGGGGCTGCTGAAAAAAAGTATGAATATAAGAATAAACAGTTCATTGCAAGATCGTTTCTCTCCTTTAAGAAAAAAGCAAAGGATTTTCAAAATTCCAGGATCATTGGGGAGATAATCGGTAAAATTCCAAGGCTTCCTGTTTTTGCACTTTCTTTATCCACAAAACTGTTTGAAGGCAATATCTCACCCAATGAAGTGGCAGATGAAGTAAAAAAGGATCCACCCCTTGTTGGTGCAATTTTAAAAACTATTAATTCAAGCAGTTACTCCCTTGATACCCGGATATCTGACCTTAACCATGCCATAATGCTTCTTGGTTACAACGAAGTCTCCAGAATAGTGATTGCAGAGGGTGTTAAAAGGACAATGCCCGACACTTCAGAGTTTAAAGCAATGTATGACAGTTCACTTATAATTTCTCACATTGCATCAATCCTGGCAACAAAACTCAGGGTCGGGAAGGCATCTGAGATCTCAACAATAGCTCTCTTACATGAGTTCGGGCAGCTTGTAACCCTTCTTTTGAAAAGGAATAATAAGAGGATGGGGGCTTTGTTTGATCTGGTTGACACATCCCAGATGGGTAAACTGCTTCTGAAAAGCTGGAAACTTCCGGAAAATATCTGGAGAACCATTGAATATCAATCATATCCAAACTATTCCCTGCCCGGTGAAATACCTGAAACCGTGAGGGTGAATGTAATTATTCTCTATCTTTCAAAACTTTGCCATGAATATTTAAAGGGTTATAAAGAAGATGATCTTCCCATGCTGTTTTACTATGAACATCTCTCTTCCATAAATCTTGAAATCCAGCCTTTGTCCGAGTTTGTGGATAGAATAATGATCCCTTTCATAGATCAGAGGAAAAACACTTTACCAACCATTCTCCACGGGATTTTAAGCTCATATAGAATTGCAAAGGATAATTTAAAACATGGCAATGATACAAATATTACCCTGCCTGATATTAATCATGGATATATTAAAGTTTAAATTGACATATTGATGGGAAATATGGAATAAAGAGAAGGCTTAATCAGGCATTATGAACAGAATACCAGGAGATTGAAATGAATATCAGCATTACAATGGAACAGATAATTGTCTGGCTTATTATTGGCGGTTTAGCAGGGTTTATAGTGGGACTTGTTCTTAAGGGAAGGAAAAAAGGTTTTGGCTTTTTCACCAATTTACTGATAGGCCTGGTCGGTGCAGTGATTGGTGGTTTTGTCTTTGATGTGTTCAATATACATTTAGGCCTGGGCAGGATTGTGCTGAGTTATGATGATTTGATAGCAGCAATTGCCGGGGCATTTCTTCTGCTTGTTGTTCTGGCAGTTATCAGACGGTGAATAAATAGAACAAAGATTAATTATAATTTTTATCATTATTGATCTTTGCCATGGTCAATACTTCTATATTGAATGGCTTCTGCCAGGTGTATAAGCTCAATGTCAGATTTGCTGTCAAGATCTGCAATGGTTCGGCTCAGTTTTTTAATCCTTCCATAGGCTCTTGCTGAAAGGCCGAAGTTTTCAACAGCCTTTTTTAAAAGTGCTTCTGAATCATCATTAAGATGGCAATATCTCTTTATCTGGCCTGCATTCATGTCTGCATTGCAGAAGAGATTTTCGTCTTTTAAACGCTGGTTCTGTATTTTACGTGCTGCTTCAACCCTGGCCCTTATGTCAATGGATGATTCCGGCATGTTAAGGGAGTCTGACCTGCCTGCAAGCTCTTCATAGGGAACAGGCGGGACTTCTATCTGTATATCAATCCTGTCAAGAAGAGGCCCTGAAATTTTTGATCTGTACCTCTGGATCTGTGCCATGGTGCAAATGCATCTTCCGTCCGGGTCGTTTGAATAGCCGCAGGGACACGGGTTCATGGCAGCTACAAGCATGAATTTCGAAGGAAAGGTTGTTCTGGTGCCAGCCCTTGAGATGGTGATAAAACCATTTTCCAGGGGCTGCCTCAGGACATTAAGGACATTTTTTTTAAATTCCGGCAGTTCATCTAAAAAAAGAACTCCATTATGGGCAAGGCTTGCTTCCCCTGGTTCAGGGCGCGGGCCGCCGCCTGCAAGGCCTGCATCGGAAATGGTGTGGTGGGGAGATCTGAACGGCCTTTGTATTACAATGGGGTTGTTATCATCAATTATTCCTGCAATGGAGTGGATACGGGTTGTTTCCAGGGCTTCATCAAAGCTTAGAGGTGGCAGTATGGTGACAAGGCGGCTTGCAAGCATGCTCTTGCCAGACCCGGGAGGGCCTGTCATGAGAATATTATGGCCGCCTGCAGCAGCTATTTCCAGGGCACGCTTTGCATGGTGCTGGCCTTGAACATCAGAGTAATCCATTATCCCATTGCCCTTACCATGTCTGGTCCCGGGCTGGTCAAATTCATACAGATATCTGTTTTTTGCAGGTTTAATGTTTTTTAATCCTGAGAAAAAATCCACAACTTCACAAAGATGGTTGATGCCTATTATATCAATACCTTCAACCATGGCACCTTCATCTGCATTGGGCAATGGAACGATTACTCCTTTAAATTTGTTTTCTTTTGCTGCAAGCGCAATGGAGAGCACTCCTTTGACAGGTTTGACCCGTCCGTCAAGGCTGAGTTCCCCTGTGATCAGATAATCATTTAAAGTTTTTCCGGGGATAATGTCTGAAGCAGAAAGAATACCCATGGCAAGGGGAAGGTCAAGGCCTGTGCTCACTTTTTTTATATCAGCAGGAGCAAGGTTGACAGTAACCCTGTCAGTGGGAAAGGAATATCCTGAATTTTTTATTGCTGTCCTGACCCGTTCCTTACTCTCCTTTACCGATGTTTCTGCAAGTCCGACAATGTTAAAGGCAGGAAGTCCGAATGCAATATCCACCTCTACTTCAATTATGTATGCATTGATTCCGGTAAGTCCGCAACTGTTGATTTTTGCAAGCAAGGTTAAGTTCCTTTTAAAGAAATCTTTTTTACTTTGATTTCATCATAAAAATCAGCTATATAAATGTCGATATATATATTATTGATAAAAGAAATACAATGGTAGTTGAAACAGGGAGTGAAAAAATTACAATTACTAATACTAAAGCGGGCTATCATCTTCAGAAAACCCTTGCAGATGAAGTGGAATACCACGGGATAGGAGTCCATTCGGGAAAAGAGATTGTTGTAACAGTTAAACCTGCCAAGGTTAATAACGGAATTATCTTCAGGAGAACAGACCTGCCTGGGACCCTGGATATACGTGCACTGTTCAAGCTTGTGGTTGATACTTCCCTTGCAACGGTCATTGGGAACAACGGAGCAATTGTCTCCACCATTGAGCATCTTATGGCAGCTTTTGCAGGCCTGGGTATTGATAATGCCCTTGTGGAGATCAATGATTATGAAGTGCCGGTAATGGACGGCAGTGCCAAGGAGTTTGCAGCAGGTTTTCTTAAAACAGGAATAAAGGAACAGTCTGCCCCTAAACAGTTTTTTGTGGTAAAGGATACCATTAAAATATCCCAGGGTGATAAGTATGTGGCTGTATATCCGGAAAAGAGCCGGAAAATTACCTGTATTGTTGATTTTGACCATCCCTTGATTGGTAAACAGGAATATGTGTTTGATCCTGATGTGGATGATTTTAAGGAACAGATAAGTTGTGCCAGAACATTCGGGTTCATAAGGGATATTGAGTATTTAAAAAAATTCAGCCTGGGCAGGGGTGGTTCCCTTGATAATGCAATCATTATTGATAAGGATAAAATTTTAAATGAGGATGGCCTCAGGTATAAAGATGAATTTGTAAGGCATAAGTTACTGGACAGTCTTGGTGATTTTTCCCTGCTGGGTATGCCCATCATGGGCCATATTAAAACATACAAGTCAGGCCATGCATTAAATCATTTATTTGTTAAAAAGTTCCTTGAACAGAGTGACAAGTGGGAAACTTCCTCTGTAAAGCAGGATTGAAAAGTGAAAAAACAGTTTAGGATGTAAAGATTTTGATTGGAAAAAAGATTTTACTTTTTCTGTTTACCCAGGTTTTTATTTTAAGCACCACCCTGTATGCAGCTCCGGCTGCCATGGTTTCGGATGTACAGCTGACAAATACCAGAGATGATTTAATAGTCTACTTTAAAATTAAGAATGCATTTACAGATAAAATAAGTGAGGCTGTTCTAAAGGGTGTACCAGCATCATTTTCATTCCACGTAACTCTGGACAGGGTTGGCAGGAAGTTTTTCAAAACAGAGATATCTGATTATAAGATTAAAGCTACCTTGAAATATAATGCCCTTAAAAAAAAATTTATTGTTTCAAGGGGTTGGAAAAATGAAAAACCATTTATAACCGATTCCTTTGAAGAGGCAAAAAAGGTTATGACACAGATCGACAACCTGGCAGTTGCAAGACTTTCAAACCTTGTAAAAGGGGAAAAATACGAACTTAATCTGAAAGCTGAGCTGGATAAAGTCACACTTCCTTTATACCTTCACTATATCTTCTTTTTCGTATCTTTCTGGGATTTTGAAACCGACTGGCATGTAATAAAG
The DNA here is from genome assembly GCA_964593725.1 of uncultured Desulfobacterales bacterium. Classification (GTDB taxonomy): domain Bacteria; phylum Desulfobacterota; class Desulfobacteria; order Desulfobacterales; family Desulfobacteraceae; genus JAIOSM01. Next base: position 67,183 of record CAZQJS010000012.1, read on the forward strand.
TTCACCTATTGAAAAAAGACAGGATGGATAAAAAAATACCTGGAAAACAGGGGATAAAAAAAGAGGGGCTCCTTATTGTCGTAATTGTTCTGGCGGTTGCGGCCCTCACCTTTATTGAAATCAGGATCACAGATTTTGGATCTGACATCCCCATATCCAACACAATATTAATGTTTATCCTGATTAATATTAATCTGCTGTTACTCTTAACGCTTCTTCTGCTGGTTTTCCGTAACCTTGCAAAACTGTATTATGAAAAGAAAAGCAAAATTTTAGGAACAAAGTTAAAGACCAGGCTGACCATAGCTTTTATTACACTTTCCCTTCTGCCGACAATTGTGCTGTTCTTTTTCTCCATCCATTTTATTTCAGCAAGTATTGCCTTCTGGTTTAATGTTCCTGTGGAAAAAACTTTGAACAGCTCTCTGTCTGTGGGTCAGAAACTCTATGAGTTTGTGGAGGAGAAAAATCTCTTTTTTGCAGAACGGGCAGCATACCAGATCGATTCCAGAAAACTTTTAAAAAAAGAGAACAGAAAGCAGCTGGCACGTTATGTTCAGATTGTCCAAAGGGCCTTTGACCGTGATTCCATAGAAATATATACCCCGGGAGCAAAGCGGATCACCTTTTCCCTTGAGAACAAGCTTGCACAGTATTATCTGGAGGTGCTCACAAGTGATGAACTCACCACCATAGGCAGGGGGAAAAACGCAAAAACAATTACCCAGGATACAAACATAGGCGAATTTATTAAAACAATATCTACCATACCTTTTAATGTTGATGCAAAGGATGCCAAGGCCTTTATTGTTATATCCACATTGGCGCCCCTGGGCCTTTCTTCGGATTTAATCTCCATTGCAACGGGATTTGAGGAGTATCAGCAGCTTAAAATGGCTAAAAAACCTGTCCAGATAACAAATTATATAGCCCTTTCAATTGTTGCTCTTCTGGTTGTGTTCTGCGCCATATGGTTTGGTTTTCACATTGCAGAGTCCATAACAACACCCATAAGCAAGTTTGCCGAGGGAACACTTAAAGTTACCCAGGGCGACCTTGATTACACAATAGATTTTGAAACCGATGATGAAATCGGCACTCTTATAACCTCCTTTAATAAAATGACAAAGGAGCTTGCCCTTGGAAGGGAAAAGCTTGCAAAGTCTGAAAAGCTTATGATCCTCCAGAACACCGAACTTGAAAAGAGCCGGCGGTATATGGAGATTGTTCTTGAGAATGTTTCAACAGGAGTCTTAACCCTTGATAACAGCGGTCAAATAACAACAATTAATAAGGCTGCCGAGACCATGCTCTCTTTAAAAAGTGAGGCTGTTTTGTATAGACACTGGAAGGAGTTGTTAAAGGGAGATTATTTTGATACAGCCCAGAAGGTATTGCGCGAGATTAATCCTTCCTCTGACAAGGCAGTATTTCCTCTGTCAGTTGCCATAGACGGCATACCAAGGTATTTTTCAATCCATTATAACAGCCTTAAGGATGATACTGACCAGAATATTGGTGCGGTAATGGTGTTTGACGATTTAACCGAACTTGAAAAGGCTCAGCGTGTGGCAGCGTGGCGGGAGGTTGCACGGAGAATTGCCCATGAAGTTAAAAACCCCTTAACACCCATTAATCTTTCTGCCCAGCGCCTAAAACGGAAATACGCGGATAAAATCAATGAAGATATTTTTGACACCTGTACCAATACAATAATCGTCCAGGTGGAGCATATCAGAAATCTTGTCAATCAGTTTTCAACCTTTGCAAAATTCCCGGAGGTTAATCTTAAATTGTGCAGTATTGAGGAGATAGTAACCGAGACAATTGCGCTTTATAAGGAAGGACTTGAAAACATTGAAATAAAGACTGATTTTGGGGAGAATATACCAGAATTGAACCTTGATCCCCAGCACATGAAACAGGCCTTTATCAATCTGTTTGACAATGCGGTTTCAGCTGTGAATAAGAAGGGTACAATCACGGCAGCCATATCCTTTGATGAAATTTTACAAATTGTCACCGTGGAGATAGCAGATGATGGAAAGGGAATATCGGACAGAGAAAAAATCAGATTGTTTGAACCGTATTTTTCAACTAAAACATCGGGCATGGGACTTGGTCTTGCAATTGTGAACTCCATTATTACAGACCACCATGGATCAATAAGAGTACAGGATAATAAACCCATGGGAGCAAAGTTTGTTATTGAGCTTCCAGTTTAATTTTAAGAATCAGGAGAAAAAATGTACCCAGCAGTATTAATTGTTGATGATGAAGAGATGATAATTGAATCCCTGGAAGGGATCCTTTCAGATGATGGTTTTGAGGTTCTCCATGCCTTTAACGGGTATGAAGCATTGAAAAAGATTGAGATGGAGTCACCGGATATTGTTCTTCTTGATATATGGATGCCTGGAATGGACGGCATTGAAACTTTAAAGGAGATAAAGAAAAATTACCCGACCCTGCCTGTGATTATGATAACAGGGCACGGCTCCATTGAGGCGGCAGTTGATGCAACAAAGGCTGGTGCTTTTGACTTTCTTGAAAAACCACTCTCCATTGACAGGGTCATAGTAACCATAAACAATGCCCTGAATTTCAGGCGCCTTGAAGAAGAGAATAAATATTTAAGGAAAAAAACCATAGAAAAAAATTCACTTCTTGGGTCAAGCCCGGCTGTGAAAAAATTATACCAGGAAATTTCAGGAGCTGCACCCACTGATGCCTCCATATTGATTACCGGGGAGAACGGCACAGGCAAAGAACTTGCTGCTAAAACCATCCATCAGTTAAGCCTCAGACCCGAAGGCCCCATTATTATTGTGAACTGTGCAGCCATACCTGAAGAGAGTATTGACAGCGAACTTTTTGGCCATGAAAAAGGGGTTATGGGAGAAGATACAGCCAGGAACAAGGGTAAGTTTGAACTTGCATCAGGAGGCACCCTTTTTCTGGATGAAATAGGAGATATGAATCTTAAAACCCAGGCAAAGATATTGAGGGCCATAGAGTCAAAGACGTTCCAGAGGCTTGGCGGCGGCCGCACCATACACATGGATGTCAGGATAATTGTATCCACAAACAAAGATCTTGAACAGGAGATAAAAAAGGGCAACTTCAGGGAAGATCTCTATTACAGGCTCAATGTCATACCCATCAAAGTCCCTGCATTAAGGGAACGAAAGGAAGATATATCTGATCTGGTCGATGCTTTTCTCAAGGCATCTGCAAACCAGACCACAGGAAATAAAAAACAGGTTACAGGTAAGGTGATTGATGCCTTTATCAAGTATGACTGGCCCGGCAATGTAAGGGAGCTTAAAAATTTAATTGAACGTCTCTCCATCATGGTCCAGGATGAATTGATTGATATTAAGGATATACCCCATCCCTATTTCCAGGGGAATGATTGAATAAAATGAGGATAATTGCCGGAGAATTTAAAGGTAGAAACCTTGTTAACCTGAAGGGAAGGGCAATAAGACCGACTTCTGACAGGGTCAGGGAGGCATTGTTCAGTATTCTTGCACCCCGCATTGACAAGGCATCTGTGCTTGATCTCTTTGCAGGGACCGGTGCCCTTGGGATTGAGGCTTTGAGCAGGGGTGCTGCAGGATCTGTGTTTGTTGATATATCAAAAAATTCCATTAAGATTATTGAAAAAAATATTGAACTCCTTGGTATTAGAGACAAAACTGAGGTTTTTTACCATGATGCCCATACAATATTATCTTCAAACAAGCTTTTTAAAAAAAAGTTTAATATGATATTTATAGACCCTCCATATAATAAAGGCTCTGTTTTTAGAATTCTTAAGAATATTGATTTATTAAAGATAATGGAGGATGATGCGGTTATTATTGCAGAACATTCCGCAAAAGAGGATTGTTCTCTGGCTGTTTCCGGGCTTGAACTTTACGACAGCAGAGCCTGGGGAGACACAGGAATTTCTTTTTTTAAAAGGGTATTATAAGGAGAGCTGATTTATTATGGAAAAAAAATTGAGAGTTGCAGTGTATCCAGGATCGTTTGACCCCCTGACAAACGGACATATTGATATTATAGACCGGGGCCGGAAGATATTTGACAAGATAATTATTGCGGTTTTACACAATCCTTCAAAAAAAGCTCTTTTCCCTGTTGACCAGAGGGTTGACATGATAGAAGAAACCTTTAAGAACAGCCAGGATATTGAGGTTGACTCCTTTGATGGTCTTCTGGTTGAATATGCTGAAATGCGTGGTGCCATTGCTGTCCTGCGGGGTATGAGAGCTATTTCTGATTTTGAAAATGAGTTCCAGATGGCTTTAATGAACCGGAGGCTTTCAAGAAAGGTTCAGACAGTTTTTTTAATGACAGGATTAAGGTGGATTTTTACAAGCTCTTCAATCATTAAAGAGGCGGCACAGTTTGGCGGAGATATCACAGGCATGGTATCAAGCCCTGTAAAGATTAAGCTTGAAGAAAAATTCAGAAAATTCAAAGAGAGAAATATTTAAATTAATGGATATCTGGCAGCTTAAAATTTTTAAAAATGTTGTTGAAAAAAAGAGCTTTTCCAGGGCATCAAAGGCGATTCACCTTTCCCAGCCAACGGTGAGCAGTCATATAAAAGATCTGGAAGAGCATTTTGAGTGTAAACTCCTTGACCGGCTTGGAAGGGAAGTTGTTCCCACAAAACCAGGGGAAATTCTCTACTCCTATGCAACCAGGATATTAAGCCTGACAATGGAAGCTGAAACAGCAGTTTTTGAATTTTTTGGCAATGTAAAGGGAGATTTGATAGTTGGAGGAAGTACAATCCCGGCAGGCTATATAATCCCAAGGCTGATAGGTCCGTTTTCGCGGCAGTTCCCCGGAGTCAACATTTCTGTACTGGCAGGAGATACAGACCAGATTATCAAACGGGTTGAAAAAGGAGAGGCTGAAATAGGTATTGTGGGTGCATCTACAAACAACCCAAAGATTGATCAGGAGAAACTCATCAATGATGAGATGAAGCTGATTGTCCCATACAGCCATAAGTGGGCTGACAGGGAAGAGATCCATAAGAGCATGCTCTTTGATGATCCATTCCTTTTAAGGGAAGAGGGGTCAGGCACCTGGAAATCCATTCTTAAAAGCATGGAAGATGCCATGCTTAACCCCCTGGATTTTAATATTGCAGCAAGAATGGGCAGTACAGCTGCAATTATCCAGGGCATTTTAAGTAAAGCCGGTATATCGATTCTTTCAACAATTGCAGTTGAGGATGACATCACCACAGGAAGGCTGAAAGCATTAACTGTCAGAGGACTTAACCTGCATAGATCCTTTTATATTGTAACACATAAAAAACGTACACTGTCTCCCATTGCCAGGGAGTTTTTAAACTTTTTAAAATTAAGATTCTGAAAAAAATTACAATTGTGGAATAAAGCTTGAATTATCAGCCTGAAAGTGATAATTATTAAAATCCTTTTTTTCGGGGCGTAGCGCAGTCTGGTAGCGCGCCTGCTTTGGGAGCAGGATGTCGCAGGTTCAAATCCTGCCGCCCCGACCATAAAAGAAGTCAGGGTTTTAGCATTTTGTCTGAATTTTGTTTATTTTGTGACAGTAAGATTGGGAATTGTTACCATTTCCGGAGCAATATGTAATAAGCTTGGCAAAAGATGCAAATGTTCCTGCTTCAACAGTGGGAACCTGGGTTAGAAACTATAAGAATCTGAATCGGAAACCCCGCAGTTAGCAAAGAAAGGAGATCTTCTATGCTGACAATTATGATAGAACATTTTTACGGCCAATGGACAACTACCCTGACACATAGGGTCCCTTGAA
>CAZQJS010000013.1:0-72448 GCA_964593725.1 uncultured Desulfobacterales bacterium
AGAATTCCGGAATCAAATCCGATGTACTTTCCGATTTATGGTATTTGAAAGTTGGAAAATAATGGCTGAGATGATTAATGTACTTTCTGATTTTTTTGTAAGCCCCAAACAGACCAGGACTTTTTTCAAGATTTAGCCTGATTGCCCAGACACAGCATTGCCTGAATATTTTAAAAAGGAATAAGAGAGGTCTGGATATACTTTTTCCGTTTAGGTTTTTAAATTTAGAAAATTTAAAAAGATGCACTCCAAAAGCATATCCAGACCTCTCTTTACCCAATTATTCCTACAACGTTATTTAACAAATATCCATAGCCATCATGATTTTTCGTTTTCGATGTGATAGATAGGATTTGTGATTCCTGTTTTGTATCCATACTACTCTATTAATCAAGGTTTCCAAATTATTTTCCCGTACTGGTAAAAGAGCTTGAAACAGAACCCTAAGCAGAGACAGCGTAATAGATGGAGCTTTTTTTTCCCAACTTGATTTTCAGGTGCCAGAGGAAAAAATGTCCAAGCATGCATGTGATAATATGGTGATGCCACCCTGGGAATTTTCTTACTTCATATTGATCCATGCCCAGTTCTGATTTTGTTTCTTCAAAACACTGCTCGATTGCCCAACGCATCCCGCTTAGCCAAACAAATAATGATAAACGAGTGCTCTTAGGCGCATTGCTTATATAATAGCTGTATTCAGGATTCTTTCCAATGCTTCTGCGTATGATCACCCACACTTCCTGCCGGGGAAGCCCTTTGAGGGAAAGTTTCACTCTTCGGAGGGTGAACTCATAAACAATAGGACCTTTTGTTCCCTCTGAGACTTCTCTCCGGTACCAGAAATAAGAATTTGTACTTTGAGCAAGTGCAGATAAAGATATGGGCTCTTTTTCAGTGTCAACGAGAACATTTTTAATACGCTGCCCACCTCGATATTTATATTTTTTTTCCACAGTAGCCGGGGATTTAAGCCGGCACAATGTTTTGCCAGGGACTGATACGAAATAAGTCTTACCAGCCAACTTATTTGCAGCCTCTATGAATTCAGGGCTGATACCGTATAGAGAACCACCCAAAATATATTTAAATGAAAGGATATCTTCATTCGCTATGTGATTTAACATCTCAGCTGCTAATTGTGGTTTTGTTTTAAATTCGATATCTTCAGACAGCTTGCATTTTTTTCTGCGTAGCTTATACTCATCCCCGAACCATTTCTCCGGAATAAATAAGCGCTTGTCAACAAGTGAATACCCCGCGTCTGAGGCATATGCAGCAAATACTCCAACTTGGCAATTTTCAACTTTACCAGGGTTTTCACAATATTGTTTTGCAACTCCAATGGATTCTTTTCCTTTTTTTGCAAAGCCTGATTCATCAAAGATTATGGCCCCATCAGAGTTATTAAGGTCAGATGCTACGAGACTACGATATTTAGTCAGTATTTTTTCATCATCCCATGGTGTATCACTGATAAATCGTTGCATTGCCCGTACGTTACCACCTTTAATATTCATCGCTATAGGCTCGATTGACTTTCTTTCAAGCTCGCTAAATTGCCCATTCATGTAATTTAAGAAATGCCCTCTTGACTCGCTTCTTTTGAAATATTCGTGAAACTGAGAATGAAAGCCGCTGAGTTCATTCTGAAAGTCTTCAATATCTTTGGTGTTAAGGTCGAATTGGGGAATTGAATACAAATAGTCGTTTTGCCGGGTATTTGCTAACATCATCTGCCTCCTTTGAAGTTTTTCTTCAAATTATGACAGATATATTTATTAAATTCAACTTAGTTATTAAGTAAGTAGCGTTATAGGGTTGTGTGAACGCAGAGTCGGCTGCCAAAATATGTGTCATATCTGGTACTTCAATTTAATAATGGCGAATCCTGTATATATTTTGGGAATAATAAATAATGTTATATTGTCTTTTAAGGCATAAGATCGGGCAAAGTGAGGCCTGGATATGTTTTTGGAGTGCATTTGATTCAAGTGAAACCTAAACGGAAAAAGTATATCCAGGCCTTACTTATTCCTTTGTTAATCTTAAAAATAATTTTTCACCGGGAATTGCTTTAAATTTGAATTTCCCTTGACAATGAACACATCTTTGACTATAGCTGAAAGTGAGAAATTTTCATTGCTTGTATGTGCGTGTAATAGTACTTGTAGCTCATAGGTTTATCCATTCAGACAACAACTGATATCTGGAGGCTGGCATGGCGGAATTCACACCTTACACAAAAGGGATTACTCTCAATGGTAAGACCATACATTCAATAACTTCCACTGACATGTTAAAGGATAAAGCATTTAAATGCCTTGCAACAGTGGGACTTGACAATTATATCCCGGATGACAGGCACTGGTACTCCCTGACAAAATTCCTGAAAGCCTTTAAGATGATGGCAGATGAAATCAATCCCCATGCTTTATTTATGGTTGGACAAAGGATATTAGGTACTGCAGTACTGCCACCAATGAAGAACATTGAAGAGGCACTTGGTCTGCTTGATATTACTTACCATATGAATCACAAAGACCCGGATGGCAGAGTAATGTTTGACCCTGAGAAAAAGATAATGCTTGACGGAATCGGTCACTATAAAGCTATAAAGGTAAAGGGGAAAAAAGAGATCCGAATGATAGTAGATGTCCCATATCCCTGCCGGTTTGACAGAGGGCTGATTAATACATTTGCCAGGAGGTATAACAAAACTGCATACATCAGGGAAGACCTGGATGCTCCGTGCAGGTCAAAAGGTGCTGACTCCTGCACCTATATTATTACATGGAAATAAGTTTTAAATAAAATTCAGATAAATTAAAAGGGTAATCATTATATCGTGTCTGGCACAGCAATTTACAGCAGACTTTCTTTTTTTACCTCTTTTAAAATTTCATTTGCCTTTTTTATTTTTTCTTTGTCTTTAAGAGTTTTTAATGCCTTTTTCAAATGAACACGTGTATTTTTTCTGTTCTTAATTTCAAAATAATAATATCCGAGATAATAGTGTTTAAGTCCGGGGTTGTTTCCTCTGCTGTATAGTTCTGCTAAATAATAATAGGTTTTTGGTACTGCTGTTCCGGGGTGGCAGATGACTTTATTAAAGTTTTCCCTGGCAGCAGTTGAATTGTTCAGTCCGAGAAATGCCCGGCCCAGAGAATAATAGGCTGCTGTACCCAGCACAGGGCTGTTTTTTATACTGTTAAGTATATCAAGAGCTTTTCCGGGCTGATCATTATGGAGTAATATATTACTTATCTCAAGGAGTATCAGGGGATCAAATGGCTTTACTGCCAGGGCTTTTTTTAAGTGGAAATAGGCTTTATCGGTTTTTAATTGTTTTATCAATGCAATGGCATAGCCATAATGATATGCTGCATTGTCAGGGTTTTTTCTGAGAAGTCTGGTAAATATTTTTGTTGCTTTAATACTGGTTTCAAACAGCCCTATTGCCCGGTATTTGATCATTTCAAAATTATAATCAGGGCTTTTTGGTATGGGTTTATCCGAATACCTGGCAAGCATTATCTCAAGAGAGGCAATCCTTTTCCTTGTCCCCGGGTGGGTTTTAAAATAGTCAGGTATATCATCAGTGCCATAGAAATCTGCTTTTCTTATTTTTTTCAGGCTTGTCAGAAGCCCTGTGGGAGAGAAGTCAGTTTTTAACAGGTAATCAAAGCCTTTCTGATCAGCTTCTGTCTCATGTTCCCTGGTATAAGACAGCATGGCGCTTTTCCCGGCTGCTGCAGAACCCATGGTAAGTGCCTTGCCAAGTTCCCCATCACCTTTACTGCTGACCACGATACCGGCTATCATGCCGGCCAGGGTGGCAACGCTCACAATTTTACTTTTATCAATGAGCTGGGCAATGTGTCTGCAGGCTGAATGGGCAGTTTCATGGGCAATTATTCCTGCAAGTTCATCCACAGTATCAAGGGATGTAATAAGGCCTCTATGGATAAATATATTTGCACCGGGTATGGCAAAGGCATTGAAACTATCGGCGTTAAGGACGTAAAACGAATATTTAAAAGTCTGGGGAGGAAGTATTGCAACAATTTTATTTCCCACACCTGTAACCATGTTTGATATGATGGGATCCCGAATTATAAGGCCGCTGTCCTTCATGACCTTCATATATTTTTCTGCAAGTTCTCTCTCTTTACCAATGGTCAGTGCACTGGCAGAAAAAGGGCAGATATCACACAATAGAATAGTGCATAAAAGGCAGATTAAACAAGTAATGTTTTTTATTTTAGATCTTAAAATATTACCTTTCTCCTCTTTTGTATGGTTCGCCGAGTTTTGCCGGAGCATTGAGTCTTCTTGGGTCTTTAAAACTGATTATTAAAAGCACAAGAAGCGTTGTTACATAGGGAAGCATTGCAAGGAAATTGGGTGATATACCAAGGGGCTGTAAAAGATACTGGAGTACAAATATACCTCCAAACAGAAAAGATGCAAAGATTGCCCGGCCCGGATTCCACAAGGCAAAAATTGTCAGGGCAATTGCTATCCAGCCTCTTCCGGCAGTCATGCCTTCTATCCATGATTTACTATAGGAAATTGAAAGATGGGCACCTGCCAGGGCTGAAAATCCACCCCCAATGAGTATACATATATATTTTATGCGAAAAACATTAACACCATGGGTCTCTGTGGCACCGGGGTTTTCTCCGGTGGAGCGGATTTTGATACCAAAACTTGTACGTTCCAGGAAGAACCAGGCAGCAAGAGCGAGGATAATGGCAAGAAAGAAAAACGGGCTTTGATTAAACAGGATCCTGCCTGCATAGGGGATATCCGATAAAAAGGGTATGGCAAGGGCATTCATTTTAATGGCAAGGGGTTTTCCAATGTATGGTTTGCCAAGCATACCTGAAAGCCCGAGACCAAGCATGGTCAGGGCAAGGCCTGATACAACCTGGTTTGCCTGTAAAGTAACAGATGCAAAGGCATGCACAAGGGAGATAACCATGCCGGCTGCCATGGCTGCAGCAACTCCAAGCCATGGCTGACCCGTTAAAAAGGTAACAACAAAGGCAACAACAGCTCCCACGGACATGACTCCTTCAACGCCCAGGTTCAGAATGCCGGAACGTTCACATACTATCTCTCCAACTGTTGCTAAAAGCAACGGAGTTCCGGCTGTCATGGTGCGCTGCAATACGGAGATGATTATATCTTCCATCCATTGAGTCCTTTAATTTTTTATAATTTGAAGTCTGTTGTTTAAAAAGAAATCCCCCATGATCATAAAAACAAGCAGTATGCCGTTCACTATCTGTACAGTTGCAGAAGGCAGGCCCAGGGATATCTGCACTGCATCACCTCCAACCAGAATACCTGCAAAGAAAAGGCCTGACACAATGGCATATAAAGGGTTTAGTTTTGCAAGCCATGCAACTATTATTGCCGTAAATCCATATCCGGACGATATTGATGCCGGATATCCGAGATAGTGATGGATACCTGCTATCTCGCCAACACCTGCAAGACCTGCCGCTCCTCCGCTTATCACCATGACAAGCACTGTTGTCTTAAAGAAATTTATGCCGGCATATTTTCCAGCATGGGGGTTTTCCCCCACTACCCTGACTTCATAGCCAAACCTGGTTTTATATATAATTATCCAGAGGAGAAGTGCAAATAAGATTGTTATGATCAGTGTGGCATAGTGAATACGCGATCCTGGTATGACATTCAGAAGAGCCTGGGTAGGCAGATCATTGGTTCCGGGGAATCCAAATCTCTGACTTCCTTTCCATGGCCCTACAATCAGCAGGGTTATGAATTCAGCACATATATAGTTTAACATTAATGTTGAAATAACCTCATTTATTGAGTATCTGATCTTTAATACCGCAGGTATGATGCCGCATATACTGCCTCCTGTAAAACCTGCAAAAAACATTAATGGTATCATGATAAACCCGGGTAAAAAATCTCCAAAGGCAAGGGCAGTCCATGTGCCAAACAAAGCTCCCATTAAAAGCTGGCCTTCTGCTCCTATATTCCAGAACTTTGCCCTGAAGGCAAAGGTAAGTCCGGTTCCTATGAGGATTAACGGGATGGCCTTTGTTATAGTCTCTTTGAGGCCGTACAGTGTTCCAAATGAATCAGTAAATATTGCTGAAACAGCATAAAAGGGATTTATTTTACAGGATAAAAACAGGATTCCAATGGCCACAAGCCCTGCTGCCAGAGAAAATATATTGGTCATAAAGGAGCGTGTTTTAGTTACTACACCTCTGTCACTAATTTTTATTTTATACATATTCCAGGGATCCTGCCATTAAAAGTCCGATATCAGAAAGGCGCCTGTCATCGGCATCAAGGATTGCCGTGAACCTGCCCTCAAAAATAACGGCTATTTTATCACACAATTCAAAGATTTCATCCAGATCTTCTGAAAAGAGAAGAACAGCACTGCCAAGTTTCCTTCTTGTAAGAAGAAGTTCCCTTAAATATTGTGTTGCCCCGACATCAAGACCATAGGTAGGGTGGGAAGCAACCAGAAGAGACGGCTCCTGGCTTATCTCCCGTCCCAGAATCAGTTTTTGTATATTCCCGCCTGAGAGGTTTCTGATTTCAGTATTAATGGACGGGGCAGAAACATTAAATTTATTTATTAATTGTTCTGTGTGCATTTTAATTTTATCATACTGCAGTAATGAATTTCTGGAATATTTATCCAGGTGGTGCTGTTTTAATATGGCATTGTCATAAAGAAATAATCCCGGAGCAATACCGAATTTGATTCTCTCCTCTGGAACATGGGAAACACCGCTGTCAAAGATTTTTCTGGGCGAAATATTTGTAATATCTTTACCTTTAATGGTCACCCTGCCGGAAATTATCTTTCTGATCCCGGTAATGGCTTCTGCAAGTTCTCGCTGGCCGTTCCCTGCAACACCTGCAATGCCCAGGATTTCATTCCCATGGATTTTAAATGAGATATCCTTTAATGCAGGTATTCCTTTATCATCAACAACATTAATGGCCTCAACACTTAAAATAGTTCTGCCTTTTTTGATTTTTTCCCTTTTGATATTGAAAATAACTTCTTTACCAATCATCATTCGGGCAAGTTTTTTTTTGTCTGTTTTTTTTATATCACTGTTTCCAATAAGTTCACCCCTGCGCATCACAAGGACTCTGTCACAAAGCTCCATTATTTCATTTAATTTGTGGGATATGAATATTATCATATGCCCGCGGTTTTTCATGTCATTGAGTATGGCAAACAGCTCCTCTGTTTCTCCCGGGGTAAGAACCGATGTCGGTTCATCCAGAATAAGAAGATCAGCTCCGTTCATAAGGGCTTTAATAATCTCAATTCTCTGCTGTTCTCCGGCTGAAAGCTGCCAGACTTTTTTTGACAGGTTAATGGAAAAATCAAACTTTTTGGAAAAATCAATCACTTTTTCTTTAATTTTAAGTTTTGGGAAAAAAAAAGGTGTATCTTTATAGGCAAGGGCAATATTTTCCAGTACAGAATGATTCTGGATCAGCATGAAGTGTTGATGAACCATGCCGATCCCATGTTCTATGGATGCAAGGGGGGAGTCTATCTTTATTTTGGTGCCGTTTATTCTTATTTCTCCTGAGTCAGGCTGGTAAAGGCCGTACAGGATATTCATAAGAGTTGTTTTACCGGCACCGTTTTCACCTAGAAGTCCGACAATCTCTCCGGAGCTGATCTCCATACTCAGATTCTTATTAGCAAAAATATCCTTGAATGATTTGGAAATATTTATCATTTCAAGGTTTTTAATTTTTCCCATGTGGATCCTGATTGTTTTTACAGCAAATACTATTTTGGAATGGTACCTTCCACATTGTCAACATAGTAATTGATTGATAAAAGTTCCCCCTTAGTGGCCCTGGTGCCTTTTTTAATTCTCAGTTTGCCTTGATTGTCTGTTATCGGGCCTTCATAGGGATCAAAGACATCAACTCCCTGCTGCATCTGGGCATATCTTTTAACAACAAGGTCATAGGCTGAAATTTTTCCAAAATCGTCTGTGTCAACTATAATTTTTTTTAAGGCCCCGACAAATTTTGAGTTTATGATCTCCTTTGGAGTTCCTCCCAGCATGGCAGCTTTTTCTTTTGCAAGCCACCATATGTCTTTATTATTCCATGTGCCCTGTTTTATACTTTTAAGGATTTTAACATACATTCCGCCCCAGTCCATGAGCTGACCAGATACAACCGAATCAACTCCATAGGGCTGCATGGGGCTGTAGTGGCTGAAAGTATAAATCTGTTTGCCCATTTCAGAGTGTTCCTGGCCAACTTCAATAACAGCAGGTGTGTCCTCTGTGAATGCAAGGGCATCACAGCCTTCTGCAATGAGTGCCTGGGCAGCTTCCTTTGCCTTATCCGGGCCATACCATGCATATGTCCATCTTACGTGAACCTTTGCTTTTGGGTTTACAGCCTTTAATCCAAGGGCATAGGCATTGATGTGGCGAATGAGCTCCGGGATGGGGAATGCAGCTACATAGCCGATTTTATTGGTTTTTGTAAGCACTCCTGCCATAATACCGTTTAGATAATACATCTGGTAGAGATCGCCAAAATAGGTTCCCACATTACTGGATCGTTTAAAACCGGAGCAGTGCATGAAAATTTTATCAGGGTATTTGGCGCCTGCTGCAATGGTGTCGTTCATGTATCCAAAGCTTGTTGTAAATACAACATCACATTTCTGCTGCTGTATGAGTCTGTCAATGATTCTTGCGCTGTCGGCCTCTGAAACCGATTCCACAATAACAGTCCTGAGCCACGGAAGTTTTTTTTCAGCAAATTTTCTTCCCTGGTCATGGGCATGGGACCATCCGTAATCACCCACTGGCCCGACATAAATAAAGCCTGCCTTTAAAGTGTTGTCACCTGCAATACCATTGCCGGTAATAAATAAAAATAAGAAAAACACAAGGGCATATTGTTTAAGATAGTTCATATTTATTCCTCCGATAATTATAATTGCTGTTGCATATATCAAAAATCAATATAATACGGAGTTCTATTTCCATAGTCAATATTATTGCAAGTATTAAATAAATTTTATCGACACAGCTTAATATTTGTGATTAAATATAAGCTTTGTAATTTTAAAGCAACCAGGAGCAGTAACAGATGGGTCAAAAATCGGACAAGAGCAGGGAACTGTTGGCAAAAGTTGAAATTTTTAATTCCCTGGATGACAATTTCCTTGTCAGACTTGAAAACATTATGGAGCCAAGGAACATATTTAAAGGGGAAGACCTTGCAGTTCATGGTGGAGAAGCACTATATTTTTTTATCCTGATTTCCGGCAGGATTATGCTCTATGCTGAAGATGGGAAAGCTGTAATTTTTAACAGCCCTGGAGATTTCATGGGATTTGATCTCCTCGCTTTAAATGACCGGTACAGAACAGGTTTAAAATCATTGAACCAGGGAGAGGTTCTGCAGTTCAACCGCATAGGATTTCTGGAATTAATCCATGAAGATCCTGCCATGGCAGATATTATCATGGATGCCTGGGAGACATACCTTTTAAAAACAGCTCCTTTTATAGGAGCACCTGATTCCATTGGAGCTTGAATCTACTTTGGAAATAAGTCTATATTGTTATGCAGGAGGATGAGATGAATAAAGTGTACGGACTTTATGCAATCAGTGCAAGTAATGGATGGGCAATCGCAGCCGTTGGTATTACTATTGTTTTTACCGGGCTTGTAATCCTTTCTTTTATTATTTCACAACTTCACAAAGTGCTTGCGTTAATTGAAAAAGGCACGGAAAAGTTTGCAGACTTTTATCAGAAAAAAAATAGTGGGAAAAACAGTAATAATACAGAAAAAACAGTACAATATGTGCTTAATTCTTTATCAGCAGGGGAAAAAGAATCGGTAAAACAGTTGTCCTGCCTTGTGGGTAGAATGGATGAACATTTTTCACTGCCAAAACTTGTACGCCTTGCTGAAATAAGCGATCTTGACAACTCCTTTGCCGGAATAAACACTCTGCTTGATTCAGGCATTATCGGGCCTGATACAGAGGGTTATTTTTTGTGGGATGAAAACCGTTTTAAAAAGCTTGTAAACTGCTGACACAGATCTTCAAATGTCCCTGGAAGAAAAACAGATTACAACAAACAGGAAACAATAAGGGAATATGTATGGAGCATTTATTTTTAGATTTTTTTCAAAACACTGGTTTCTTTTTATGCGACTATCGCAATATAATAATGATATTAATTGCTTTTGTTTTTATATATCTTGGTATTGCAAAGGATTATGAACCACTTCTGCTGGTCCCCATAGGCTTTGGAATGCTCATTGGAAACATCCCTGTTTTTAAAGGACTTGGACTTGGTATATATGAATCCAACAGCGTGCTGCACTATCTTTATTTCGGAGTAACCAAGGGCATATATCCGCCCCTGATCTTCCTTGGAATAGGTGCAATGACAGATTTTTCAACCCTGCTTGCACGGCCTGTGCTCATGCTCCTGGGAGCTGCTGCCCAGGCAGGGGTTTTTCTTACATTCCTTGGCGCCCTTGCCCTGGGTTTTGCCCCCAATGAAGCTGCATCAATCGGTATTATCGGTGGCGCTGACGGGCCCACCGCAATATTTTTGACAGCCAAGCTGGCCGAGAACCTCATTGGAGCCGTTGCCGTTGCAGCCTATTCATACATGGCCCTTGTACCTGTTATTCAGCCTCCCATCATGAGGCTTCTGACAACACGGAAGGAGAGGCTGATAAGGATGGAAGAGCCCAGGGTTGTGGCGAAAAAGGAAAAAATTATTTTCCCCATCATTGCATTTTTACTCTGTTGTTTTTTAGCCCCGGCAGCTTTGCCCCTTCTTGGTATGCTCTGTTTCGGCAATCTTTTAAAGGAAGCTGTTGTAACTGAAAGGCTTGCCCAGACAGCAAGGACTTCTTTGATTGATATTGCAACCATACTTCTTGGCATTACAGTGGGGGCAAGTACCCAGGCCGATGTTTTCCTTACCCAGGATTCCATTAAGATTTTTGTTCTGGGAGCAGGCTCTTTTGTGGTGGCAACAGCTGCAGGAGTAATTTTTGCAAAGATTATGAACCTTTTTGTAAGGCCCAGGATTAATCCCCTGATTGGTGCTGCAGGAGTGTCAGCTGTTCCTGATTCGGCACGGGTTGTGCAGATTGTCGGCCAAAAAGAGGACCCTTCAAATTTTCTTTTAATGCATGCAATGGCACCCAATGTCTCAGGAGTAATAGGTTCGGCTGTTGCAGCTGGTATACTATGGAGCTTTATGGCTGTTTAGATTTGATTTTCATGCCGTGGGAAAGGGTCTCAATCTTTTCAAGCTCATAGGACAAGGTTCCAAGTCCCAGCTTCTCTGCATATTGAAGCTGATACTGCCAGTCAACTTTGGGATAGAGACCTTTTATCTTATCTTCTCCTTTTCTCAGGTTATGTCTGAGTATACTGCCCGGAAGAGCCTCTTCATTGTTGACAAGGTCTGCCGAGGCGTGGTCAATTGCCACAGGATCCTTTGATGCAAGAATTCCGATATCCCTTACAACAGGATAATCATTAAAGGGTATACAGTCGCATTTTGGTGTTATATCGGCAATTACATTGATAAAGAAACTGCTATCTTTTTTATTTTTTAATACGCCTGTTGTGTATTCCACCATTTTTTCCATGAACAGAGGGATGTTTTGATCCCAGCGTATTTTAACAGCATCATTGGAACATCGAATAATACACTCACCACAGCCAATACATTTTTCTGAATCAATCCGGGCTTTTTTTTCAATGAGTTCAATTGCACCTGCCGGGCAGTGGATAATACACTCTGAACAACCAATGCAGCTCTTTTTCCTGACTTTGGGGCTGACACTTGAATGCTGCACCAGTTTACCCCTTCGTGAAGCACACCCCATGCCAAGGTTTTTAAGTGTTCCGCCAAATCCTGCAAGTTCATGCCCTTTAAAGTGGGCAATGGACACAAGGGCATCAGCATTGACAATTTCAGAACCTATATATGCATGGGCACAGTTTTTCTGATCTATTGCAACCTTTGTCTCTGTTTTTCCCCTCAGTCCGTCTGCAATTATAACCGGGGCAGCATCCATGCTTGAGTAGGAAAACCCGTTATCAACAGCTGTTTTTATATGGGAGACAGCATCACTCCTTGAACCTGCATAAAGCGTGTTTGCATCGGTCAGAAACGGTGTTGCTCCTGTTTTTTTAATGCACTGCAGTATTTTCCTGATGTATGGCGGACGAATAAATGCAGTGTTCCCTTTTTCCCCGAAATGTATTTTTACGGCAACAAGACTGTCCTTATTAAGCAGGTCATTCATTCCAGCTGTCTTACAGAGCCGTACAATTTTATCAACAATGTTCTCCTTTGATGTTGCCCTGAAATCTATAAAATATACCTTTGATCCCATTTTTTCTCCTTAATTCCAAGCAATTTTCAGACTATTGCCTGCCCGGAGGCACTGTTTTCAGATTATGATGAAAAACCGTATTAAAGTCAAACAGATCAGAGAAAATGTTTTCATTGACATAAATGGAAAATAAATTTACTTTGTATTTAAAATCTGCCGTATCAGTAGAGCTTTTTTGTTTTCAGGCCGGGATATCACATTATACATGGAGCAATAAATGAATTCACAGGAAATTTTTGAGGCATTGAGAAGGAAAATTATCCACCTTCAACTTGAACCTGAAAAGGTGTTGAACTTAAGTGAACTTGCAGATGAATTTAATGTGAGCCGCACCCCCATTAAAGAGGTTTTAATCCTGCTACAGGCCGAGGAGTGGATAATGAGGCATGGCTCCCACTTTATAGTAACTCCCCTGAGCCTTGAGCGCATACGCGAGGTTACGGAAATACGTATGATCCTTGAGGTACAGGCAAACGTGTGGGCTATGCAGCGAATTACTCCTGAAGAGCTTGCACACCTCAGGGAGTTAAAAAGTCAGATTGTGCATTTTGACAGCAGCATGACAAATAAGGCCATTGTGGATTTCGACTTTCAGATTCACCATTATATATTCAAGATTGCCAAGAATACACACCTTGCAAAACTTCTGGAACGGCTCTTGTGTCATTACCTTCGTTTCTGGCTGTCAATCCCGCGCCAGATAGAACTTGAAAGTTTTTTTTCCGAGGCTTTAAAACTTATTAAAGCCATAGAAGACAAGGATGAGACACTGGTAAAAGAGTATACAACCATGCACATCAGAAGATCTGTTGCTGAGATCATGGGTACTGCCTGACTTTAATCTTTGGGATAGTCAAGTTTGTATTTTTTTATTTTTTCCCTGCTTATCCGGGCAAGGGTGTAGTGGAAATCACGGCCAACGGTTTTTCCGGATAAATTTTTACTTTGAGATCTGAAAAAATAATCAGTTATTCTGTTCTTTTTCACCAGGAAAAAGATCTCTTCAGAAAGGTTTTTATCTTTATGATTGACAAGCCATATTTTTTCTCCCTGCTGGAAGACATGCCTGGAATCAGAGATTAAGGAGGCTGTATATTCAATCTCGGAACTACCGGGTTTTGCATGCCATTGAACAAGTGCCAGCTGGTCAGGGGATACTCCATAAAATCGTCCTTTTACAAGTTCCAGGAATTTGATATTTTCACAAGGGTTGAATAAGCCTTTAGTTAATCTGCATTTTGATTTTGTAATCCTGTAAAGGCCGATATGATCTTCAATATTACTGCGGGAGTGGTGCTCAGGTTTATGGGAAGGCGATGTGCATCCAATACACACCAGGCCTGTGCATAAAAGATATATAATTGTTCTTATAAAAAACTGCATTTTATTTTGATATCCTGAATGCTGTTTATTTTCAAGTAAATTTTTTCTTCGCAGTTATAACTGCTCAATATTATTTCAACAGTATTAAAAAAGTGTTATATGAATTCTTTTTTGTCCAGGCATCGTTGACATAAAAAATCCCATTGTTGTTTCTGTAATACTTGTTTTATCCTTTTATCCTATTTTATATTTTACTTGACAAAATTTAAGTTCTTATCCTAACTATATAGCTGAGTAATAAATTATGATTGCAGTTTTGTACTGTGTTAACAAATATTGCAATTGGCGATTTTAAATTTATATGCTGCTCTGACAGAGTAGTTGTTAAGAAAACGTTAAGCATAACTTAAGCATAAGATGGTATGTGTTTGTTTTTATGTTACAGATCAAAGGAGAAAGGTTTAATGAAACTGATAAAAGTTGTTTTTATTCCTGTGATATCATTTTTCATTGTCATTAGTTCAACATTCCCTGCCTCCGGCAAAATGGTTGTGGGACAATCCTGCGCTTTATCCGGGCCAACCTCGTTCCTGGGGACCCATATGAATAAAGGTGCCCTTGCTTATTTTAATACCCGGAAAAATGATATAATTTTAGAGGCGCTTGATGATAAATATGAACCGGTGCAGTGTATATATAACACAAAAATGTTTATTCGGAAAAAGGTAAAAGCATTGTTTGGCTATGTGGGTACTCCCACGTCCAAAGTTGCGGTTCCTCTTGCAACCAAGGAGAAAATGATTTTTTTTGGTGCTTTTACTGGTGCAGGTTTTTTAAGTGATTACAAGACCAATCCATATACATTCAGCCTGCGTGCAAGTTATGATGCTGAAATTGAAAATATGGTAAGGCATTTAAAGGAAGATTTGAATATTACAAAAATAGGATTATTTGTTCAACGTGATGCTTTTGGATTGGCAGGTATCAAAGGAGCAGTCAGAGCAGTTAATAAGATTTCAGGTGTTTCCATTCTACCAGCTGTGCCACCCATCCCGCCTGATAATGCTTTGGAAAGTGTGTGGAAAGCTTTCTGGGAAATGGTTCCAAATTACAAGCGTAATACAGTTTCAGTAGGAATTGGTGCCAGAAAATTGTACGGGTATCAGGTTGAAGCTGTTATTCTGGTTGGGGCATACCGGCCCTGTGCCACAGCAATAAATATGTGGCATAAACGACATTTCAATGCTGTTTTTATTAATATCTCTTTTGTGGGAAGCATGGGGATTGCTACACGCTGTAAGAGCTTGAAAAATGTGTATGTCAGCCAGGTTATGCCCAGCCCATGGGAAGGTGATCTGCCCATTGTAAAAGAGTATCAGGCAGCCATGGGCAGGGATTTTGATTTTGTCAGCCTGGAAGGTTATGTTGCTGCTAAAGTTTTTCATAAAGCACTAGTCGATGCCGGTGCCAACCCTGATGCCGATGCTATCAAAACAGCCCTTGAATCTATGTCTGACTATGATGCAGGAGGATTAAAGATCTCTTATGGCGCATCTGATCACAGAGGTCTGGAAACAACCTATTTGACAAAACTTGAAAAGAAAGATGGAAAATACAAATTTATTTATGTTGATAAGTTAACCCGTGAATAGAACAAGAGTTCTATCCTGTTGTACGTTATTATAAAGAGGAGAAAAATATGTCTGAATTAACTGCTGTTTTTGAAACAAGTAAAGGTACAATTAATATAAAACTGTTTGCAGATGATACCCCTGTTACATGTGCAAGTTTTATAAATCTTGCCAGGAGGGAGTATTATAACGGCCTGAAATTCCACCGTGTAATTCCGGATTTTATGATTCAGGGCGGTTGCCCGCATGGAAATGGAATGGGTGGACCTGGATATCAATTCAAAGATGAGTTTGTGGATAATCTGAAGCATGACAGGCCAGGTATTCTCTCCATGGCCAATGCCGGCCCCGGAACAAACGGAAGCCAGTTTTTTATTACACATGGGCCTACTCCGCATCTGGATGGTGTACACACTGTCTTTGGCATGGTTGAAGGTGATGAAGATCAAGGAGTTGTGGACAGTATTGTCCAGGGTGATACCATTGAAAAAATTTTAATCAAAGGTGATACAGATAAACTTTTTAAGCAACTTGAATCGGAACTTGAAGGATTTAACAGGGTATTGAATAAAAAATTCCCAGATCTTCCAGAGGCATAGCTTTAAAAATAAAAGATCAGTTGTGTAAATAAAAAACCGGGTGCTTACACCTGGTTTTTTATTTGAAATATCTTTGGTAAACTTGACATGAATCATTCATAGATTTATAATAAATTCACTATCGATTCATATTCGATCAATTATTGGAACAGAGCTAGTCTGTGAAATAATATTAATGGATTTTTTTATAAATGAGGTTATAGACATGGATGATTTAATCTATCTTGATAATGGAGCAACATCTTTTCCAAAACCGGAACAGGTATACTCATACATGGACAGTTTTTACAGAAATAATGGTGTAAACCCGGGAAGATCAGGTTATGATCTTTCCATTGAAACAGGCAATATTATTGAAAGTACAAGGGAGCTTCTCACTGACTATTTTAATGGGAGAAATCCGAAACGGCTTGTTTTCTCACTTAATTCAACCGATGCCCTGAATATTGCCATATCAGGTTTGCTTGAACCGTCAGACCATGTTATTACAACAACTTTGGAACATAATTCTGTTTTAAGGCCCCTTTATCATATGGCACAGCACAATAGTGTCAGAGTGGATCACATTCCCTTTGACTCAAAAGGCTTTGTTGATCCGGAAGATTTTAAGGCAAAGATTAGAAAAAATACAAAACTTGTTGTTCTGAATCATGCTTCCAATGTCCTTGGCACGGTTCAACCTGCAAAACAGATCGGAAAGCTTTGCAGGGAAAATGGGATTGTTTTTCTCATTGATGCCTCCCAGACCGCCGGGAAAATCCCTGTTGACACTGAAGAGCTCAATGTGGATGTTGTTGCCTTTACCGGGCATAAATCCCTTTTGGGCCCGGTGGGTGTGGGCGGACTTTACGTGGGGGAGAATATTGAAATTAAACATACACGTGCCGGAGGAACAGGTGTGAGATCAGCAGTAAGGTCCCACCTTGATGAATACCCATACAGGCTTGAATATGGGACCATGAACAGCCTTGGGATTGCAGGGCTCTATGCCGGTATTAAATGGCTCAATAAAAAGGGAATCCATAAAATCCATTTGAATGAGATGAAGCTGGTTAAACAGTTCAGGGATGGTTTAAATTGTATTGACAATGTGATTACCTATTGCCAGGATGACCTTACAGATCATATAGGGGTTATAAGCTTTAACATAAAAGGTTTTGAAGCAGTTAATACAGGTACTATTCTGGATGGGGACTATAATATAGCCTGCAGGACCGGTCTGCAATGTGCACCATTGGTTCATGAACAGATAGGCACAGACAGCATTAACGGGACAGTGCGAATGGGGTTTGGTCCCTTTAATACTGCTGAACATGTGGAAAAAGCCCTGGCAGCAATCAGGGAAATTGCTGAAACATATGTATAATTTTTTGCAAAGCGGTTTATGCTTGACTTGGATTAATTAATAAAGTAAAAAAATTTAAATACTGCTTTATAGCCCAAGGGGATAAGAATGTTAGACGTTCCAAGGACCACTGACACTGTCTTGATGGTAAGACCCTATGATTTTGGATTTAATGAGGAGACAGGTCTGGATAATGAGTTTCAAAAACAGCTTATAGCTTCTGAAGAAGAGATTAATAAGAAAGCTAATATTGAATTTCAGAATATGGTTGACACCCTCAGAAAAGAGGGTGTAATTGTATTGGTACTTGAAAAACCTGACGAGCCCTATGCAAAAGCCCCGGATGCTATTTTCCCCAACAACTGGTTCTCAACGGAACATGATGGAACCATAATCATTTATCCCATGGCAGCACAAAGCAGACGTTTTGAAAAAAGACCCGGTGATGTTGAAAAACTCTTGAAAACAAATGGGTATAAAATTCGGAATGTGATAAATGTAGGCCACCTTGATGAAACTGACAGCTTCCTTGAAGGCACGGGCTCCATGGTAATAGACCATGCAGGTGAAATTGTTTATGCGGCAAGGTCCAGGAGGTGCAGTGATGAGCAGTTTGATAATTTTATCCGCCTTCGTTTTTATGAGGAAGGCATATTGTTTGATACAAAAAGCTCCAGCGGTCACCCTGTATACCATACCAATGTCATGATGGGAATAGGGGAGAAATTTGCTGTTGTCTGCCTTGAATGTATATGTAATAAGGATGACAGAGACAGGGTTTACAACTCCCTGAATCGATTTTTTGATGTTATTGAAATATCCATGGATCAAATGGAGAATCATTTTTGCGGCAACATACTTGAAGTGCATTCCACAGATGGGCATCCTTTTATTGTGATGTCAAACCGGGCCTTTTCAGGTTATTCAAAGGAACAGCTCCATCGCCTTGAACAATATGGCAGGATTTTACACGTTGATCTTGAAACCATTGAGACCGTCGGAGGAGGAAGTGCCAGGTGCATGATGGCTGAGATTTTTTCGGAAAAGATTAAAAAGGCTGATTAATGCTCTCTTTTCTCCCTTCATATGTAAAAGGAGTCTGCTCTTTTTTATTTTATACAATTAATTCCATAATTCTCTGCCTGCCTCTTTTTTTAGTTGCAGGCATTAAACTTATTGTCCGCATTCCGGTTATAACTGATTTTTGTACAAAGGCCCTCATATTTATTGCAAGTTTATGGATAAGCATTAATTCACTTAATACATGCCTGTTCAACAAAATAGAGTTTGATGTCCGGGGCCTTGAAAAACTTGAGGAAAAACAGTGGTACCTTGTTTTGTCCAACCATCAGTCATGGGTTGACATCCTTGTTCTCCAGAAAGTTCTGAACAGAAGAGTTCCCATGTTAAAGTTTTTTTTAAAAAAGGAACTTATATGGGTGCCTTTTCTGGGGTTTGCCTGGTGGGCGCTTGATTTTCCTTTTATGAAAAGATACTCAAGAAAATTTATAAAGAACAATCCCCATCTTAAGGGCAAAGATTTTAAAAAAACAAAAGAAGCCTGTGAGAAATTTAAAACAACCCCGGTTTCAATAATGAATTTTGTGGAAGGCACCAGATTTACAGAAAAAAAGCAGAAGCAGCAGGGAGGAAATCTCAGATATCTGCTTAAACCCAGGGCAGGAGGGGTTGGCTTTGTTCTCGGATCAATGGGTGATATCCTTCATAATATTCTCAACATTACAATAGTCTATCCACAAAAGCATGCAACATTATGGGCATTCATGTCAGGCACAATTAAAAAGATAATAGTTGAAATTGAAGTTATGCCTGTAACCAGTGCCATTAAAGGTGATTTTTCCGGTGATGAGGCTTTTAAAAAGAGATTCTGCAGCTGGCTGAATGACTTATGGAAAGAGAAAGATAACAGAATAAAGCAAATCATGGAAGAGGACATGGATTAAAGTTAGTCTGGCTTATGTGATGACCATTTCATATTTTGATCTTATTTTTTCATCATCAGGCTTGTGCTTAAGCTCTTTTATTTTAACATTTATCATTTTTTCCTTGATCCGTTTTTCAGAGAATATGCCATGGACAATTGTTCCCGGGAAAACAATACCGGTTACCTGAGTTGTTGTATCTCCGGGATTTGCTTCACTCCATTGTGAAAGATGCTTTTTTTCCAGCTTTAAATCATCAATCTGCTGCTGGATTTTTTCCATTGAAGCTGCAAATTCCCGGGCATTTATATACTGTTTTCTATCTTTGCTGATTAGCTGCTCCATTTTTTTCTCTTCTCTGTTTTTTGCCTTTAAAAGGGCTTTGATTTTTTCTTTAATTGCAGCAAGTTCTTTTCCCACAAAAGCATCTTTGCCAGTTCTGATAATATTGGGTTCTGATAGTTCAGTGCCAAGCTGTTTTGCAAAAACTCCCATCTTGGCAGTAATTCTGCATGAAATTATTTTTCCTTCCTTTGCAATGCATGCTCCTGATGTTTCAATGTTAGAGTCCACAATCTCTTTTATTATATAAATATTTCCAAGGCAGGTGATTTTTGAATTGTGGATAAACTTGGCATATACATTTCCTTTGGCATAGATTTTTGCTTCATTGATTCCACCTGCAATGTTTAAATTACCCCGGGCATGTATAACTCCGCCCCTGGTTTCCCGGGCAGTGACATCATTGCCGTTTACTTCAAAGCCGTCCTTTATACAGCCTTTTACTATAATATTGCCATCATATTTGATATGGCCTGTCTGGTAATTCACATCACCGTTAACTTTATACTCCTGGTTTACAACCACCAGACCTGCCCAGGTAAGTTTTGGATATCCATTGACAGATGCGAGTATTTTAAGACGGTCTTCTGACAATCTTGCGCCCCTGCCATATCTCAGCTTGATATCCAGGGCTTGATTTGCTGCAAGCTCCTTATCAAAAATAGTCCTGCCGCTGAATGAGGCCTTCAGCGGAGTTTTTTCGGCAAGTACAGTCCCTTTCTCCACCTGGGGTATGATCCCCCTGTCTTTGTAGTCAATTCTCCCTCCGGAACTTAATCCTCCGGCTTTTAAATGATCTGTGTCAAAAAAATATTCTATTTTTGCGCTTTTTCCCTCCACCGGCTTAATCCCTTTTGCTGCTATAAAGCCTTTTCTCCTGAAACCCCGTGATTGTATAAAGTCCATAAAAAGATCATTGTTCACCAGGCCAAAAGTAATGCCTTTTTGAATTAGAAGTTCTCTTATATCCTCTGGGTTGATATTATCGGAAAAATCATCGGTTTTTGATATGAGTGCAAAAAGTGTATCCCGGCTTACTTCAAGTTTTATACCTTTCTTTAAGATTTCTGTTGTGCCGATAGCAGAAGATGATTCAGATTCAAAGCCGGCTTTGCCCTTTTTATTATCTTTGGATATCTTTTCTTTCAGATTTGTCTTTTCAATATCACCATGGGAATAGTCCTGTTTTATCTCCTTGATGAGCCGGTTCTGGGTTTTTAGTATTAAATTGCGGTGTTTAACAGTGATTATGCCGGCAGTAACAAGGATATCGCCAATGAGCCGTGGATTTTTTTTTGTCTTAAAACTCTGACTTTGCTCTTCCAGGGCAAGATCAAGCACACTCCTGGAAATGAGACCTTTATTAATGGCAATTGTCCCAAATTTAATATCTTTCTGGCGCAGTTCAATGGCCTTTGTTGCAGTGACAAGCCTTTTTAAATTCTGGGGAGTGATAAGATCATTGGTGAGAAAGTACTCTTTTAATGCCTCTTCAGGGTCACCTGCCTCTGAACAGACCTTCATTGCTTCATCAAACTCATCTTCTGTCACAAGGGAGTTTTTTATGGCAAGCCTGCCAAGTAACGGGATTTTCGCAAAACCGCTGGTTGCTTTGTCCATGGGTATATCCTGTAATGGATTAAATTATTCCGGCAATTATCCCGGCGATAATATAATTAAATTCAATAATAAATCTGAACTGTATTCTGGATTTAATATTTTCTTTATTAATATATAAGGTAATATATAGCATTAACAGGGGGGATAATACAAGAAAAAATCCAGGGCCGGGAATTATACTAAACAAGGATGCTGCAGCAAGAACAATGGATATAGAAATTAATATCTGTTTTATTATCTGTATGCTTTTTTTTTCGCCGATGAGAATGGGTATGGTCTCCCTGCCTGTTATCCTGTCACCCTGTATACCGAGTATATCAAGCAGGGAAGTTGTTACAAAGACGAGCCCTGTGGAGAATAGAAATGCTGTACATGCAGGCAGAATATCTCCACTGTTTGATATTGCAGGCAGGATCGATGTGACTATTCCCCATGCCATGGCAATAAGAATAGTTTTTGCCCCTGGAATGTCCTTGATACGTCTTATTCTTTTTTTCCCCATGAAGTGCGGGATTATTTTTAAATTATATGACAGCCCAAGCATGCTCATTGTCAATAAAAGAGAAAAACATGTTATTCCGGTTTTAAAGGAGAGAAAAAGGCCTGCTGCACCGAAAATACAGATTGTAATGCAGCACAGGGCATAATTATTCTTATATAACAACGCTCTGTCAGGATTATTATATTGATCTGATTTGATTGCAAACAGGTTATTGAGCACCTGCATGGATAAAATATAGAGAAATGCAATGGCCGTGTGGATCAAATTGTTTTCAAAGGATTGAATCCTGGAACAGGCATAGGTCATACTGCCGGCTCCCAGGGCCAGCATAATATTTGTGTGCAGAAGAAAGTCCCGTATTCTAAACAGGGTATTGGACAGTGCACTATTTTTTTTCAGGTTCTTTTCAATCTCCCTGTATGCTTTACTTATTATCCAGTTGGGAGTGGAGGCACCAGCTGTGATTGCAATGGATTGTGCAGCAGCAAGGGATGAAAGGTCAAGTTCTGAGATGTCTTCAACATGAAAGGCTTTTTTCCCGGAACTGCGGGCAATTTTAAAAAGCCTTCTGGTATTACCGCTCTTTTTCCCGCCAAGTACGATGATTGCATCATTGTTTTCAGCAATATTCCGTGTTTCAGTCTGCCGTTTTTCCGTGGAATTACAGATGGTGTTAAAAACTTTATAATGGGAGTGTTCTGTTTCAGCCCACTCCTTAATTTTTTTGAAAAAACTTGTATCCTGGGTTGTCTGGGCGACAATCACAGCCCTGTCAAAGTCTGGCAGGAGCTTAAGCTCCTCTGAGTCTGATATGATATGCCCTTTTCCCTGTGCATAACCAAAGAGTCCTTTGACTTCAGGGTGGTTTTTATCCCCAATGATTAATATCTCATACCCCCTGTCTGCATATTTTTTAATAATGGATTGAACCATGACAACCCGGGGGCAGGTGGCATTGATTACTTTAAAGCCTGCATCTGACAGGGATTTTTCTTCTTCCGGGGGGATGCCATGTGCCCTGATGAGCACTATACCATCCCCGTTTTCAGGCACATTATCAATGGTGGAGATGCCTTTCTGGGAGAGTACATCCATGACCTGGGGGTTATGAATCAGAGGACCGTAGGTATAAAGGGAATCCAGGGAGGCATTTGAGGCATCAAGTGCCATTTCGACTGCACGCCGTACACCCATGCAGAAACCTGCTGTACGTGCAACCGTTATTTTCATCAATCTTCAAACAGGAGCTTCATGAGACGTTCAAATTCTGCCCGGTTAGTATATCTTACCTCTATTACGCCTTTTGCTCCCTGTCTTACGACTCTGACCGTGGTGTCCAGCTGTTTTGAAAGTTTTTTTGAAATATCAAAGGCAATAACCTTTCTTGGGGGAACTTTTTTAAGTTTTACTTCAGAAAGCTGTTTTTTTATTGTGCTGACATATCGTTCCGTCTGCCTGACCGATAAATCTTTTGCCAAAACAAGCTGCCATACTTCCATTTGATCATCTTCATTTCCAGCACCCAGAATACTTCTTGCATGTCCCATTGTTATCTTATTTTCAATAAGGCTGTCTTTAATCTGTTCCGGCAGTGTCCTGAGTCTCATGAGATTTGCAATGGTTGATCTGCTTCTTCCAATTCTGTTTGAAATCATCTCCTGATTGTAATTGAACTCTGTTGTAAGCCTGTAATAGGCTTCTCCCTCTTCCAGGGCGTTCAGGTCCTGGCGCTGGACATTTTCAATAATTGCAACTTCAAGGGCCTGCTCATCGGTCAGATCTTTAACAAAAACCGGAATATGAGTAAGGTTTGCAAGTTGAGCAGCCCTGAGCCTGCGTTCTCCTGCGATTAATTCATATGAGCCGTCAATACTGCGCACAAGAAGGGGTTGAATAACTCCCTGCTCAAGAATGGAATCCTTAAGCTCTTCCAGCTCTTCTTTGGAAAAATTTGTCCGGGGCTGAAACCTGTTTGGTTTGATGTCATCAATGGGGCATTGAAAATGGGTGTCAGCCGAGTAATCTCCTGTTTCACTGATGTCTGGTATGAGTGATGCAACACCGCGTCCCAGACCTGTTTTTTTCTGTTTCTTCATAATCGTTTAAGCAGCTCCTTTGTAAAGGATAGATAAGATTGCGCACCAACCGAGGATTTATCATAAAAGATAATCGGTATGCCATAACTTGGTGCTTCACCAAGCTTAATATTGCGTGGGATTTTTGTTTTAAAAACCATCTCCTTAAAATACTTTTCAGCCTCTTCCACAACGTTTTTGGAAAGGTTTGTTCTGCTGTCATACATTGTAAACAGTATGCCTTTGATTTTCAAGGTGGAATTGACCGAAGACTTAATTCTTTTTACTGTATCAAGGAGCTGTCCTAAACCTTCCAGGGCAAAAAATTCGCTCTGGAGAGGCACCACTATGGAAGTTGAGGCACACAGGGCATTCAGGGTTAAAAGGCTCAGGGAGGGCGGGCAGTCAATGATAATAAACTGAAAGTCGTCTTTTATTGTTGTAAGGAGGGTTTTTAAAATTTTTTCCCTTGCTTCCTGGTTTATCATTTCCACTTCAAAACCAATGAGGTTGACATTGGCCGGAAGAATTTTTAAATTTTTCTGGTTTGTGGATAAGATAATATCATCAATATCAACCTCTCCAATCATTGCATCATACATGGAGTGCACCAGGGATGGTTTGTCAATGCCCAGGCTGGTTGTGGTATTTGCCTGGGGATCACAATCCACAAGCAGTGTTTTTTTTCCAAACTCGGCCAGGGCTGCTGATAGATTAACAGCAGTTGTTGTTTTCCCAACCCCGCCTTTTTGATTTGCTAAGCTGATAATTTCTGTCATAATTTAAATCCAATATCATAGTTTGGAAACCAGAGCAATTTTTTTTAACCTTTTTAAAATGAACTTTTTAAAATAAAAAATTAAAACCCGGTACAGAACAAGCCTGGCCGGGTTTTTATTTTTTTTAAAATAATTTTTTTTACATTTCTGTTTCCGGATGAAATACGTTAACACCCTTGAGGTCATCACCAAGATATTCGCGTTCATTTGGTCCCAGGATACCAAGGGACAGGCAGATCAACGTCCATAAATGCACCACAGGGTAGTTGCTTCCATAATGTTCGCTCAACTCATGGATCTGGGCATGGCAGTTATGGCATGGTGCAATGCAGTAGTCAGCTCCTGTTGCTTTTATCTGGTTATCTTTAATTTTTCCATAGGCAAGTCTTTCCTCCTTGAACCCTGACTGCAGGAATCCTCCTCCTCCTCCGCAGCAGAAGTTGTTGGACTTGTTTGGTGTCATATCTATGAAATTTTCTTCTCCGACAACTGATTTTACTACAAATCTCAAATCCTCTGCAATTGGATCACCAAAGGATTTGCGCACAATCTGACAGGGATCCTGGACAGTAAATTTGATTTTCAGATCTTTATTCCAGTCAGAATTAACCTTAAGTTTACCTTCCCTTATCCATCTTGCATAATATTCATAAATATTTTTTACCTGGAATTTATGCTCAATATTGAATTTTTTCAGTCCTGCCAGGACTGAGAATGTTACATGCCCTCACTCGGTATTGAGGAACGTTTTGCACCCCACATCATCTGCGGCATTTGCCGTCTGTTTTGTAAGATGTTTCCATGCATCGTCATCAGCCATGAACATACAATAGTTCTCTCCTGCCCATCCTTTACTTGTATATGTCCAGTCTGCACCAACAAGATGCAGAATTTTCCATAGAGGCACAAGTTCATCAGGTTCTGTTACAGGCTCCCTGGAATTCTGGTTAAGTACAAATTCGGTTCCCTGTTTATCAATGGGGGCTTTCATATCTGCAAACTCGGGCTGGGCCTCCTGGTACTCCTCAAGTACATCATTCACAACAAATTCAAAATCATCTGGAGGAGTACCCATGGCGCTGCCGGATTCATTTGCAAGGGCAGCATCACAGGAGCCCAGAATACCCTTTGGCCGGGTTTCCCTGGGCCATGACTGTCTGGTATAGAATATGAGCTGGGGAATATTTATCTCCATGGGGCATACATAAATACAGCGTTGGCACATTGTACACATCCATGCCCACTCCGTGCTCAGGATCTCCTCATCCATGCCAAGGGCTGCCATTCTTAAGAATTTTCTCGGGTCCATATCCTTAAGTCCTGTGGCAGGACATCCGGATGAGCATGCTCCGCATGTAAGGCATGCATTCAGGTTCCCGCCGTCAGGCAGAAGTTCCATAACTTTATCTTTGAAGACACTTTTTCTGCCTCCGTCAATCTTAATAGCTGCTTCAGCCATGCTGTGCTTTCCTCCGTTTTAAAACGATTGTATTAAAATTTAATATACTTAAGTAATAATTTATCATGCTCAATCACCCATATTTATTTCTCGTATTATGGCTGTTATGTCAATAGATTTTTTGAAAAAAGAGTGTTTGACAAATTATTTGTCTGCGCTAATATCTGATAAATTATATTGGTAACATTATACAATGGTGCAGGCAAAAAACAGATATAAAAGTTTTAAGTTCAAAACAGTGCCAGACCTGCCCATACTCAGTAAAAAAGATGAAATCATTGAAAAGATCAATCAACACAGTGTTGTTATAATTTCCGGTGAAACAGGATCGGGTAAAACAACCCAGATACCAAAGTTTCTTCTTGCAGCAGGTTATGGCAGGAGGAAAATGATAGGCTGCACCCAGCCACGCAGGATTGCCGCCATTAACGTTGCCCAAAGAATTGCCCATGAGCTGGGACAGAGCATTGGTGAGACCATAGGTTATAAAATCAGGTTTGATGACAGATCATACAGGGAGTGTATGGTGAAGATTATGACCGATGGTATTTTACTTGCCGAAGCCCAAAAGGATGGATTTTTAAATCAATACGAGGTGATCATTGTTGATGAAGCCCATGAAAGAAGCCTTAATATAGATTTTACCCTTGGGATATTAAGGAAGCTTACAAAAAAAAGAAAGGATTTAAAACTCATAATAACCTCTGCAACCCTGGATACGGAAAAATTTTCCAAAGCTTTTAACAATGCGCCTGTAATTGAAGTCTCAGGCAGGCTGTTTCCCGTCGAAGTTAAATATATGCAGGCAGGAAATCCAGATGACAGGGAAAATACAGAAACAGCAGCACAATATGAAGTTGAAAATGAAGAGTATGATTACGTTGAGGGCGCAGCAAAGGCAGTTGATTATATTATTTCAAGATATCCGGATGGTGATATCCTTGTTTTTATGCCGACAGAGCAGGATATTTCAGAGACCATTGAGCTTGTTGCGGCACACCAGAGAGATCATAAAACCCTTATTACACTACCTTTATTTGCACGCCTTGCATCAAAGGATCAGCAGAAAATCTTTTCAGGCAGTCCTTTTAGAAAAGTCATTGTTTCCACAAATGTTGCAGAAACTTCCCTTACAATACCATCCATCAGATATGTAATTGATACCGGACTTGCACGCATACCAAGTTATTCCCCCCGCACCAGGACAACTTCCATGCCCGTGAAAAAGATATCCAGAAGCAGTGCAGACCAGCGAATGGGACGATGCGGCCGGGTGGCAAATGGTGTATGCATAAGACTGTTTTCAGAAGAAGACTTTAATTTGCGCCCTTTTTTTACACCCCCGGAGATTGTGAGGAGCAACCTTGCAGAAGTGATTTTAAGGATGATATCCTTAAGGCTTGGGGATGTAAAAAAGTTTCCCTTTATTGATTCTCCCTCGGAAAAAAGTATTAAAGACGGATTCAACACCTTAAAAGAGCTCGGTGCAATAAAAGAGAAAACCATATTAAAAGACAGAAAAAAACAGAAAACAGATACTCTTTCAAAAATTGGGAAAACCATGGCATCTATACCTGTTGACCCGAAACTATCCAGGATATTAATAGAGGCTGCAATGCGGGGGTGTATTGAGGAGGCATTGATTATCACATCGGCTCTGTCCACTTCCGACCCAAGGCAGCGCCCCAGGGATAAAGCACAGCATGCTGATCAGAAACATGGCCAGTGGAAAGACCCGGATTCTGATTTCATCTCCTATTTAAATATATGGAAGGCTTACAAGGATGCAGCCAGAAGATTGAAATCAAGATCAAAATTGAGAAAATTTTGTCATGATAATTTTCTCTCCTTTAGAAGGCTTAAGGAGTGGGAGGATATAAGCAGGCAGATTAAAAAGATTTTGTCTGAAAAAAAGATCAAAATCAACAGGATTCATTTCAAAAAAGGAACAAAGGGGCTTAAGTCAAAGGAGAACAGTCACGGGTCAGATATGTACAGGGCCATACACAAATCTTTACTGGCAGGCTATCTTACAAACATTGCCCATAAAAAGGAGAACCATATATTTAATGCGGCCAAGGGTCAGCAGGTAACAATATTTCCAGGTTCCAACCTGTTTAAGAGTGCAGGCCAGTGGATCATGGCAGCCCGGTTTGTTAAGACAAGCAGACTTTTTGCAAGGATTAATGCCAATATAGATCCTGCATGGGTGGAGGAGGTTGGAAAAAATTTCTGCACATATACATGGTCCTCACCCCATTATGAAAAAAAAAGGGGAGAGGTTATTGCCATGGAACAGGTCTCATTGTCAGGATTGGTGCTTGTGGCAGAAAGGCCTGTATCCTACGGCAGGATAAACCCGGAAGAAGCCGGTGATATCTTTATCAGAAAAGCTCTCGTGGAGGGGGAGCTGGACAGAGGGTTTAAGTTTATGGTTCACAATGAGCAATTGATTGAAGAGCTTGAAGCCCTGGAGGATAAGACAAGGAAAAGGGGAATTGTGGCAACAGATGATGATATCTTTCTGTTTTATAAAAACAGACTTAAAAAAAATTTCTATGATGTAAGAACATTTTCAAAGTTTCTTAAAGATAATGATGACTCATTTTTAAGGATGGCAAGGGATGATCTGATAAGAGCGCATGTTGATGAAGATGAACTTGCAAGCTTTCCTGACACTCTGGAAATGGGCAGTGCAAAATTCAAGCTTGAATATATGTTCTCCCCCGGTGCAAAAGAAGATGGAGTAACTGTTAAAATCCCTGCTGCATCAGCTGCTTCAGTATCCAGCCATGCAATGGACAGACTTGTACCCGGCCTCCTTAACAGCAGGATTACAGGGCTTATTAAGAATCTTCCAAAAAAATACAGGATAAATCTTCTGCCTGTGTCCGGGAAAGCTGCAATGATTGCGGAAAAGATACCAAAGGGAGATGACAGACCTCTGTTTACACTATTGAGCAGGATCATTAAAGAGCGATTCAATGTTGATATTCCGGCATCGGCCTGGTCAGATGAAAATCTTGAACCCCATCTTAAGATGCGTATCTCAATCAGGGATGAAAAAGACAGGGAAATTGCAGCTTCCAGGGATAAGGCCCTTATAAACAGGTACCATGACACTGATTTTGAACACCAGGATGCATTGGGAAAAGAGCGTGCAGAATATGAAAGAGGCAGTGTTGTATCATGGGATTTCAAAGATGTTGGCATACCAATAAAAATAGAGCAGTCCAATGGCATTTTTTATAATGTTTTCAAGGGACTTGCCATGGAAGGCGGAAAGGTTGCCCTGCGCCTGTACAGATCAGAGAAACTCTTTAATAAAGGCCATAAAGAGGGCGTAATGGGACTGTACCAAACAGCATATACTGAACAGTTTAAAACATTACAAAGGGATTTGAGATCATCGTTTATTATTAAAAAACATGCAGGTTTTTTTGGCGGCGCAAAAAAAATTCAAAGTGAACTCTTTGATGCCATAACAAGGCATCTTTTTTTAAAGGATATAAGGGAAGAAAAAGAGTTTAATCAATATGCATTACAGATTTTTCCAAAGCTTTACAATAAAACAATTGAGTTCTGCAATGTCGTGGATCTTATCATGGACGGGTACCAGGCAACAGATACCTTTCTTAAAAAGCTATCCCTTAGAGCAGGTACAAGGGCTAAAGCAGGAAAGTTGATTGAGCACCTGTACTGTGATCTTAAAAATCTTGTGCCTGAAAATTTTCTTAAGCTATATGAACATGACAGGCTCGGACATATCCCCAGATATTTAAAGGCAATCAGAATAAGGGCAGGGCGGGGTTTTGATGATCCTCTGAAGGACAGTAAAAAGGCTTTTACCGTTGAAAAATATTCAAAGCAGTTAAATGCCCTGCTTGAAAATTTGTCCCAAAAAACATCTTTTGAAAAGAGTGAAAAGATTGAACAGTTTTTCTGGATGCTGGAGGAGTATAAAATATCAGTTTTTGCCCAGGAGGTAAAACCTGTAATTAAAGTATCTGCAAAAATACTTGATGGTTTTTTACTGGAAATTTCAACAATGGTGTAATGGATATTTAAAACCTTGACATCGGTTCTGTTTTCCTTCATATTTTTATTTATTGAAAATGAAGGAAAACTTTAAGGTTGGATTAATTGTTTTCCTTTAATCGGCTGGTTTAATAAAATGAAGGAAAACCATATGATTTTCAGAGAATTGAGCAATGGTCAGGCTAAATTTTTTATTGATACTGTCCAGCTGTATGATGCTTATAAAGATGCCTTTGTAAAAAATAAATCCTGCAAAGGGGGCATGCACTGGAAAAAATCAAAGAACAGAGAATATCTTTTCAGGACCCGTGACCGTT
The DNA here is from genome assembly GCA_964593725.1 of uncultured Desulfobacterales bacterium. GTDB lineage: Bacteria > Desulfobacterota > Desulfobacteria > Desulfobacterales > Desulfobacteraceae > JAIOSM01. Next base: position 30,426 of record CAZQJS010000013.1, read on the forward strand.
ATGGTAATGGTAAAAGTCTTGGTCCAAGATCAGAGAGAACAGAGAAAATATTTGCAAGGTTCAAAAAAAATAAAGAAAAGGTTAGCAGACATTTTTCAAGTTTAAAGAGTAGGTTAAAGGAGCAGGCACGATTTTGTAAAGCAGCTAAGATTCAACGGGTGCCAAGGGTTGTAACAAACCTGTTAAGGCTGCTGGATCAAAGGAAAGTTCTGGGAAATAGTTTCATGGTCATAGGCACAAATGCTCTTTTTGCTTATGAAGCAGCAGCAGGTGTCTTCCTTGATCAGGATATTCTGGCCACCTCAGATATGGATATCTTGTGGGACCCGCGGCCGAAACTGGTGCTTGTATCGGATAATGAGCCTGGGAGGGCAGATTTTATGGATATTATCCGAAAAGCAGACAAATCTTTTGAGATAATGGATAAAAACAGTTTCAGGGCGGTTAATAAAGATGGATACATGATTGATCTCTTAAAACCAGTGCCTTCAATGGCTTTTATGCAGGAAAAGAAACAGGTTGGAGGAAAATATGACCTTGAAGCAGTGGAAATCATGAATCTGGAATGGTTATTGTCATCTCCGAAATTTGTGCAGACCGTTATCGGAGATGACGGTTTTCCTGCCACAATGGTTGTTCCTGATCCCCGGGCATTTTCTCTCCATAAGTTATGGCTCGGCAGCCAGGAGGGGCGCGACCCTTTAAAAAGAAGGCGTGATACCCAGCAGGGGGTAACCACAGCAAGGCTGGTGCTCAGATATCTTCCCCAATACATGTTTAAATCATCTGCATTGAGGATGTTTCCGGCAGCGATTGTTGAAAGCGCCAGACAGGCAATAGACGATATGCAGATACCGCCTGATTTCGAATAACAGGCCTTATCTGCGCTGCTGTACATATTTTCGTGCGAAAAACTGTAATTATTAAAGGTTGCTTTCCTGCCCTGGACAAGGTAAAATAAGTATAAAAAATATTTTCCTTAAAGATCCGTGTAATTAGATTTTAAATCAACATAATCAACAGGTTGATCAATGGAAAAACGGAAACACAAAGTATTGATTGTTGACGATGAAAAGGCGCTCAGTCAGGCTATTGGCCCTGTAATGGAGAAAATCGGAGTTGAATATCTGATATGCGAAAACAGTGACCATGGCCTTGAAATATTGACAAAGTCATCATTCCCCTTCTCCCTTGCAATATCAGTCCTGCACTCTTCCGGAGGAGCAGGTTTGAGATTTCTTGGACAGGTAAAGGAGAAGAGCCCGAAAACCATAAGGTTTTTAATCAGTGATACGTTAAATATGGAGCAGTTTGTTAAAGCTGTTAACAAGGGGATTGTACAGCAATATGTGCAAAAACCATGGGAGATCAGTGATATTGCTGCAAAAGTTAAGGAAGGAGTCGTAAGATTCAGGCATGCCTTTGAAAATGAAAAACTTGTTCAGCATACCATTAAACAGAACAAAAAACTCTATTTACTGAGCAATGTACTTGATGAAAAAGTGTCCGGGCATATACAAAAGATGGAACGGCTTGATAGAGAAACAGCTGAGATAAGAGCCAGGCTTGCTGAAGTTAAAGCAGAAATAAATAAAGGTGAACATATAAAGGCCGGACCTCAGAGTGAATATTTTGAGAAATTTTTAAAAAACCACGATCTTTTAGAAAAAAGTAAATTTAACAATTTGTTTAATGATACTATACGCAAACTTTTCAGGGAATTCAGCACCATTGCACAAAAAAGCGGTTTTGAATTACCCCATGGGCAGATCAGGGAGTGAAAAGTGCCAGAGAAAAAGTCTGATAAAAAATTTCAAATTATTCTGATTAACAATTCTGAAAACGCCTTTGATGAAGTGACAAATTTTCTCAAGGATTCTGAAATATTTTCAAGGATTGAAGTATTGTCCTTTTCACAAACAAAATATTTTGATTATCTTGAACAGCATAAAAAGAATGCTCCCGGCCTTGTCATCTCATTTTCAGATTCTGGAAATACCTACGGCGCAATATTCGGGAGGGTAAGAGAGCTGTATCCTGAGACAAGAAGGCTGCTTGTAGTAAAATCAGATGAAAAAGGTCTTTTGATAAGTGCTTTAAATAAAGATATAATTCATTTCTGTTTTGCATTGCCCCTGGGAAAATCATATTTTTCAGAACTTATAAGCTCATGTATCAGCAAGGCAGAACATGGTGGCTCATGGGAATATGCTAAACGGGTTGTTGATGAGCAAAAGATTAAGATATACAGAATAGCTAAAGGCTTTAAGGAAAAAGATGAGAAATATTTGAAAATATTAAGTCAGAAAAGAGCTGACTATAAGAGTTTAAAAGATAAACTTAAGGAATCAGAGAAAACACTTCAAAATGATTTTTTCCTTGGAAAGTACCTTGATAAAAAAAAAATACCCATGGTGGCCGATGATCTGCTCGCTGAGTTTAAAATAATGGCTGACAATATTGCTTTTGTGTTTGAAAAGACAGCTTTAAAACACTCAATTGCTTTTGAAAAGGAAAAATATATTGATATTCTGGAGGGTAAGAATCAGGCTGAACAAGGTAATGGTGCTGAACATGGGGCATGGGTTATAAATGCCCTTTTTTCCCATGAAGTGGATGGTATTGAAGCCGGTCAAAAAGCAGAGCAGGAAACTAAAACTGTTTTTGGTGCAGACAATTTAAAGGCAGATGATAATATACAGAACAGGGGCAAGGCCGATGCATCAGAACAGGATGCTGATTCTGATGATTTTATGGATCACCTGGAACAGGTGCTTGAATTTACTATGGGTGATGACCGCTTATCAATGCAGATTACCATTAAAAAGAGGGAATCTGATCTGTTGAGTGTTGATAATATTTTTGAATATCTGCACAGGCTTGGTGTAAGCTACGGGCTGATCAGTGAAAAGGTGCTGGAGGCATGGCTTGACAACAGAGCAACAGCAGAACCTCTGGTTGTGGCAAAGGGTACTGAACCTGTGCAGCCTGTGGATGGGAAAGTAGTTTATCATTTTGATACTGATTTTATACATGCAGGCAGGGTCAAGGAAGATGGATCCATTGATTTCAGAGAAAGGGGGAGTATTCCCTTTGTGGAAGAGAACAGTCTTCTTGCCGGGAAAACTCCGGCTAAACCTGGAAAACCCGGTATTGATGTTTCAGGTGCCGGTATTGCTGTAAAAGAGCCGGTTGACCCAGTATTTGTTGCAGGTGAGAATACCTTTGAAACCGATGGCGGGTTAAAAATTTTTGCAAAGGCAGGGGGGCAGCCCCACCTTGATGCCATGGGAGTTGTGTCTGTGGCCCCAGTGCTGAATATTAACAGTGATGTTGATTTTGAGACAGGTAATATATCCTTTAAGGGCAGCATTGTTGTAAATGGCACAGTAAAAGAGGGGTTCAAGGTTGAGGGTACAAATCTCACCGCTGACCAGGTTGAAGGTGCCAGAATAAATCTTACAGGTGACCTGAATGTGAGCAACGGCATAATTGATTCTGAGATTAATGCCCAGGGGAATATACAGGCAAAGTATATAAACTCTACATCCATAAATACATTTGGTGATCTTATCATAACAACCGAAATACTGGATTCTCTGGTTAATCTTACAGGAAAATTTTCAGGCCCTGGTGCCAGGATCATTGGTTCAAAAATCGTGGCCAAGGGCGGGATAGAGGCCGGGCAGGTCGGTACAACAGGCTCAAAACCTGTAAAACTCAGGGTTGGAGTGGATGATTACATAATCAGACTTGTGGGAAGAGTGGATAAGCAGTTGATGGTAAATAAAGAAGAGTGTGATACACTTGATAAACAGATTAATGTCTTAAAAAAAGAGGATGAAGGATATTTTGAAAGTGTGTCTGGTGCAGCTTACACCCAGGATAGAACCCAGCTTGAAATAAAGAGCAGAAAGGAAGAACTTAACAGGTTAAAGAAAACTGATGCCACTGAAAAGGTCAGGGATCTGGAAGATGAAATTAAAGAACTTGAGAAAAAGGCGGACAGGGCAGGGGAAATGGTTGAGGATGCTTTAAATCAGCAGGACAGGATAGCAGAAGAGATAAAGGTATATAAAAAGAAAATTGAGGAGATGGAAAAAAAGAATATTGACCTTGTAAATGAGAAAAAAGCCTTGACACAGTATTCCAAAAAAGGCGAAACTCTTGCAAGGGTGATGGTTAACGGCAGAGTACTTGCAGGAACAAAGATTGAGAGTTCCAAATCTTCATTTATAGTCAGGGATGACACATCAAAGTGTAAAATTGAAGAGGTGGAGGTAAAGGCCGGTACCAGCGCAAAATACCCGGAAATAGTACTGGTGAATCTATAATAATCCGGAAAATAACCCCAGGTTTCTAATTTTGCAGGAACATTTAACCGGGAATCTTGTCCATGGGTAAAAGATCAATTGTCAGAGATGCAGACAAAACCATTCAGGTGCTCTTTGCCATATCCAATGCTGTGCACACGGCTGATAATCTCCAGGCTCTGTATAAATCAATCCATTCAATTCTTGCAAGCGTTCTTGATGTGACCAATTTTATGATTGGTATCTATGATCGTAAAAAAGATATTATCTCCTATCCATATTATGCCGATGAAGTTGAATCTGATTACAGCGATATAGAAAATGTTCAGTCATCGGGTATTCTTGCCTCGGAAATTATCAGATCTGCCACGCCCTTTTTTATTACCAGAAAAGAGATTATTGCCAGGAAAAAGAAGAGAGGAGACAGAGGGCTTGGGGCAATACCAGAGCAGTGGTTTGGTGTTCCTTTAAAAATTAAGGATCAGGTTGTGGGTGTCATAGCTGTCCAGAGCTACACCGATCCTGATCTCTACAGTGAAAAAGATGTTGGCATGTTATTATCTGTTTCCGAACAGGTTGCCATGGCCATTGACAGAAAGCGCTCCCAGGAAATTATTATAGAACGTGAAAAGCAGATCAGGCTGCTTTCCAAGCAGACCCAGGAGTTCTCTCTTGTGGCTGCATCAATAATCTCAATGAAAGATGACAGGGAGATATTCAGGTATATAAGTAAGGCCATTGTCAAACATTCGGATTTTAGAAGGGTTGTTCTCCTGTTATTTAAGGCAAAGCCGTCTGTTTATGATATCATCGCCTTTGAGGGAATAGACAGAACCATTATTGATAAACTTAAAAAAGTCAGGCTGCCTGACAGCTGGTATGATGAAATTATCGGTCAGGGTGAAAAAATCGGGCGTTTTACCTATTTTATACCCCATACTATTAAACATATATTATATCAAAAAGCCGCAATATTCGGTAAGGCTTACCTTCCCGGAGGAGACTACTGGCATCCTGAGAATAATCTTTTTGTGGAAATGCGGGATCAGGCTGGTGTGCTCACAGGAATTATCTGGGTAGACGGCTCTAAGACACGGGGAAAACCAACAAACGAGACTGTCAGACCCCTGGAAATTTTTTCAAGCCTTATTTCCCAGATCATGATTTTCAGGAAAATTCAAAATGAGTTAAAGGATCATAAAGAGAACCTCCAGAAAAAAATTGCTTACCGGACAAAGGAGTTGACTGCTGAAATCAATGAGCGGATTCAGGCGGAGAAGAGATTAAAAAAAGCAAGGCTTGAGGCAGAGGAAGCTGCCCGGGTAAAGGGTGAATTTCTGACCAATATGAGCCATGAGATCAGAACACCCATAAACGGAATAATGGGCATGGCGGAAATTGCCCTTGGCAGCGACCTTGATGATGATTTGAGACAGATCATTAAAACCATTGATTCAGAAGCAAGTGCACTGTTGACAATCATCAATAAGATACTTGATTTTTCAAAAATAGAAGCTGGCAAACTGGTTCTGGAAAATATAGCTTTTAACCTGAAAGCCACGTTTGAAAAGGCGTGTTTTCTTGTTGCCATGGGAATGGGGAAAAAAGATATTGAGTTTATTTCATTTTTTGCCCCTGATGTACCTGAAAGACTCATTGGTGATCCGGGCAGGTTACGTCAAATTTTATTAAACCTTGCCGGCAATGCCATGAAATTCACCCATCATGGTGAAATTTTTTTAAAGGCAGAAGTTGTAAAAGATTATGAAACCGAAGTTGAGATAAAGTTTATTGTCAAGGATACTGGTATTGGGATTGAAAAGGATAAACAAAAGAGTATTTTTGAAAGTTTTAACCAGGCGGATGGGTCCACCACAAGAAAATACGGTGGGACAGGTCTTGGCACCACCATTGCAAAACAGCTTGTGGATCTCATGGGTGGTAAAATAGGGCTTGAAAGCGAGGCAGGTAAAGGCACAACATTCTGGTTCAGTATAAAGTTTTTAAAACAGAAGAAACCAAAGGATGATGGGGCTGCTCCTGAAATAAACCTCCGGGGACTCAGGATTCTCCTTGTTGATGATAACAGGACCAACAGGTTTGTCCTGACTGAATATTTGAAATCTTTTGGTATTGAACCTGTTGTGGTTGAAAGCCGGAAAGAGGGGATTCATAAAATCAGGCAGGGTTTTGTTGATAATAAGGGCTTTGACAGTGTGATAATTAACCTGAAACATTCCAATGACGGAGCTTTTGAGTTTGCCTGGACAATACGGAAAAATAAAGATTTTGTTAAACTGCCCATAATCATGCTTGCATCCACAGGAGAGATGGGTGATGGCCAGATGTGTAAAAAAATCGGTATTGATGCATACCTGCTTAAACCTGTCAGACAGGATGAATTAAAAAGAGCCCTTGCCAAGGTAATATATAATTTCTCCTTTGACCGGAAGGAACAGCAGTTAATCACCAGACATACGATTGCAGAAGAACTGCAGAAAAGTATACACATTCTTGTTGTTGAAGATTATCCCACAAACCAGCAGATTATTTTAAGACATTTGAAAAATGCGGGATACAGGGCAAGCCTTGCAGAAAATGGCAGGGTTGCAGTTGATCTGTTTAAAAAAGGCAAATTTGACCTTATCATGATGGATATTCAGATGCCTGTAATGGATGGTTACCAGGCAGCAAAGCTTATGCGGGGGTATGAATCAAAAATTTCCTATTTAAAAGTAGATGACAATGACAAGACCCGGATTGTAAAGAGCAGAACCCCAATCATTGCAATGACAGCCCATGCAATAACAGATTGCAGGGAAAAATGTCTCAAGGCTGGCATGGATGACTATATCAGCAAGCCCTTAAGAAGGGAAAAATTTTTAGATATAGTTGCAAAATGGACTTCCATGGGCAGGAGAATATCAAGGGAAGATAAAATCAAAACCAGGTTTGAGATAGTGGATAAACCAGGGGGAAAGGACAATGACCCCGGCAGACTGCCTGCCAGGGAGCCCATGGATTTTTCAACTGCCTTAAATGAGTTTGAAAATGACAGGGAGTTCTTACTTGAGATACTTAAAAGTTTCCTTGGCAATGTTGAGAAACAATTTTTTTCCATGGAAAATGCAATAAACAACAATAATGGTAAGATTGTTGAAATGGAATCCCACTCCATAAAAAGCGGTGCTGTGAATCTTACGGCATACGACCTCTCAAGGGCTGCTGGCAGGCTTGAACAGATTGGAAAGTCCCGGGATCTCAGTATTGCATTAAAGGCGTATAAGAATTTAAAAGAAGAGTTTTCAAGATTGAAAAGCTTTATTGCGCAATCTGATTTCTGACTTTTACCTATTCAAATCATATAATCATACCTCATAACCATCATAATTGTAATTATTGGTTTGTCTTAGTTTGTTTAATAATATAATAAATAATATTAATATTAATATTGACAAATATAAACCTATATTGTATTCATATTAACTATTGGGTTGTTATATAATAGTATATGAAAAACAAGGAATTTAAAGGATGAATATTTTTAAAAGAGTAGAGTATGGATTTGTTTTAACTTTGATAATCATGTTGATGTCAGGTTTTGCCTGGGCAGATACCTGTAAGGCTAAATATGGTGATAAAGATTTAACATTTACCCTTGCAACGGGAAGCCCTGGTGAGCTTGGTCTTTTAAAGGAGCTTGCAATTGTTTTTAATAAGAAGAACGCTTCATCAATATGCTGGGTCAAAGCCGGGTCTGGCAAATCCTTAAAACTTTTACATGGGAAAAAAGTAGATATGGTCCTGGTGCATGCTCCAGCAGCTGAGAAAAGGGCAGTGAAAGATGGCTGGGCAGCTAACAGGACTCTGATAGGTTCCAACGAGTTTTATATTGTGGGACCAAAGGATGATCCGGCAGGGATTGCCGGAGCTAAAAGTGCTTCTGATGCCTATGCAGGAATTGCAAAGGCAAAATCAAAATTTTTGTCCCGGGGGGATAATTCCGGTACAAACAAAAAAGAGCTTTTTATATGGAAAAAGGCAGGTATCAAACCCGGGTCAGACTGGTATATCATAACCAAAGATTTCATGATGGCAACATTGAAAAAAGCAGACCGTGTTAAAGGCTATTTTATGACCGATTCTTCCACCTGGGTTGCAGGGAAAAAAGATTTAAAAAATTTAAAGATTCTTTTCAGGGGCGACCCTTTATTAATCAATACTTACCATGGCCTTTGCCAGCCTGAAAACGGCTCTTATGAACAAGCACTTGCTGCAGAATTTATCCGGTTTTTATCCTCAGACCAGGGCCAGAAAATCATCCGGGATTATGGAACAGACCTTTATGGACAGGCAATGTATAATGATGCTGAATATGCAGAACAATATGATCATTAAGGTAACTATCATGGATAATGAAAGGACGCTGTTTGCAAGTCAAACATCCCCATCTCCTTAGCAACCATTATCCTTGCCGGCAGGCTTGAACAGCCCTCGGGCCTGCCGGCTCCCTTTATAATCAGCGATAGTCTGATTTGATTGGATTGTTTAATTTTTTAGCAAAAAATAAAACAGCACGCATTTGTGCCCGGTGAGGCTCTACTGCAATTAATTCTGCTTTTAATGGTGATTTTGGCTTTATCTTAACTCCTTTTTTGGACTTTTCAGTAACATAATTTTTTAGTTTTTTAATTAATGGCTTGTTAAGCGGCCATTTTAATAAATCATTTCCATATTTATAATTTTTAAGAGTTGATTTACACTGCACTCTATCTTTTTCCAGGCGCCATAACGTAAAACCAGCTATTCTTTCCAACAGCTCATCATTATTGAACTTTAAAATATCATCATGCCTTTTATCTTTTTTCAAATTGGGATTAACGATGTGAAAAGTATCAAACCCTTCATCTAAAACCAAAGCATCTTCACATCCAAAGAAATCATACATTATCCTGGTGATCCCCTCCAGTGTTGTTCCGACACGACCAGAAAGCCCGCCTGCAGCTAAACAGACAAGTTTACCCGCTTTCCCGCCCAGGACACCAAAAGGATATACATTGAAAGGAAAAAACAATTCAACAGTCTTTTGGGAGTACCGCCTGAACTCACCCTTTCTGGTCGGTGAATGCAGAACTTCTTTATAGTGTTTTTTTAAAAGTTCAGCTTCCAGATCACACCATTTTATCTGCACATCTGATTTGCTGTCCTCAAGATCAATTATTATGGAAGAATGCAGTGCTCCCCGCCTTGCATTAAGTTGGTTGTAAAGTATAAACTCTCCAAAATTAATTGTTCCTCTATCTGCCCCGGATAAAAGGCTATACGCCTGAACAGTGGGCAGATTAAAAATATGCCGCACATCCTGAAAGGAATCAATGACATTAGACAGAGCAATGTCCCTGTCTCTTTGAATGATTGGTTTCCCTGACAATGCAAATTCTATTTTTTCGGTAATGTTGTTAATATCTATTTTTTTATTCTTTATCCATCTATGACGTTTGTCTAAAAAACTATCATCTATAATTTCTGTCATTATACCATCAACCCCTAAATCATGAAATTTCAGGTCGATAAATTCATATTGGTGACTGCATAGCCCTTTTCTCCATTTTACTAAACATCTATAAATTCTGTCTTGGACAGGTTCTCTTAAATAAGGCGGATCCTCTGGTAAATTTAATCTGCACAACCGATATTGTCCTTCAATATTAACTAAAGCAACATGCCAAGGGTTCATGGTCAAATCGCCACAGCTTTGTATGCCGATTATCTGATAGTTTTTTCCATGCATATTTATAAAATTTTCTGTGTGATTAAATATTGTCCATGTGCCTGCTCTCTGAATAAACGCATCAGTTGTGGATAGAAGCTCTGAAGTGCTATCTGCTTTTATTGTTTTGCCTCTGACTTGCTGGATCGCGTGCGGGTCGGTCATCCGTGGTGCTATTAATCCGTCTCTTTGTATTCCGGGCCCTCTATAAAAATTCGGTGTAATTGAAAGAAATACCTCTTCATCAAATTCTGCATACGTTTTTAAGTACCCTATATTAAATATCTCAGTTATGGACATTTAGACCCCTCTTATATTTTTTTTGCTCTCATTATTTTCTGGAATTGTTTTTATCCAAAAAGTTTGACTGATCAGCCCTTTATATGATTCTAAAACCTTTCTTGATTATTTTGACTGCTGCACTCCATGTCTGCCATATTTTTAATATTGTTCATAATTGCATTGAGTTCTGATTTATATCGCAGATGTTTAGCTGCAACATTTTTTTTGATTGTTTTTAATTTATCAAAATGAGTTTCCTGATTGAGTTGAGAAGTAAATATATAAACTAACTCTCTTACAATGTTTACAAAAAACATATTGCTTTGAGAAACATATTTTTTTACATCCCTGTCCATATCTCTTATCACTGATGTTACCGGATAATATTTGTGATAGATCAATAAGTAATATCTTGCCCATCTGGCAATATTTAAGAGTCCGTCATGCCTGCCTATCCAACCCTCAAAGCAGTCTGTGATAAAGTCGTAGAAATGGTTTAGAGAAATATCAATAAAATCATAATCTTCAAACCCGGGGTTTCCTTTAAGCCTTCCTTCTTTTTTGAGTTGATATTCAATTCTTGTCTCTGCATATGGAAGCATTTTACAAAACGTAACTGGAGCAGACCCATCACTACAAATATTTTCCAAAAAATCAACATTATCCATAATTGACTGAAATGTGGATTCAGGATGGAAAAGCATAAATCCAAAATCATATTTGATATTTAGTTTTTTAAGTATATTTACCGCATTAATATTTATTTCTGTTGTTATTTGTTTATTCATAAGACGTAGCCCATTGTCTGTCCCGTCTTCGATGCCAAGGTATACCAGAAATAAACCGGAATTTCTCATGAGCTCAAATAGATCTTTTTTAACTTCATCAGACCTGCAATTAATTTTCCATAGTATTTTGCTGCTCAAACCTTTTTCGGTCAGCAGCTCACAAAAACTTACAATCCATTTTTCTCCTTTAATTGAAGCGATTGGAAAATCATCATCCTGAAACATAAATATCGAACACCCCAACTGCTGGTGTAACAACTCCATTTCCCTTACCACCATCTCAGGACGTCTGGAGCGTTTTATGGCACCTGGTGGTTTGGAGTAAAATTCTTTTATACTGCAAAATGAACAATTATGATAGCATCCCCTCCCAGCTAAAATTGTGGCGTATTTTTTTTTAAGTGCATATTCTTTTAAAGGCTGGCGAACAGGGGGTGGAAAATTGTCTAAATCTTTTTCAAGTGGGCGTAAAGCATTGGCAGTAACAGCGCCATCTTTTCCATAAGCAATCCCCTTGATATTTCTCCATTCTTTCCCATTGTTAATAGATTGTGCTAATTCAAGAAAAGTGTGCTCACCTTCAAAGAGTGCAATAGAATCCAGCTCAGGAATGATTTCTAAAAGTTCAGCATACCTTAAACTTGGATAGTGTCCACCTGCACTGAAATGGCAATTTACACCATATCTTCTGAGATAATTTATTAACTCTTTAAAATCATAGATATGATATTGGAATATTATGGAAAAACCTATGACTAGAGGATTAAAATGTTTAATTTGTTTTAAGATATTTTCTTTTCCGATACGGAAATCAATTATTTTGATATCCATTCTGTTCTGCTGTAGTAATGAAGCTATGTATCCAACCCCAAGATTATCCTGCTCCAGAAATGCAACAAAGATTATAGAATTATTATTCATGACTTCCCTCTTATTAAGTCTGATAATGGACAGGTCTGTTGTTCGGTCAATAAGTTGATGTCATGCTTTGTAGTTATCGCTGTTTTGCCATTACTTCTGCAACTTTGCTAAACATGCGCGATTCAATTTTTGCAATTTCTGCTAAATGCTCTAATTTTGTCTTGTAAACATCTACAAGAATATCATCAGGCAATCTTGCAATTATCCAGGGAGGTGGATCAATAACCCAGTCTGGATTAAAGGCTATTTTTGATGCAAGCCCGAATTTTTCCGGTTCAGTCAATTTCATCTCTTCTGGTCTCATAATAAACTCTCCTTTCTAATTTATAGACCTGTCCGTTATCATATTGAATTTTCTTCCGATCGTAATATCGAGTCAGCTTACTCATTAATATTTATGTTTTGCCAGGTTAACTTTAATTCAGAAACAGGAAGGGCTTGTCCTATGGTACAAAAGGTACAAGCAATAGTAGAACAGAGGATGAGATTCCGGTGAGGATATATTGATAGATTGCCCCTGACATTTATTATTTCTGCGGGGCTCACTGAAAATAGCCGGTTTATCCGGTTGATTTTTATAGTTGTATTAAACAGCCCCTGATATCTTTATAAATTCAATATGTTATAAAGCTAAAATTCATAAAAACAGAGGCTGTTCAAAGTTCTCGTCTTAATAAATCCAATTGTAATGAGCAGAGCAAGTTATAATGTTATTTAAAAATTGATTTTTGAATCAATGAATTTGATTCAGGCGGCAACTTGCCTGACAGACACCATGATTGGTATCAGAAATATTGTCATCTTCATTAGATTCTTTAACCATGTTTTTTATGTCTGCTCTAACCACTTAATTACAGCTTAAAATAATTGAGGTTGAGATTCTGCTGATGCAACAACTCCCGCCTCATTCATCACAATATAAGCAAGCTGTTTTCCTACGTCCTTATTTTCAATATTTTTTTCTGAGACAGCAACAGTTTGTGCTGAATGATCTATCAAAGTATTTTCTACAACAAGGTTTGCAGCACATCCTGCCAACCCAACAAAACAAATAAGTACAGCTATATTAAGTATTTTTCTCATCGTAATCTCCTGTTTTTTTTACCCCAGCCTCTAATCAGGCAGATTGCCGGAGTGTTCAATTAAGCCGCTCTGCACAAGAAAAGCCCTATTGGTTATAAATTATTATTGACGAGAACTTTGAATAACCCCTGATTTTATGCATATTAATTTTTATAACATGTTGAAATTATAAAATAATCCAAAATACAAAGCCTTTTTCCCATATCAGGCATTCTGTTTCAGTCTAATAAATCCTTTCCCAATATCATCGATTCAAACGTCAAATATTCTTCTTCAGAAATATGCTCCTGTATCAAAGGCGGAGCAGGATCCGGCCGGGGAACAGATCGCATTGTCGACGGTCGGACAATTACTGGTGGAAAGGGATTAATCACAGATGGCCGTAGAATGCAGCGGAATCTAGCAATTATTGTTGCCCTGTATGCATCAGCCAGTCCATATCCTGTTGCCAGGTCTGGCCCGGAAGTTGCAGGGTTTGCTCCTGTACCTGGACTACAGTTACCAGCAGTAACATCTCTGGCTGATCGTTTAAGAATGCTTCGTACTTGAGAAGGTGACAACATTTTGCATGCCTGTTTAACTAATGCACAAACACCGGCAATCTGAGGCGCTGCTGCTGAAGTGCCGCTAAAAGCTGCCCAGCCGTCATCTACTTCTGTCTCATCACCGTTAGGATGGTTACCTCCAGCCAGGCCGCTATCTAAATTATCTCCAGGTTCTACTGGCAGCATAATTGACTGGGCTCTGGGCCGCATTCCAACCAGTCCTGAAACGTCTGGTACGTTACGTCCTCTGTAAATTCTGCTTGCAAAGCCGCTGGCATAATCGCTTGCACGCATGCTTCCATCCGGGTTCATAAACACACCACCAGCTGAAATAACGTCAGGGTGCTGCCCGGGAAATCCCCAATGTCCATTTCCTGCAGAAAAAACCACCACAATACCTCTTCGTACTGCGCCTGCAATAGCCGCTGAAAGTGCTTGATTGCCGGCAGATAAAGGGGGGTTGCGCTGGGAAGAACCCCAACTGCAGGAAATTATATCCGGGCCCAGAGAAACCGCTGTATTAAAAGCCCCCACTGAGTTAATGAAGTTAATCTTTACCATCTGGAAATTAACATCTGGTGCAACGGCAAAAATATTTGCTGATTCACCTGTTCCATGACCACTTTCATCACGGTCAGGGTTTGCTGCCGCAGGGCCAAGAACGACAGGCCCGGAGCGATAACCTCTTTGTCGGAAATAAGGATGGCGATACCATCCTGAATCAACCATTACAACCTTTACACCTTTCCCGTTGTAACCCAGGCGATGAGCCCGGTCTGCATTCATCCCAAGCGATATTCCTGCCGGAACATCAAAATGCCAGTATTCTTTTGTCGGTGCAAATGCATTTGCAAAATAATATACTGGTTCACTTAATGCCACCCCTTCAAGGAGGTCAGAAAAAATAGTATTTTTTGTTTCAATAAGCCCTGGAACATCGGTATCCGGGCATTCTATAAATGTTGCTGTTTCTTCTTCTCCCAATTGTTTAATAGCCGGCCTTTCCTCTGCAATAATTTTAGTATTAAAGGCTTTTTCGTATACTGATTGCGGGGCAGAAATAGTAATCGTTGTTTCACTCACCTTTAAAATATTAAAACCTTCTGTACGTAATTTATCTACTGCAGCCTGAACTAATTGGGATTCAGAGGAGTACTGATCTACAGTGTCACTGGTGACAATAGTGGTACTGTCAAAAAGTGATTTTCCACCAATTGACCGCACTGATGCTTCAGCATAAATTACCTCAGGCATCTGCGGTTGATTTGGTTTTGATATTTTTTTAACCATATTTCAATCTCCTGTTAATGTATGAATTGTTTTTTATAAAAAAATCTGAAAATTATTATGCTGGCGCATCACCTCCTTGTAAAGCTGAAAACTGCTTGCTTATGATTATTAAATTAATAAAATGGTCATCTTTTACACTATTCATCGCATCCGGCCTTTAGCGCACCTATCAAAACTGCTTACCTTCCCTCCTATTGATCCGCGGCTTCTTGAGCCATGGACCAGTAGCTGCCCTCATGCCTCGGCACGGTTACCAACCCTTTATCTGTTATAAATTCATTTTCCTTATATCTT
Organism: uncultured Desulfobacterales bacterium; assembly: GCA_964593725.1. GTDB lineage: Bacteria > Desulfobacterota > Desulfobacteria > Desulfobacterales > Desulfobacteraceae > JAIOSM01. The sequence goes on from CAZQJS010000013.1 coordinate 45,712, forward strand.
TTATATACATAGTGGAATTATCATCTCTCATCTCAATTTTAAAGAGGTCACACACTCTTATCAGGTCACCCAGTTTTTTGTATCCATAATTAACCGGAGAAAATGAAGTTTTATTACTAATGTATTGACCTACAAGTCCCAGATGAGACCAACCGTTTTCATCGGTTGATTGCTCAACGGCAGTCCTCAACAATTTCACCAATGCAGCATCTTGCCTTAATTCATTCCGCGTTTTTTTAGTATTGACTGTATTTGCAGGTATTTTATCTTCTCCCTCAACTTGCTCTATATTTTCTGTGTAGATAAATTGAGAGCAAGCTTTCACAAAAGGAAGTGGTGTTTTTTTTTCACCAAACCCATAAACAGTAATTCCATTCGAAAGAATCCGCATGACAAGAGGTGTAAAATCACTGTCACTCGTCATTAAGGCAAATGCATCAAGGTTTTGTGTGTAAAGAATATCCATTGCATCGATTATCATTGCTGCATCAGTTGCATTTTTGCCTTTAGTATATACAAATTGTTGAATTGGCTTAATAGCATGTGGGTGTAGTTTTTCCTCCCACCCTTTCATGCTGTCACTCTTCCAATTTCCATATGCCAGTCGGATATTGACCTTACCATACTTAGAAAGCTCGTCAATGACTCCTTCAATGGATTTATGGCTAACGTTGTCACAGTCGATTAGCAATGCGATTTTATTATCTTGAGGCAATTCCCTTTCCTTTCATTGGTATTTGAGGCATGGCAACATCAATGATATTTATCTTCTGATTTGAAGTGTTTATAATCCGAAGAAGACCTGCATCCTGAAAAGGTCTAAAATAGTCTGTCTACATAGCTCCGCCTGGTTAATTTTGTGGAACAATTCTATTAACCATTCTGTTTTTAACTAAAATCTTCCCTTTCCAAGGGGCTTTTCAAAGTTTCACAATATTTTCTCAGTAGGTGACACACTTTTACTTTTCATGAACTATAGGCAGAGTGATTTTTTTTGTCAAGGTTATTTTATGAAAATAGTTTCTGGTTTTGGTTTGAATTTAAGAAAAGCTTTTGCATCAAGGTTTTTTGATTTTATTTTTTTAATCATCCCGGTGGATGCAAAGTTTTGCAGATGGTTGAGGTGATTAATTTTATTATTAAACAGCAGGTGATTTCTGGAGCCATTTATTGAGCGCTTTTAGAACTTTCTCAGCCTTTATTGGCTTAGTGAGATAGTCATCCATTCCAGCTTTAAGGCATTTTTCTCTGTCTCCTTTCATGGCATTGGCAGTCATTGCAATTATGGGTATATTATGATTTAAGACATTTGATCTGCTGTCCCTGATTTTTTCTGTTGCTTCAAGTCCTCCCATTGTAGGCATTTGTAAATCCATGAAAACAAGATCATAATTGGTTGATTTGAGTTTTTTGAGGGCATCAAGTCCGTCAACGGCAATGTCTGTGTAAAAACCAAGTTTTTTTAGAATTGCAGTTGCAACTTTCCTGTTAATAAAATTATCTTCCACCAGGAGTAGTTTGATCTTTGCTCTGTTGGCTTCGCTGATGGAGTGGTGGGTTATCAGTTGTGTTGTTTCCATGCTGGTTTTCTCAATAGGAATTCCCATTAATTGTGCAAGACAGTCATAGAGATCTGATTGGCGTATGGGCTTGGTAAGAAATGCTGAAAAACCTATTTTTTTGGATCGTCCTGCATCACCCCGGGTAGCCATGGATGTAAAGAGTACAAGGTGTATATCCTTAAGCTCAGGGTTGCTTTTTATGGCTTTGGCAACCTGGATTCCATCCATATCCGGCATCTGCATATCAAGGATTGCAATATCAAAATATTCATTGTCCTGTTTTGCTTTATGCAGCATATCAATGCCTTCAGGCCCGCTTTTTGCAAGTTTGTGTTCAATATTCCAGGAAGAGAGCAGGGCACCTATTATTTTAAGATTGGTTGTATTATCATCAATGGCCAGAATCTTTGCCTTGCTGAGATCACCTGTCTCAACAGGGTTGGATTTTTTTTCTGATTTTTTCAGAGCTATTGTGAACCAGAAGGTTGAGCCTTTTCCTTCTTCACTGTCAATACCGATTTTTCCGTGCATGAGTTCTGCAAGTTTTTTTGATATGGTAAGCCCAAGACCTGTTCCGCCGAATTTCCTTGTTATGGAACTGTCAGCCTGGGTAAACTCTTCAAAAAGCTTTTCCTGATTTTTTTTCGGGATACCGATTCCAGTGTCTTTTACGGAAAAATAGAGTTCATATGAGTCTTGAAGCTTTTTTTCCAGGCGGCATACTATGGATATCTCTCCTTTTTTTGTAAATTTTATTGCATTGCCTGTAAGGTTGGTCAGTATCTGTTTGATTCTTCCCGGGTCTCCCTTAAAATAATCCGGCAGATCAGGTGATGTAAAGCAGGTCAGTTCCAGTCCTTTTTCCTCTGTTCTCAGTGACATTGCAGCTGCAAAATCATCCATCAGGTTTCTTAAATCAAAGTCTATCTCCTCAATATCAAGCTTGCCGGCATCAATTTTTGAAAAATCAAGAATGTCATTTATCAGGGTCAGAAGGGATTCACCGCTGCTTTTTATGGTCTTTGCATATTGCAGCTGTATTTCATCAAGATCAGTGTCAAAGAGCAGGTCTGTCATGCCTATTACACCGTTCATGGGTGTTCTGATCTCATGACTCATATTGGCAAGGAATTCTGATTTGGCTCTGCTTGCTGCAAGTGCTTCCTTTTTTGCCCTGCTGAGATTGTCAATCATCATTTTTTCCTTTGACAGGTCTTTCCAGAAACAATGCAGGACAGGTCTGTTTTTAAAATTTATTCTGGTCAGGGAAACATCAACCGGAAACTCTTCCCCTGTAATTTTTTTGTGTGTCCATTCAAAATTATTAAATCCTTTTTCAAAGGCAATGCTTATCATCTCATTTGCCTTATCAAATGAACTTACCCCATCAGGCTGCATCTCAGGCGACAACTCGGAAGGGTGTGTGTTTAACACATCATCCTTACTTCTGGCATTGAGCATTTTAACAAGGGCTGTGTTGCAGTCAATAAAGCGGTCTCCATCAATTGTGGATATGGGTGAAAATGAATTGTAGTAAACATTTTTAAAATTATTGCTGTCTTCCCGGATTTTTTCCTGGATCTTCTTCTGTTCTGTGATATCTGTATCAACACCTCTAAATCCAAGCAGATCACCGGTTTCGTTGAGGATTGGAACACCATTTGTTAAAATACACATCTTTTTTCCATCCTTGCTGATATTCCAGTTTTCAAGGTCTTTTACAGGTTTTTTTTCAGCTATGATCTGTTTAAATATTTCACTGATTTTTTCTGCCTCTTCAGGTGCCATAAAATCAAATGGTGTTTTACCTATAACTTCTGCCGGCGAGTAGCCAAGAACATTTTCAATTTTTTCAGAACAGAAGGTGTACTCTCCTTTGGCATTAATTTCCCATACCCAGTCTGCCATGCTGCTTACAATTCCCCGGAAGCGTTCTTCACTTTTCCGCAATGTCCTGTTAGCATTTTCAATCTCTGCAATCATGCTGCGGAAATTTTCAGCAAGCTCACCGATCTCATTGTCAGAATCAACCAGGATTTTCTGGTCCATATTGCCTGCAATAACTCTTTTTGTGGCATTGGAAAGTTCGGTAATGGGCCGGATTATACGTCTTGCAGCAATAAAAGCCACAAGGACCACCAGCAGGGCAGTGAGCCCCAGAATGGATATGGCAGTATTCTTCTGCATAATTGCATCTTTAAAAGCTACCTGTTCCAGGATTTCGGTGATAATCGCAAGGTGTCTGCCAAAGACCTCAATATTTTTATGAAGCCCCAGCACCTTTGCACCATGGCGGCCAATATATACGGATGGGGCTTCCACATCAATGAGAGGACAGGCATTTTGTACATGATCTTCTTTCCAGTGCAATGTCTGTTCTGTCTCAACATGGGAAAACAGTTCAGATAAATCATTCATGCGGGAGCTTGATACCATGTTGAGATCTTCATTGATTAGATATATTTCACCCTGTTGATCAAGACCACTGGTTGACTGGATAATTTTATCTATTATGGCACCATGGAATTGTACGGCAGCAAGGCCGAGTTTGTTTTTGTTCTCATCAAATATCACTGTGACAAGGAAACCTGAAATCTGATCCCCGGACGGCTCATATTTTTCCAGGCCTGAAAACATGGGAATATCTTTGTGAAATGTGTATCTGCATGCTTTGCCAAATAATGTATCAGAGTATTTACCTGTGAATATGTTTGTCCCAAGGCTTAAATCTTCCCTTTCTGAGAAAAGAATATTGCCCCTGGCATCTATTAGCAAAAGATCATAAAAGTTATTGGCAGTAAGGAAAAAACCAATGTCTTTTTCATATTGTTTTGCAATGGATTTATAACGGGGGCTTTTTACAAATTCTGCCAGATTCAGCTGGGCTGCCTTTAAAGACGATGTCAATTCATTTAACATTGATACTGTATTATTCAGTCGTGCCTGGACAAAAAGAGATGACATGCTGTCCTGGAAAAAATGCTGCATCTGATTTGATTTAAGCGTTGCAGCCATTGTCAACCGGTCAGTTGCATCCTTTGTCAGGAATTTATAACTGTGCTGATAGTTTATTGTTGTTATTATTACCAGAGGGATTATGGATATTGCCAGAAACCAGAGAAGAATCGTTTTAAAAAGGCCCTTCCCCAGGATGGGCAGATAAGGTTTTTTCTGCTTTTCCGGCATCTTCTGAGTATCACTTGAGTTAATCATCATACTGCTCCAATACTGAATATAAATTTGGTAAAACCACAATTTATACAAAACGGTTATCAATTAATTGATCAAAATTGTATTTTTCCTGGAGTATGCCGCACTCCAATGATAAATTAGAAATTGTGTCAAGTTTTTTCCTGTCAGGCCTGATATCATTGTATGAAATAAGGTTCTTCTTGATGATCTGGGCTATATCTGCAGGTTTGTGTGCCATGTACGGCTGCTGCAACAGGCTTGCACGTCTGGAATCATTATGGATTAATCGACCGGCGCTCATCAGGCTTTTTATCCACTCTGCCATGGCCTCGGGTTTTTTCTCAATTATACGATTCTTGACCATGACAATACAGCAGGCATGGTCAGGCATAATATTTTTTGAACTTTCAAGTATATTTGCCTCTCCTTCGGCAATGCCACGGATGCCCCAGGGTTCTGCAACACAATAACCATCAATCTCACCAACTTTTAACCTCTCAATGGTCAAAGGCGGAGGCACTTTCACAAGCTTTATATTTATGCTTTTTTCCATATTTCTGTCTTTGAGGTATTTATACAACAGCAGCCTGTGGGTTGATTTGGTATGGGGAATTCCAATGGTTTTGTTTTTAAGTTCTTTATAGCTTGTAATTGATTTTTTTACGGCAATTACACTGCCGTTGGTATGGCCAAGCAGCAGGCATTTCATGGGCAGGCCGGTTATAACCCTTTGCATGGCAAGGGGAGCCAGCATGAATGCAGCATCCAGTATTCCCATATCAACCTTTCCAAGTATTTCATCCCAGGATTTGCACAGGCATGGATTTATATTGATATGGTTATAACTGCTATTATCAATGGCATGGGAGACCGGCAGTATAAGGTGGTCTGCAATTGGAAGATATCCAACGTTTAGTTTGACTTTTTCCAGTGAAGCTGCAAATACACCTGGAGTACTGGTAAATCCGGCTGCCAGAATAAAACCTGTCCTGCGTATAAAAGTTTTTAAAAATTTCCTTCTGGAAACATGCGCCATTTCGTCACCTCTTTTCGCTGTAATCTCCTGTTAGAGTATGCAATAATCCAAGGATATTAAGAATATATAAATTCAATATATCGTATTTGCAGGCCCAGTGCAAATAAAAATTATCTTTTATTTTGTCATGAGAGTAAGGTAGTGTCCGGCTTCATCTTTTTTTCCACGTTTAATGCACCCGTTTGCATAAATCCGGCACTTCTTTTTTAATATTTTTTTGACACGGTTTCTCTGCTTTTCAGTTAAGGTTTCATTTTTCAGAAGTTTATCAAGTGACTGGATCCTGTATTTATCAAGGGAGTGATTATTGGAAAGCTGGTCTTTATGACCTCCTTTCTTTATTGTGCACTGTCTGTCAATTAAAAATACAGGCAGAAAAGCTGTGATTCGAAGCCACAGATCATAATCTTCGCAGGCAGGCAGGCTCTCATCAAAAAGTCCTGTTATTTTAAAAAGCTCTTTTTTTATCATCACTGCCGAAGGGCTCACAAGGCATAGCTCAAGGGATGGCTCAAACATCATGCCAGAGGGTTTTTTATGTCTGGCACCGGGATTTACCCTTATGCCGTTCCTGATCCATATCTCCTGGGTCTGGCAGATCATGGCATCGGGGTTGTTTTGAAAAAAATCCACCTGACAGGTAATCTTGTCTTTTTTCCATAAATCATCTGAATCAAGAAAGGCAGTAAATTGTCCAAGACTCTCTTTTATTCCACGGTTTCTTGCAGCACTTACTCCCTTGTTTTCCTGTTTTAAATAGGTTATTCTATCAAGATAAGGCAGAAGTATTTCATGGGTATCATCGGTGGAGCCGTCATCAATAACAATTGTTTCAATGTAAGGATAAGTTTGATTCAGTACAGATTCAACAGCATCCGCGATTGCCCAGCCTCTGTTAAAGGTGGGAATGATTGCAGAGACAAGTGGTTTTTCAGGTTTGGTTTCCATGGTGCAACAATACCATTTTCATATTGGTTTGGCAATTTTCAAATATTATTGTAAAAGGATTTTCTTTCGCTTGACTTATATATCGGGATAACATAATAAGGGCGTAATTATAAGGTAAGTAATTTTACTCTGGGTAAATGAGGGGGTTATGGGAAAATTAAAATTAAAGGAACACCTGATTAACAGAGACTGGTGTAAAGGATGCGGAATTTGTGTGCATTTTTGTCCAAAGCAGGTTCTGGAACTTGATGATAAAGATAAAGTTGTTGCTAAAAGGCCTGAAGATTGTATCTGCTGCAAGCTTTGTGAACTTCGCTGCCCTGATCTGGCCATTGAAGTGGTAACTTGGGAGGAGGTCCAGGATGAATAAAAATATCAGATTTGTTCAGGGAAATGAAGCGTGTGTCCAGGGTGCGTTATATGCCGGAGTCAATTTCTTTGCAGGCTATCCCATCACCCCCTCCACTGAGATTGCAGAACTGCTCGCCTTTGAGCTGCCAAAAAGAGAGGGTAGATTTATCCAGATGGAGGATGAAATAGCTTCCATGGCAGCCGTGGTCGGTGCTTCATTAACTGGCAGTAAAGCCATGACCGCCACAAGCGGCCCTGGATTTTCCCTGAAACAGGAGGCCTTGGGTTATGCCTGCATGGCAGAGATACCGTGTGTCATAGTTAATGTACAGAGGGGAGGGCCTTCAACAGGAAACCCCACCCATGTAAGCCAGGGTGATATTAACCAGGCAAGGTGGGGAACCCATGGCGATCATTCAATCATTGCCCTTACAGCCTCCAACCACCAGGATGTTTTTAAGATGACAGTGGAGGCTTTTAATTTTGCCGAGACCTATAGAACTCCTGTGGTAATACTTCTGGATGAGGTTATCGGCCACATGAGGGAGAAAATTGAGATTCCAGAGCCGGGTGATCTGCCCATTGTTCAAAGGCTCAGAACATCTGTGCCAAAGGGTGTTGATTACCACCCCTATCTTCCCAGGGAGGATGGCAGGCTGCCCATGTCTGACTTTGGCAGCCAGCACAGATATAATGTTACAGGGCTTTTCCACGATATGTGGGGATTTCCTTCAAACAATCCCAAAGTTGTACGGGAGCTGCTCCATCATCTGGTGGATAAGATAGATAACAATGTAAATCAAATAACAAGATATAAGGAGTATTGGCTTGATGATGCCGAATATGTGTTCATATCCTATGGCTCATCAGCAAGATCTGCCATCCATCTTGCAAAAAACAGGCGGAGCAGGGGAGACAGGATAGGGGTGCTGGAACTTCAGACCATATGGCCTTTCCCCCGGGAGCTTGTGAGGAAGAAATGTGCCGGAGCAAGGGCAGTTGTCGTGGTTGAGATGAACATGGGACAGGTACTGGTCCAGGTTAAGAACGCCGTGGATGATCCTGGCAAGGTATTCCTTGCCAACAGGATTGACGGGGAACTCATAACACCAACAAATATCAAAACGCTCCTCAGAGTGATCCAGGGGAAAGGAGTGTAAAAATGGCAAATAAAGATCATAATGTTAAACAGTATCTAAGGGAAAGATTTTTCCCCCATATGTGGTGCCCGGGATGTGGACATGGCATTGTACTTGGTTCATTATTAAGGGCGGTTGAGGAACTTGGGCTTGATCCCACAAACATAGTAATGACATCAGGGATAGGATGCTCTGCCAGGATTTCAGGCTATGTTAACTTTCACTCCCTGCACACAATACATGGAAGAGCCCTTGCCTTTGCAACGGGTGTTAAACTATCCAAACCAAAGTTAAATCTCATTGTTCCCATGGGTGACGGTGATGCCCTTGCCATTGGCGGCAACCATTTTATCCATGCTGCAAGGCGTAATATTGATATAACTGCAATTATTATGAATAACAGGATCTACGGCATGACAGGGGGACAGTTTTCACCCTTGACAGGCTGTGATAAAAAGGCTACCACAGCACCATATTTCACAATTGACAATGAGTTTGATGTTGTAAAACTTGCAATGGCGGCCGGAGCAAGTTTTGTGGCAAGGTCAACAACATTCCATGCAGGTGAATCTATTGATTTTATTAAACAAGGCATCAGCCATAAAGGTTTTTCCGTTGTGGAGATTTTATCCCAGTGCCCCACCCATTATGGGAGGAAAAACAAGGAAGGCAATGCTGCCAATATGATGGAACTTTATAAAAAGAACACTTGTCCCATTGGTTCAAAAAAACTTGAACAGGATCCCACCTTAATCCAGCGTGGGATTTTTGTGGATAATAAAGAGGTTCCTGAATATTGTATGGAATATGAAAAAATTGTCCGGGCTGCATCAGGGGGGAGGGCGTGATGACAAGAGTAAGACTGGTTTTATCAGGTTCAGGAGGTCAGGGAGTTATTACTGCAGCCATTATTCTGGCCGAGGCAGCAGTGATTTATGAAAACATGAATGCAACCCAGTCCCAGACCTATGGTGCTGCTGCCAGGGGTGGTGCCACAAGGAGTGATGTTATTTTATCTGATTCCAGGATAAATTTTCCCAAGGTGACCCAGCCTAATATGCTTGTATGCCTTACCCAGCAGGCTTATGATAATTTTTCACAGATCATAAGGCCAGGAGGGATTCTCCTTGTTGATTCAAAATATGTTGAGACAAAACAGAAGGTTGATGCCCACCATATATCCCTTCCCATGTATGCTGCGGTCATGGAAGAGATAGGAAAACCAATTGTGTTCAATATCTGTATGCTTGGTGCCCTGATAGGAGTGTCAGAACTCTTAGAGCCAGAGTCTGTTATCAAGGTTTTAAAGACAAAAATCCCGGAGGATTTTCTGGATATGAATAGAAAAGCCCTTGATATGGGTCTTAAAATGGGAAAAGAGTCTGCAAGTGGTTAAAAGATAAACAAGGGTCATGGTTTAAGCTTTTCCGGAAAGATTTTTTCAATGGACTGCCCTTTGATTTTTTTCAGGCAGTCTTTGACTGCTTCCTGTTCACTTTCTCCTATGCCCTGCTGTTCTGGTTTTGCAATTATATTGACAAGGTTGGGGACAGCAACAAATTTAGCTGCAAGCTTTCCCTGTATGGCCTGGTGTACATCAATATAAAGCATTCTTCCATCCCTTATGAGATTAAACCTTGAAACCCGGGTGAAAATATCATCTTTATGGAGGTCAAGCATATCTGTTTTTTCTCCTATTAGTCAGTTGTTTTCTGCAAAGTGTATGCAATAAAATTTTCAATGCTTTTATATATTCTTAAGGCACCTTTGCCAAGTAAAATTCCATGCCTGTCATAATCAAAGAGAAAATACTCTTTATTATCGGAAATAATATTATTGAAAAGCTTTAAAGTTCCTTCAGGGTTAACAACAGGATCTTTTCTTGACTGAACAATGAGTGCCGGAATTCTGATCTTATTGAGTTTCTCCCCAAGGTCTTTTGTAAGCTTCTCAAGCTCCCTTATGCCTGCTACAGGGTTTCTGATATAATTTATATCCGGGTTTTCAGGGTTGTTGCTTACAAATTCCATGGCAATCTGCCCCAGGTGAGCTTTTTTCACCATTGTATTAAAAAGGTTTATTGCAGGTACAAAATATGAGCCAAGGTCTTTTAATTTCATGGGCGGAGCAACAGCAAATACTGCCTGGATATTATCGGTTCTGGTACATAAATCCAGTGCCAGTGCAGCCCCTGTTGAGAATCCTCCGACAAATATTTTGCTGCATGTATGTTTTAAAATAACATAACCCTCTTCAACTGTCTCGATCCATTCAATATACTTTGCTGCTGCAAGGTCTTCCGGTGCTGTTCCATGCCCCTTCAGTCTTGGTACATATACGGTATAGGATTTTTTATGGAGGTATTGTGCAAATGCCTCCATCTCCCGGGGGGCTGCCATATAACCATGTATCAGCAGGATACCTGCCTTATCCCTTTCAGATTTTAAAAAGATCGGGGCGCCGATCTTTTTATCTTTGGACTCCCCTTTTATGTAATATTGTCTATAGGCTTTAAAATAGTCGGTTTTTGTCTTTTCAACAAGAAGATCTTTGACCTTTTTTTCAACATCCGCCCTTGTCATTTCAGTAACCCTTTTTATTATATCCAGGGCCTGTCCCAGGGGTTCAATCTCATTTGCCATGACATATATGGGATTTTTAACCCGGACATTATGAAAGTGGTGGGGGGAGTTGAGCTTCTCATGGTCTATGTAGATATATTTTCTGTTTTTCGTGATAATACCTGTTGCCATTGCTATTTTAAGGAAATTTTCAGTTTTTCTGTACCTGTCATCTGTTAGAATGGATATGGGGTTTTTAAGCACGGTTTTATGGAAACCGTATTTTAACCGGGACGTCAACCTAGTTGCAGCAAGTATCATGCGGCATTTTAAACTGTATAGGGTTTCAGTTTTTAGATTTGAGGGCAGGTATCTGAGTATGGCTGCAAAGATGTGATCATAATTAATCGTGGTCATCTCATACATGGATGAAAGAAAGATTTTCATGATCTTGTATGAGTGCTCTTTTACCACATGGCGTGAGCAGATATTTCTGTCAAAATCCATGGGCCGTCTGGAATTAAGATCACTTTCCATAAAAGAGTTAAACAGATAATCTTTTATCCTGACTGCCTTTCCAAACCTGATATCAATATCAACACCGGAAAGAATCATGGACCCTTCTGTTTTAAGTTCATTAAGGGTTCGTTCCGATGGGTTGTCAATCAATTTTTCCGCAAGGTCGCTGAGTAGATTATCCCGGGGCATGATCGGGTAATATGTTATATTAACCGGTACAATATATGTCTGAATTGATAGAACCCTTTCCGGGTTTTTGATTTCAAAATACTCAATAAGCCTGTTGTACTCTTTTCTGTTTTTACTCTGCATCCTCAGGAGGCGTTCCCTGTAGAATTCGCATCGAAGGGCAATGGCAGCAGCGCCGGTATGGGGTTTTTCAATGTGGTCATCTAAGTGAATGGCAAACCGGTTGTTGTTAATAAGTTTTTTGTTCTTTACCATCATGCCTTCGGGGAATATGATCCATTCGGCATCACCTGAGATAAGGTTCTTTGTTATGAGATAATTTTTATCAGGAGCCTTTGTTGATACTGCTCCCAGGTTTTCCAGAAAAGGTTTTAAAATACCTGCCTTGAAAAGGTCGGCATCGGCCAGAGACCACGCAGGTTTTCCCGTGATTTTGTGCAGATAGTATGGAAGCAGAATGGTTTCAAGTCTTGTGAAATGGTTGGCAGTTAAAATCACTGACCCGTTGGGGATATTGCCCTCACCATGGACAAAGACCCTGGCCCTGGAAAACGGGGAAAAGGTTTTCAGAACATAGGATGACATATAGACGGCAAAACGGTTCATGGGTAATTTTGTACACCTGTTTTGAATTAATATTCTTTTAATCCTTAAGATTTATTTTTAAGGAAAAAGAATTATGAAGTCAAGGTGTTTTATGGATCTGTTATGCTCTTTTCTGACACTCTTCGGTTTTAATCCGGTCAATGGAATCAAAAATTTTATTCACAATTGCTTCAAGGTCCATGATCTGTGCAATTATATTATTAAAACTGTTACCTTTCAGACGGCACTGCTTTACAGCATCTTCAATTATCTTTTCAAAATGGTCATGCAGTTCAAGGGTGGTCCTCCACGCTTTTGTGTCTGTAAAGCTGCGATGGGTGCTCTTTTTTATCCAGTCTGTAAGGGGAAATTCTGCTTGATCCATAAAGGATTTTCCACTGGCAACAGATTCGGTAAAGGTGCATATATAATTTATGATAGCAAGTTTAAGTGATGAGATTTCAAACACAAACTCCATATCACAAATCTGATCCATGGGGCGGTCAAGGGTGGTTGCCCTGCCTGCAGTGGTTACAAGGGTATCTATCTCAAACCGTACTTCTTCAGCATAGGTGCTTACCTGCTCACTTATTTCCCTGGATATGGTATTGACCCTGGAGAGCTTGTCCGAAGAGGTGTTCAGGGATGCGATTTTATCATTCTGGATATCTGCATTGCCGGCAACTTCGTTAACAGTATCAACCACAGTATTGATGGTTTTATTAATTTCTTTGAGTGCATCCTTGGTCTTAAGTGCAAGGGTCTTTACCTCTTCTGAAACAACTGCAAAGCCTTTGCCATGCTCACCTGCCCGGGCTGCTTCAATGGTTGCATTGAGTGCCAGAAGATCTGTCTGTTCTGCTATGTCACCAATGGTGTTGGTAATATTTTTCATTAATTTTGCCTTTTCCAGAAGAGATTTGACTTTACCATTGGTTGACCGGGTCAGGTTTGCAATCTCTTTTATGGATTCCGAGGACTCTTCAATGGCCTCAGATTGATTTTGAGATGATGTTTTGAGCTGTTCCGATGTTGAATTAAGGTTTTCTGCACTTTTTTCAAGCCTTGAACCAACATTGAAAATAAAGGACATAAGTTCAGAGATTGAAACGCCCAGGGTGTTTATTGATGAGATCAGCCCACCCATGCTGCCGGAAGATCTTCCTGTTTCAAGCCGCATTGTAAAGTTTGATTCGGAAAACGAAAGAATTGCCCTGGAAATATTTTCAAATTGCTCCCTGGTGCTTGCAACAAGTTTATTAAAGTTTTTAACAAGCAGAAGAACATCTTCCTGATCAGAGGCCGACTCCACCTTTAGGTTGTAAAAACCGTGCTGTACCTTTGTGACAGCATACTCGACTTCAGCCATAGTTTTACTGTTTTGTTCCATGACCTTCTTATCATTGAGAAATACCTGTCTTGTTTTTTGCATGTTTTCGTTAACAACCATGGTCATATGCCCTATCTCATCGCCGGATGACAGGGGAATTGGCTTAATATCGCTTTTCTCCATGTTTAAAAACTGAAAAAATGAGGTAAGGCCGTTATGGAAAATACCCAGGGGCTTGATTACCATGCGGTGTATGGAGAGCATCATGAAAAGGCCAACTGCAATCATTAAACCTGAAATAAGCATGAGATATGAGTTGGAGATCGTACTGACAATGGCCAGCTGGGATTTTAAGATTTTTACATCTTCACCTATTATCTGAAGACCTGCCTCTCTGCCTCTGAAATCAAGGGCAGGCAGAAAGGTTACAAAATAGTCATCTGTAATAAGGTAGCCCTGGGCGAGGAGTTGTTTAATATCAAGGCTTCTTGCAAATTTTATGGTGTCTTTCTTAAACCATTTGCTGCTTGCTGCATAATAGCCTTGTATACTGGCATTTTTCTTTAATTGGGGGGCAATGTCTGTTACATAATCATCAACCAGAATAATGTAATAACGTCCCTGTTTTTTAAAATCACGGTTCACACTGCCCACTCCCTGGATGAATTCAAGGGTGCCCAGGATCTGTTCATTTTCCATCAGTGGAATAACACCCCTGATGACAAGACCAACTGAACCGGTTTCAAAGCCTGTCCATGCTTTATGCTTTTTCCCAACATCTTTGATGCTGAACCTGAATTCGCTCAGGTTATCGCCGTATTTCTCAGGATTCCAGCTCCTTACAAAGGATTTCACATCTGGTGTGTGCAGGTGTATTTTTATGTTTCTGAATTTTGAATTTTTTCTGTATAAATCGGCAATACTTGCAAGTATCTGGCTTGCCTGTTTTCTGTCCCTTGTTTTAAATGCTTTTAACAGATCCTGGTTGGCTGCGAATCCTATGGCATTGGTCAAACCGATATCTTTTTTCTTGTTAATCTGTGCTGTCACTGCATTCTTCAGATATCTGATCCTCATGTCTATCTTGCGTTTGACAAGTACTTTTGCATTTATCCTTGAATACACAAGGCCTGTCCCGATACCTACGAGGCTTAATAGTACAATAACCATTAATATTTTTTTAGTGATGGTAAGTTTCATGGAACACATCTCCGCTGGTTTCCAGTTGTCTGTTTGCAAGCTTATTATTTTTGAATTATACGATTTCTCTATTTATACCATTTATCGTATGAATTGTAAAATATAAAACAGTTATCAGTGAATTTTTTTTATTAAAACTAAAGGTTTCAGATTAAGTTTTAATGGATTTTTTATAAAGGGTATAAATATACCGGCAAAGGATAAGACTTTATTCAATTACCGGTATATTTGTTTATTATGATTAATCAGGTTTTGGTTAATCGTCTGTGCGGCTTGTAATTTCAAGCACATGGAAACCAAAATCAGTTTTCACAGGACCATGGGCTTTGCCAAGTTCTCCCTTGAATACAACTTCATCGAATTCAGGAACCATGGCACCTCTGCCAAATTCTCCAAGATCTCCACCCTGCCGCCCCGACGGGCATTTGGAATGTTGTTTTGCAAGTTCTGCAAAGTCTTCTCCATTATTGATCTTTTCAATGAGATCCTCACAAAATTTTTCATCATCAACTAAAATATGACGTGCGCTGGCTTTTGCCATTATATTATACTCCTTTAAAAAAATATTAATAAAAACAAACGATGTCAGCAATATCACAGTTTACCTGTTTTGCCAAATTGAAAATTGACCTCAGCAATACTGCTGACACCATGGGTGCAGAATCATCAGGAAATATGCTCTTTTCTCAATGTCCTGCATGAAATTGTTTTCCCAAACCCGAGTCTGAACAACATTATTTCTGTTTCATCATTTTTAGTATGAAAAAGCTGCTCATAAACTGGTTCGATCTTTCCCAGGAGCTGCTGGTGGTTGAGGCTGAAATCATTCTCCATTCCAAGCTTACATCTTTGACGGAAAAGGGTTATTGCTGTCATGGGCTGAAAGGAGATTCCAAGGCGCGTGCAGGTGAGCCATACCTTTTCAAGTGCCTGTCCGCCAATTATTAAGTCCTTGCATGATTTCCCTCTGATCTTCAGGAGGCCCAGGGCAGAAGACTGTTTAATACCGGTTCGGGCAAGACTGGAAATCATTTTTCCCATGCCAATCTTATTCATGAGATGCATGAATGCCCATGGACGGCATATATTCAGAAACAGTTCGCCTCCAGGACCGGTTTCAAGGTTTTTAATGGGAAACCCATCCCTTTTGTCAAGGGCATCTCTGTTGGTAAATCTGATCATTTTGATCAGGTGTTCATGCAGATCCCTGCGCTCACTTCTTATTTTATCGGCTTCATATATTATATCTGCAATTTTATTGATATCCTGCCTGTCTGTGACCAGAACAAGCTCTGCCTTATCAAATGGGGCTGTGCTTTTTCTGATTTCTGCAAGTTTATCTTCCCCAATGGGCTTTTTATTAAATTTTGTCCTGTTTGTATGCCTCTCCCAGATAAATCTCTGAAGAGGGTCCTCCCTGGTATTGTCAGATGCAAAACTCATCTTTGCAACCAGCTCCGGCCTGTCACCTGCTGGAAAATACTCAATCTGCGCAGAAAGTTTAAAACGTGAGGCTGCAATGAGTATATTCTCAACTGCTGCACCGCATGCAATATGGGAGGCTGTCTGGTTCACATTGAAAAACGAGTCATCAGCCAGGGGATCAAGGAAAATTTCAAGCTGATGTTTATCATATTCAAATCTCCATGGCTGGCAATTATCACCTGACGGTGCCCTGGATCCTGCAGTTACCAGATAGTTCATAATTTCTTGCGTAATTGTTCCTTTTCCTTTGACTGCCATTGGCACAACAGGTCGTATATCTGTAAGAGTGTCCATTTCCAGCCTTTTTTTTATGATCATTGCTTTAAATCTCTGGAGAGGATGTCTGTTTCCTTTATAAAGGCAGCCCTGATAAAATTTTCTTGTGAACAGATCATATTGAAAATAATGGGGAACAGGCTTAACTCCTTTTTTACCCAGTAATATCCTTGCAGTTTCCGTTGCAACAAGTGAGCTGCACAACAGACAGGCCGCTCCGAGGGAAGGCCCTTTACGGGTTCTCATATTTATTGCATTGGGAGGGATATATTGTTTTTGGGTTGCTTTGGGTGCAAGGCCTATGAAAAACTTGATAAGTTTCTCCTCTTTGTTCAATTTATTTGTTATATTAAAATAATTATCAAAGGTCATGCCCTGATCAGGCATAAAAATAAGCATGGCTGTGCTGAACCCCAGAGGGCCTGCTGTGATGACTGGTATGCCTTTTTCATAGGCCTTTTTAAATATCAACCTGCGTATATCAAAATTAAAAAAATCCATACCATCGGCCACAAGATCAACACCTTCTAAAAATTCATCGATATTCTCCTGTGAAACCCCCTTATCAAAGCATTTAATTTTTAGGTATGGATTTATGTCCATGGCCTCTTCATACATTACATCGATCTTGGGCCGGTCAAAACCACTTGTCCTTGCACCATACTGTCTGTTAAAATTTGCAGGTTCAAACCTGTCAAAGTCAGCAATGTGGAAATTGGTTATACCTGTTCTGGCAAGGGTTACAAGGTGTTGACCTCCAACCCCGCCAAGGCCTGGTATGGCAATTTTACACTCCATCAGCCTGTCTTGTTCAGCCAGGGAAAAAATACCTATATTCCTTGATAATGCCTGTTCAAGAAAATGGTACCTTCCATGGAACCCTGGCTGATCCACCAAAGCCATGGACCTGTGTTCTTTGGAAACTGTGGCTGATGACTGGTTGATCATGGTGGCAACATCAGCATAGATTGGCATCATTTCAAGATTTCGTTCTTTATCGCGAAACATGGCACCAATTTTTTCAACTCCAAAGGAGTGGTGCAAAAGATCAAATGCCGGAGGGTGTATCACTGCAAGCATATGTTCAAAACCTTTTTTTCTGGCATGTAAAAGAGCTGGCCTGAAAAGTGATTTGATCAATCCTGATTTATGCCTGTAGTCTTTGATACAGCACATCCAGCCAAGGGTTATGCATGATCCTGTAAGGTTTTTTTTGAAATCTGTTATCTCTTTGTACTGGTCAACGGGCAGGCCGGCCGGACCGTCCATTATCAGGCGTATTGATGCAATGATTTTATCCTCTGCTATTGCGATGAAATTGATTGTGTCATCAAGGCTGTCGTACTGATCTACGATGTGGTCCAGGGAATAGGGGAATCGTTCCTCTTCATCAATGAACACTTTTTTCCTTAATGCGTAGACTTCCAATTTCTCCAGCGCTGTTCTTGCTTCTCTGAATTGAATCTCCATTCTTTTTTCCTCCTAAAACGGTTAATTAAGTGATATAGTTCAGAGTGTTGAAATAACATCTGAACATGAGGATAAAAGACCACTAATAAACCACCCAAGGCAAGATAAAAAAGAGATGTTTTTAGATTTATTTTACGGAATTTGAAAATATAATATTATAGAAAGGTTAGCGCACTTTGTCCTTTGCGTTTCAGTGCATTTTTTGCGGCAAGGCCCATCTTTTCAAAGGTGTACGGTTTTTGAATATACTCTCCTGCACCAAGCTCCTGGGCCTCCTTTACTCTGTCATTTTCTGAAAACCCACTTGCAATTATGGAGTTCTGGCCGGGGTGCATTTTTAAAATCTGTTTATATGTTTCACATCCGTCAATTCCAGGTTTCATGATCATATCTAAAATCACAAGATCCGGCGAATGTGTTTCCATGTATTCAATGGCTTCTTCTCCGCTCTTGACTGAAGTCACGGAATAATTTAGCTTTGTCAGTATGTCACTTGCAAGCTGGCGCTGTCTTTTTTCGTCATCAACAATCAGGATTGATTCCCGGCTGCCCATATATTCTTTAAGTTTGTGAGCTCCACGCCCTGGTTTAATCTTTTCTCTGGTTACCGGGAAATAGATTGTAAATGTTGTACCAAAATTTATTTTACTTTGAATCTCTATATGTCCGTTGTGATCCTTTACAGTCCCCCATACAACAGCCATACCAAGGCCGGTACCACTGCGCCCCATCTTTTTTTTTGTATAAAACGGCTCAAATATTTTTTCAATATCTTCTCCTGCTATACCTGTGCCTGTATCTGATACAGAAAGGATTGCATAATCGCCCTTAACAAAATTCTCATATCCCTGTATTGGTTTTTCAATATATCTTTTTCGTGTGGCAATGGTGATTGTCCCGGAGTTTAGTATTGCTTCTGCTGCATTATTGGTAAGGTTCATTATAACATTAAATATATGGACGGTTGAACCAACAATATTGGGCAGGTTTGTTGAAAGCTCGGTTATGATTCTGACATGTCTGTTAAAGGATTTCATCTTATTCAGTTCCGGCGATTTGATATAATCCCGTACTATGTGGTTGATGTTTATGATATCGGTTACAACAACACCTCTTCGTGCCATGGTCAGAAGGTCCTGCACAATTGCAGCAGCTTTCTGGCCTGATTTCTGGATACTCAGGAGGGGTTCCCGCAGGGGGCTGTCATCGGGAAGATCCATCAGAATTAAGTCTGGATAACACACCTGGGCCGTCAAAACATTATTTAAATCATGGGCAACACCACCTGCCAGGGTTCCAATGGCTTCCATTTTCTGGGATTGATGCAGTTTTGTTAATAATTCTCTGTTCTCTTTTTCAGCCAGGGTTCGTATTTTTATCTCTTTTTTAAGTTTAATTCCAATCTCTTTTTCCTTCAGGAACATTTTGCTGACTTGATTAATAAGTACAGACACGGATACAGCGGCAATAACATTAACGCATACAAAATTTATTCCAATGACAATCCATAGATTTGATGCATTGGGCAGTGTCCTGACCCATGGTAAAAGTCCCAGGTATACAAAAATGCTTAAAACAGCCCATGTCATAATATTGACACCCAGGGAGATGAGTACTGGCCGTGTGCCAAGCAGGACGCTGGTCATAATGGAGAACATCAGCAGCCACAATGGTCCTGCACCTGCCGGCCCGACTCCGACCAGGAGGCCAAATCCCAGGAGATAAAAGACAATTAACATGCTCAGGGATTTTTTAAAAAAGGAGATTTTTTTGAACAGGAGAAACCATATCAAGCAGATTATAATTGTATCAAGTACAATAATGCCATACAGTTTTTCCCTTAATGCAAAATAAACACTTGGCATATATGCAACAGATGCAAAGATTGCAAAGCTCAACAGCAGGTAATGGAGAAGATATTGGCGGAAAAATGCAACACCCTTCTCCTGGGTAACTGCTGGAGGTGAAAAAATAGATTTCAGTTTATTTTTAATGTTCATTGATACCTTTTTTTGCGAATTATTTATATAATATAGGAAACAGATCTGTTTTTCAATGGAAGTATAAAATTTTTTTAAGATATCAACCCATGTATCTGCCTGTTATGTGAAAAAGTTGAAAATATATTTGCAGGCCACAAAAAGAATGGAGCAGCATAGTATTGCTTTAATAATATAGGAGGGGAAATACTTCTGGCATCTTGCCCCGAGATATATTCCTGCAAAACCTCCAAGTCCGAAGAGTAAACCAAGGTACCAGTCCGGAGCAACAGAGGTTTCAGGATAATACAGGGCAAGTATCTGATAAAATAAAACACCTGCAGCAGATGTGACAAAGGTGCCCATTAATGCAGCACCTGCCACAACATAAACCGGCAGGCCCAGAAATGTTATGAAAAAAGGCGCTATTATGGAACCGCCACCAATCCCATATATTCCGCCGATGATTCCAACAAAAAAACAGAGGAGTATGACAGTAAAGGTTGAAAAGGAAAAGTTTTGTCCTGCAAAATCAAACTTAATACGTACCAGGGAGAATGTGGCGTTTGTAACAATGAGGTCAGTGCTTATTTTTTCTTCTTTTTTTGTCTGGAAAACATCATTCAGAAGCTTTAAACCAATATAGAACAGGACAAATCCCACAAAGAATTTAAAATTTTTCGGATCTGGAAGAAATTTTATTCTTATTACCGCACCAATTAAAACTCCGGGCAGTGTACCCAGGATTACTGTCCAGGTAAGGGGCCAGACCATCCGCTTTTCCTTGATAAATCGCATAACACCGCTGGGAATTGCAACAATGTTGAATAACTGATTTGTTCCGCTCACTGATGGGGCAGTATAGTGAAGGAAGCTCATCTGAAAAGGGAGCAGAAGAAAAGCACCTGACACCCCGCCCATGGATGTAAAAAAAGAGACCACAAATGCGACAAGGGGCGGTATAAACAGATATGTTTCAACACCGGAGCCGGGGAAAAAAACATAGAGAAACTCCACTATTTTGATACTCCTTTTATCATGTTTTGAATAAATAATTTCATTTAAGATTATCTATATTAATATCAAACCCGGGAGTCAAGAAGAATATCTTAATTGCGGACGAATTTGATATTTTTTTAAACTTGCTTTATTGCGAATTATGACTTATTCTACCCACATTGTTATTAAATTCAAATAATTGTTTTTAAAGCATTTAAACTTGAGTTATTTTGTTGATTTTCCTTGATTTACATATGCGGGTTTGATACTAGGGCGTAAAATTTGTTGAGTTAAAAAAGCAGTAAATTTATTTTTTGTATAAATATTAATACAGGAGATTAAAATGGATAATGTTTATGATAGAATAGCAGGCAGAAATTCCCATGAAAAAGAGTTTCTCCAGGCTGTAAAAGAGGTTTTTGATTCTGTTAAAAGTGTAATGGACAAGAACGTCGAATACAGAGATGCAAAGATACTTGAGAGAATAGCAGAGCCTGAAAGAGTGGTCATGTTCAGGGTACCGTGGCAGGATGATAAAGGTGAGATTCATATAAACCGTGGTTTCAGAATACAGATGAACAGTGCCATTGGCCCTTATAAAGGCGGCCTGCGTTTTCATCCTTCCGTAAACCTTTCCATTCTTAAATTTCTTGCCTTTGAACAGGTCTTTAAAAATGCCCTGACAACCCTGCCCATGGGCGGAGGAAAAGGCGGGTCAGACTTTGATCCCAAGGGAAAATCCGATGCTGAAGTTATGAGATTCTGCCAGGCGTTTATGATGGAGCTCCAGAGACATATTGGTCATGATACAGATGTTCCGGCAGGTGATATTGGTGTGGGAGGGCGTGAAATAGGCTTTCTTTTTGGAATGTATAAGAAGATAAGAAACGAGTTTGTTGGTATATTGACTGGTAAGGGCCTTAACTGGGGAGGAAGTTTGATAAGGCCTGAAGCAACAGGCTTTGGCTCGGTATACTTTGCATCGGAAATGCTTGCCACAAGAAATGATAACCTGGAAGGTAAAACCTGCCTGATATCAGGTGCTGGAAATGTTGCTCAGTATACAATAGAAAAGATTATCGAGCTTGGCGGCAAGGTTATTACCTTGTCTGATTCAAGTGGATATATTTATGATGAAGCTGGTATCACCAGGGAAAAACTGCAATATATAATGCAGCTTAAAAATATCCGCCGGGGAAGGATCAGGGAGTATGCAGATAAGTACAAAGAAGCAGTATATACCCCGGTTGATACTGCCCTTGATCACAACCCCCTCTGGAATCATAAGGCAGACTGTGCATTCCCGTCTGCAACCCAGAATGAGTTAAATGCCGTTGATGCTGCTAATTTTTTAAATAACGGCGGAACCCTTGTGTGTGAAGGTGCAAATATGCCAACCACCCTTGACGGAGCACAGCTGTTCATTGATAATAAAATCCTTTATGGGCCTGCCAAAGCAGCCAATGCAGGAGGTGTCGCAGTTTCCGGCCTTGAAATGTCCCAGAACAGCATGCGGCATAAATGGACAAGGCAGGAGGTTGATGCAAAGTTGAAAGCGATCATGAAAAGCATACATACATCCTGCGTTGATGCAGCAGCCGAGTATGGGTTACAGGGTAACTACGTTGCAGGAGCTAATATTGCAGGCTTTGTAAAGGTTGCCGATGCCATGCTTGACCATGGCCTTGTCTAGAAAAATAGAAATATAAAGGCCGCTGAATTAAGCGGCCTTTTTTATTGCTGAACCATTGGAACGGTTAATCCGCCATCCATTAAAAACAGTATGTCTGCATTTTGCCCCTTTTGCTCAATTGCCTTGTCAACGGCACTTTGAACAGAATCAAATGGTGTCATAAAGAGATCTGGAAGCTTTTCAGGTTCAATGTCTGTAACGGCCCAGATTTGTGCCCAGGTAGTTATTTCAGCAATTTTACCTGCCTTGTGATAACCAAGTACATAGGTCTCCTTGATTTTTTCCAGGGTCTGTTCCGGAGTTTCACAGCTTTTTAAAAGATTGGCAAATGTTTCAGAACCTATGCTGTCCCTGCACTGGGCAACAAGGATTATAATACCGTCCTTTTTAAGGGCAAGCTTTGCATTTTCAAGCCCTTTCTGTGCCTGGTAAAGGTCAATATCCTGGGGAAATTTCACAACCGATACAACTATATCGCATTTCTCTTTTAAGGGTGCTGCAAACACTTCATCAGCCCTGTGGGCTGCCTCAATAAATGAGTCGTGTATGTGTCCTGCTGTTGCTGCATATATTTTATGGTTTTTATCAAGCACTGTCATGATGGAGAATATATCCTGCTTCACAGTTTTAATGGCATCTATCATATCCCCATGTACCGGGTTGCCGTCCAGTGCAAGTGCCCTGGCAGCAGGGTTCAGAGCGAGCTTATGGTTTACCTCGATGGTTTCAATGCCTGCAATGCCAGGCAGGAATGATTTTCTTCCCCCGGTGTAGCCTGCAAAATAATGGGGCTCAACCGATGATATAATCACTATTTTATCTGCATGGGCAGATGCCTGGTTTACATACATGGGAGTTCCATTGCCGGAATCTCCAAGGTATATCATCTCGTCACTCTTCCTTGCATCATGGACAATGATATTTTTCCTGATTTTTGGGTAAAAATCACCAAATATCTGAACAAACTCCTCCCGGGTGGGGCCGCGGTGGGCACCTGTGGCAATTATGAACTTATAGTTAACCTGGCCTGGGTCGTCAAAAATGGTTTCAAGGACTTTCCCGGTTGGTGTGGGGCGTGTGGCATCATTTACTATTACCAGGACATTTTCCGCATCTTCCAGGAACTCTTTGAAATTTTTACTGTTAATTGGATTATTAATGGCCCTGCTTATTATTTTTTCCTGGTTTTCAATTTTAACATCATTTGCTTCAAGCAGGCTTACATTGATTTTATCATCTATTTTTACAACCTGTTTTCCATCTTTACCATATGGTATATCAATTTTCATAATTTTCTATTTTCCCGATATTTTTGCCATGAATGTATCTATTTCCATCTGAAATCCTGATTTGTCGCCATGCTTAATCTGCACAAGCTTTATTCTTTCAGGGTCCATGTCAAGGCTTTTAAGAAGGGCTTTTACAAAAAGTACATTTGCCTTTGCCTTTTCATTGCCATTGTGTTCACAGTCGCCATCTGGACAGCAGGCAACCAGAACTCCCTCTGCATTATGGAGAAAGGGCTCCATAAGTGTCTCTTTTTCAAGTCTGCCGCCGCACATATTGACAATGGTTTTATAGGGTTTTTTACTGTCTGTTTCCATGGAGGAGGATTGGAGATCCGGAAAGTATGACCAGTTGCATGCAAAAACGACTGCTTTGGCATTTTTATTCTCCTTAAGGTATTCTGATATTTCACCATTAAGGTCATCTTTGGAAGTACCATAGTCCATGCCAAGGTGAGCTGCCTCGGCAGGACACACCTCAACACAAATACCGCAGGCAAGACACTTAACTGCATCGGTGACAATCACCTTGTCAATGCTTGACCTTGCCTCGTGGGGACACTCCCTGACACAGGCAAGGCAGTCAGCACAATTATCATTGGTAATGGAGGTTGTGCCGGGAATGTTGAATCCTGCTTCAATGAGGTCTTTTCTTGCATCTATGAATATATCAGTGAGTGTAACACCGGAAGAACAGGCAGCATCACACCTTTTACAGAAAAAACAGGAAAACAGCTTTTCAGCAATGTAGTCAGATGGCTCAAGTTCTCCTGACAGAAGTCCGTGGGCCATAATTATCTTTGCCCTTGGTGTATCAGATTCCCATTTTGTATACTTTGATAAAGGGCAGTGTTCAAAACAATAACCGCATCTTATACAGGCTGCAAGGGTTTTTTCCCATTTTTTCAGATTATCAGTTTTCATTGGTTTGTTTCCCATAGTTTCCACCTTTAATTAGCTTTTTACAGAGTATCGCAGATCAGTTGCCGTAACCCAGTCTTCCGAAGCCTGCATCATTTTCCCCGGGTTCAGAATATTATTGGGGTCAAGGGCATGTTTAATCCTGGTCAGGGTGGAAAGCGAATTGGCTTTTTCAATTTTAAAGGATTCAGCCTTTGATATCCCAATACCATGCTCAGCACTTGTTGTCCCATTGACCGACCGGACATATTCATAAATTTCAGTTATCGCTTTTTTGGCCGATGCCCATTGATCTTTCCTGTCTGTGTCCATTAATATTTTTGTATGCATGCATCCTGAACCGCAATGGCCATAGGCAGTCATGACAATATTGTTTTTCTCTGCAACTTCATGGATTTTTGATGCCATGTCAGCCATTTTAGAGTACGGTACTGCCATGTCATCTGCAAGGGCAGTGCTTGAGAGTGATGCATCATATTTGGAGAGTGCCGGAAAAAGTTTTTTCCTGCCCATGAATATTTTAGCCCTTTCATCAGGGTCATAGCTTGCTTTAAGGTCTTTACCTTTGTTCTTTTTACAGATTTTCTGCATCTTGTCAATTTCATAATCAACAGCTTCAATCACCATACCGTCGGCTTCATATAAGAGAGCAGCATCAACTTCTTTAAGCCCGAGATTAAGGGTTTTGTTGACAGCTTTTATGGCAATGGAATCCACAAGCTCAAGCATGGAAGGGTTTGCTCCGGATGCCATAATATCTCCTATTGCTTTGCCTGCATCTCTTATATCATCAAAATTTGCAACCCCAAGACATCGGAACTCCGGAATGGGGACAAACCTCAAGGTTGCTTCAACAACAATGCCAAGTGTGCCTTCAGATCCCACAATGAGTTTATGCATCTGATAGCCCGATGCTTCAACCCTTGTAAATGCGCCGAAATCAACAAGTTCACCATTGGCCATAACAACCTTCATACCAAGAACTGCATCCCTTGTGGCTCCATATTTGACCGACCGTACTCCGCTTGCATTATTTCCTATCTCTCCGCCTATGGTTGCAATGCGGCTGGAAGCAGGAGTCGGAGGAAAGAAGACTCCATAGGGTTTTAATGCAAGGTTGAGGTCATCATCTACAACTCCAGGTTCAACACGGCAGTAGACATCCGGCATATTGATTTCAAGGATTCTGTTCATCTGCTTCATATCCAGGATTATACCTCCGTCAACAGGAACTGCCTGGCCGCACATGCCTGAGCCACCGCCCCGGGGTATGATGGGGATCTTTTCCTGGTTGGCATATTTTACAATGTTCTGGACATGTTCTGTGTTTTCAGGCCTTATGACTGCCCATGGCATGGCACTGTGTACAGATGAATCCGAGCCGTATATGTAAAGATCTGCCGGATCTGCCTTAACATTGTCCCTGCCAACGATATTTTCAAGTTTGGATAGATCAATTTGTTTCATACTTTTTCCCTAAGTTTTATTTTTTCCCTTTTCTGTTATAAAAATTGATACTTTGTACGTCAAGTAAAATAATAAAAAGAGAGCAATTCCCGGTCAAAAATTATTTTTAAGATTAACAAAGGAATAAGTGAGGCCTGGATATGCTTTTTCCGTTTAGGTTTCACTTGAAACAGATGCACTCCAAAAGCATATCCAGGCCTCACTTTGCCCGATCTTATGCCCTGAAAGACAATATAACATCTCACATTCTGCACCCTCAATAAGAAAAATAAAGTATTTATTTCAAACTATTTTTTAGAATAAAAAAAGATGGTTATTGTGATAAACAACTATAATGAAAAAACAACCCAACATTGACACCTTAACCGGACAAAGCCCTTTGTACAGGCTGAATGAATTTTTTAAAAACCAGGACACAGAACTTTTGCCGGGGAAAAAGATAGACCCTTTAAAATTTTCTGATTATGCAGGAGGACGGCAATGCCTCCGATAAAATCATCAACAACACGGTTCTCTCATCCATATCAAAATACATGGCAAAAAACCAAA
>CAZQJS010000014.1:0-39650 GCA_964593725.1 uncultured Desulfobacterales bacterium
CTGTTTCAAGTGAAACCTAAACGGAAAAAGCATATCCAGGCCTCACTTATTCCTTATTCCTTTGTTAATCTTAAAAATAATTTTTGACCGGGAATTGCTGTCCCTTGAGATCTTAAGTTGACACCCGGGCCAGGGTTGTTATTTTATTGTCATGGGACCTTTTTACAGGCAGAGTAATGAAGAAGAATAAAAATAAATTCATACCCGGGCAGGATATAACCAGGGTTGTACTTGAGAGTATATCTGATGGTGTTTTCTCTGTTGACCATGACTGGAAAATATTGTCATTTAATCATGCTGCCGAAGATATTACAGGAGTTGACCGTGAAGAGGCCATTGGAAAACACTGCTGGGAAGTTTTCCGCTCAAATATGTGTGAGAGTGACTGTGCATTAAAAAGAACCATGGATCAGGAAAAACCTTTTATCAGTACATCAACATATATCATAAATGCTGATCAGAAACAGATACCTGTAACAGTATCAACATCACTTCTCCAGGATGAAAAAGGAGAAATACTCGGGGGTGTGGAAGTGTTCAGGGACCACAGCCTTGTTGAAGAGTTAAGAAAAGAGATCTCAGCAGGTTACCAGATATGTGACATGGTGAGTAATAATCCCGGGATGAAGAAGATTTTTAATATTCTTCCCCAGATTGCGGAAAGCGACAGCACAGTTCTGATTGAAGGAGAGACAGGCACTGGCAAGGAGCTCATGGCAAGGGCAATTCATAATTTAAGCCCCAGGGAAAATAAACCGTTTATAGCCATAAACTGCGGTGCACTCCCGGACAACCTACTTGAGTCTGAACTCTTTGGATATAAAGCAGGGGCCTTTACCAGTGCTGTTCAGGATAAACCCGGTCATTTTTCTCTTGCCAATGGCGGGTCTGTTTTTTTAGATGAGATAGGAGATACAAGCCCTGCTTTCCAGGTAAGGCTTTTAAGGGTGCTTGAAGAAAAAGAGTTTACACCCCTTGGCAGTATAAAAAAGGAAAAAACCGATGTCAGAATTATCACAGCAACCAATAAAAATCTTCTAAAGCTTGTGGACAGGGAAAAGTTCAGAAAAGATCTGTTCTATCGTGTTAATGTTGTACGGCTTGATCTTTTGCCCCTGCGGGAGCGCATGGAAGATATTCCATTTCTTGTACAGCATTTTATTGATAAATTAAACAGGATACAGGGTAAAAATGTTGAAGCCGTAGATACCCGGGTGCTTGAACTTCTCATGGCCCATGATTTTCCAGGTAATATCAGGGAGCTTGAAAATATTATTGAACATGCCTTTGTATTATGTTCCAAAGGGAATATCCATGTCCGGCACCTGCCTCCTGGTTTTTCTGCCAGTGCTGGAGATAAATGTTCCATTAATGGTTCAAGTGATCCTTTTTCTGACATGGAAAAGAGGTTGGTCAGGGATGCATTGGAAAAGAACAATTATAACCGTAAGGCTGCTGCCCGATTCCTTGGCATACATAAAAGCACACTTTTCAGGAAGATCAATAAATATGATATTAAACTTCCAGACATAGATGGCCGTTCAAGGGTTTGACAATAGTCGCAACAGTGCTACTGAATTGGTCGCAATTCTGCGACTCTATGCCAGGCTCCGGGTTTTTCTTTTCAGGATATTTTATAATTATATCTTATAATTACAGTATCTTATTAAAATCAGCCCTTTTCTGGCACAAAGGTTGCTTACCATGGGGCAGGGAGGGAAAATAATTTGAAACTTGCATTGACAGTATGGGGTAACAGAATATCTCCGGTTTTTGACTCTGCAAGAAAGCTTTGTCTGGTGGAGATTGAAAACAATGAGGTTGTTAACAGAGAATATGAGGCAATTGATTTTAAAACAGCTTCTGATCTTATCAATATTCTTTCACACCATGGAATTGACGTATTGATATGTGGAGCTATTTCCAGAAAATTTTCAAGTATTATCGATGCAAGCAGAACAAAATTGATCCCTTTTATCACAGGTCATGTTGATATGGTTTTAAAGTCATACATTAAAAACCACAGGAATACAGTGAAATTCATCATGCCTGGATGTAGAAAACAGCAGTGCCGTCAGATAAATTCTGCCGGCAGTACAATGAATAATAATACAGAGGAGGTAAATATGCCGGGAAGAGACAGAACAGGCCCCAGGGGCCAGGGTGCAGGCAGCGGCAGGAACAGAGGACCTTGTGGAAAAGTAAATCAGGGATCAGGTCAGGGCTTTGGAAGGAATCAAAGACAGGGCAGATCAACTGGTTTTGGCCAGGGGTATGGTGGAAAGCCTGGTAAAGGCCAGGGAAGAGGCCGCGGGCAAGGCAGACGACAGGGCTTTGGCCAGGGCTCTGGAATATCATAATTATAATGTTAAAGCATATAGTATAAGGATATATGGATGATCAGAATATTAATTGCCAGCCCTGACAAAGATTCTTTATTACAATTTTCAACGGGCCTTGGAAAAGAAGATGTGGAAATAACCTGGGTAAAAGGACATGGTGAAATTACAGCCATGATTAAAAAGATTGAATTTCATCTATTGGTTGTTGATGAATTGCTTTCAGACATAAAAGGGCTTGAGTCCATTGGGAAGGTTGTCATGGAAAATCCCTTTCTCAATACAGCGGCAATAAGTTCCCTGTCTCCTGAAGATTTCCATGAGGCAAGTGAAGGGCTTGGTGTTTTGATGCAGATTCCAGTTGACCCTGGCCCTGAAGATGGTGCTGAACTAATGGAGCATCTTAATAAAATTTTAAAATTAACAGACAGATAATAAAAAAAAGGAATAATAGATGATAATCAGTGTGGCAAGCGGAAAGGGCGGTACCGGCAAAACAACTGTTGCCACAAACCTGGCAGCTTCCCTGGGCAGGGGTGTAAAGATCCTTGATTGTGATGTGGAAGAACCAAACGCCCATCTTTTTTTAAACCCGGAGATTAAAACAGAGGAGATCTTTTTTACAAAGGTTCCTGAAGTTGATAAATCCAGGTGCACCCATTGCGGGAAATGTGCGGACATATGCAGATATAAGGCAATTGTTGTGATCAAAGAGACTATATTGACTTTTCCTGAATTGTGTCACAGCTGCGGCGGATGCATGGCAGTATGTCCTGAAAAGTGCATAACAGAGAAAGGACGGCAGGTTGGTTTGATTGAAACCGGCAGATCAGGTGAAATGGAATTTGTCCACGGCAGGTTAAAGGTTGGTGAAGCCATGTCTCCTCCCTTGATCAATAAGGTCCGCTCCTATGCAGATATTGAAGATATTAACATTATAGATGCGCCACCTGGAACATCCTGTCCTGTTGTTACAGCCATGAAAAAAACCGATTTTGTTCTAATGGTGACAGAACCGACTCCATTCGGGCTCCATGACCTGAAACTCGGTGTTGAGGCGGTCAGGCTCCTCGGGATTCCCTGCGCCCTTGTAATAAACCGTTCAGATGTGGGTGATAACAGGGTCAGGGAGTATGCTGAAAATGAGAATCTTCCTGTTCTCCTTGAAATACCTTTTGACAGAAAGATTGCCGAGGTTTATTCCAGGGGCGGGTTGATTGTGGACAAAATGCCGGAATATAAGGAAAAATTCCTTAAATTGTTTGGAAAGATAAAAGATATGGTCATAAAAAACATGGGAAAAGAGGACAGAAAAAGATGAGAGAGCTTGTTATATTAAGCGGCAAGGGCGGTACCGGCAAAACCAGCATTACAGCAGCATTTGCAGCAGTTTGTAAGTCAGCAGTCCTTTGTGATGCAGATGTGGATGCAGCAGATCTCCATCTTTTAATGGCACCTGAAATTAAACGTACAACTGATTTTGCAGGTGGGGGACTTGCTGTTATCGATCCTGAAAAATGCTCCGGGTGCGGACTTTGCACTGAGCTTTGCAGGTTTGGTGCAATAAGTGATGATTTTGTTGTGGATAAGATTGATTGTGAAGGATGTGGAGTCTGTGTTGATCTATGCCCTGAAAACGCAATTGATTTTCCAACTCAGATTTGTGGTCAGTGGTATATCTCAGATACAAGGTTCGGCCCCATGGTTCATGCAAGACTTGGTATTGCAGAGGAGAACTCTGGTAAACTTGTCTCCCTTGTGAGGCAGCAGGCAAAAAAACTTGCTGAAAAAAAAGGCATTGACCTGGTTTTAACAGACGGACCTCCCGGGGTTGGGTGCCCTGTGATTGCATCCATCAGCGGTGCAACTGCCCTTCTCATTGTGACTGAGCCGACGGTTTCAGGAGTTCATGATATGACAAGGGCATTGGATCTGGCTCATTTTTTCAAGGTTCCGGCCATGGTCATGGTGAACAAACATGATTTAAATCCTGAACAGACAGATAATATTCAAAAAAAAGTTGAAGAAATGGGCATGACATTCCTTGGCACATTACCATTTGATCCTGTTTTTGTTGAGGCAATGGTACAGGGCAGAACCATTGTGGAGTTTGATGATAAATCAAACATAAGCAGAAAGATAAAAGAACTCTGGGATAAAATCATGTTATCTTCTGAAATGAACCAGAAAAAAGTTAAACTATTATAGAAAAGAGAATGTATTAAATATATCTGTAAATTTATTTATCAAAAGGAGTAGATTTTTATGAAGAACGGAAGAATAGCAGTCCCGTCAAATGGTGAAGGTGGATTGGAAGGAACACGGGCGGGACATTTTGGACATTGTGACACATTTACTTTCATTGATGTTGAAGATGGAAAAATTAAAGATGTAACAACATTGCAGAATCAGGGACATGCCCAGGGCGGATGCATGGTGCCTGTAAATCTGCTGGCAGAGCATAATGTAAAGGCACTTGTGGTGGGCGGTATTGGTATGCGCCCCCTCATGGGGTTCAAGCAGGTTGGAATCAATGTATTCCACGATGATACAAGGCCGGAAATTAAGCCGGTTGTGGAAGATTTAATAGCAGGTAAATTAAGTGAAATCAGAAATGATCAGGTATGCGGAGGCGGAGGCGGACAGCCCAACCTTGCATAGAGGAGAATTGTTATGAAAATTGCAGTAACTTCCCAGGGGCCGGATCTTGATTCGGATATGGATCCTAAATTCGGCAGGGCAGCATACATACTGATAGTTGATACAGAAACCCTTGAGTTTACAGCCCTTGATAATTCTGAAAATGTTAATGCATTTAAAGGTGCCGGCATACAGGCAGCTTCCATGGTTGGTAATAACGGCGCCAGGGTTTTATTAACAGGATTTTGCGGGCCCAAGGCCTTTCAAACCCTTGATTCCGTCGGTATAAAAGTTGTAAATGATGTTACAGGTAAGGTCCGGGACGTTGTGAAAACCTTTGATTACAACAAAGCACAGTTTGCAGACAAGGCAAACAGAGAAGCACATTCCTAGGATCTTACCATGACCTGGAACTTAAAAACAGAGCTGTTTTATCACAGCTCTGTTTTATTATGCTTTAAGAGGTGAATATGACCGATTATAAAATCCACCCCATTGCCATGGGCAGCAAGGTTTTTGATAAGAGCATGATGACATATCAGCATGGAAATGGTGATAAGTATACCATTCCCATATATTCCTGGTATATTGAGGGCAGTGGAAAAAAAATCCTTGTTGATACAGGTGAGATGAGCCCGATACAGTCACGGGACAGGGAAGAAGCCATTGGCGGGAAGATATACACCTTTGAACAGGGCCTTGGAAAATGGGGATTAAAACCTGAAGATATTGATATTATCATCCACACCCATCTGCACAATGACCATTGTGAAAATGATTATAAGTGTACAAATGCAGAAATATATGTCCATGAAAAGGAGCTTGAGAGCATCCATGCCCCCCATGCCCTTGATTACCGCTATCTTGAGGATTACATAGAAGATGTGGAGGAAAACGGGCAGATTAAGACTGTTTCCACCAATGGTGAAGTACCATATGATATTCCAGGCGCTCCTGGCATTCAATGCCTGCATACGCCGGCACATACTCCCGGCGGCATGTCAGTATTGATCAGTACAAAGGCGGGCAGGGCTGTGATAACAGGGTTCTGTGTGATAAATGATAATTTTAATCCACCTGTTGAGATAAAAGCAATGGAGATGGAGGTGATCCCCCCCGGCACCCATGTCAATGTCTATGAATCCTATGATATCATGATGAAAATAAGGGAAATGGCAGATATTCTCCTTCCCCTGCATGAACCTGAATTTGCATCTATTGATACTATATGAGATACTCATAGTACAGGATAATTATTAAAGTTACCAAACACCTGAAATCGGGTAAAAAAGATGCAGAATTTAAATAACAGCAGGCATAAAATACCTGTTGTGCTGACTGCTTTTGGGACAAGTGAGAAAGCATTTCTGACCTATGGCCATATGGATGGAATTTTCAGGAGTGCATTTGGTGAAAGACCCATTGAGTGGGCATATTCATCAAGGCTGATATCATCCCGGAGCAAAGGGACTTATAATTGTAATATTAAGGATCCCTTAGAGGTGTTAAATCAGCTCATACTTGACGGCCATGAATGGGCTGTTGTCCAATCCCTGCATATCACAGGGGGACATGAGTTCCAGCGGCTTGTTCGACAGGTATATAAACTTGATATCAGAGTATCCATGGGTCTTCCTTTGTTGACATCTGTTCAGGACTATATGGAGACAATAGATGCCTTATCTTCCCTTGTTCCGGAAGGGGATGATGAAGCAGTGATTTTTGCAGGTCATGGCACTGATCATCCTGCATGGACATCCTATGTGGCCCTTGGGGTTTTTTTAAAACAAAAATATGGTCCAAAGGTTTTTGTTGGTGTTCTGGAAGGCTGTCCTGATATTAATCACACAATTGACAGGATAAAGGCACACGGTTTTAAAAAGGTCAGAATTGTTCCCCTTATGCTTGTGGCAGGCATGCATTTTAAAAGGGAATTGACAGGCAGGGAGGATTCCTGGGAAAAAAGTCTCAGGGAGCACGGTATTCAAGTTGATGTTATACCACAGGGCCTTGGCGAGACAGAAGAGATAAACCGGATTTTTATACGGCACATTACAGAAGCCCTTGATGTAATACCTTTAAAAGCTTGATAAATATTTCTTCAAGGGATTGTGACCAGGCATTTATAAGATTGTCAGGGGAAAAATCATGGAACCCGGTTGTCCCATAAATCTCCTTTTCCATAATCACTTTATCTGCTGCACCATACTTCATCAGGGTGAATCTGGTTTTAATAATAGCACAAAGTTTTTTCTTTTCTGTTATGTCACAATATATTTCAAGCAGTTCACATTTGAGAATATAATCCCGTGAATCTGCCTGGGATCTGGTTGATACTGTTTTGAACAGTCCGGTCTTATTGAGCCATTTGGCACATATTGTCTGTATCATCTTTTCAGGGGGAGAAAAGAACCTGTTATAATAATCTTTTATATATTTATTATTTTTTTTGTAGATGAATTTTTTGCCCCTGAATTCAGGAGCAGCAGTAAACTGAAGCAATATAAGGTCAGCAGGTATTGATTTACCGGCAAAGGCTTTTTTTTGATTCTTTACTGCATTAAATGAGTAATAGGTTTTTTCAGGTTCTGGTTTGTCAAGTTCAATGAGATTGCATCCTGAACAAAGCATTAGAATAGAGATACCTGCTGCAAGAAAAGATATTTTATTTATTGCTTTTTTTCTGTTCATATTTATATTATTTCCCTTAAATTTTAATTTAACCTGTTTAATTTTTTTCTCCCGGGGGTGAGCTGTACAATAGTGAACCCGGATAAATTTTAAGATCTTCACTCAGCTCTTCTAAGTTTGCAGACATCTTTTTTAAGTGATCAAGCATTATCTCAATATCATGTTTTCTGAAATATACTGTTTCATTAACCTGCCTGCACGCTTCGCTGAACTGGTTTACAGCAGGAGATACTCCTGTAAGTGCCCTGTCCAGGTTTTTTATCAGCTTTTTTGTGTTATCAGCTGCTATCCTGACATCTTTTCCCGTTGTTTCAAGATCCCTGATAAATCCTGATAAAGGCTTTTCTGCATTGTTTACAATGCGGCTTGCACTCTGGACAAGCTGCAGAGCACTGCCAAGGAGTTCTTCTGTTTCCATATTATTAATTTTGGTATCCAGGGTTTTAAGCAGGGTTGCAAGGTCATTGGCAAGTCCCTGGATATTTATGGCCTCAACCCCTTCAACAATTTTGCTTATGGAATCGGTGAGCCTTCTGATGGTGCTGGTTGTGGAAGGTATGTACGGATTTTCAGGTTTCCAGGTTATGGCAAGGTCGGAAATTTTTTCTTTTTTTAAATAATCTGCTTCTATGTATGCAGCACCGGTCAGACCCTGAAGTCCGAGTTTTACACGCAGTCCTTTTTTTACAAGTTCATTAATGCCCTGTTCTGATTTTGTAAAAACTGCATTGTCATTAATGGAAAAAACAACAAGTATATACTGACTCTCTTTATGATAAATACTTGCAGCACTTTTGATGACTTCAACAGACCCTATATCCATGCCTTTATACTTAACGCTTGATCCAATGCTTAATCCCTGCACTGATCCATTAAAGTAGGTTTCACAATAGAATTTATCATCAAAAAATTCACCAGCTCCAAAGATTATCAGCCCGGTTATCAGGATGAAAAGAGCTGTAATTACAAATAAACCGATTTTAAAAAATTTACTGTTATCATTCATTTTATTCAGTCTGCCAGCCTGTTGAAAAATGTATAAACTCTTTTATCATCTTTATTGTTTTTAAGCCCATGGGGATCACCCCGGGCAATTATTCCTTTTTCGTCTCTGTGGAGCATGATTACCCTGTCTCCTGTATCAAATATGCTTTCAAGTTCATGGGTGACCATGACAAAGGTAATACCAAGGTTTTCAGCAAGATTCAATATAAGTTTATCCAGTTGAGCTGCAGTAACAGGGTCAAGCCCTGCAGAAGGTTCATCCAGGAATATCACCTGGGGGTCAAGGGCCATTGCCCTGGCAATGGCAGCTCTTTTCCGCATGCCGCCGCTGATCTGGTCCGGCATCAGCATGGAAGCATCCTTAAGTCCCACAAGGCTGAGCTTCATATATGCAATAAGGTTCATTGTTTCAGTATCAAGCAGGGTATGGGTGATAAGGGGGAGTTTAACATTTTCAAGCAGGTTCATGGACCCAAAGAGAGCACCGTTCTGGAACATGACACCTATATTTTTCAAAACAGATGCCCTTGTCTCACTGCTGCCGTTGTAGATGTCTTTGCCGTTGATCAGTACAGTGCCTGAAAAGGGGGTCAGCAATCCTGTCAATATTTTGAGAAGCGTGCTTTTACCGCATCCTGATCCTCCAAGAATGATAAAAATTTCACCTTTTTGAATGGAAAATGAGACATCCTTCAGTATCAGTGTATTTTTATACCCTGCTGTCAGGTTTTTCACATCAATGATAGTTGAGTTGTTATTCTCTTTTTTCATATGTTAAAAATATAAAATATTATTGAAAATACTGCATCTGCAAGGGCAATTATTATTATGGAATTAACCACAGCCTGGGTTGTTGAAACTCCCACACCGCTGGGGCCGGATTTGGTCCTCAAACCTTTAAAACATCCTGTACAGGCAATTAAGAATCCAAAAACCAGTGCTTTTAATAAGCCTCCGGCAAGATCCATTACAGAAACCTGATTAACCACCTGGGTATAGTAGGCAGAAACAGGGTGTCCCAGGGAAACAAGCACAATTGCACCGCCTGCAACTCCAACAAGATCGGCAAAGAGAACCAGCAGGGGTGTTACAGCAGCAGCAGCAATAATCCTGGGCAGGGCCAGAAAATAGACAGGGTCAATACCCATGGTAAGCAATGCATCGATCTCTTCGTTTATTTTCATTGTGCCTATTTCAGCTGCAAAGGCAGAACTCGATCTTCCGGCAAGTACAATGGCAGTCATTAGAGGGCCAAGTTCCCTTGTAACAGAGAGGCCAATGAGGTTTGCAACATATATTTCAGCTCCAAACATGCGCATGGGCATGGCTGCCTGGAATGCCATGACAAGCCCCACAATAAAACTTATCAATGCCACAATAAAGAGAGCATCAACTCCTGATTTTTCAAAAATTAAAAAAAATTCACTCCACCGGAAGATTGACGGTTTAAGTATGGTTTTAATGAGTGCAGTAATAAGTTCTCCGGTAAATGATACAGCAGAGGCAAGTTCATCCATCAATGAAAAGGTGCTTTGGCCTGTGGCAGTAATAAAATCAGGCTGTTTTTTTTTAACAATTATACTGGTGGAATCAATGAAGTTTTTACGGCACAATTCCATTGTCTGCTCGTGTTTTTCATGGGCATTGACAAATTTTACCCTGTTTCTGTTATGTGATCTGGTGAGTATCAGGTGCTCCAGGTGCAGTAACAGGGCAGCACCTGCAAAGTCAATGGATATTAATCCGGCAAGATCAAAAGTAACATTGGAAAATGAACGGTGTGCAACAAGTTTCTTTGCTTTGGTCCAATGTTCTGCAACACCGTCTGCATCAAGGTGACCCATGAAGGAAAAGATTGTGCCGGATGGCTCATCTTGTACAATGATTTTAAGTTTTTCAGGTTCCATTAAATTGGCTTTAAAAGAGATTTTTTCAATTTTAAGAGTATAGAGTCAGCAGGTTCTATCCGTCAAGTACCTGTCTTATTTTTTTTGATAATTTTACTGTTGTAATGGGTTTTATAAGAAAACCTTCTATACCAAGCTTATTTGCTTTTTCCTTTGATATCTTTTTACTGAAACCTGTGCATATAATTATGGGAATATCAGGTCGGATTTTTTTAATTTCAACGGCAAGCAGATCACCTGACATATCCGGCATTGTCATGTCTGTAATGACAAGATCAAAGTTATCAGGTACACCACGGAACAATTCCAGAGCTTTTTTACTGTCTGTACAGGAGAAGGTTGTATAACCAAGGTTATCCAGTATTGATTTTTCCATTTTTATTATGGCTTTTTCATCATCCACCAGTAAGACCCGTTCTGTTCCGGTCAGGGCATGTTCGCTGCTGCGGTCTTTTTCATCCATGGGCAGGTTTTCTGATACTGGCAGGTATATATTAAAGCTTGTTCCCTTACCTGGTTCGCTGGAAACTTTTATGGCTCCTTTTAGACTTGAAACTATGCCATGGACCATGGAAAGGCCCATGCCTGTCCCGTTTTTCCTGGTTGTGTAAAAAGGATCAAAGATTTTATCCATGACATTTTTTTCCATGCCGCAGCCTGTGTCTGACATGGACAGCAAAACATACTCCCCTGTTTTCATATCAGGTTTTATTATGGTGTACTCATCCAGAAAAATTTTTTTAAGGCTCAGTTTAAGCTCTCCGCTGGTATTTTCCATGGCATGGCAGGCATTGGTTGCAAGATTCATGACAAGTTGATGGATATGTGTAGGGTCAGCTTCTATTACTCCACAATCATCGGCAATGTCCTGTTCTATTTTTATTGTGGCAGGTATTGTCGATCTCATCAGTTTCAAAGCTTCATTGATAACCGGCTCTATTCTAATGGGTTTTACACCATGGTTTTCCGGCCGGGCAAATGTAAGAATGCGCTTTACAAGGGCGCTTGCACGTATTGTTGCGGCATGGATTTCATTGATGTTTTCCTGTAGTTCACTATCATCAGGCAGCTCAAGTTTAAGTATCTCAGCATTGCCCATGATGGGATAGAGCATATTATTAAAATCATGGGATATTCCGCCGGCAAGGGTTCCGATTGATTCCATCTTCTGGGACTGCTGGACCTGTTTTATCATTTTGATCTTTTCTTTTTCCACTCTTTTTCTGACGGCAATGTCACGTATGATTGCAAGTGAGTGCCAGATATTATCAATCTTAATGCGTGCAACCGAAAGTTCAACAGGAATAATCTTATTGTCTTTGTTCACCATCAGTATTTCAATATTGGTTTTCAAAATTTCCCTGCTGCCTGTCAGGCAGAAGTCAGTCAGGGTCTTTTCAGCAAACCTGCGGTATTTTCCAGGAATAATCATTGGGTAGACATTTCTGGCAAGGGCTTCATCTCTGGTATATCCGAAGATATGTTCTGCAGCCATATTCCAGTATAAGACAGTGCCTTTTATATCAACCATAATAATGGCATCATTCACACTGTCTGTAACAATACTGTGTATCTTCTCCTTTGCGGTTAACCTGTTTTTATAATCAATGACTGCTTTTTTCATTGCATGGAATGTGCGGGCAGTTCTCTGGATTTCAATAAATCCTGATTTTATTTCAACCTGTGATTTATAGTCATTGTTTTTGATTTTCTGTGCCTCCTGATCCAGCTCATAAATTGGCCTGGTTATTTTTGAGGCCATTATAATTCCAGCAATGGTTGCAAATATCGAAATAATAAGGGCAAAAAGTTGATTTTTTTTCTGGTTGGCATTAATTTCACCAAAATAGTCTTCTTCAGGAATATAGATGCCTATTATCCAGGACACCTTTGATTCAGAAACTTTAGTAAACATGGTAAAGTATTTTCTGCCCCTGAACTTAAAAGAGGCAAATATAGACTTGTCCTGACTGGAACCATTGTTGAAATTTTTCCAGTTCACTGCATCATAGGCTTTGCCGCATATTGGATTTTCAAGTTCATGAATTTCCGGCAGCCTCATCTGACCGGGATTCTGCCCGCTATTGTGTTTCAATTGTTCCAAATCAGGGAAAGCTATTACAGATTGATTTTGATTTATCATAAAAGCAAGTCCTGTTTTTCCCACCCGTAACCGGCTGATAAAATCAGATAGTACATCCAGTTGTATATCAACACCTACTATCCCTTTTATCTCCCCTTTTCTGTTGTAAATCGGGCCTGCAGTTGTTATGCCGGGTTTGTTAGATGTGAAAAACAGATAAGGGTCTGTCCATATGATCTGTTTTTCCCTGGCAGCTTTTATATACCAGGGGCGCTGGCGTGGATCATAGGTGTCATTATCATCAAACTGCCTGGAGATGATATTCATATTTCTGTCACGCCAGATTAACTGAGTTGTCCGTGTTTGTGCTTCATGCTGGATTATCTTTGTTCTGAACCCTTTTCCGGATCCGGGTGTATTACGGCTGGCATAGTAGAAATT
Organism: uncultured Desulfobacterales bacterium; assembly: GCA_964593725.1. Classification (GTDB taxonomy): domain Bacteria; phylum Desulfobacterota; class Desulfobacteria; order Desulfobacterales; family Desulfobacteraceae; genus JAIOSM01. The sequence goes on from CAZQJS010000014.1 coordinate 13,107, forward strand.
GCCATTGGGCAGGGCAAGGTATATACCTGCAAACTGAGGGTATATCTCCAATTGGTCTAAAAAATACTGCTCAAGTTTCTCTGTATTGCTGTTGTCTGCATTGACAACTTTGGATGCAATAAGTTTTTTAGTTAAATAGGCCGACCCCCTGGCAATGGAGAAAAAATTATGTGTCTCTTTGAGGGTCAGATCGGAGACATTCATCATTATATCTCTGGTGTGGCGCAGCATTACTTTTTTTGTGGAAAAATAAACAGATGGTGTGATTATCAGATGGGTGCCCCAGACAAGTATAATACAGCCAGCTACCACAACCCATCGAATGGAAAATTTCAAAAAACCTCCTGAAAGCAGTTTACAATATATGAAGCGTCTATTTCCGGTGGAGTTTATTTAAGAGCGCTGTAACATTGACTTTTTCTGCAATTTATTACAATACTGAATAAAAATCAATCTTTTACATTTTTTTAAAAAAACAGGAAATCCCATGGGATATTTTGATTTTTCAGGTTTTGAAACCTCAATCATGAGATATATAAAATATGTTCTTGGAAAAAGGATGGAACATGCCACAAAGCAGGATATGTTCAATGCTGTCTCGTCCGCTGTCAGGAACTGTTTAATAGATATCAACCTTAACACTGAAACAAGGTATGTGGAAAAGAAAAGCAAAAGAATGTTTTATCTTTCCATGGAATTTTTACCAGGCAGGCTTTTATCCAATAACCTGCTTAATCTTGGAATATACGGCAAATGCCGTGAGTTTCTGCATACCATGGGATGGGAGCTTGATGAACTTGTTGAAGAGGAACATGACCCTGCCCTGGGAAACGGCGGGTTAGGGCGCCTTGCAGCCTGCTTTCTCGACTCCCTTGCAACACTTGATATGCCGGGATTCGGATATGGTATAAACTATGATTATGGGTTGTTCAGGCAGAAAATAATCAATGGGTATCAACATGAAGAACCTGATTACTGGCCAAACAGGTCATCGCCCTGGCTTGTGGGTAGAGATGACAGATATGTTATTCCGGTTTATGGCAGAATAGTTGATACAAAGGATACTCAAGGTAATTACAATCCCATGTGGACAGACTGGAGTCTGATTTTCGGCAGAGCCCATGATATTTTAATTGCAGGGTATGGAGGTAGAACAGTCAACTGGTTAAGGCTTTTTTCCGCCTGGTCCCATGGAAAGTTTAATATTGATATTTTTAATGAAGGTGATTATTTAAAAGCTGTTGAAGAAAAGATCAATTCCGAGAAAATATCAAAGATCCTTTATCCGTCTGATTCAAAGGAGTCAGGGCAGGAGCTGCGCCTTGTTCAGGAGTACTTTCTGGCTGCATGTTCAGTCCAGGATATAATAAATAATTTTCTTAAAAATAATGACACATTTGCCACCTTCCCTGAAAAGGTGGCAATCCAGCTCAATGATACCCACCCGGCACTCACAGTGGTGGAGTTAATGCGTACACTGATTGATAAATATAATATTGCCTGGGAAAAAGCATGGGATATAACCACAAAAACCCTTGGCTACACAAATCATACACTTATGCCGGAAGCACTTGAGAAATGGCCCCTTGCAATGATGGAACGTGTGATACCACGCCACCTGCAGATTATCTATGAGATAAACACCTGGTTTTTATCATTGGTTAAAGAAAGATTTCCTGAAGATGTTTTTATGATGGAAAAAATGTCCATTATTGAAGAGGGTCCGGTTAAAAAAGTTAAAATGGCATACCTTGCAATAATAGGAAGTCATTCGGTCAATGGTGTGTCCATAATCCATTCTGAACTTTTAAGGAAAAAACTTGTACCTGAGCTCCATGGGTTTTTCCCGGAGAGGTTTAATAATAAAACCAATGGAGTCACCCAGAGAAGATGGCTGCTGTCTGCAAACAGAGGTCTTGCAGGTCTTATCAGTGATGCTGTCGGTGCAGAGTGGATTTATGATTATGATAGAGTCTCCAGGATTGAACGGTTCCAAAATGATAAAGTGTTTTTAGAAAAACTTGATAATGTTAAAAAGAATAATAAAACAGAGCTTGCAAAGATTATTAAAGATACCTGTAATATTATTGTAAATCCAGATTCCATCTTTGATGTCCATATAAAAAGAATACATGAATATAAACGTCAAATGTTGAATGTGCTGGACATAATACATACATATTTCAGGATAAAAGAGAGTGGCTTTATACTAAAAAATCCGGCAACATATATTTTCAGTGGGAAAGCAGCTCCTGGGTACACTGTTGCAAAACTTATAATAAAACTTATCAATTCCGTTGCCAATACAGTAAATAGTGATCCCGGGGTAAATGAACAGATAAAAGTTGTATTCCTTCCTGACTACAAAGTATCCCTTGCAGAAAAAATTATTCCGGCTGCAGATGTAAGTGAGCAGATTTCAACACCGGGCATGGAAGCTTCCGGCACTGGTAATATGAAGTTTGCAATGAATGGAGCCGTAACATTAGGTACACTTGATGGAGCAAACATTGAAATCAGAGATGCAGTCGGGGATTCTAATATCTATATTTTCGGGCTCAATGTAAATGAAGCTGCAGAAAAAAGACAGAATTATAATCCAGAAGATTACATAAAACAGGACAGATACCTGGATAAGGTAATTAAAACATTGAAATCGGATTATTTTTGTAAAAATGAGCCAGGTGCATTCCGATTATTGCATGATACTCTTATTGAGCATAACGACTATTACCTGCACATGGCTGATTTTGCCGCTTATAATAAAACCAGGGGTAAAATTAACATGGATTTTTCCATGGGTCCCAAATGGATCATCAAGTCACTTAAAAATATTGCAGGGAGTGCAGATTTTTCAAGTGACAGAGCCATAAAAGAATATGCAGACAGCATCTGGAAAATTAAGTCTCCATGACCATTTTGCCTTACTCCAATGTTTTCCTTGTTATTTTTTTTAAATTACTGTATTAAATGTTTAAATTAAAATGAATTATATTCAAAATATGAAGGTGTCAATATGGGAATACAGGAACGCAAGAAGAGAGAAAAGGGAATGAGGCGGGCTCAAATACTTGAAGCTGCAAAACAGGTCTTCTCTTCAAAGGGATACAACAGTGCTACCATGGAAGAGATAGCAGATGTGGCAGAATTGAGTCCCGGAACTTTATATATCTATTTTAAAAATAAAGAAGAGCTGCATACATTTCTTTCCATTGATATTTTGAAGCGTATTTCAGCAGAAATTGAACTTGTTGCCAAAGAAAGCGTTTCTTCTGAGGTCAAGCTGGATAACCTTCGTGATGTTTTTATTGAAGTGTATGAAGATGACCCAATGATTTTGATAAACCTTTTCCATCTCCAGGCAGGAGAGACTCTGAAGAACTTATCTGAAGATGTCCTGGAACACCTGAAACAGACATCGGCCAGGGCTTTAAGCGCTATTACATCAATTATTGTGGAGGGAATCGAAACAGGTATTTTTATTGATGATCATCCTGTTGCTTTGGCAGATGTTATCTGGTCAACTTTTTCAGGTGTTGTTCTGTGGGTTGACAGTAAACGTCTTCTCAATGACCAGAAAGATTTTGTCAAATCAACTTTAAAGACTGCCTTCAGTATTGCAAAAAAAGGTTTGAAAAAGGACTGATCCTATTTACACAATCTATGTATTGTCTGGGCATGCCATTCACCACGTCCTGAAAATGTAGGGATCCTTTTTTTCTTAAGATATGCTGCTATTGTTGCAAAGGTTGCCCTGTCTCTTCTCATTGTTTTTATAATATCAAGTACTTCATCCTTGGTGTACCTTGTGCCAGTGGCATAACTTGTTGTGATAACAGGTTCTTCATCATCAGGCTGTTCCACATTGCTGCCGGTTAAAAAATCATTAAGGTTCTGAATCAGTGTCGTAACCGCGGTATTCTTTTCAATTTCAGATGCGACAAGTGTTTCATGGATTTCTACCGCCCTTTCGATACTGGCAGCTATTGCAGAAATATTGTTACTGACTACGGGTGCAAGCGCAGCCATGATTTTTTTAAATTCTTCACTTTGCTGGATGCTGCTAAAACTTGCTTCCCGCCGGTCTTTCAGCTGTCGGCGGTCTGTTTTCGGACTATAGTAATTGTCCATGGATTTTCTTGTTTTAGAGCTTTTGTTCTTAGAAGTTCTCAGGCTTTTTAGAAAATCACTCATGATAAAATCTCCTTCCTAATAAAATAATAAATTACCAATACATTCAGGAGCTGATATTTCAGCAGGTGCTCATAATACGAAACAAAATAATTTGGAATACTTTTAATAAATCATAAACTAATCAGAAAAATAAGTCAAGTACGAAAAATGAATCTGGAGAATAATAATTATCATTTCTGAACAAGTTGTGTAATCTCTTTTGTAATGCAAAAATAAATATCTTCATCGCTTCCATATATATCAATGACATCCTTATGGTTAATAAGGTTTTCAATTATAAAAGCAGTAATATAAAGGCTTGCTATGTTGGGGTTTGCAACAAGCCCCCTCAGTGGTGCAACCTGGTAGTCAATATCAAAATCTTCTGATGTGCAAAGAGAGGAGAGACATTTTCCAAGCTGCTCCTGGATAGAGTTTTTACTCACCGTCTCAATCATGCCCTTTTCAATCAGTTTCATTGAAATTTTATTGCTGAACGTGTCAGTGTTTTCCCTTATGGCATTTATAATCTGTATTCGTTCCCGTTCCTTTGAAGATTCTATCTTTGATAAAAGTTTTGTCTCCCTGTCCCCGACCCGAAATGTTTTACCCATATATATACCCTTACATTATCACAATTAAAGTAACTATACATAGTACACTAACAATGTGTTGATTTGCAAGGTAAATTTTATGGATATTCAATAATAATTTGGGGGGAGCTGGGTTTAAATCTATTTATTTTGATTTTAAAAGCAATCTCTTTAAAAAACATGGGAAGGTCATTATTATTTTTAATATTAAACTGAAACGCTTCGATCTCTCTTACTCCATTAATATCTTTTAAGACCATTTTTCTATGGTTTAATCCTATGATTGCTGAAGAAACAACCCTGACTTTTTTACAGGAAAATAATGGTTCAGGATTGCCGACTCCAAAGGGTCTGAGTCTGTTTATCTGTTCTGCAAGTTCAAATGTTACCTTATCAAGGGCAATGGCAAGTTCGATATTGACTGATTTCAAAAAACAGGTTTCATCAAAGTTCATGTCAATATAAGTTTCCATGGCATTTGCAAATTTTTCAATATTCTCTTTGCAGATGGTGATTCCGGCAGCCATGGAGTGTCCCCCGAATCTTTCAAGAAGATTTGAATGCACTGACAGGGCATCATGGATATTAATTGAGTTTATACTTCTGCATGATCCTGTAAAGGGATCACTCAAAGTGCTGATGAGGATGACAGGTCGTGAGTATTTTCGTACAAGATGCGATGCTGCGATCCCAAGCACACTTGCATTCCATTTTTGATCCCATAAAATAAGGATTTTTTTATTTAAAATCTGCTTGTTTTTCTCAATCCTGGCAACGATATCATTGACGATTTCATGCTCGATTTTTTGCCTTTTAAGGTTAAGTTCATTTAAAAGAGCACTTGTTTTAATGGAAGATATCCTGTCATTGGAAGTTAAATGGCCAACGCATATCCGGGCATGGGAAAGCCTTCCTGCAGCATTGATTCTGGGTATCAACCTGAAACCTATGTCATCTGAATCCAGGTTCTCAATTCGTATTCTGCTGACTTGAATTAGTGTTTTAATGCCAATCCGCCTTCCTTTTTTGATAACCTTGATGCCATGGATGCTCAGAATCCTGTTCTCATCTTTTAACGGCACCATATCACCTATTGTCCCCAGGGCCACAAGGTCACAGTAATTAAGAAGGTTCGGTTCTTCAATATCAACCCAGAAATTCTTGATGCGCAGATATTTCCGTAAAGCCATTAATAGATAAAATGCAACTCCCACACCAGCAAGATGTTCTAAATCTGACAGGCATTCTTTCTGTTTCGGGTTGATTATTGCGGCGCAGGATGGCGGCGGGGATGCGATTTCATGGTGATCGGTAATTATGATGTCAATATCTTCCATTGCTGCGATTTTCACGGCTTCATAACTTCCGGAACCACAGTCCACAGTGATAATAAGGTCGATGTCCTGTTCTGCGAACATGTTAATGTGATTTTTCTGAATACCATACCCTTCCTTTGTTCTGTGGGGAATATACCATGTTACATCGGTTTCAATATAAGTAAAAAAATCCACAAGAAGTGAAGTCGCAGTAACGCCGTCTGCATCAAAATCACCAAATATTAGAATTTTCTCCTTGTTTATAATGGCTTGCCATAGTCGTTTCACGGCTTTTTTCATATCTTTTAGCGAAAAAGGATCCTTAAGGCTTGAAAGGGCAGGGTTTAGAAATTGATCTGCCTGTTCAATACTGTTTATGCCCCTTGTTACAAGGAGGGCGGCAATAATTCTGCTGATATTAAATTGCCGGCAGAAGTCGTTGATAATATTCGGATAATCATTTGTTTCACGATTTAATTCTTTAAGCGAATTATTATATATCCACTTTGTCTTCATTTGATTTTCAGGTTTTAAACCTGTTTTTCCCTGGGTTTTCATTGGTTTTCAAGTCTTACGTGCTGGTCGTAATAGGCTGCACCAGTGCCGGAGTCTGTGAGCACTGCTTCAATCAGGGAGTTAATGCCGCCCTGGAAGAGTAACCAGTCCCCCCGGCGGTAAATAATAACATCTGAACATAGCTGTTCGTCAAATTTCACCTCGACTTTTAGCCTGCCAAGGGGTGAAACTAAATAAATTTCGCCTTTCAGATTAATGTTTCCGATATGCTTTGAGTCAGGGTTGATCATAACAACCGGCAGAGATCCCTGGTCACCAGGCAGGATCTGGGAGTGGATATAGTCCCTGTTAATCAGACTCAGCAGACGTAAGGGGAATAATTGATTCTTTTCAGGCTCCATTGAAAGCGTGTTAACAAGGTTGAACAGGCCTGATTTGCGGGCACATCCGTTTGCAAAAGCTATTGTTTTTTTACCTGCATCCATGAAACCTTTTTTTTTAAATTTTTCATATGAGATGCTGTTTTTAAGTTCAGGCAGGCTTAATTGAAAACATTGTTCCCGGGCAGGCAGGTAAAAATCTGTACCTGTTTTTTTATTAAGCTCTCTGATAATTGACAGATCTGATCTGCATCCTTTTGGAGGTGTGAAAACTTTTTTACAATATTGAACATAATCATGCATGCAGGAGCCAATAACATCATCTTCTTCAAACATGAGGGTGCAGGGCAGGATCAAATCTGCCGAGGCAGCTGTATCATTCATAAAAGCATCAACCACAATGGTAAAATCGAGATTCTTAAACAAGTCAGAAAGACGTCTTGTGTCAGGGGCCTGGTTAACAATATTTGAGCAGTTTATCCACGCAAGCTTTATTCCGGGAGTACATCTTTCAAGTTCATCTGCAAGGGCAGGGAGCAGAAGGGATCTTTGGGCATCATGCTGTAACCATTTCAGATCAAGGTTTCTTATTGATGATATATTGTAATAAACTCCGGCCCCGGGGTAGCCCACATTACCACTCAGCCACGCCAGGGCATTTATATGCCTGACACTCTCTTTACCTGTGGAATACCGCTGTACACCCCAGCCTATTATTGTGCTGACTTTTTGTTTTGAGTATATTCCGGCAAGGAATTCAATATCTTTTACTGACACACCGCATTGCTCTGATAAAAAAGAGATGGAATGCCTGTTTAAAAGTTCAAAATACTCCTGCCTGCCCGAACATTTTTGAATCCGGGATTGGTCAGGCTGGTTCTTCCCGGACAGGCATTTTATAATTGCAAGACAGAGAAATCTATCAGTGCCGGGGTTAATTTTTATTAAATGGTCAGCATAGTCTCCATAGTTTCCACTGCCCGGCCATATGGAAGTGACATGGCTGCCGTTTTTTCTTGCTTTTTTTATAATTGTTCCCATGTGTATGGAAGATGATGAAAAGTCTTTCCCGAAATTTACAATATATGAAGAGTTAAGAATGTCATCTATGTTGTTGTGGTCAAGGGCTCCAAAATCATCAATACATGCCTGGATACCGGTAATGTCACACAAAGAGCCATGGGTCTTTGTGCAGCCGATACGGGTAAAGTAGTTATCCACTAGAATTTTTGTAACACCCCTTGCACCATGGCCCTGCACATGGAGTATTTTTTCAGGGTTATCCTTGATAAGAGCATTGATTTTTCCGGCACATATATCCATGGCCCGGTCCCAGGAAATTTTTTCAAATACTCCGCTGGTTTTTAGCATCGGGCATGTTATGCGGTCAGGGCTCTTCAACCTTTTAATGTATGTTTTTGCCTTGGCACAGGTAAAACCTTGAGTAACCGGATGATCAGGGTTTCCCCGGATCTTATTGTTTTTATCAATGATTATGGAACATGAGTCAGGGCAATCTTTGGTACAGGCAGTAATCATAATAATTCGGCTCCTGGTTTGTGTTATTGGTGCTAACTGGTCTTTGATCAATTATCCACCTGTTCATTAATCAATTTCTATATTCTAATTTATCCCTGGTATTTGTCAAAACAATTTTATTTAATCTGTCTTTAAGATTTAATGGAAACAAGGCTTTTTTTTAAAAACATTTTTTCAGCAGGAAATACTATTGTTTTTTCATTTATGGATTAAAGCCATGGCAAAATTGTGTTATAAGTAACAATTTAATGGCAGATATTAATATGGACACAATAAAAAAACAGTATCGGGTTGATAGGAAACAAATAGGGTTTATTAAATTTATTTTTGAGGCCTATGACGGCGTTGCCGTTGTTTCCACCATTGATGCAAAGGATAGTTTAATAAGGCTTTCCATTGCTCCTGATTTAATGGAAGAGTCTGACATGATTATTAATGATTTAAAAAAGGATTTTTTGTTTGATGAAATATGAGGGGTTTGCATATATTTATACAATTGGCTGTCAGATGAATGTCTATGACTCAGCCAGACTTTTATCCATACTTAAAGCCATGGGATACAGGGAGACAAAAATTCTTGAACAGGCTGATATTGTGGTGTGCAATACATGCACCATCAGACATAAAGCCCAGGAAAAAGCGTATAGCTTTCTGGGAAGGATTGCCAGGCTTAAGAAAAACAAACCCCACCTTATATCGGTCATAGCAGGGTGTGTTGCCCAGCAGGATGGTAAAAAAGCCTTTAAGCGCATTGGTGATATTGATATTGTCCTTGGGACCCAGTCATTTTCAAGGTTTTCCGATCTGGTAAGCCAGGTGAAAAAAGGTAAATTAAATCTCATTGATGTAAACCCTGATGAAGCTATTTATGAAGTTATGCCTGCAACTTCCAGTGTCAGGGAAAATGAGGTATCAAGATTTGTTACAATAATGCAGGGGTGTGAAAATTTCTGTACATACTGTGTAGTGCCCTATGTACGCGGCAGGGAAAAAAGCAGAACCCCGGAAGCCATAATAAATGAAATTGAACAGCTTTGTGAATATGGCATTAAAGAAGTTACGCTCCTTGGTCAGAATGTCAACTCCTATGGAATCAGTGATAATGGCATCTCCTTTGCAGAGCTCCTCAGGAGGGTTAACTCCATAGATTCTCTCAAACGCATAAGGTTTGCAACCTCCCATCCCAAGGATCTGTCCCATGAGCTGATATATGCCATCAGAGATTTTGATAAAGTCTGTTCACATCTGCATTTGCCTGTGCAGTCGGGGTCTGACAGGATATTGAAAAAAATGAATAGAAAATATACAATTAAAGAGTATCTTGGAAAGATTTCAAAACTGAAAAAGGAGTGCCCTGGTATTGCCATATCAACTGATCTGATCACAGGTTTTCCTTCTGAGACAGAGAAGGACTTTCAGGGGACATTGGATTTACTAAAGGAGGTTGAGTTTGACAATGTCTATGCATTTGCGTATTCTGACAGACCAGTTGCCCCTGCAGCAAAGTTTGATGGTAAAATAGATGAACATGAGAAACTTTCACGGCTCAATAGATTGTTTGAACTGCAAAAACTATATACAGATAAGAATAATCAAAAACTTATCAACAATAAAGTGTCCGTATTGGTGGAGGGCATGAGTAAGAAAAGGATGAAACAGAAAAACGATTCAACCGGGACTTTTGAACCTGGCAGTGAAGTTGGAAAAAGTAGTGGAAATATGGCAGGTATATCCCAGATGACAGGGAGAACTGAGTCAAATAAAATTGTTCATTTTGAGAGTAATGGCACTGACCCCGGGGAGATCCTTGATATTGAGATTAAAAAGGTTTATCCGCACTCATTATGGGGTATGGTTGTTTAAAAAGGAGTCTTTGTTGTAAAAATGGAAAAATCTATTATCGGTAAGATCGGGAGAAATGATCCCTGTATATGCGGCAGTGGTAAAAAATACAAAAAGTGCTGCATGAACACTCAAAAGAACAGAAATTTCAAAAAGGAGTACATGGATAAATATAATATTATCCTTAAAGATTCCCAGCAGATAGAAGGCATAAAAAAGAGCGGCAGGCTTCTTTTATCCATACTTGATAAAGTTGAGAAAATTATCGAACCGGGAATTACAACAAATATGATCAATGATCTTGTACATGAAGAGCATGTAAGGAGTAGTGCAATACCTGCACCCTTGAATTACAGAGGATTTCCAAAAAGTGTATGTACTTCGGTAAATGAAGTCATATGCCATGGCATCCCGTCGGACCGCATTCTCAACAAAGGAGATATAGTTAATGTTGATATAACACCTATACTTAATAATTATTATGCCGATGCAAGCAAGACTTTTTTTGTGGGCACTCCTACCCGGGACGGCCGGAAAATTGTGGATATTGCAAAGGAAGCTTTAAAACGTGGAATAAATGCGGTAAAACCCGGTGCAACCCTTGGTGATATCGGTTTTGTCATACAGAACTATGCTGAATCACTTGGCTGTTCCGTTGTCAGAGAATTTGTGGGTCATGGGGTTGGGATTAACTTCCATGAACAACCCCAGGTGCTCCATTATGGAACCCGGGGTAATGGGATCAAACTTGTGCCGGGCATGGTATTTACAATTGAGCCCATGATTAACCTTGGGAAAAAAGAACTCCATGTACTGGATGATAACTGGACTGCAGTGACAGATGACAACTCATTGTCAGCTCAGTTTGAGCAGACCATTCTTGTGACTCCAACAGGCTGTGAAAGCCTTACACCCTTTGAACTATAGAGAATAGTATGTTGAATTTCATAATAGCAGTTTTATATTTATCTTTTTTCTGGATATCTTCTTTCTTTTTTTTCTTTATTGCCGTGATCATTAGGATTCTTACCCTGCCCTTTGACAGAAAACTTATTATTCTTAATCTTTTTTCATCATTCTGGGCATCATGTTACCTGTGGTGTGTTCCAACCTGGAAAATTGAAAAAACCGGCATGGAAAAATTCAACAGGCATAAAAACTATATTGTTGTATCAAATCACCAGTCCCAGATTGATATTCTGCTTGCATTTAATCTTTTTATTCCCTTTAGATGGGTATCAAAAATTGAGGTGTTTTACCTGCCTTTTCTCGGCTGGAATATGTTTTTAAATAAATACGTTGGAATTAAAAGAGGAGATAAAAACAGTGTAAAAAAGATGATGCAGAAGTGTGAAGCAATTCTTGAACAAGGCTGCTCTCTGTTTTTTTTCCCCGAAGGAACAAGGTCGGAAACAGGAGAGTTAAAACCGTTTAAGCCGGGTGCGTTTATCCTTGCTAAAAAAATGAAAGTCAATATACTGCCTGTGATAATGCAGGGCACAAAGGATGTACTTAAAAAGAATAGTTTAAGGTTTAACTGGAAACACTCAATGAGCATAAAAATGCTTGATGAGATAGGTTATGAAGAATTTAAGAGTATTTCTCCTGAAGAGACAGCTGATATGGTCAGGTCTCTTTTTTTAAAGAATATGGGAGGAAACTGATTCGCCCATAGATAAAACTAAAAACGTTTCTGGAAAAGGTGCCTTGTTCCTGCTCCCATCCTATCTCTTATGGGGTCTTTCTCCCATATTCTGGAAAACAGTTGAGCATGTCTCTTCCTTTGAGCTGATATTACACAGGTCAATATGGTCATTCTTTCTCTTGATAACCATTGTACTGGTGCAGGGCAGAACAAGGGAAATAAAAAAGATTTTCAGCCGTGCAGGCATAATACTCAGCCTTTTGTTTACCATGCTTATTCTTGCTTCAAACTGGTTTGTATTTATATGGGCTGTCAACAGCGGCAGGATTCTCCAGACAAGCCTTGGCTATTATATTAATCCTTTATTATTTGTGCTGCTGGGAATGTTTTTTCTAAAGGAGAGGTTAAGGAAGCTCCAGGTAACTGCATTGATTTTTGCAACTTCTGGTGTTCTCTATTTTTCCATTACCCTTGGTACATTTCCCTGGGTTGCCATTATGCTGGCCATATCTTTCAGTATTTACGGGCTTATCCATAAACGAATGGATGTGGAAGCATTACCTGGTTTATGTGTTGAGACAATGTTATTATCTGTGCCTGCTGTTATTTATCTTCTGTTTCTTAATATTAATGGAAAGGGAGCGTTTTTAAATATTGATATTAAGACAGATCTGCTCCTTGTGGGAACATGTCTGTTTACAGCTCTGCCATTATTATTTTTTACAGCAGGGGCCAGGAGGACCAGCCTTTCAACCGTTGGATTCATGCAGTACATTGCCCCGTCCTCTTCATTCCTTCTGGCTGTTTTTATATATCATGAGCCATTCTCATCTGAAAAATTTATTACCTTTGTGATGATCTGGGCAGCTCTTTTTTTCTATACCATCGACCTTGTGAAGCACCATGGGCAGAATAATTAATTTTTATTCCGCCTTATTCCATTGTCCACTTAAATATCCAGGTTCATTTGTTTTTAAGTAACATAATCTGTTTCTTATAGTCCTGTGCATTAAAGATAAATGAGCCTGCAACCAGGGAATCTGCACCTGCGTTTAAGATTTTTCCTGCTGTATTTTCATTGACTCCACCGTCAACCTGGATAATGAGGTCAGGATTATATTTATCTTTCATGGTTCTGAGTTTCTCTATTTTTCTAATGCTGGATCTGATAAATTTTTGTCCGCCAAAACCCGGGTTTACACTCATTACAACAATAAAGTCTATTTCATCCATGATCCATTCCACTGCCCTGGTACTGGTTGCAGGATTCAAGGCAACTCCTGCTTTGACATTGGCATCTTTTATCATCTGAATGGTTCTGTGAAGATGGGTGCACGCCTCTGCATGGACAGAAATAAGGTCTGCACCTGCTTTTATAAAATCAGGTATGATAAGTTCCGGTGTCCTGATCATGAGATGCACATCAAGGGGCAGGTCTGTTACCCTTCCGGATGCCTTGACAATTATGGGGCCATAGCTTATGTTTGGTACAAATTGTCCATCCATGACATCTATATGAATCCAGTCAGCTCCGGCTTTATGAACAGATTTTATCTCTTTGCCAAGAATTGTAAAATCAGCTGAAAGTATTGACGGTGCAATTATTGCCATGTTAATTCTCCTCTGTTATGCCTGTGTTCCAGGGATTGATTGTCTGGGTTTTAACAAGTTTATCATCAACAAATATTTTCACCAGGGTATTAACACTGCCTGGTATAAGGGCGTATATGTATCCAGGGCCTCTAAGGTATCTATCCACAAGGTCTATTTCATACCCAAAAAGATCGGCAGTTATTATAACATGTTTTTTTAGAAATCCATGTTTTATGAAACAGGAAATTACAGTGGTATTGCCGGTAATATCAGAGTCTGCAAACATTCCCGGGCCTTTCTGGTTGACAATTAATGATATTTTTGTCTCCTTTGTCACAATAGCACCCGGGGCAGGGCTTTGACCGATAATTACGTTTCCGGGCAGAGTCATTTTGTAATCAGATTCCATGGTGGATATATCAAGCTTTCTCTCATTGATTAAGTTTTTTGCCTTTTTAAGGTCAATTGAGTAAAGATCCGGCATGGCATATTTGGGTAATTTTATGCCTTTGCTTACAAGGAGATCAATTTTTGAACCATGATCCTGGAGAGTGTATGGAGGAGGGTACTGGGCAATTATCATATCTTTGGAAAGATCAGATGAATATGCCCTTGAAACAGACCCTTTCTGAAACTCATTTTTCCCCATGGAAATTTCTGCATCATTAATGGTCATATACCGCAAATCCGGGACTTTTATTTTTTTTCTGCCCTTTGAAATATATAAAATCACATCCCTGCCCATTTTTATAATTGTGCCAGGTTCAGGGTCCTGAGAGATTACATGGTATCTGGGGTAGGTTTTACTATATTCACTGCCGTGGAGTTTTGGATTTAAGTTCAGGGCAGTAAGACTGTTGAGCACATATATGATATTCTTGCCCTTTAAATCTGGCAGGACAACTTCCCTGGAATCTGAAGCAACAAGCATGACAGCAATATATGTACCCGCAGCAGTTGCTGCAAAGGCAGAAAGAAAAATAAGAAAGTATTTAACAAAGGGTTTCATTGTTTTCTATTTTTGTTTTATCAAACGTGCTGCAAAAAAACCATCCATTAAAGGTGCATTGGGAAAACTTTTAAAAAATCCACTGTCCGTGAAAAATGAGGGGTCAGGCAGGGAGCTGCCTTTGTTGTTATAAACTTGACTCTTTCTCATTGAGGGATCAATTTTAAAATTATTATGCTGTTTTAAAAAGTCCTTGATTACATATTCATTCTCTTCAGGTTCAGATGAGCACACTGCAAAGAGAAGTATTCCACCTGGTCTAACAAATTCAGAAGCTTTGGAGAGCAGTCTTTTCTGTTTTGCAGCAAGCCTTTTAATATCCTTTAAACTCTTGTTCCATCTGGTATCAGGATTCCTTCTCAGAACTCCCAGGCCTGTGCAGGGTGCATCAAGAAGTACCTTGTCAAAGCCATTGTTCAGATCATGGTCTGTTACCATATTTTCAAAGGGTTTGTCCATTTGTTTGAGAATGTTCATCTGTTTTGTTTTTATAATTTTTAATGAAAGTCTCTTTATTTCATTGTCAAGGTTGTTAAGCCTTTTACCACTGGTATCAGTGGCAATTATTATGCCCTTATCAGCCATTAACTGGGCTGCATGGGCTGTCTTACCGCCATTGCCTGCACAGACATCAAGTATGGATTCCCCCGGCTCAGGGGCAAGGAGTGTTGTTACAATCTGGGCTGCTTCGTCCTGAACCTGAAACAGCCCCTTTTTATAGCATCCATGTTCATGTATGGGTATGGCAGGATTGGTAAATGATATGCCATCCTTTGCATATTCTGTAAAACATATATTTTTCACATGGTTTTCCATGAGTTTGAAAAGGGTCTGCCGGTCAATTTTTAATGTATTTGCCCTGATTGTAATCACAGGGATTCTGTTTATGGCATCTCCCATTTCCAGGCTTTTATTAAGTCCGTATCTTTTGATCCATCTTTTGGCAAGCCAGAGGGGCAGGGATTTGTCAATAGATAAAAACAGGGCAGGCTCCTTTGTTTTATCCGGAAGCAGAATTGTGCCATGGTTTTTTGAAGCCTTTCTTAAGACTGCATTGGTAAAATTTGCAGCACCTTGTCCTGCTCTTGTTTTGACAATATTAACAGCAGTATTTACTGCAGCTGATATTGGTATTTTATCCAGAAATATTATCTGGAACAAAGCAATTCTGATGGCCCATATAACTACAGAATCAATTGTTTTGATTTTCTTATTGGAAAAGTGTGTAATAATCCAGTCAATTTTTGCTCTGAATCTTAAGGTTCCAAAAATAATGGAGTTGGCAAGGGCCCGGTCCTGTTTAGAGAGTTTATCAAGGTCATTGGAAAATTTATTAAGGCTCTGGTCAAGCACAACTTTGTTTGCCTGGGAGTCAACCAGGACAGTAAGTGCAGTATGGCGGCAATCAGATATTATCATTAATAAATTTCATACCTTTTTCAAGTTTGTTACCTCTTAAAAATTCTTCTGTTTTCAGCTGTTTTCCTGATTTGCCCATGAGTTCAAGAATATTGACTCCGCCATTGCCACAGGCAACAATAAGCCGGTTTCCGCCGCAGTCCACTATTGTTCCAGGTTTTGCTCCTGAATCTGGGATATCAACCGGACACGCTTTAAAAATTTTAAGTATACTTTTGTTAAATCTGGTAAAGGCACCGGGCCATGGTGTCATGGCACGGATTTTTGCACATATTTTTTTTCCCGAGTCAGTCCATATGATTTCTCCATCACTTTTTTTCAGCATTGGGGCATAGGTCGCAGCTTCATTGTTTTGCGGGGTTGGTGTAAGCGAGCTGCTATATATAGCATCAAGGGTTGAACATATGAGATCAGCTCCAAGAGCAGCAAGCCTGTCATGGAGGGTTCCGGCTGTTTCATCCGGATCAATATCTGTCCTGGAAACAAGGAGTATATCTCCAGTGTCAAGGCCTTCTCCCATGATCATGGTGGTCACCCCAGTGGTTTTATCCATATTGGCTATTGCAGCCTGAATGGGTGATGAACCTCTGTATCTGGGCAAAAGAGAAGCATGTATATTTATGGGAAAAAGGGATGGTATATCAAGCAGACTCCTTGAGAGCTTCTGACCAAAGGCTATGACAACAAAAAGGTCAGGGCGCAGGGATTTAAGTTTATCAGTAACAGTTTTATCATTAATATTCTCCACCTGTACAACCTCTATGCCTGCATTAAGGGCAGCTTGTTTAACCGGCGGGGGAGCAGGTTTTCTTCCGCGGCCCTTTGGCCTGTCAGGCTGGGTAATAACCAGGCTTATTTTGTGTCCGGCATTTAATAGTGCGTCAAGGGATGGCACAGAAAAATCAGGAGTGCCCATGAAAATTATATTGAATTTATCTTTCACTTTTTTTCATTTTTTTTTCGATCTTTTTTTTATACATTTTTCTTTTAAGAAGACTGATCCTGTCAAAGAATAAAATTCCATCAAGATGATCGATTTCATGCTGCATTATAATTGCAAAAATACCATCCATGTCAAATTCAAGCTTTTCACCATCCTGGCTCAGGGCTTTTATGGTGACATTCTCAAAACGCTTAACATTGGATGTAAGGTCAGGCACACTGAGACATGCCTCATTTTCCGATACAATGCTTCCTGATTTTTTTATGATTTCAGGATTAATAAGGGCTTTGAACTCCCTTGCTTTTTTCTTCTCATTTTCAGGTTCTCCGGAAATGTCAGCCAGGACATCATAGACAATAATCCTTTTATTAACACCAACCTGGGGTGCTGCAAGTCCTACACCGGGAGCGTTAAACATTGTTTCACCCATATCATTGATAAGTGATATAATTTTATCATCAAATTTACCATGGGTGAATTCGACCGGTCTTGACGGGATTAACAATGATTTTTCAGGATATTGAAGAATATTAAGGGCAGACATTATTCAAAATCTCCTCAGCTTTTTTAATATCCTCTCCTATCTGGGCTGCAAGCAGGTTAATGTTTGAAAATTTTTTTTCATTCCTGAGTCTCTCAATGATATTGACACGGATTCTTGTACCATAGATGTCTTTGGAAAAATTGTCCAGAATATGGACTTCAATTGTGAAAATATGGTCGTCAAATGTCGGACTGTAACCAATATTTGCAACGCCCCTGAAAACACTTCCACAGCATTCAACTGTTACTGCATATACACCAAATTTCGGGCATAATTCATCATAGAGTTTTATGTTGGCAGTGGGAAATCCAAGGGTGCTTCCGCCGCGGTTCCGGCCTTTAATAACTTTTCCCCTGATTTGATAAAATCTGCCCAGGTATTCCGGCACCTCTTTTACTTTACCTTCCATGACAAGGGAGCGTATTTTTGTACTGCTTATTCTCTGACTGCTGGTTTCTGTATCTGTAACCCAGTCGGGAACTATTACTGAAAAACCGAACTCTTTACTTTTTTCTTTTAATAGATCGATATTGCCTTTGCGGTTTTTCCCAAACAGATAATCAGGACCCACAATGATTGCCTTCATCCCGAGTTTATCAATAAGAATATCAGTAATAAAATCCCCGGGCTCAGTTTCTGAAAATTCCTTTGTAAAGGGAAGGCAGAGAATATAGTCAACCTTTGCAAGTTTAATAAGTTCTATTTTTTGATCCCGCCTTGTAATAAGCGGAGGGCCTGACTGGCCCAGTGCTCTTAAGGGATGAGGGTCAAAGGTTATTACAATGGATATACCATCTATCTTTTTTGCTTTCTCAATGGCCTGGCGGAAAAGTGCCTGGTGGCCCTTATGAACACCGTCAAAATTACCAATGGTAATGACACTGTTCTCAAGGGGTCTGGTTATTTCATCAATATTTTCTATTATATTCATTATATCCTTAAAAATAATCTTAATTGTGTTTTATGCAAGACCTTTTATTAAAAGTACCTTGACAAAATCCCAGAACATTTATATATACTTGATTCGTTGTTTGAAAGCAATATTTTATTTAAACAGTGAAATGTGCCGAAGTGGTGGAATTGGTAGACACGCTTGTTTCAGGGACAAGTGAGCATCTGCTTGTGGGAGTTCGAATCTCCCCTTCGGCACCACAGTAAATTGTATGTTTCCCTCTCCACCACCCTTAAAGGTTTGTGAACTTTCTATTTTCTACTGCCGTACTTGATAGCAGCCTGGGCAGCTGCAAGCCTTGCAATGGGTACCCTGTAAGGAGAGCAGCTGACATAGGTAAGTCCCTCTTTATAACAGAATTCAACAGATGCAGGGTCACCCCCATGTTCACCGCATATCCCAAGTTTTATGTCAGGCCTTGTTGTCTTTCCAAGTTTCACAGAGGCTTTGATAAGTTCCCCCACAGCCTCCTGGTCCAGGGTTTCAAAGGGGTCTGCAGCAAGGATTGCATTCTCAATATATTCATTCATGAATGAACCAATATCATCACGGCTGAATCCAAATGTCATTTGAGTTAAATCATTGGTTCCAAAGGAGAAAAATTCGGCATACCGTGCCATTTTATCAGATATAACTGCTGCCCTTGGTATTTCAATCATTGTACCGAATTTGTAGTCAATGGAAGTGAGATTGAATTTCTCAAGCACTTCTTTATATACTCTTTCAGTTATTTCCTTTGTGAATGCAAGTTCCTTTTCATTACAGGTCACAGGGATCATGATTTCAGGCTGTGGGGTCTGGCCCTGTTGTATCAACTCTGCCCCTGCCTCAAAAATAGCACGTATCTGCATCTCGGTTATATCTGGAAAGGTGATTCCAAGCCTCACACCCCTGTGTCCAATCATGGGATTAGTCTCTTTCAGAGCTTCACTTCTTTGGATAATCTCTTCAACATCAACATTGAGAGCATGGGCCATCTCTTTCTGGTTTTTTTCAGATTGTGGTACAAATTCATGGAGGGGAGGGTCGAGCAGTCTGAATGTGACAGGATATTTTCCCATTATTTCAAGAGTTGATAAAATCTCTTTTTTAACAAAGGGGAAGAGTTCATCCAGGGATTTTTTCCTTTCGGTCTTTGATTTGCTTAAGATCATTTTCCGGAGCAGGAATAATGGTTTGTCAGAATCAGAACCATAGAACATATGTTCAGTTCTGAAAAGTCCTATACCTTCAGCACCGAATCTAAGTGCCAGAGAAGCGTCATCAGGGGTTTCAGCATTTGTTCTGACACCCATACAGCGGTATTTGTCAGCAATTTTCATAAATTGTTGAAACCTTGTGTTCTCCGTTGGTTTCAGCATATTAAGTTTGCCTTCCCAGGCAATGCCTTTTGTACCGTTCAGTGTAATAAAGTCGCCTTCTTTATATGTTTTGTTTCCATTTGTGAGTTCTTTTTTTTCATAATCAATTTTGAGGGCTCCTGCACCAACTATGCAGCATTTTCCCCAGCCCCGTGCAACAAGGGCTGCATGGCTTGTCATACCGCCCCGGGCAGTAAGAAGTGCAGAAGCAGCACGCATACCTTCAATATCTTCAGGATTTGTTTCATCCCGTATCAGAACAACTTTTTTTGTTCTGGCCCACTTGACTGCATCTTCAGATGTGAAAACAATCTGGCCCCAGGCACCTCCTGGTCCTGCAGGAAGACCTTCGGCAAGTTTGACAGCACTTTGTTCTGCAGCAGGGTCTACAATGGGATGTAGAATGTCATCCAGATGTTTAGGGTCAAGCCTTGTGACCATGGTTTTCTCATCAATCATCTTTTGTTCCCGCATATCCATGGCCATGTTAAGGGCTGCAGTGGCAGTTCTTTTACCTGATCTGCATTGCAGCATATATAATTTTCCGTTTTCTATGGTAAACTCAATATCCTGCATATCCTTATAATGGTGTTCAAGTGTATTCCTGATATCAAAGAGCTCTTTATAAATTTCAGGCATTGTCTCTTCAAGGGAGCTGAGGTGGTCATTCTGTTTATTTTTTGTGTCATTGTTTAAAGGGTTTGGTGTACGGGTTCCTGCAACAACATCTTCACCCTGGGCATTTATAAGCCATTCACCATAGAATTTGTTGTCACCTGTTGCAGGGTCTCTTGTGAAAGCAACACCAGTGGCCGAGTTATTGCCCATGTTCCCAAACACCATACTCTGGACATTGACAGCTGTACCCCAGTTGTCCGGGATATGCTCTATTCTTCTGTATGAGACAGCTCTTTTACCGTTCCAGCTTTTAAACACTGCTCCTATTGCGCCCATGAGCTGTTCTTCCGGATTGTCAGGGAATTCAATATTAAAGGTTTCCAGAATTTTTTTCTTGAATTTTTCACACAGTTCTTTCATCTCATTGGTTTTAATATCTGTATCACTTTCATAGCCTTTGTCATTTTTAAGATCGTTCAGGATCATTTCAAGATTTAATCTGATGCCCATACCATCAGCAGGTTCAATATCTTCAGCTTTTTCCATTACAACATCTGAATACATCATGATAAGCCTTCTGTATGCATCATAAACAAACCATTCATTGTTTGTCTTTTTCACAAGTCCTGGTATGGTTGCTGAGGTTATACCAATATTCAGAACAGTTTCCATCATACCGGGCATTGACTGCCTGGCACCGGATCTGCATGATATTAAAAGCGGATTATCCTTATCACCGAATTTTTTTCCCATCTCTTTTTCCATGTCAGCCATGGCAGATTTAAGTTCATCCTGCATCTCTTCAGGGAAGTTTCCTCCGGCTTTAAGATATTGATTGCAGCACTCTGTTGTAATTGTAAATCCTGCAGGCACAGGCAGTCCGAGTTTTGCCATCTCTGCAAGGTTAGCTCCTTTTCCGCCTAATAGGTTTTTCTGACTTGCACTGCCCTCTGTGTTATGCTGATTAAATTCATAGATATATTTCATACTTTCTCCATAGTTTGATAGATGATATAAATTAATATTTCAAACTAAAATATAATCAGAATCCAAGTCAAGTAATATTTTAAATCTTTATTAATTATACTGCCGATGGTATTATGCTTTTTTTAAAAATCATCTGATTTAATTGCGTTTAATTATGATAAGTATAGAATCCATTACAAAAAGTTATGGTGATAACATTTTATTCAGCTCCACCTCTTTACAGATTAATCAGGGTGAGAAGATCGGATTTGTGGGAAGAAACGGCCATGGCAAAACAACCCTGTTAAAAATGATAATCAGAGAAGAAGATCCGGACAGCGGCATAATCAAAATTCCCAATGGGTACAGGACAGGCTACTTATCCCAGAAACTGAAATTTACCCGGAAGAGTGTTCTTGATGAGTGCAGCCTTGGATTGTTAGACCATGAAAAGGATCATTACTGGAAAGCTGAGAAGATTCTAGCCGGGTTAGGGTTTTCCCGGCAGGATATGCAGGCTTCTCCTGATGAATTCTCAGGCGGATATCAGATAAGACTGAATCTTGCCAAAGTACTTGTATCAGAAGCTGATCTTCTCATCCTTGATGAACCTACAAATTATCTTGATATTACCTCGATCAGATGGCTGATCAATTTTCTTGCATCATGGCAAAGAGAGATGCTGCTTGTAACACATGACAGAAATTTTATGAACAGGGTTGTAACCCATGTTGCAGGAGTTCACAGAACAAAAATCAGAAAAGTAAAAGGAGATACTGATAAATACTATGGCAGGATTGTACAGGATGAAGAAATATATGAGAAAACCAGGTTAAATGAAGAAAAAAGGGAAAAAGAGATTCAGGCCTTTATTACAAGATTCCGTGCAAAGGCCAGGCTTGCAAACCTTGTTCAGTCAAGGGTCAAAACACTTAATAAATCAAAGTCAAAACTAAGACTTCAAAAGATTGAGTCTCTGGATTTTTCATTTAATTATCTTGATTTTAAGAGCAGACAGGTATTAAGAGCCAGGCACATTAATTTTTCCTGGGACCGCGGTGAAAAAAAGCTTATCAATGATTTTTCCATTACAATCAATCCAGGAGATAAAATCGGAATAATTGGGAAAAACGGCAAGGGGAAAACCACGCTCCTTAAACTCCTTGCAGGAAAACTGGATATTGACTCAGGAGTTGTCCAGTATAATCCAAATGTTAAAATGGGGTACTTTGAACAGACCAATACAGAGTCACTGAATGACAGCTTCACCATTGAACAGGAGATCCAGAACGTATGTCCTGCCCTGCCAAGGCAGCACGTGCGCAATATTTGCGGAGCAATGATGTTTGACGGTGATAAAGCATTAAAAAAAATATCAGTTCTGTCGGGTGGTGAAAAAAGCAGGACAATGATAGGGAAACTGCTTGTTACCCCATTAAATCTTTTAATGCTTGATGAACCGGACAACCATCTTGACATGGAAACATCTGATTCTTTTTTAATTGCCCTTCACAATTTCGAAGGTGCTGTTGTTCTTATTACCCATAATGAAATTTTTTTAAACACCCTTGCAAATAGACTTATTGTTTTTAATAATGAAAAGGTGTATATATTTGAAGGGAGCTATGCAGATTTTCTGGATAAAGACGGCTGGTCAGAAGAGATAAATGATGATACTGCAGCTTTGACAAATGGTAAGGTGTCAAAAAAAGAGATGAGGCAGAAGCGCTCGCAAATAGTTGCTGAACGCTCAAAAGCTCTGAAACCGATCCGTTTGGACATTGAAAAAAAAGAGGCTTTAATAAATAAACTTGAAGCTGAGCTTGAAGAATTGAACCATGGGATTGTGACTGCAACAAAGGAATCCCGTGGTGACAAAATAGGCAGTATTGCTGTAAAAATCTCTGAAAAACAGGAGGCAGTTGATATTGCATATGACAAGCTTGAACTTCTTGTTGATGCACTTGGAATTAAAAAAGCTTATTTTGATGAAAAACTTGAAAAGCTAGAGGAAAAAAATAATTAATATGGATAATAAACAATTTCAGCTTTTATATGGTATAGTATTAATTGCAGTCGGGATTGCAGTTTTTTTTAAAATACCCCATGTATTGCCAAAAGTTGCTGAACTTGATTATTTTTCAGGAGCAACCTTTATAATCGGGTCATCTTTTTATTTATTGGGCGGACTTTTACTCCTTGCAGGGGTGAAAAAAATTTTAAAAAATTTTAAAAACACCGAGGATGTTTAGTTTATGGTAGGTAAAGGAGCAAGAAAGAAAAAACGTTCAACCAGAAAGCGCAAATCTGGTAAGTCTTCTTCCAAGTTAACTGCCACTATTAAAGATCAGAGTGGTCAGGGAAGAATCAGAATAGGGGAGATTCTCTCCAAAGAGGGACAGATCACAAGCATACAGCTTGATGAAGCAAAGAAAATCCAGCAGAGGACCCAGGAGAGATTAAGCTCAATTTTACTTGGTAAGGGGTATATTGATCCTGACACAATTACCAGTGTTCTTTCCAGGTTGTACAATTTTGATGCCATGAAATATGGCGATCTTAAGCCTGATCCTGAAATTCTTAAAGTCATTCCCTATGAACTTGCCAAAAAATATATGGCATTCCCTGTTACAACAGAGGGAGAAGGTGATGACAAGGTTCTCATTGTCACAATGTCTGAACCTACTGATACAGAAGCTGTTGAAAATCTTGAATCGGAAGCAGACCAGGACATCAAGGTGTGTGTCTCTTCGGAAAATGATATTATTCAAGCCTACAGGGATTATTATAAAATAAGCGATGAAGATTATAAAGAGCTTATTCAGTTTGATGAAGAGGAAGAAGAAGAGACCGTAACAAATATAGAAGATTTCGGGTCCCTTGTTTCCGAGGCTGAAGAGAATGTCGAAGTAAGTCAAGAGGTTGATCTGGAAGAAGAAGAGTTTGGAGCAGGAGCAGAAGCTGCCCCTATTATCAAACTCGTTAATGGTATACTTTCAAAAGCTGTCAATGACGGAGTCAGTGATATCCATATTGAACCCTATGAGAAATCTTTCCAGGTAAGGTATAGAATAGATGGCAGCCTTTATAAGGCTATGAATCTTCCCCCTGCCATTAAAAGTGCTGTAACCTCAAGGCTGAAAATACTTGCCCAGTTAGATATTGCCGAGCGCAGGGTTCCCCAGGACGGAAGAATCAAAATGCGCTTTGGCAAGAAGAAAACTGTTGATTTCCGTGTTTCTACCCTGCCTACCCTTTATGGCGAAGGTGTTGTTCTGCGTATCCTTGACCAAAGTGCTCTCAGCATTGATTTGTCTAAACTTGGATTTGAGCATGATACATTTGAGAGCCTTAAAAGATGTATAAATCGACCCTATGGTCTGATTCTGGTAACAGGGCCCACAGGCAGCGGTAAAACAACCACTCTTTATTCAGTACTGAACAGGCTTAACAAGGAAGATACAAAAATTCTGACTGCTGAAGATCCTGTTGAGTTTAATTTTAAAGGCATAAACCAGGTACATGTTAAAGAAGATGTGGGCATGACCTTTGCCGCAGCTTTACGTTCTTTTCTGCGCCAGGACCCTGATATTGTAATGGTTGGTGAGATCAGGGACCGGGAGACTGCTGAGATCTGTTTAAAGGCTGCAATGACAGGTCATCTTGTTTTCAGTACTTTGCATACAAATGACTCACCTTCAACCATTGGCAGGCTCATTGACATTGGAATTCCATCATACATGCTGTCAGGCACAGTTACAATGGTGCTTTCACAACGTCTAGGCAGAAGGCTATGCCCCCACTGCAAACAGGAAGTTACTGGATATGACCCCAAGGAGCTGGAACATCATGGTTTTACAAGAAAAGAGATCCCTGATTTAAAACTATACGGCCCAAAGGGTTGTAAACATTGCAATGGAACAGGGTATAAAGGCAGGGTTGGGTTTTATGAGCTCATGGAGGTTACTGAAGAGGTTTCAAAGGCAATTAACGCAAATGTGCCTGAGGATCAATTGAGAAAAGTTGCTGTACGTGAAGGTATGAATACTTTAAGGGAAGCAGCTCTGGAAAAAGCAAGGCTTGGCGTGACATCCTTTGATGAGGTCAGGAAACGAACAGTTGTCACAAAGGAGGCATTGCCTGCTTATCTGATTAATCCTGATGTTGAAAAATATGAGAATGGAGATGTTATAATACGGGAAGGTAATAAGGATATTGATTTTTTCAAATTGGATCAGGGCGCTTTGGATGTTGTAAAAGACGGACAAAAGATTGCTGAAATCATAGAGCCTGGTGTCTATTTTGGCGAAGTTGCAGCACTTATCGGAGAGCATAGAACAGCTTCTGTCATATCCAATGGCAGGTCACGTGTTACCCGGTACCCTGGCGATAAACTTGCCGAAGTTATCCAGGACTATCCCGATGTTGCAAAACATCTGTTTGAAGTGACCGCAGGCAGGCTCCACGATACTAATAAAAGACTTACTGAAAGTATTGAGAAAATAACCCAGGCAGTACAACAGGCAGAGCAGTTAAGTCAACGTGAACCAGACAGAATAGCTGTGGAGCAATCAGCTCCTGTACAGCAGAACCAGAATGCCAGGCCCAGAAAGCCTGTAAAGGCTCCCCAGCAGACACAACCGTTAAAAAGAAGACCTGCTCCTCAACAGAATAAAGGAAAAGGGCAGGAACAGACATTACAGCAAAAACCAAAAAGGCAGTTAAAGCAACAGCCTCCTGCATCCAGGCCAATACCCATGTCAAAAGCCAAACGACCAGTACAGGCAGCACAGCAGCAGCCTGTAAAACCCGCACCTGCAGCAGCAGAGCCTGTAAAACCAACAACACAGACCCAGAGACCGCCAGTGCAGCCTGCACGCACAAGACCGGTTCCCAAGCAGCCGGTTCAGCCGAATCCTGCGGTACAGCCCCAACAGATGAACAATGCATCTGTTAATGTTAAACCAGTTACAACAGTACCTAAGCCAGCACCGACACAACCTGCCCGGTCAGCCCAGCCAGCCCAGAAAGCCAGGTCAGCACAACCTGTTCAACCAACACAAACTGTCCAGTCAGCACAACCTGTTCAACCGACACAACCTGTTCAACCGGCACAACCTGCCCAGTCGACACAA
>CAZQJS010000014.1:39750-54911 GCA_964593725.1 uncultured Desulfobacterales bacterium
GCACAGCTGAGGCCGGGAGTTAACCCGGGACCTGTGCCAGTATCCCGTCCAGCCCAGGCAGCTCCGGCAGCTCCTGTAAATTCAGCAAATCAGGTGCGCCAGGTAAAACATTTATCCTAAAAGTACCGCTCCTTTTCGCTGTAAATACATCCACAATACTGCTGGCGGTACATTTTCAGCTCCTTTGATTTTTCAATGCCATATTTCCAGCCATCCCGAAAATCACGGTATAGAAATTTTATACCCTCTTTTTTCCCAATGGCTTTGCCAGTCGAGTGAATAAGGTCATGGTTCTGGAATTTACTGTATAATAAGGTGGTTGTAAATGCGTCAAATTTTCCTTTTTTAGCTATTTTACAGGCAGAATATAATCTTTCATAATAGCAGATTCTGCATCTGTCCGACTCCCTGAATACAATCTGCCGGATAAAGCCCTCAAGATCATATCCTTTCTGGTATACAACATTTAACCCGATCTCATCTGCATATTTCTTAAGTGTCTGTTCTCTTTTGCTGCATTCCATAAATGGGTGGATATTATTTCTGAAAAAGAAACCCATGATATCAAAATTTTCCTGTTTCAATATTTTAATGGGAAAGATCGAGCATGGGGCACAGCATATATGGAGCAATACTTTCATAATCTTTGACCAAACAGTTTTGTTCCTATTCTTACCATGGTTGCGCCCTCTTCAACTGCAACTTTATAATCCTGGCTCATGCCCATGGACAGATGCTCCATGTATAAAGGGCAGGCACTATTATTACCAGATTGTTCCCTGATCTTTTTTTTAAGTTTTTCCAAAGTGCTGAAGTATTCCCTTGAGTCTTCAGGGTTATTGGAAAAAGGAGGCATGCCCATAATCCCCTGGAGACATAAATTTTCAAGAGTGTTTATATCCTTTGCAAGCTTAAGAGTTTCCCTGGCATCTATTCCTGATTTGGATCTTTCTTTGCTTATGTTTATCTGTATCAGAATATTTTGTATTTTATTTATCTTTTCAGCCTGTTTATTAAGTTCACGGGCAAGTTTAAAGGAGTCAACACTGTGGATCAAATCAAAATATTTCACCGCAAGTTTTGCCTTGTTTGATTGGAGGTGGCCGATAAAATGCCATGATAACCTGTTGTCATTAATGGCATTGATTTTATCCACTGCCTCCTGGATATAGTTCTCTCCCAGGGTTAAAATTCCAGCTTTGATTCCATTTTTAATGTTTTCAATGCTTTGTCGTTTGCTCACGGCAATAACAGTGATGTCAGAAGCTGAACGGCCGGTTTTTCCGGCAGCCTTTGATATATCATCTGCCACGGCATCAAGGTTGTTTTTTATCTGGTTCATTGGGTATTTCCTCATGATTATTATTTAAAAGCTGATTTATTCCTTTATTTCAATTCAATAATTTTTTCCAATGTAAGGCATTCAATTACTTCACATAATGGGAGGCCAACAACATTGGTGTATGAGCCATGAATCTTTTTTATGAAAAAAGCGCCTCTTCCCTGTATGGCGTAGGCTCCAGCTTTATCAGCATATTCCCGGGTGTTTAAATACCACTGGATTTCACGGTTTGACAGCGTTTTGAAACTAACCCTGGTTTCAACAATATCAGAAATATTTTTATTCTGTTTTACAGAACAGATATGAAATCCGGTGAACACTGTATGCTCTCTGCCGCTTAAGGAGTTGAGCATTTTTTCAGCATGGGTTCTGGAATGTGGTTTTTCAAGTATTAAATTATCAAGGCAGACAATTGTATCAGCACCAAGTACCCAGGTATCAGGGTGGTTTTCTGCAACATCCACTGCTTTGAGCCTGGAAAGTGTTTTAACAAGTGTTCCAGGGTCTTTTTCGTTCACCATTGTCTCATCAATGGTAGAAGGAATTATATCAAATATTATGCCTGTCTGTTCAAGGAGTTCTTTTCTTCTTGGTGACTGGGACGCAAGGATGATTCTTTTTTTATTAAAAATTTTCATGGGATAGTTTTATCAGAATAAGGGACAATTGACAATCTTATGAATTTATGAGAATTAACTTGCAAAAATGGTAAAGATATTATATTAAAACTTTTTGTAGTTACTTTTTGCCTGGTTAAACCAGGCCTTGTTTTAGTCCCATGCCTGGGTGGCGGAACTGGTAGACGCAAGGGACTTAAAATCCCTCGGAGATAATCTCTGTACGAGTTCAATTCTCGTCCCAGGTACCACAGACAGTAAAAAGGATTTTAAGTGTTTTCTTAAAATCCTTTTTAAACCTTTTCCTGAGAAACATATACAGCAGAAGAATAATATGGATAAAATCGAGATACAAGGCGGAAACAGACTGGAAGGGGAAGTTATAATAAGCGGTGCAAAAAATGCTGCTCTGCCATTTATTGCTTCAAGCCTTTTAGTTGATGGAAAAACCATGATTGCCAATGTCCCGGGCCTCATGGATATTAAAAGCATTCTGCTTCTTATCCAGAATCTTGGTGCTGAATGTGAGATCAACAAGGGCAATGTCATGATCAATGGTGCAACTGTAAACAGTACCAAGGCAGATTATGAGCTTGTACGGAAAATGAGGGCATCAATCCTTGTGCTTGGTCCTCTTGTTGCACGGTTTGGGCATGCCAGGGTATCTTTACCCGGAGGATGTGCCATTGGAGCAAGACCCGTTGATTTACACCTTAAAGCCCTGGAAGCCCTGGGTGCTGATATTAAAATTGAACACGGATATATTGAAGCAAATGCAGAAAGATTAACAGGGAGTGATATCTATTTTGATACACCTACAGTAACGGGTACTGAAAATATCATGATGGCGGCAACCCTTGCAAGAGGGAAAACAATTTTAAGAAATTCGGCCCGGGAACCTGAAATACCTGCATTGGCCGATGCTTTAAACGCAATGGGTGGTGATATAAGGGGTGCCGGAACAGCAATCATTGAGATCAATGGTGTAAGATCACTCAGTTCTGCTGAAATTAAAGTAATCCCGGACAGGATAGAGGCTGGAACCTATATGGTTGCAGCAGCAGCAACCCGTGGAGATGTTGTGATAAAGGGGTGTAATCCCGAGCATATTGGAGGAATTATCAATAAACTCAGGGAAACTGGTACAAAGG
The DNA here is from genome assembly GCA_964593725.1 of uncultured Desulfobacterales bacterium. Lineage (GTDB taxonomy): Bacteria > Desulfobacterota > Desulfobacteria > Desulfobacterales > Desulfobacteraceae > JAIOSM01. The sequence continues at coordinate 42,861 of CAZQJS010000014.1, forward strand.
TGGATGTAAGTGACAATGCACTCAGGGTTAAAGGGGTTGAAAAAATTAAAAGTGTTGATATAAAAACTCTTCCCTATCCTGGCTTTCCAACAGACATGCAGGCACAGTTCATGGCGCTTATGACAATTGCCGACAGCAGCAGCATGATCCATGAAACAATATTTGAAAACAGGTTTACCCATGCAAATGAACTGTTACGTATGGGAGCTGATATTTCCATTTCCGATGGAAATTATGCAAGGGTCAGGGGCATTGAACATCTCCAGGGAGCACAGGTCATGGCATCTGACTTAAGGGCAAGTGCATCTTTGATAATTGCCGGCCTGATTGCCCGGGGCACAACAACCATAAACCGGGTTTACCATATGGACAGGGGGTATGACTCAATTGAAAAGAAATTTTCTGAACTTGGTGCAGACATAAAACGTATACGTACAAATTGAATGATATACTGAATGATATATTGATTATTAACTTTTAAGATGATCTTAAGGGTATGTGAAAGAATATAAACCCATACTCAATGTTCCATTGGCAGCTCCGGTACTTGCACTGGCATCGGGGATAGCAGCCGGCAATTTCTTTCCGCTATATTTTCTTTATGTTTTTACACCATCAGCCTTAATTGCTCTTTTACTGCTCCATTGCAGTCGGAAAATCGATTTCCTCAACCTTGTTTTTTTTATACTTTTTTTCATAACTGGTTTTCTTTTAATCATGCCCTGCCTGCCCGGGGCAGATAAACATAAACCAATTGCACAATATTCCGGCACAGAAAAATTCCGGATTGTTGCACAGGTTGATTCAAGACCGCAAACAGATGATATAAGAACAAAAACTATTTTAAAAATCCAGAAAATTAAAGCAGCCGGAAAAACAGGTGAATGGCAAAATATTTCCGGCAGAATAATATTATACAGTTATCATAAAACCCCTCAGTTTCAGTATGGCGATTTAATTTCTTTTACAGGCGCCATAAAACAACCAGGGAATTTTTCCAATCCCGGTGGATTTAACTATATTAAATACCTGTCTTTTAATGATATCCAGGGAGTTTCATATATCAATGGGGAAAATATTGTAATATGCAGTGGGGGCAAGGGATTTCATGGGCGGCATGGTTTTTTAACAAGGGTTGTCAGGAAGATACATGGGTTAAGGCACAGGTTTGTAGAATTTGCTAAAGGCTTTACAGACAATAGTAAAGTTTTTTCAATTTTGTGTGCCCTGACAACCGGCATAAAGGATTATATTCCAAATACGCTGGCAGAATCATTTTCAAAGGCCGGAGTAAGTCATATACTTGCCATTTCAGGCCTTCATCTCTCAATTGTCGCCCTGATTTTTTTCCATGTTTTTAATTATCTTCTTTCCTGGGTAAAGGCGCTTGCCATAAGGGGTGTGCAGGGCAGGGCAGCTGCTGTTTTAACCATTATTCCCCTGTTTTCATATGCAGTTCTATCGGGATTTTCTCCATCAACCAGAAGAGCTTTTATAATGATTGTAGTCTATATGCTCTCCTTGGTGATTAAAAGGGAAAAAGATGTTTTAAACTCTCTTGCAGCTGCAGGGATAATAATACTCATACCTGAACCTGCAGCCCTTTTTTCCATCTCATTTCAGTTGTCATTTTCAGCTGTTCTGTTCATTATCCTTGGTCTGAATGCAGCAGATAATGTCGCTTTTTTACAGACCAGAACACTTGCTGCAAAATTTCTTATGCTCATCATGATTTCTGTGGCAGCAGGACTTGGCACCATGCCGCTTGTCATGCACTATTTTAATACAATTTCATTTGTACAGGTTTTTGCCAACCTGGTAATAATCCCTGTGATGGGGTTTATTGTTGTTCCTCTGGGCCTGGCAGCATTTTTCATTTTTTCTATTTCCACAACCATTGCAAGTATTCTTATTAAACTTTTAATTCCTTTTTTATCTTTCAGTGTATCATTCATAGAACATATCTCTTCTAATCCATATACCTTTGCAAAGTGTGTTACACCCCATGGCTTTGAAATCATATGTTATTATATGTTTATGCTGGGAATATTTTCATTTCTGTTTAAGCATAAAAAAAAGGGAGCCTGCATGGTTGTCTGCTCTAGTATCATGTTCTCATGTTATACAGGCTTTCAATTAAAGCATAGATTTTTCAGTGGAGATTTGCAGATTACAGTTCTGGATGTAGGGCAGGGCAGCAGTGCCCTTATTGAGGGTCCGGGCAGCACCAGAATCCTTGTTGACGGAGGAGGGTTCTCCGGCAGTTCAAGCTTTGATACTGGACGGTATATTGTTGCTCCATTTCTATGGAACAGGAAAATCGCCACACTTGATGCTGTAATCTTAACCCATCCTGAAACCGATCATATGAAAGGTTTGATCTATATAATTAATAATTTTACCGTTAAAAAATTCATAAAAAATTTTGATTCACGGAAAAAGAGAAGTTATTTTAATCTTATCAATGCATGCCTTGGCAAGGATGTTCCTGTTATTATACCCACGGACAGACAGGTAATTGAGATGGGAGATCTCAAAATTTTATTTTTTTACCCGTTCCATGGGGATAAATCTCTGGAAAAGTCAGCGGAAAAGGATTATAATAATAACTCCATTGTTTTTAAATTAATTTATAAAAATTTTACGACTCTTTTCCCCGGCGATATTATGGAAAAAACTGAAAAAAAGATTGCCACAGCATTTGGCAGTTCACTTAAATCAAATGTTATGATTGCACCACACCATGGCAGCGCAACATCAAGCACTTCTCTATTCCTTGATAAAGTAAGCCCGGCAAGTATCATAATATCATGCGGCTTTCATAACAAGTATAATTTCCCCCATAAAAGTGTTGTTGCAAGGTATAATACCAGGGGCATTAAATATTTCAGAACTGATCTCATGGGTGCTGTTAAAATTATTTCCAATGGTGAATCCTGTGACATATTAACCTTTAAAGGAGATTAAAGGTGTTTTATATCTATTTTCCCTATGTTTTTCTGCTCTCACTCTTATTGCTTTTTGAGTGTATGGAAAAAAAGAGATCAAAGATCTGGGCATTAATTGTTTTTTTTGCACCTGTAACAGCACCATACTATATCTTCAGGGCAAGGAAAGAGGAGGGCATAACCTGGATAATGATTTTTCTTGCAACTTTTTCAGCGGTTATTGCAGGCGAAACTGCATTGTATACAATAAAAAAAGAAAAAATGAAATATTATGATAAACCACCCATAATACGCCAGGTTTTGAGAATCGCAGATGCACTCCAGGAAACAACAGAGAAATTTGATTCTGCCATCATAGAACTTGAGGAGATGAGCAGAATAGTGTCCGGCCTTGACAAGATAAAAGAGACAGCTGAATATATTGACACTGTGCGGCTGGCAGGAGAGGCTAACAAAGCAATGGTTTCAAAGTTGATTAATTATATTGAAAACTACAGAAGTTATTACCAGAAGAAAAATGTTCAATGGGTCTTCCAGATCGAAGAGTATTATAAAAGTGATGCCATACGTCTGCACCTTTCAAGCCTGGAAGATTATCTCAGTGCATTTGAAGACCTCTTACTATTCTCCTATAAGAATTTTTACAAAATTTCTGAGCTGGAAGATCCAAAAACCCTAAAAAATTATGATGCATATTACCTGCTTTATAGAAGGGCTGCTGAAAAGTTCAGTAAATATAATATGCAAAGGACTCAATACCAGAACCAGTTTGTCAGGGCACATCCGAAAATTGAGATATATTTACCAGGGGCCCGTCAAACTGATGTGTTCAGTATTCACAGACAATCACCAAGACGTTTTTTCTGAACAATCTCCTTTTTGGAAAATTTTAGAAAAGGTATGATAACATTATTCTTATTCCCTCCGGCCAGGTCGTATGTAATGCTCACCACAGGTACTCCTGTGTTCTTTTCAATCTTTTCAGCCATGGCTTCGGTAACCAGGGACGGGCAGCAGAAAGAGGGACTTACCTGGACAAAAAGCGCAATATCAGGATGTTCTTTTAAAACATAGTGAATTTTTAATATATTATCCATTGATTCACCTGTATGCTCCGGGCGCATGCCATATTCTCCAAGTATGTCTTCAGGTGAATCTGAATAATCTATCTCATTTTCATTTAACAGTGGTGCAAAATATTTATAAAATCTTTTTTCCATCTGGGTTGTTGCAAACAACAAGGTTTTATTTGAAACAAGATCTATATATTTTCCCTCCTTAAACCATTTTTTAAAATATGTGGATGCAATCATTCTGATGAATCTGGAATATGGTGTGGTTACAACCTCACCCCCGTTCTGTTCAATGTAATTGATCAGGTTCTGATTGATTATATTGTTATCCCGCATATAAAGATCACCAAAGATTGAAACCTTTGGTCTTGTCTCTTTTTTTACTTTAATCTTTGAAAAGGGTTCAAGGGCTTCCATGAGAGCCTGATCTTTGGAACTGTTTCTCCTGAATGCTTTGGCAATGGTTGAGACAGCATTTTCAATGGCCCTGTCAGTTTCACCTCTGTTTATTTCATAGGGTCTGATCTGACATCCGACTTTTCTTAACAGTCCTCCAAACATATAGGCAAAATAAGCATTGGCACACACTTTCATGGAAATATCCATAAAGGAGAGCTCTCCTGTGTATAGTTCTGATTTTTCAAAACCATTTTTCTCTTTTTTAAGAATATGTTTAATGTGGTGGGAATAGAGCTTAACATTGCACGCTATTTCAGATTTACCTACCCATAATACAGAGTTTGAAGGATCTATGTTATACTTTTTTACTGTATGGATAAAACTGCTTGCCACTGCATTCAGGGGTATACATTGGCCTGTATTTGTTTTCAGGCATTTCTTCAAGGTCTCTTCCGTCTCTTCCATGAGATAAACATTGTATCCTTCTTTTTTTAATATGCTTATGAGGAATTTCCCTGTAATATCATCCCAGTTCGGGAAAAAGATGTCTTTGTTTTTCAGATCAGGTAAAGGTTCCGGGTTAATATCTTTAAAATCTATAATCTTGTTTTTCAAAGAGAATTTCTTATGGTTAGAGAATGCCTCGATTGCTGCTTCAATACGGGTTTCATACCCAACACTCGAATCATGTTCATCAAGTTCCAGAATGAGGTATGGTTTTTTATAAGCCTCCATGATCTGCTTAAAATAATCCTTGCAGAAAGAGTCAGGAGAACAATTGAATGAGGTTATATAGACAGGATAGAGATTGTCTGTGTTGGCTGCAATATAAGTTGCTTTAAGGATTTCAGCAGCATGGTGCCAGTGTATCTCTTTAAGCAGATTGTCTATATCTGAAAAATCATAATTATCATGGTCAAGCATATCCTGGTAAAAGGCGTTGACATTGAGATTTGAAAAGATATCCGGAATTTTACTGTTAAGGCTTCTGGAAAGTATTGTGTATGGCCTGCCCACCAGTACAACACTGAGATTTTCTGACTGGTTTTGTGCAGTGGAATATACCTTTTTTAAATGTTCCTTATTTCTCTGTTTAAGCTCTGAGGCTTTATCCCATGCAGAAGATATATTGAAAAATGAAATATCCCTGGAGGTCTTGGTTTTTAAGGCTTTATAAAGTTCAAGTTTAGTGTAAAAATTTGTATAAAGATATTTTACCAGGGGGGAAATCAGCCTTGAATTATCAATCGCTGACAGATTGGATATGATTGATGGAGCAAATTGAGTGTAATAGCAATGCTGTCTTCTTTTTGATCTATCCTCCCTTGGCTCTTCAAAGTAGAATGGCAGGAATACAAAGTCAGTTTTTTCCATCAAATGAGCAATATGACCGTGCAAAGATAGTATGGGGGTGCAAAATCCAGCACTGGCAATATTTTTACCAAGTTTTACAGGACTCTTAAGGTTTTCACTGGTAATGGTTTTAATACCGAGGTGGTTAAAGAAATTTTTCCAGAAGTTCAGATCTTCCATCATATGAAGGGCTGCAGGAAGGCCAATGGTGAATTTATGTCCTCCCCTGGTAAAACCGGTATGTTCCAAAACTTTTTTCCTCTGTTTCAGCAGGTTAAAACCTTGTTTCGGCTTAATATAGGTTCTGGTCTCATAATCCCGGCCGCACAGGAAGCCAAACGCCTCAATCTGGTTATTCACCTCTGCAATTGTGATCTTGCAGTGGTTTGTACATAATTGACATGTCTCCTGCTTAACAGGGATTTTGGTATTATGGAGTTGAAAACCCTTGAATGAGTCTGATCTCACTGCCTGCTCAGAGAGCAGCAGGCAGATACCTAAGGCACCTGTCAGGTGACAATATTTTGATACATGGATTTTCTTTTTAAGTTTTTGTTCAAAGGCTGCCACAAGGGCTTTATTTTTTGCAGTTGCCCCCTGGAAAAGAATGGTATCACCTATCTCTCCCACCGAAGCAACCTTTGAAAGGTAATTATCCCTGACTGAATGGAGAGCCGATGCAAGCACCTGGTCAGTATTATAACCAAGGGCCAGAAAGTGGTTCATATCCCTTTCCATGAACACTGTGCATCTGTCACTGGACAGGGGGGATTTTACCGATTCTGTGCGCCTGGAATAGTCAAGAATGGGACAGCCAAGTTTGTTGGCCTGCTCCTCTATAAAGCTGCCAGTGCCGGCAGCACATATTGCATTCATGGTTGAGGAGGTAACATTGCCATGTTTAAGGGTTGTGAATTTTGCGTCCTGACCGCCTATTTCGATGATTGTATCAACATCCGGATTAAGCTTAACAGCTGCTTTTGCATGGGCTGTAATCTCATCCGGGAGTATATCTGCCCCAATGATTTTACTGGCAAGCTTTCTGCCTGAACCTGTTGTTCCGCAGCCAATGATATTAATATCAAGATTATATTTTTGAATTACATATTCCTGAGCCCTGAGTATGGACAGGATCGCTTTAACAGGCTTTGAAGCGGTTCTTGTGTAGAACCCTGCAACCACTTCTTTTTTATCGGTCATGATAATACTTTTAGTGCTTGTTGATCCAACATCCACACCTAAATAGCAGTCAATTGGCCCAAGGCTTGATGGATCAGGATAAATATCTGTTTCCACACCCTGGTATTCAAACGTGTCATGGGATGTAAAGTCAGGGTAATCTGACATTGTTAAAGCAAGGGCAGGAAAGAAAAGTTTTTTTTCTATCTTTTCTGTTTTTAAAATATCGGAAATAGACTGATATCCCAGTGTATTGTTATTTAATGCAAGGTGGTGCAGACAGGATGGTATGATCAATTCGTCGGAAAGGCACAAAGCAGCACCCAGTGCACCATATACATTGGAGTATTCATCAATAACAAGTTTACCATTGATGAGCTGCTCAAGATGTTTTTTTACTGAAAGGTTTTTTGAAACGCCACCACAGAAGATAACCGGAAATCGGATGTCTCCCCCTGAGAAAAGGGTGTTAAAGATATTTTTTGCAAGCCCCCTGCAAAGTCCGTCACATATCTGGGGTATTGAATAACCCTCCTGCTGGGCATGGATTAAATCGGTTTTTGCAAACACAGCGCATCTTGTTGCAATATCAGGCAGATTGGAAAAATTGGATAATGCTTTTTTTGAAAGTTCCCGGGGTGATTCAAGGCCAAGCCTGACAGCCTGCTGGTCAAGAAAACTGCCAGTGCCTGCGGCACAGGAAGTGTTATGCCTGGAACCCGAATAATTATTATCTTCGTCAAAATAGCTTAGATTAAATTTTTCTCCCCCCACATTGAGAATGGAGCCAATACTGGAGTGCAGGTGGCGGCCGGCCCTAATTACAGCCACAAGCTGGTCATACTGTATGTCACTGTTTATATAAAAAGTACTGGATGGGGTGGCAGCAATATAGTCAATTCTATCTATTTTAATGTTTCTTAAGGCTTTTTCAAGGTTTTGGTTAATATCTCCATGGTGGAAAGTATATGACCAGTTAAGGATCTTTTTTTTTGAATCAATTTCCACAATGGAGATGGAAACAGAGCCAATATCAATACCAAGAATACTTTTCAGCGGTTTCATTATACAAGTTTCTCCACAATTTCATTATAAAAATCAGACACACCTTTGCACCAGCCATCTACAAACTTTTTTGCATATTGATTGTAATTTTCCTGGGAAAAATTTATGAGGCGGTCTGAATTAAATATCTCGGTAAAATAGTGGCTGAATTTGCTGTCTTTTACAATATTATATGGATTCTCAAATCCAACTGCATATACAAGGTCTTCATAGTGTGCTCTTTTTGCCCATTCCAGACCTTTATGTATTCCCATTTCCAGGTAATTTTTTTCAGATTCAATTTTTTCCTTCTTAAGCCTGTTGATAATATCAGACATATCAAAATCCTGCATGATCCTTTTCTGAAATTCCTCTTTTCTCTGTATGGCATCCAGCAGGGCATCCTGGAACATCTTGGACAGGTTGAATGATTTTCTCCATTTATTAAGTTTGTCATGGAGCATATCCGGAATGCTTAAAGTAACTTTCTGTGTCATGTCAGCACCTCAGTATTGAATAATAATTTAAGTATAAAATTTTTCATACGTATTATTGGATGATTACGTATAATAAATTTAAGTTCGTGTCAACAACCTTTTGTATGTTTGATTTATACTTATTTTATGTTTTTTTATATTAAATCCCATACTTGTTTGAAAAAAAATCAGATTAGTTCTATATTGACGTCTGAAAAACTTATAAAAGGAGAATAAGATGCCTAAAAACCATGAACTCACTGCCCGGGAGCTTACAATAAAATATCCTGAAGATGTATTTGATTTTGAAACTACAGATGACTTATCCCCTTTAAATAGTGTGATTGGGCAGGCAAGGGCTGTTGAAGCAATAGACTTTTGTCTTAATATGAAAACGCCCGGATATAATCTGTTCATGACAGGTGATGAAGGAACAGGAAAATCAACCATTATCAGGAACACACTTACAAAATTTGCAGCCAAGGAGGATGTCCCCGAGGATATCTGTCTTGTAAATAATTTTGATGACCCTTTCTGTCCTTTACCAATCTATCTTCCCGGGGGCACAGCCCTGGTTTTCAAACGTCAGATGCACAGATATATTGAAACTTTAAAAATAGAGATTCCCAAATTTTTTGAAGATAATAAATTCCAGAAATTAAATAAAGAAATTCTTGATAAATTTAACAATAAAAAAAATAAGGTCTTTACTGAAATAGAAACCTTTTCAACCCCTCTTGGCATTGGAGTTGTCCATACTGAGAATGGATATAAACCCATACCGGTCCATGACAATAAGCCAATGGAACAGAAGGTGTATGATGAGCTTCCTGAAAAGGAGCAGAAATTATTAATGGAAAACATGACCAGGGTCCAGGAAGAACTGAATAAGGGGCTTAAAAAAATTACCCTGCTTGATACTGAGATGCAGGATGCTGTCAGGGAGGTTATTTCCACAAGAGTACAGAAAATTGTTGTGGGCAGAATGACATCTTTATCAAGTTTCAGCAATAAAGTGGCCTTAGTTAAGAATTATCTTAAAGCAGTTCAGGAAGATATCGTTGATAACATGGCTCTGTTCATGGGCAGTCATGCCGGAAAGAGCCCGGAAGAGAACAAAAAGATTAAAGATGTTACAGAATCACTATTAAAACGATATCAGGTAAATGTGCTTGTCAGCCATAAGAAAAAAACCGGGGCACCTGTTGTTTTTGAACACAACCCGAGCTTTTCCAATCTTTTTGGAACAATAGAGAAAAATTTCATCATGGGTGGTGCATCTACCTCGGATTTCACCATGGTTCAGGCAGGATCATTGTTAAAAGCAAACCAGGGATACCTTATTATGGAACTTGAACCTCTTGTGTCCAACCCTGTTGTGTGGGAAACACTGAAAACATCCCTGCTGAATGGAATTTTACAGATTGAAGATGCACCGGATCAAAATAATCCTGGTGCAGGGTCATTAAAACCCAAGCCAATTAAGATAAATGTTAAAGTGATTCTCATGGGACGTTATGAATCCTTCAGGCTGATGCAGCAGCTTGACGGGAAATTTAATAAACTTTTTAAAGTCCGTGCTGATTTTGATAATGAAGTGAGAATCAGTAAACAGGTCATGGAGCAGTATGCAAGGTTCATAGCAGGGGCCTGCAAGGCAGAGAAATTTTTATCCTTTACAAAAGATGGGGTTTTAAAGGTAATTACCTATGGCAGCAGGATTGTTGCAGACCAGACCAGGCTCTCTTTGCGGTTTGGTCAGGTAATGGGACTTTTAAAAGAAGCAGATTATTGGGCAAGGGCAAAAAAAGCAAAAAACATTTCAGCTGAGCATGTAAAAAAGGCAATCCATGAATTTCGTTTCAGAAACAATCTTTATGAAGAAAAAGTACAACAGGGCTTTGTGGACAATACTGTATTAATAGATGTGACCGGCAGAAAGACAGGCCAGGTTAATGCCCTGGCAGTATATCAGATGGGGAATATCGCATTTGGACGTCCCACAAGGATTACAGCAGAATCCTATATGGGGAAACCCGGCATAATCAATGTTGAACATGAAGCAAATATGTCAGGTGAAACCCATGATAAAGGTGTTATGATAATATCTGGGTTTCTGGGAAGAATGTTTGCCCAGGATTATCCTTTAAACGTAACCATCAGTATTACATTTGAACAGAGCTACACTGGCGTGGACGGTGACAGTGCTTCCTCTACGGAGTTATATACAGCCATTTCAAGTCTGTCAGACATTCCGATCAATCAAGGCATTGCCGTGACAGGATCAGTGAATCAGAAAGGCGAAATCCAGGCAATCGGCGGTGTTAACGAAAAAATTGAAGGTTATTATGATGTGTGCGTACAAAAAGGCCTGACCGGAGACCAGGGAGTTATGATCCCTGCATCAAATGTTAAAAACCTGATGCTGCGGGAAGATGTGATTGAATCAGTCAAACAGGGTGAATTTCATATCTATAAGGTCAGTACTATTCAGGAAGGAATTTCAGTTCTGTTTGGAAAAGAGGCAGGTAAACCTGATAAAAAGAATCAATATCCAGATGATACGGTTTTCGGAGCTGTCCAGGCAAAATTAAAGCGTTTTGCCATTGCCAGAGCTAAAACATAGATGGCTCATCAGGGAATTGCGTACGTTAGCTAAACTAAATAATAGCTGAGATTTAATAATATGAGAATCTGGTGTCCTGTCTGCAAATTTGTTCGCCAGACAGACCTTTCATCTCACATTCCGCCAGTTTCGCAAAGTTCCACTACGAGAGATACAGCGAGCAAAAATTCTGCTGCACTATGCCGATGAAATACCAATTGCACAGATACAAAAATTAGTAGATGCCAGCCGTCCCACTATTTACAAATGTATCGACAAGGCGTTAGCCGCTGGTGCAGAAGCTGGGCTTAAAGACCATTTCCACAGACCCTTTGATCCAGTAATCGACAACGCGGCAAAAGCATGGGTTGTTAATTTGGCCTGTACTAAACCCAAAGACCATGACTTGGCTGCAGAGTTATGGACATATAACGAGCTCGCCAAATATACACGCAAGAACGCCCCTGCCGCTGGTCACCCATCCCTGGCCAAAGCTGTGAAGGCAACTGTCTGGAGAATCTTGTCGGCAAATGAAATACGACCTCACAAAATTAAGTATTACCTTGAACGCCGAGATCCTGATTTCGAAGAAAAAATGCAGGAAGTACTCATGGTCTACCAAGAGGTGAATTTTCAGAATGATAATAAGTCGGCTGACAACACACCTCCTACAGTAATAACAGTTTCAGTTGATGAAAAACCAGGTGTTCAAGCTATTGGCACTGTTGCACCAGATTTATCCCCTAAACCTGGCAAACATCAAAGCGTTGGTCGGGATTATGAATACAAGCGCATGGGCACTGTCTCGATACTGGCAGCCCTTGATTTGCACAATGGACAAATAATTGCGCAAGTTCACGATCGTCACCGTAGCAAAGAGTTCATCGAGTTACTCAAGGAGCTTGACTCACACTACCCAAAGGAAAGCACGGTAAGAATAGTTTTGGATAATCACTCTGCCCATATTTCAAAAG
>CAZQJS010000015.1:0-54267 GCA_964593725.1 uncultured Desulfobacterales bacterium
TACTTATATTGCAAAACCAAAATAGCCACATAGTCAACCTAACATAAGTGATTTTCTAATGCAATATTTTATGCGATATTGCTCACAGGAAAACTCATGATGACAGATATCACATAGATGACATATTAAAAAAATATGCAGAGGAATTGGTAAAAGCAGAACGTGACGAAACAAAACCATGCACGCCAATAGAGTTTCAGGCGTGATCCCTGAGAGGATTGTCACACAATGGCATGGAGTAGTGCTGGAAAGAACTGTTATAAAATAGATATCAAAGGATGACCGTTATTGACAGATGCATGACAAAATTTGGTATTAAGATTCAAAAAACATATGAATTTATGGGGAAATCAGCCCCTGGCATATTTTATGCAGGATAATATTTAAGAGTTGACAATAATATTCAGGCCTTAAATGATAAAATAACAGTGTGTGAAAAATTGAAACTTAATAAAAAAGGTTTTACATTGATTGAAATTATGATTGTTATTGCTATTATTGGTATTCTTGCATCCATCTCAATCCCGAATTATCTTTCATACAGAGCCAAATCATTTTGCACTTCAGCTGAACAGGATGCCAATAATATTGCAGGTGCAATATCTGATTATTTTGCTATCCCATCTCATACATCTATGATTAATGAGAATGATATAAAATTTGCAGTAACAAGCCCTAATACAGTCAGGATCAATGGTACTCTTGATGCTATAGTTATTAGTGTCACAGATGGTACAGGACAATGCCCTCCTGACTATATGACAAAAGCACCAAACTGGAATGCTGCAACTTCAACATTCACAAAAGTTATGCCTTGAGCACTATTCCTTTAACTCTTAATTCCTGAACATGGTCAGTATGTTGGGGTGATGCATCTCATCCTCCATGTCTGTTGTGTGGCACACTTTACAATTTCCATTGGAGCCCAACGGGTATCTGTTTTTCTGATACTGGAGAGGCTGGATATTGTCTGTTCTGCTGCCGGATTCAGTTGATGCGGGATAAAGGGCATGGACAGTGCCATGGCATGCCCGGCATCTGATTCCTCCGTCATCTGCGCGTACACTGTATAGTTCATCTTCTGATTTTGTCCATATATTAAATGTCTCATCAATTTCAGGCTGTTCAAAATCAACATGGCAGCTTAAACAGTCAACCTGATTGATCCATGGTTTTCTCGATTTAATGTCCCTGATGGAATCAACCTTTGTTGGAAAGATATGTTTAATTAATTTTAAGGCACTTTTTTTACCAGATTTTTCTCTGCCTGCGAGGAGGCTCAAGGCATGATCTTCCAGGTTGCCATGGCAGTTTGTACAATCAAGACCAACATCATTATGGACTCCACTGAGGCTTTGAGTATGTTCAAAAGATGTGTGGCATGCATTGCAGGATTCTGACCCCATGTCTTTAAGATACACGGCATGGAAACCATGTATGGATGCTGAAAGATTAAGCTGTTCTGAATCTGACACTGAATGACATGATTTACAATCTAAAGCCCCTTTTTTCTCTGTCATGTTCACAAGTTTTGTACGGCTGATCTCATCGTGAACAGCGAGAATATCATCTGCCACCTGCCTTGGTGTGCTGCTGGTTTTTGAGAAACTGCTGCCATGGCACTTTCTGCATCCCATCTCTGCTGGTTCCGGGGCGTAAACCATGGTTTTTGCAAGGATATTCCCATTTTTTGTATCTTTTGCCTTAACTGTGATCAATGGTGCTTTTCCTGTGTCACTGACAAACTCAATATCCCTGGTTATAATTTCCGGGATTTCGCCCCTGCGTATGAGCTGGGCTGAAATCCTGGTGCGGGGCCGGGAATATATAAACCCTGTATTTGGATCAAGTTTGTCTGATTTATCCGGATCTGCCCATGCAAGCAGTATATATTGATCCCTTTTTTCATCAAATCCGGGAATATCCACAGGCTTTTCCTTAAAGAATTTGGGTTTTTCCGGCATGGCTGCATGTTTATTCAGTTTTTCCACAATATATCTTGCAAGAGCCAAACGCTCCTGTTTTGTACCCATAAACTCCGGCATGTAATCATTTAGTTTACCCTGACCTCTGAGCCGGGCTTCCATGGCAAAAACAGTAAATTTTTCAGTCAGGTCAAGGATATTGTTCAGAGGCCCGCCAATGCTGTGGCATGAAGCACACTGGATGTTAAATATCTCCTTTCCTGCCTTAATGGCATTGTCATTATTGATTTTTCTTATTTTTACCCATTTTGCGACTTTTAAAAATCCCTGTTGATTAATCTTTGCTTGATCTTCAACTTTGATTGAATTTGAATAGAGATACCCAGGGATAAGATATGGCCGCCGGCCTGCTTCCCTGACAAACTCAAAAGAGCCCATATAGACAAGCCCTGTGAAAAGTATAAAAAATGCCATGGGCTTTTCCACTTTTTCAGGCATGCGCATGGCCATTAAAAGAGCGCTGATAAACAGAACAGGAAGAAGAGTCAGAAAAATTCTGCCCGGCAGAATAAGCTCTGGAGAACGGCCAAGGATCATTGCTTTTGAAACAGGATCCAGGGACGAAAAATACCACCATGCAGAGAGAAGCATGAACAGAAACGGAAAAACAAGCCATTTTGCACAGTAAACAACCATTTTGCTCCTGAGATTCGCATCTTTAATAAAAATAGAAGTGACAAATCCGAATATCCCGGCAAGAACAAGGGCAATGGTAATGCGAAAAAACATGGAAGGGAAAAAACCCGGGTTAAAAAAGCCGTCCCAGAAATTTAAGGTTTTAAAAAAAGTGCCGGGGGTAAGCATAAATGAGATAATACCGTTAATCAGGACAAGGGAGATTAAGGCAAAGATGCCATAGAGCCATCCAATTGTAAGGTGCGCCCTGTCTTCTATCTTTCCAAAGGTATAAAAATAGATGAAAATCGCAACAATCTCCAGGGTGAAAAAGACCCATTCCATTGCAAAACCAAATACAAAGGTATGGATTAAAACAGACGTTGCAGCAGGACTCACAAGGGAGATTACAAACCAGATTCCAACCCCTGTAACCGACGAGAAAACCATGGTGACAAGAAGGAAAAATTTTGCATGACTTTTTGTATATTCAAGTATTTGCGGTGATCTTTCCTTAAGCCCCTTCATCTCTGTTATGACCAGAAAAAATCCGCCGCCCACTGCAAAGTGCGCAACATACACATGGACAACGGCAATCAGTGCAATGAGAAAGCCGCCGCCTGTATAATATAATTCCCAGACAGGATAGTTCATATCAGGCCTCCTCTTTTTTCACTTTTGATGCAAGCCTTACCATGTAAAAAATAAGGCCTGAACCTGCTGCAAGGGTTACAATGAACAGAGCCATGGGAATGTACTGGGGGCTGATTTTTAAATCTGACAATGTGAAATATGGTTTAAGGTATTGAATACGCACCATATTCCGCACCAGAGCCATGAAGATCACAGTAAAAACAAGCGATGCTGCTGCCTGCCACACCTGTCTCTTATATCCGAAAAAGAGTGCTGCTGCAGCACCTGCAAGGGCGCCCAGGGCATACAGAGTAGCAGAGGTACTGCGGCCCAGAAAAAGATGAACAATATCCTGTGGCAGGGATGCTGCAAACCAGATACCAATAATAATCTGCACAAATGTTGCATTGAAAAACCATTTCATGCCGGACATGATCATCTCGTTATCTTCTTCACCCTTTGTTTTGACTTTGCCAAAAAGTGCCAGAAAAAGTCCTCCCACAGCAATGGAAGCACAGACAAAATGGAGATATCTTGGAATAAGCATGGGTTGAGACAGGTTAAGGATAGTGCCCCGGGGATTGGAAAAATATTGAACCCATTTTTCAGGTGTGAGCATCAAAGTCATGTTGCAGGTAAACAAAAAACCTGTCACAAGCATTAAAATTACTGAGGCACTAATAAATATAGTTCTTGATCTTCCCAGGGAATCAAACCTGAAATCAAAAATATATGCACAATAATAGGCAGTAATAACTATTCCAATGATTGAAAGCCAGTACCAGCCCATGAGCACGGAACTTGTGTAGATGAAACCACCGTAAAGCACCTGGATAAAGAGAAGGGGTGCAACCCCCATATTCACGGTAAATGCAATTGTATAGGGCAGCTTCTGGCTGACATGCTTTGCAATGGTAAGATCATGGGATAACAAATTGCTCCGGATGGACCGTACCATTGCTATTACAGCACTCCCCACCATTGCATTCATAAAGAGCAGGTGAAGCACAAAGGTCAATATAAAGAAAAAATCAAGCCAGGCCCAGTGAACCGGTATGGAATCCGGTACAGGGATTAAAGCAGAAGGATCCATACCAGATTGTTCCTTTTTATAAAGTTAATGCATTTTATGCCATATCTGTTTTCCATGTTTCCCATACTTTTCCCACAAGATCAGGTCCTGGTTTTAATGTCATTTTACCCGGCTGCCAGCCGGAAGGTGCAGCCTCGGTTCCCTTGCTGTCCCGCACAAGCTGAAATGCCTTTATCTGCCTGATGGATTCATTTACATTTCTTCCCACAGGGGGAGTCAATACTTCATAGCCCTGGACAATACCATCGGGATCAATTATGAAACGTCCCCTGGTTTCAACGCCTGCATTATCATCATATACACCATATATGGTACCGACTTTTCCTCCGGCATCGGAAAGCATGGGAAAGGGTATGCCGCCTTTAACCATTTTTGAAAGCTCCTTATCATTCCACATTTTATGGACAAAAACACTGTCAATACTCATGGAGAGTACTTCAACACCAAGGTCCTTAAATTCGGAAAATCTTTCGGCAACTGCCGAAACTTCGGTTGCTCATACAAAGGTGAAATCACCCGGATAAAAGCATAAAACAACCCACTTTCCAAGATAATCTGAAAGTTTAACAGATACAAATTTACCCTTATAAAATGTCGGTGCTGTAAAATCCGGTGCTTTTTCTCCTACTCTTATCATGGTCTGCTCCTTTATCTCTTTTATGTTTTCATCACTTTGTTCCGGTGTCACATCCTCACCAACAGGACCTCCGGTTGGCCGGGCACATCCTGTTTTTATATCTTCTGCCATGGCAGCCTCCCTGTTTAATTATCCCTTTTTAACATGACATGCTGAACATTTTGTGGGCCCTGTTTTCTCTCCTGCTTTTTTCATTGCCCTGTGGCACTTAAGGCATGTCTTATTCATGACCTGCTTTTTTTTAAGTTCACCCCTGGTTTTTAAAGTTTTTATACTCTCTTTGGCCTTTGGGAAAACAGCATGGCAGGTATTACACTCCTTTACCGCGCCATGGTGCAGATGGTGGGGAAAATTAATTATTCCCCTTTTACCGCCGTCAAGGTCAATATCCTTTGCACCAAAATTCTGTGCTGAAAAGGCGATCACACCTGAAAAAATAAATAAAACCAAAATAAAGATAATTGTTCCGGGTCTCATTATACCATGCCCTCCTGTAAATTAAGTTAGTAAAAGAATATCCTTTACTTTTGATTCTGCAAAACTGTATGCAAAAAGCGGCCCTTTTTTTAAAAGGGCGTGCCTTTTATTAAAATCAACACTCTCTTTTTTATAGATAATGCCTGTGGGAAATCTTGTTTCCACCATGTGAACTGCCTTTAAAGCCATATCATAGTCTGAATTGTCATGGCCTGTATCATCAATATTAAACACTCTTTTCTTATACCACGAACTGGTGTTTATTCTGTTAAATGAGACACAGGGCTGAAAAATATCCACCATGGAAAAGCCTTTATACCTTACAGCTTCAACAATGAGGGAAGTGAGCTGTTCAATATCACCTGAAAAACCCCTGGCTATAAACCCTGCCCCTGAAACAAGGGCAGCTGCAAGGGGGTTAAATGGCGATGATATTGTTCCCCGGGTCTCCATTTTTGTTTTCATGCCCAGGGATGATGTAGGGGATGCCTGGCCTTTTGTAAGGCCGTAAATCTGATTATTGTGCACAAGAAGAGTCACATCAATATTACGCCGGATAGCGGCAAGGAAATGATTTGCACCTTCACCATAGCAGTCTCCATCCCCTGAATTGACTATGATATTTAAGTCACTGTTTGCAATTTTTGCCCCGGTGGCAAGGGCAAGTGCCCTTCCATGCAGTCCATGGAGCATATTGCATGCCATGAAATTCGGAGTTTTACCTGCCTGGCCGATGCCTGATACAAGGAGCAGATCTTCGGGAGCAAGGTCAAGAACAGCGAATGCCTTGTGCATGGCCTTTAAAATTAAAAAATTCCCGCATCCCGGGCACCATTGATTTTCATTGTCAATATCAAATTGCGTCATGATCATGTGCCTCTGCTTTGCAAAGCATTAATAACTTTTTTTGCTTTTTCCATTATGTATGAAGGAAACATCGGCCTTCCATCATATTTCAAAACAGAACCTGCATGGTTTATACCGGTTTGTTGACGAATAAGGGTTCCCAACTGGCAGGCTGCATTGCCCTCCACCATTATCAACCTCTTGTTTTCTAAAATCCTGCTTATTTTTTCACCATCCATGGGCCAGATATCTTCAAATATGATAAAGCCTGCATCAATGCCTTCTTTTCTCAAACCAAGGCATGCATCCATGATACAGCCCCGGCTGGAACCCCACCCTGTGAGAAAAAACTGACTGTCATCAAAGGATATTTCAGGAGGTTCCATCTCCCGGGTCATCATTGAAAGTTTTTTAAACCGTTTTTCAACCATTACCTTTCTGTTACAAGGCTCCTCCAGGGAGAAGCCCTCTTCTGAATGTTCATTGCCTGTTGATCTTACCAGAGCACTGGAAGTACAGGGCAGGATTCGGGGCGAGACACCTGTATCATTGAGTGCATACCTATGGTATATCTTATTCTGATACATGTCTGTATCATACCCCAGAAAGCTTTCATATTCACGGCCTATCTCTAACTGTCCGGGTTTTGTACAGGATGAATCCATTAAAAACTGATCCATGAGAACAATGGCAGGTACCTGGTATTTCTCTGATAAATAAAATGCTCTTTTAACCGTATCAAAGGTTTTATGGGGGCTGCCAGGAGCAAACACAAACCTTGGAAATTCATCCTGGGATGAATTGATTACAAACAACAGGTCTGCCTGGGCTGTCCTTGTGGCAAGGCCGGTTGCAGGTCCCGGGCGCTGGGCATTTATTATGACCACAGGGATTTCAGCCATTCCTGCAAGGCCGAGCCCTTCGGTCATGAGACAGAAGCCTCCCCCGGATGTGGCTGTAAGGGATCTTACTCCGGCAAATGATGCGCCAATGGCCATGTTTATGGCACCGGGTTCATCTTCAGCCTGTTCAATGACTAAGGGAAGTTTATCTGCCAGCTCAACAGCATTGGAAATTATGGCTGTTCCCGGGCTCATGGGATAAAAGGAGAAAAAACGGCAGTCTGCTGCAACAGCTCCCAGGGCTGCAGCTTTTGCCCCGGATAATACAATATTTTCATTGTCATCTGGTGTAAAATCAAAAACAGAAGGAAAATCAATGTTACTGCCGGCATCATACCCTGTCCTGGCCGCCTTCAGGTTAAGATGTACTATTTTCTCCCCTTTGATTCTGAACCACTCTTTTAATACCTTTTCAAAATCCCTGAACCGGGCGCCAATGGCTGCCAGTACACAGCCCGCAGCAATAGTGTTGGAGGAGATCGCACCGCCTGCCTCCTGTGCAAGCTGTTCCAGTGGGATATTATATACACCGGGCAGATCTGTACTGCCTTTACTGCTGTTGGCGATTATAATGCCCCCGGGCCTTAAGTTATGGCCATGGAGTTTACTGGTTCTGTCATCAATGGCCACGAGAATATCAGGCAGGTCAGATGGCGCATACAAAGGTTTTGTACCTATCCGCAGCAGATGGAAATTATGTCCTCCCCTGACCCGGGACTCAAAATCGTCTGTGGAATAAATATATAATCCTGCATTGTGACACACTTTTGCAAGGAGTGCTCCAATTGTCTGAATCCCCTGACCTGCAGCTCCGCCAATAAGTATTGTGATATCATTTTCCATGGATTGCAATATATTGTCCTTATATTTAAAAGTGAAGCTGTCTTGAAAAAACAATACAATAATATACCACCCGGCAAAAACCTTCAAGGTTACATATTAAATTCATACCTGTCTTGCGTTTTTGAACGCTCTGGCACTGATTGTGCATTTTGTTTTTTTAAGGTACTATTATTTTGCTGTACCTTTTGGGTTAACACCATAACAGGAGAAAAAAATGAGCAGTCAGGATATAACCTTATATGCCTTGAGTACATGCAGCCATTGCAAATCAACAAAAAAACTTCTTGCTTCATGTAATGTTCAGTATAATTATATTCAGGTGGATGATCTTGAGGGTGAGGAGCGCAAAGCAATACTGGAAGATATAAAAAAACTCAACCCCCGATGCTCTTTTCCCACAATCAAAATTAATGATACAGTTATTACAGGATACAGAGAAAAAGCAATTAAGGAGGCTCTGGGGATAAAAGATGAAAGTTGAACAATTATATGAAACATTAAAAAAAGCCCAGGAGCCAAAGGGTAATTTTTTCAACAAGGACAGGGATCTTGTGTTTGAGCTTTTGGAAGCCCTTATACTGAATAAGAAAAGATATGGCTACATGAGCTGCCCATGCAGGCTTGCATCGGGAATAAAAGAGAGTGACAGGGATATAATATGTCCCTGTGAATACCGCAAACCTGATATGGAAGAGTTTGGTGCATGCTTTTGCGGCCTCTATGTATCCAGAGCTCTTAATAATAATGAAATCGAAGCGCAATATATCCCGGAAAGACGGCCTTCTGACAAAATCTTTTAATTTTTAAAGGAGCAGCTAATGGAGCAACCGACTGAACAATCAACGGATAAATGCAAAACAAATGTCCTGGACACAGGCCTTCGCGGCATTGATGTGGCAAGTTCAAAAATATGCGATGTTAAGGGAAAAGAGGGAAAATTAATCTACCGCGGATTTTCAATTGAAGACCTTGCAGAAAATGCAGGTTTTGAAGAGACATGTTTCCTCCTGCTCTATGAACGTCTTCCAGGTAAAGATGAACTGGATAACTTTAAAAGGAGCCTTAAACAGAAACGGGTCATTCCTGACAAGATTATAACCTTTCTTAAAACCATTCCTGCTGACATGAACCCCATGGATGTTCTCCAGATAGCAACTCCAATGCTGATGCTGAAGGATGAAAATGTGGGAAAACCCGGAATTGAAAACGCACTTTTCAGTGCGGAGAACCTCATTGCCGGAATTGCCACCATAACAGCAGCATTCCACCGCATCAGGCTTGGAAAAGAAGTGATCATGCCGGATAACAGTTTAAACCATGGTGCAGATTTTCTATATATGCTCAATGGTAAAAAACCGGATAAAGAGACAGCACAATTCTTTGATACAAGCCTTGTCCTCCATGCTGAACACTCGTTTAATGCTTCAACATTTACGGCGCGGCAGGTGGCTTCCACCCGTGCTCATCTTTATGCTGCAGTGTCAGCTGCCATTGGCTCCCTGTCAGGTTCACTACATGGAGGCGCCAATGTCAGGGTCATGGAGATGCTTAAAGAGATAGGGTCTATTGATAAAATTGATGCCTATATTAATAATATTCTGGACACGGGAGGACTTATAATGGGTCTTGGCCATGCTGTTTACCAGACCGATGACCCAAGGGCCATAATCCTTGCTCCCATGGGTAAAAGAATGGGGGAAATCAGCGGGGATACCAGGTGGTATGAGCTTTCAAAAGCCCTTGAAATAAAAGGAAAAACAGCTTTTAAAACTAAAAAAAAGAAAGATATCTTCTGCAATGTGGATTTTTACAGTGCTTCCCTGTTTTATGCCATGGGTATTGCAACAGACCTTTTCTCACCTCTGTTTGCAATCTCACGGGTGAGCGGATGGACAGCCCACATAATAGAAGAACAATTTGCCATGGCAGCACCCAAGCCAACCCTCTACCGGCCCGGTGCTGAATATGTGGGTGATTATTGCGGCCCTGATGAATGTGTATTTACAGATATAAATAATCGTTAAAAAAGGAAAATATATGAAAACATGGCAGTGCAGTGTATGTAAATATATTCACAAAGGAAAGAACCCGCCGGACAGATGCCCTGTATGCAATGTGCCTGCAGGTAAATTTAAGGAGATGAAAAAAGTCCCGGGTGTAAAAGACGGGACAGTTTCTGCATCTGGTTTGGAAAAAATCTATTCACTGCTGATTAAGCACCATGCCCATCCTGTTTCCGTACACACACCAAACGGCATACTCCCGGCTGCTGTTATTCTTTGGGTGGCAGCATGGCTCCTGGGCAGTGAACTCTTTGCAAGTGCAGCCATGATAAACATGATTCTTGTTATTATTGCCCTGCCCTTTGTCCTTTTCACAGGAGTGCTTGAATGGAAAAAAAAGTATAACAGCGCCCTGACTTCGATTTTTAAGCTGAAAATTTTTTCAGCTTCCATGACCACTCTTCTTTGCATCATAAACCTTATCTGGTACATTGCAAACCCCCATGTTCTCTCTTCATCCCTTTCATGGTTGTTTATTCTGCTTAATATTGCTATGGTAGCCTTTGCCGGAATTGCAGGACATATTGGAGGCAGGCTGGTATTTAAAAATAAATAATTAAAAACAAAACAAATTCAAGGAAAGATCAATGGAAGAGATAATTAAATTAAATAAAGACGGCTCTTTATCAGTACCTGATAACCCTGTAGTAGGATATATTCCAGGAGATGGCACAGGGCAGGATATATGGAAGGCTGCAAGGAGAGTCCTGGATAATGCCGTAAAAACAGCATATAACAATGAAAAAAAGATTGCATTTAAAAAACTTGCTGCAGGTGAAGAGTCCTATAACAAGACTAAAGAGTGGCTTCCAGAAAAAACCCTTGAAAAAATCAGGGAGTACAGGGTTGCCATAAAAGGCCCTTTAACAACCCCTGTGGGCCATGGCATGAAAAGCCTTAATGTGGCCATACGCCAGGAACTTGATCTGTTTGCCTGTATAAGGCCTGCAAAATACATAAAAGGAGTCCCGTCTCCATGTGTTAACCCTGAAAAGGTTGACATGGTCATATTCCGGGAAAACACAGAAGATATTTACCTCGGGGTTGAGTGGGAAGCAGGCTCTGAAGATGCCAGAGAAACCCTCTCATTTATCAATGGAAAATGTGACCAAACCTTTGATCTTGCCACCACAGGCATTGGTATTAAAACCATCAGTGAAAAAAAGACCAAACGTTTAATTTCAAAGGCAATTCAATTTGCCATTGACAACAATAGAAAAAACGTCACCATCATGCACAAAGGAAATATCATGAAATATACCGAAGGTGCATTCTTAAAATGGGGATATGAAGTTGGAGAAGAGCAGTTCAGGGACAGGATCATTACTGAGCAGGAGCTGTGGGACAAGTTTGACGGTAAGCCCCCTGGCAGCAAAATTGTGTTAAAGGACAGAATTGCCGATAACATGTTCCAGCAGGTGCTTCTGCGTCCAGATGAATATGATGTCATTGCAACCCCGAACCTTAACGGAGATTATATTTCAGACACCCTTGCAGCCATCATAGGAGGTCTCGGCCTTGCACCGGGAGCCAATGTGGGCGATAAATGTGCTGTTTTTGAAGCAACCCACGGTACTGCCCCCAAATACGCAGGCCTTGACAAGGTTAACCCTGGCTCGGTTATTCTGTCAGGGGCTATGATGCTTGATCATATGGGATGGCATAAAGCTTCCGACATAATCCATAAAGCACTTCAAAAAGCTGTTCTGGGTAAAAGGGTCACCTATGACCTTGCAAGGCAGATAACAGGATCAACAGAACTTAAATGTTCAGAATTTGCAGAAGAGATCTGTTCATTCATGAATTAACCTTTTTCCCATTGTACTTTTTTTAAATTAATCCTTGACTTATGGCATATCTTGTGTGCATTAAACAAATATATACAAGATATAGTCATTACCATCTAATATTTTAAGGAACTGATATGGTTGAAAGTAAGTGCACAGAATCAAGGAATCTGAAAATTTCAAAAAATACAATAACAGTACTTGAAAAAAGATATCTGAAAAAAGATACCAAAGGCAATATCATAGAATCCCCTGAACAATTATTTCAACGTGTGGCATCACACATTGCCCTTGCAGAGAAGAATTATAAAACCCGGGATAAAAACATTGCCCACAAGTTCTATGATATGATGACTGAGTTTAAATTTCTGCCCAACTCACCAACACTCATGAATGCCGGCAACAAACTAGGTCAGCTTGCAGCATGCTTTGTTCTTCCTGTGGAGGACAGTCTGTCCGGCATATTTGAAACTGTGAAAAATGCAGCCATGATCCATAAATCAGGTGGTGGAACAGGATTTTCATTTTCCCGCCTGAGACCGAAGAACTGCCGTGTGGGCTCCACAGGCGGTGTTGCATCAGGACCTGTCTCATTCATGAAAATATTCAATGTTGCAACAGAGCAGGTAAAACAGGGTGGTACCAGACGGGGAGCAAACATGGCTGTACTCCGGGTAGACCATCCTGATATTGTTGAGTTCATCCATTGTAAAAATGACAATGACAGCCTGAACAATTTTAATATCTCAGTTGCCATTACCGATGATTTCATTGATGCGGTAAACCATGGAAGGGATTATGACCTTATTGATCCCATGGATAACAGGGTTACAGGCAGACTAAATGCCTCTGACCTGTTTGATGCCATTGTTGAACAGGCATGGCACAATGGTGACCCCGGCATAATTTTCCTGGACAGGATAAACAACGACAACCCAACCCCTGAAGCAGGAGAGATAGAATCGACAAATCCATGCGGTGAACAGCCTCTTCTTCCCATGGAAGCATGTAATCTTGGCTCCATCAACCTTGCAAAATTTGTAACAGAAGAATCAGGCACCCCTGCCATGGATTATGAAGCACTTGGCAGAACCGTGCACACAGCTGTCAGGTTTCTGGATAACACCATTGACATGTCAGTCTACCCCCTGGATGAGATCGATCAAATGGTAAAAGCTAACAGAAAAATCGGCCTTGGCATAATGGGATTTGCAGATGTTCTGTTCATGCTCAATATTCCATATAATTGTGAAAAAGCCATATCCTTTGCACAGGAGGTAATGAAGTTTATCCAGTCAGAAACAAAAAAAGCATCCCTTAACCTTGCAGAAGAGCGCGGTGTTTTTAAAAATTTCAATAAAAGCATCTTTAAAGGAAAAAAGAATCAAAAATACCGCAATGCCACCACTACAACCATTGCACCCACAGGAACATTGAGTATCCTTGCAGAGTGCTCCAGTGGTATTGAACCGCTCTTTGCATTGAGTTTTGTAAGAACTGTAATGGATAATGACAAGCTTATTGAAGTTAATCCATATTTTAAAAAAATTGCTGAAAAAAGGGGTTTTTATTCTGAAAAATTAATGGATAAAATTGCTGCCAGAGGCACCATTGCAGGTATGAATGAAATCCCGGAGGATGTCAGGAATGTATTTGTTACAGCCCATGATATCTCCCCGTCATGGCATATCCGTATGCAGGCGGCATTTCAAAAATATACAGACAATGCTGTTTCAAAGACAGTCAACCTTCCCCGGGATGCCCGGGTTGAAGATGTCAAAAAAATATATACCATGGCATATGAGCTTGGGTGTAAAGGTGTCACCATATACCGTGACCAGAGTAAAGCTAATCAGGTACTCTCTTTTTCAGACAAACCCGGGCAGGCACAAACCAGACCAGAACCGGAAGATATACCGACTCCTGCTCCTGTTGCCCGACGTCCTGAAACCCTTGAAGGCTTTACAACCAGAATCAAGACAGGCATGGGACAACTATATGTTACGGTCAATGAACTCAATGGACGGCCATTTGAAGTATTTGCAACAATAGGAAGATCAGGAAAATCAACCACTGCCAAGACCGAAGCAATAGGACGTCTCATCTCCCTTGCCCTGAGAACCGGTGTGGATGTACACTCCATCATTGAGCAGATCAAGGGAATAGGCGGAGAACATGCAGTATTCCAGAAGGGCGGGCGGGTTCTCTCCATCCCTGATGCTATTTCACGAATTCTTGAAAAACGGTATGGCTTAAATGGAAACTCAACAAAAGCTGCAAGTTTTACCAATGATGCATGTCCTGAGTGCGGTTCATCCCTTGCCCATGAAGAAGGATGCAGAACATGCCACGCCTGCGGATACTCAAAATGTGGGTAAAACCGATAAAAACCAGCAGGCATGAGTTGTGAAAGCACTCATTTATAATACATTCGGTGATCCAGATGTGCTGGAATGGGTTGACAACTGGAAAGAACCAACAATTGCTGCCAATCAGGTGCTGGTAAGGGTGATAGCTGGAAGTGTCAACCCTAAAGACATTTTGCTCAGAAAAGGAAAATTTAGTAAGACATTGGCCCGGGACCCGCTTCCAAGGGTATCAGGATTAGATATTGCTGGAGAGGTGGTTGAAATTGGCAGCAAAGTAACCACCTTTGCAGCTGGTGATTTAATCTTTGGAATGACGAATAAATTTTCCGGAGGAGTTCATTCCGAATATGCTGCACTTAATGCAGCTGAAATTGCCCCTGCCCCACCCGGCATTTCGATTGTAAAAGCCTCATGTGTTCCGCTGAGT
The DNA here is from genome assembly GCA_964593725.1 of uncultured Desulfobacterales bacterium. GTDB lineage: Bacteria > Desulfobacterota > Desulfobacteria > Desulfobacterales > Desulfobacteraceae > JAIOSM01. The sequence goes on from CAZQJS010000015.1 coordinate 14,678, forward strand.
GCCCAGACTGCCCTTCAGGCATTACGCGATCATTGTAAAGTTGACCATGGTCACAGGGTGCTGATCAATGGTGCCAGCGGCGGAGTCGGGCACTTTGCAGTCCAAATCGCTAAAATCCTGGGGGCTGAGGTCCATGCAGTCTGCAGCTCAAAACATATCGACTTTGTTACATCGCTTGGAGCTGATGTGGTTCACGATTACAAGCTTGTACCTGCAGCAAAGATTGCTTTGACTTTTCAATCTGTATTTGATGTTTTTGGAAAATTTTCACGAAGTGATTTTTCCAGACAACTGAACAAAAACAGTATCTTTGTGAGCACTGTTCCAGGAACAGCCACTCTGCGTGGAGAGCTCCTTGCCCGGATTGGCTTTGACAAACGCAGCCGACTTGTTCAGGTAAAATCCTGCACATCCGATCTGAACCAGCTTTGCCAATGGATTGAATCCAGCAGGCTAACTCCCCATATTGAAAAAACCTATCCAGTAACTTCTGCTCAGAATGCCCATCGACATATTGAAAGCAGGCATACAACAGGTAAAGTAGTGCTTTTGTTCTGATCCGGCTATGACAGCCAAACAATAGGAATCATGTAAACTCAAAAAAATATATTTTTTATCCAGATAATAAATAATACCCTTGAGTTTATAGCCAGATGTGTTAAAATAAGAGAAATACGAAACAATATAGTGCGAAAAATCCTGGTCTGAACTGGTATTGCATTGGCTGAAGCTTTTCCAGCCGATATTATTGCTGTCGCACGCAATGGCATAGATAATAATTTCATGAACTCAAGGAGTATTATTATGGGAAAAATTAAAAACCTAAAATTATCTTTTAAACTCATTGCAGCTTTTCTTCTGGTCAGTATTCTGCCCTTTATAATATTGGGCGGTATTGCGGTTAATTCAGCATCCACGGCACTATCCACTGAAGCTTTTTCTAAACTTGAAGCTGCACAACAGGCAAAAAAAAATGCAATTGACACCTATTTCCATGATATCGCCCTGGAAATGGAAATCTTTGCTGACAGCAGCGATGTAATAGCACTTTATGAAAGACTTTTAACCTATCACAATGATATGAAAACCTCACCCACTGGAAATTATGACGTGACAACCAAAGAATATCAAAAAATATGGGATACCCTGGGTCAGCCATTAAAACACTTTTACGAAAAAAGCGGGGTTTACGATGTATTTCTTATCTGTGCAAAACATGGACATGTCATGTATAGCGCTGCCAGGGAAAGCGATCTCGGCGAAAACCTCGGCCATGGCAGATACAAGGATTCAGGGCTTGGAAAACTATACAGACAAACCATAAGTTCCGGCAGAGCGTCTTTTGCAGATATGGCCCCCTATGCCCCCAGCAATGATGACCCTGCAATGTTTATCAGTTACCCTATTAAGGATAAATCAGGATCAATGATAGGGCTCATCGCCATTCAGCTTCCCCTTGACCAGATCAATAATGTCATGAAAGAACGATCCGGCCTGGGTAAAACAGGTGAAGCTTATCTCATCGGACCAGACAAACTTATGCGGTCTGATTCCTATCTTGACCCTGACAGTCATTCGGTCAGGGCAAGTTTTGCCAATCCTGACAAAGGCTCGGTCAACACTGAAGCTGCAAAGGATGTGTTGTCAGGCAAAACAGGAAACAAAATTATTAAAGACTTCAATGACAGGCTTGTGCTTTCTGCTTTTACACCTGTGAACGTCGGCTCGTTCAACTGGGGTCTGCTGGTTGAAATAGACAAAGCAGAAGCCTTTGCATCCATTAAGGCATTGAAAATTAAAATAACCATAACAGTTCTGCTGGCATGTATAGTTATTGCCGTAATTGCATTATTTATCAGCCGGTCAATATCTGCACCAGTTATTAAATGCGTGGACATGGCAAAGACAATTGCCAGAGGCGATCTGACCCAAACCCTGGATATTGATCAAAATGATGAAATTGGAATACTTGCCAGATCATTAAATAAAATGTCAAAAAACTTAAGAACAATGTTCACTGACATTGCATCAGGTACCAGGACCCTGACGGTTTCTTCCACAGAGCTTTCAAACATCTCTGAAAAAATTGCAACAAATTCCAGACAGACTGCAGAAAAATCAAACAGTGTTGCTGCTGCATCTGAAGAGATGAGCAGTAACATGGATAGTGTTGCATCCGCAACCGAGCAGGCCACAGCAAATATTCAGACAATTGTTACAGCCTCGGAAGAGATGACATCCACCATTAACGAAATCGCAAGCAATACTGCCAGGGGAAGTGAAACAACATCCCAGGCTGTTGAAAAAGCAAGACAGGTTTCTGAAAAAGTTGACAAACTTGATAAAGCTTCAATTGAAATCAGCAAAGTTACTGAGACCATTTCTGATATTTCCGAACAGACCAACCTTCTGGCACTCAATGCCACCATTGAAGCTGCAAGGGCTGGAGAAGCCGGTAAGGGATTTGCTGTTGTGGCAGGAGAGATCAAAGCACTTGCCCAGCAGACAGCCGATGCAACCAGTGAAATCAAGGACAAAATTTCAGGAGTTCAAACCACAACTGCCGAATCTGTGACTGCTATTGAATCCATTGTTTCGGTCATTAATGAAGTTAATGAAATTGTCACAACTGTTGCCACAGCCATTGAAGAACAGTCTGCCACAACCAGTGAGATATCCAATAATGTGGGACAGATAGCTGAAGGCATCCAGGAGGTTAATGATAATATTAATCAAACTTCGGCTGTGGTGGGAGAAGTAACAAGAGACATAACAGATGTCAGCCAGGCAGCCAAAGAGATGAACAATGGAAGCCAGGAGGTAAATACCAGCTCCACAAAACTGTCAGAACTTGCAGAAAAACTCAGTAAAATGATAGGACAGTTTAAGGTGTGATATTACAATGTTCCGGCAGAAATTTAATTGCCTTAAATAATGCTGTTGAATCATTTTCAGTATCATTTGAATCATGCTGGATTGTTATTCCAACCACTTCCAGATCTTTAAGAGGAGTGTCAGGAAATACCTTTGCCAAATCATTGGATAATCTGCTTTGAAAGTTGATGGGCTTTTTTAATTGATCTTTTCCATGGCCTATGAGCACCTGCCATATTTCAGGAAATACTGAAATATAGTATTTTCTTTTAGAATAATAGTTTTCATAGATTTCTCCATCAACAAGATGTTTACCCTTAATTTCATCACCAAAATAGTACCCCAGCAATCTGATCCTATGAGCCTTTGAAAACAATGCCCGGTCTGCACCATCCGGAAGCTCTCTTATCATCAGCCAGAGTTGAAAAGCCGAATCATCTTTTCCTGATCCACCAAGCATCACATCAGCACCATCCACATCGTCATTAACCTGCAGATTAATTTCAATTTTCGGAAAATCAACCGGCTTGAATCTTAAAGCATAGCTGGTTAATTTAATGCTGCTGTTATTGCTGGTAAGCTTTGCCATTAATGTATTGTCATTTGTCAGGAAAGCCGACCAACCCGATTGTGAATTTTCATCGCACCCTGCCGGTGAAGAGGTTTCATAACTGAACTGGTATTCATTCCTGAAATCAACAACACGCCTATGGTCATAAATAATATTAATGCCATCCGGATGGGATTTTTTAGTTATCGGCTCAACTCTTTTATCCCCTAAAAAATCTTCCAGGTTCCTGATATTAATTCTGAAATCGTCTGTATAACCTATGTCATTATGGGGTAGAACAAATTTTTCTCTCCTGCTTACAGGATATGTTCTCCAAACCTCCATTTGATTTTCCAGCAAATTCTTCCCGCTCATTTGCAGTTTTCCTGCAAGTACCCTGATCAGATCTTCCATATCATCGATATTTACTTTTTCACTGGGCTTTATCCAGGAAAACAGGGAAAATCCATTTGTTGAATCTTTAAATTTAATAAAAACAATTCCTGAGTTGTTTGAAATCAATTTGAATTCCCTGACTCTGTATGGTGTTTTATCAAGGGCACTCTTTATTCTGTTTGCAAGTACTTTAAGATATTGTCTGCGCTCCTTTGGATCAATACAATTTTTCACCTGGTTTAAACCTTTTTCAAATCTCAATTCCTTTGCTCCAAGAAGCTCTTCAACTCTTTTCAAATGATAGTCTTTATCCTTTAATGAAGAGTTATAGAGAATTTGTTCATTAATTTTTTTATTATTTTCAATATTAAAGGCATCAAGTTCAAGTAAAGTCAGATAGACTGCTTCCATAAAAGCTTGCTGGGGAAACTTGCTGGCAACTATTCCTGCCAGATGGTCTGCCTCAACCTCACCAAGATCCACGGCCATGAATTCTCCGGGGAATTTTGAAGAGGCCATTGTTACAACGCCGTCATTTGGCTCCTTAAATTGGGCTATGTTCTTGGTCGCCTTCATAAAAAGATGGGCTTTTTTAATATGCTCATGGAAAGTCAAAGAGTAATAACGGGTAAGTCCAACCAGTTTCTCACTGTTTTCATTCATGAATTTATGCATGGCTGCTTTTGTGATTGAATTGGAAGCACGCTGTTCTTTTTTACAAACATCGCAGATAACTTCATCTCCAAGCAGCTGCAATAAGGTGATCGGCAGATCAGTGGTATTTAAAATCGTTGACCCCTGGAGGGGGGCTGCTATGGTCAATAAGCCCATGACCTCTTTTTTAACAAATTCCGGGTCTGATAAAAAGGCATGCAAGGCATCCACCCCGCCCTTGGAGTAACCAAAGATAAAATATTTCTGCTGCTGTCTCCCCCTTGTTTTCAAATATTTTTTATCCTGCTTAAGATAGTTAATGATAATTTCAGCATTATAGGAAGATGAACAGGCACTGATAACAGGGGGTGAAATAACCCTTACACCAAGTTTATTTACAAGGGCATCAAGTCCCATTTGAAATATCTCATTATCAAAGAGCGCATTATAAATCCCAGGGATATAAACAATTGTAATATTATCCGGATCGTTTTTAGTTCTATTATATAAAAGAGAAAGTTCCTGCGGAGTAATATCTTCAGCAATAACCCTCTCTTTAAAAATCTCCCTGAATACTTTTTTTACCATATGTTTATATGATTCCGGCAGATTATAAGAAGATATAACCTGTTGTCTCTGTGCTTCCCAGTTTTTCCTGATATCCACACTCCTTAAATCTTCCATAATGGGAAATTCCGGGTTTTCAAGTGCTTTTTCCAGCAGAAATGTTGTTCCATAGGCCTTCATAACGCATCTTTTTGCAGCTATTGTATATAAACCTGATTTATCAAGGATATTATTAACCGAGTTTATTCCCGGGCCATGGCCATGCACATGAAAGTCTGCCCCATGTTCTTTTTGTAAATTAAATGATTGTTTAATCCTTTTTTTAAGTTTAATAAATTTCTCATCTTCCACAATTTTATCAAAATCACCATGTTTAATAAAAAGATCTGTTAAAACAGCAATCTCTTCAGGACCTATCATATTTGTAAAATCAATCCTGTCAAAATCAATTCCAGGGCTTTTTAGTATGGAAGGATCAATTTTTCCATCACCTTTTTTTACCGTTGGAAACAATAAATGGACAAGGGATTCTATTGTCGGAGTATCAAGTACATATGTTGAATAGTACACTGCTTTATTGATTAATCCAAAAATCCTCCCATTGGAAAAATCATTACTGCCTGTTTCAATCCCTTTATAGTCCGGATCTTTTAACAATTTTAACGTATAATCCGGATCTGAATGGAATCCTAAATTTTTTACCCGGAACAATTCCATGGGATCAATACCAAAACAGGACAGCACTTCACTTGTTCTCATAAATTCAGGTAATTTCCGATCCTTATTCGTAGTCACTGCAATTCCACAGCTGGCGCGTCTGGCCATTGAACCATGGGTTCTGTACATGGTGGTAAATTTATCAAAACTGCCCCTTACACAAAAATCATCTTTCAGAGTAAAGATCAGATCAGGCATTTCACTTTCCCTTTGAAATGCCATATCAGCCAGTCTGAAAAACGCATCGGGAAATTGAGTTTGAAACAGTTTATCTCTTATTTCAGTATCCTTTAATTCCCTGTTATGCAGCTCTTTTGGGATATCAAGGGGATTTGATAAATCTTTTGGCCTATATATGTAATTAAACTCTCCGTCAACATTATGAATTGACAGAACTGCCTTACCTGTCTTACTTTTTATTACAACCTCCAGCTCTTCTCCGCCCTTATAATCCGGGCTGATATAGTATGCATTTTGAAACCACTCCTCCTTCTGGAGCTCTTTTATAAATTCATTTCTATGGCTTAAATTCTTAAAACCAGCTGCTGCATAATTTGCAAGCGCCATAATTGGAATAACTATATCATTATCATTTATAAGCTTTTTTGTTCTATTCAGTTTTGCCCTTTTAACCGGAATATCAATATCTGCTCTTTTTAGGGCAAAAGGCTCTTCCCCGGGAATGAATCCAGCACCCTGGCCATGGTCTGAAACAACAATGATTTCTGCATTAATCCCGGCATCTTTATAATATTGATGTACCTGGTTTAGCATATCATCCAGCTGCACCAGAAAATCGATATAATCAGCGCGGGTATGGGCAATGGCATCGGCTGAGGCAACCATTACACTGACAAGTTTCTGATTTCCACTGTCAATTATTGCTTTTTTAAACTGACTAAGCTCAAGCTTTGGAAGCTCTTTGGTGGGAAGATATAAAAGTGCTTCTGCATATGGATTCAGATAATGCTCAAATGCACCGGCAAGATAGAGATTTTTCTGCCCCAGACGTCTGAAATAATTCCTTGCATCATCCACCAGATAATTTTTTCTGTAATTATAGTGAGCTGCTTCATAGGTCAGGATCTTTCCCCTTTTCCCGTTAACCTCCCGTGCATGAACCATCACATTCCAGGCATAATCGCTCATGGATGGAAACGGGGCTATATGACTTGAAATGTTTTCAAATATTTTAAAAAGACCAAGCTCATCCCTTACATAATCAAATGTATCTTTGGCAACTCCATCAACACCAATGAAAATTACTTTATCCGGTTCAGGGCTTATTGTCTGATAATTATTCCCTGCCCCTCCTAAATACGCAATCGATACAATAAACAGCAGGATAAAGGAAGTTATAAGTAAAGCAATTTTCAATTTTTATTTTGGTACCTTAAGAGGTTCTCCACATTCAGGGCATTTCTGATTCTGATCTTTTTCATCGCTGAAAATCTCTTTTACAGCACCACATGCATCACATTTTAAATCTATTGTTTTAAGGGTTTTGTTTAACTCATTTCCCGGGCACCTTGCTTCTGATGTCATTTCAACCTCCTTTACATTGATTTAATCTGCTTCTATTTCAAGCCCTACAGGACAATGATCAGAACCAAAAACGTCATTATCTATAAAGGCCTGCTTAACCATTCTATCTTCAATTAAATCCTTTGTCACGAAAAAATAATCAATGCGCCATCCCGCATTGTTTTTCCTTGCATTAAACCTGTATGACCACCATGAATATTTAACCCTGTCCGGGTAAAAATGTCTGAAAGTATCCACATAACCCAGATTAACCATTCTGTCCAGCACAGCCCGTTCAACAGGGAGGAAACCTGATCTTTTGGAATTGGGGCCTGGGTTTTTCAAATCGATCTCATTGTGGGCAGTATTGAAATCTCCTGTGATAATAATGCTTTTGCCCTGACTTCTTAATTTTTCAGTGTGCGCTAATAAAAAATCATAAAAATCAAGTTTATATTGTAGTCTCCCATCGCTCATCTGGCCATTGGGAAAATAGACATTAAAGAGGATAAAATCTTTATAAGCAAGCTCTATTATCCGTCCTTCCCCGTCAAACTCAGGTCTTGAGAACATAGTTGTGACCTTGTCAGGTTCTATTCTTGAGTATGCTGCAACACCGCTATACCCTTTTTTAACAGTGGAATATGCCCAGAAAGATTGGTAATCATGAAGGGATATCATGTCATGGGTGCGCTGATCTTCCTGGAGTTTTGTCTCCTGGATGAGAAGAATATCCGGATTAAGGGCCTTGACAATTCCGGGAAAATCTTTTTTCATCACTGCCCGCAGGCCATTTACATTCCATGATATTATTTTCAGCATTGTAAAATAATCCTTGCATCAGCTGTTATACACTGATCCTCTGTGCAGATAACCGGGTTTAAGTCAATGGACTCAATATCCTTTTCAAACTCCATTATCACTTGAGAAAAGTTGACAAGCAAATCTGTCAAAGCGTTCATGTTCACTCCACTTTGTCCCCGGTAACCTGATATGATTTTTTCTGCCTTCAGTGACTGAACCATGGAAACAACATCAGAAGGCTTGAGTGGAGCCATCCTGATGGCAGTATCATTATAGATTTCAACGGATGTTCCGCCAATGCCAAAAACAATCACAGGCCCGAACTGAAAATCATTCTTTGCTCCGATTATGACTTCAATGCCTGTGATCATCTTTTCAATAAGAATGTTTTCACACCCGTCCAGGGTCTTTAACCGTGTGAACTCTTTTTTTAAATGGTCTTCTGAAACAATGCCGGTTACAACGGCATTATACTCTGTCTTGTGAAGAATCCTGGCCGATACTGCCTTGGCAACCACAGGAGACCCGGCTGACTTGAGAAATTCCAGGGCTTTTTCAGGAGAGTCAGTCAGTATAAAATCCGGGATATCTGCCTTGATCAATCCCATCAACGCTTTTGCATCGGGCTCCAGTACCCAGCCAAGGGGCCGGCTCTTTTCCATGATTTTTTCTATACTTTCTTTTATACTTGTCTCTAACATGGTATGCACCTCTTTAATGCTTTGGCCATCAAAACAGCTCCCTCCACAGAAGATGCTACTGGAACATTGTTAAGTTCAAATCCTTCGATTATAATTCTGTATTTCTCTTCATTTGGTACATATGCGATCAGGGGTTTTCCCTCATTCCTTGCAACCTGGCTGAGTTTTGCACCTATATCTGTTGAGACACCTGGTGAATACGGAATCAACAATGTAAGCACACACTCTATATTTTTATCCCTGAAAAGATGCCTTGCTGCTGTCATGATATCTTCATCCACTGAACTTCCAGTAAGGTCTATGGGGTTTACCAGAGAGACAATATTCCGGATGGGCAAAGTCAGGTTTTCCCTGATAGTGTCCATTGTCTTCTTTTCCAGAACAGGGATTTCAAGTCCGTGGAGACCGCAGGCATCGGCTGCAATAACACCATGACCGCCGCTCAGGGAGATAATACCAACATTGCCGGTAATTCCATCGGCATAACAGCTCAATGCCTCACAAAATGAAGTAAGTTCATACTCATTATCAGCTTCTGCCACATGGAACTGCTTCATAATTTCAGAAAAGACCCTGTAATCCCCAGCAAGGGAGGCAGTATGGCTGGATGCAGCTTCAATACCTTTCCTGCTCTTTCCAGCCTTGAGAATAACCACGGGCTTGGAACATTGATCTGCGCGTTCAATGAATTTTCTGCCTTCCCCCTTTTCAAAACCTTCAATATAAAAGGTTATCACCTTTGTTTGATCATCTTTTTCAAACCAGTCGATCATGTCTGTTTCCCTGGTGCACGCTTTATTACCTATACTGACAGCAAGGGAAATGCCAATGCCCTGGCCTGCAAATTTCACCATCTGATCCACAAGAACACCACCGCTCTGGCTTACAAATCCGATATTCCCCTTTTTAGGGCTTATGATCCTCTCCCCGGGCAGGAAAAAGGTATCTACGTAATCGGGTGAATAGATGCCAAGGCAGTTTGGACCTATAAAGGGGAATGATGCCTCTTCTGCCATGTCAGCAACCCTCTGCTGGAGCTCCATGTTGCCCGATTCTGCAAACCCGCCCGATACTATGACAGCACCTTTGACTCCTTTTTTTATGCACTCTTCCAGCACATTTGGAACAAATTCACCCCGGACTGCAATGACTGCCATGTCGATCTTCTCTTCTATTTCTTTAACGCTCCTGTATAGAGGCTCCCGATTGATAAAACCGCCCCTGGGATTAACCGGGAATGTTTTAACAGGATATCTTAAATGATTTTTATTATATATCACATTGGCAGGATGGCTGTCCTGGGAAGTGGACACGCCAATAACAGCCATGGTTGACGGTTTAAAAAGGTATTTTAAATCCATTTTTTCTCCCTGATCTCTTATTTATCAAAACGTACAAGGATATCATCATACCCCTTCCGCCATTTAGGCTCTGCAAGCTCCTTTGACTCGTCAAAATATCCAAAGGAGATAAGAAGTGGTATATAATAATTTTCCGGGATTTTAAACTCTTCCATGACCCCGGCCTGGTCAAATCCATCCATGGGATGGGAATCAATACCAAGGCTTTTTGCTGCAAACATCAATGCCATGGCAAAAAAGCCGGTATTTTTACAGGAAAATGCCCTGGCAGTGAGTTCATCTTTACCATACAGCCTGTTCCTGACCCTGCTGAACCACTCCCGCTGTTTTTCCGTCATGGAACCTGCCCTGATATTCTCTTTAAAAACCTTTTCAACGGTTTTTCTGCCCTCATGAAAACCTTTATCATCGGCAAGGACAATCATGGTTACAGGTGCTTCACTCACTTTTGCCTGGTTCATGGCACATTTCTGAAGGCGCAATTTATCTTTTTTATCTGTTAAAACAATGAGGCTCCAGGGTTGCAGATTAAATGACGAAGGGGTTTTTGCAGCCATTTCAACCATCTTTTTTAATAATAGAGGTTCAATGGATTTATCAGGGTTAAAAAAATTAACAGCACGTCTGGCAGAGGTAATCTTATCAAAGTCCATTGCATCACCCTGTAAAAAGGTTGTCTGATTATGCAGGGGCTGATCAATGTTTAACCAGCCCTTTTAACACATTATTTATCAGTTACTGGATATAACTATAAATTTTACTTTTAATTGTCCTGCTCACCAAGAAAATCATCATACATGGATTCAAGGGCAAGTTTATGTTTGGATTCTTCCTGGACAAGGATCCTGAAAACCTTTTTTGCTCCTTCATCCTCTGTGTGACCGCCCAGGGCAGTGTAAAGCAGGACAGCTTTTTCTTCCCTTTTCATGGCAAGTTTTAAAATATCCACCATGGGCATACCTTGTTCATACTCTGTTTCCAGCATGTAATCACTTATTTTAAGGTCAGTGATATCTTTAAATTCATAGGAATCGATCTTTTCCTTATTTCCTGCCATGTCTGAAAGAAGCGCAACATGTTTTTCTTCTTCCCTGGAGAATCTTTCAAAGGTCTCCTTAAGGGATGCCTGTGCAGCTTCTCCAGCCAATGAGAGATAAAAATTTACTGCCTCTTTTTCCTTTTCAAGTGCAAACTCAATGACGTCATCAACTGATCCGAATTCCATATTTTTTCCTCCAGTTTAGATTATTAACAGTTTAAAACATTCAAACCTGTATAAGGTTAAGATTGCAAATTATATACCACCTGCATAAAAACCTAAAGCTATATTTAAAAGTATCAGCAATTCCCGGTAATAGTAATATTTAGTTTTGGATGTTCCTTTCTGATTTGAGAAATCATTCTCTTAGCTGTAAAAGTATTCCAGGTGCTGTTATGTTTTTTAAAACTTATCGTGCCCTAAGCAGCCTGTAACCCGTATAAATCCTTATACATGTTGTAAGCCAGCATAATATGGAAAACACAATGGCAAGGATAGAAAACAGGTGGGGAAACAGGCAGAAAAAAATAAAAAATATAATGGTCTCAGTTCCTTCCACCAACCCCCCTGAAAAATATAATGATTTATCAGGATATTGCCTGCTTTTGATTCTGTTTTTTTCAGCCATAATTGAAAAAGCAAGAAAACTTGAACCTGTTCCCACAAATGAGAAAAGAAGAAAAGATGCTGCAGCTGCATTGTTTTCCGGATCGGACAGGCCAAAACCCAGAACAACTCCTGAATAGAATATAAAATCAAGGGTAATATCAAGGAACCCTCCTGCATCAGTGGGAGTTGTGATTCTGGCAATAGCACCGTCCAGCCCGTCAAACAGCCTGTTGAGCATGATAAGAAAAAGGGCTGTTTTATAAAAATGAAAGTATAATAAGAAAACAGAGGAAATGCCAAGTACAAACCCTGTGATTGTGACAAGATCCTTATTAACTCCTCTGTTTTTTAAAACTGAGGCTATTGAATTTAAGGGTTTGTTTACTGCTTTTATAATTAATGGATCAAGCATATTGTATCCGCATATTTTAAAGGTTAATCACAGGCCCCGTACTGATGTCCCCGGGATCATGGGTTACAAGCAGAGCTGGAATATTCATCCTCCTGATCTGTTTGTATACAAATTTCCTGATTCTGATTTTAAGGGTATTATCAAATTTTGCAAAGGGTTCATCAAGGAGCAGGGCTTCCGGCTCTGCCAGAAGAGCTCTCAGAAGACTTACCCTGGCCCTCTGACCGCCTGACAGAGTCGCAGTATCCCGTCGGTAAAAGCCCTTTAAGCCTGCAATTTCCAGGGCATTTTCTATTTTATCCCTGCGTTCCTTTTCAGGGACATGGCCTGGTATGGCAAAGCCCAGATTGCTGCCTGTGCTCATATGCGGGAAAAGCAGATCATCCTGGAACAATATTCCAACCCTCCTTTTTTCCATGGGTATATTTAAAATAGATACTCCATTAAGAATAATATCTCCATGGAGTTTAAAATCCCCTGGCAGGCTGCCGCATACCGCAGAAAGCAGGGTTGATTTTCCACATCCGCTAGGCCCCATGACAGCTGCTGTCCTGCCATTCTCTATTTTGAGGGTGACCTGCCTGAAAAGATCAATATTATTATGGGTTATCCTGATTTGATCCAGTATAAGGCTCAAGGAATCTCCTTTTAAGCGAGCATATTTTTTCTGTTAATAAAAACAAGCCTGGGTGTATATATTGCTGCCATATACATTACCATGGGCAGGGCAAGCTGGTAAAGAGCATACACTGCCACAATCCTCCGGTCTGACCCTGCTGCCATGTTCACAGCCTCGGTTGTAATGGTTGTGAATCTTCCTGCCCCGAGAAAAACCGTGGGAACATACTGGGCAACACTCACGGAAAAGCCTATGGCCGAAGCAAACAGAACAGGCCCTGTAAGCATGGGAAGTTTTATTAAAAAAAATGATTTTAACCTGGAACCGCACAACATGCTGGCTGTATCTGTATATCTTGCGTCAAAATTTTCATATATCCCGGACAGGGTTAAAAACAGATAGGGGAACACAAAAATAAGGTGGGACAGAACCAGGCTGATCCACAACCCATCAAGATTAACCATGGTAAGAATAACCTGAATGCCGTTTATAAATGCTATCTGGGGTATTAAAAGTGGCAGGTAAATCAGCCATTTTATTTTTTTAAATCCTTTTCCCCGTCCCTTTTTAAGGGAGTTTCTCCCACATTCAAGGCAGCCAATGGTCAACACCACTGCTGCCAGGGTTGTACAGATTCCAGTTGCCATTGTTGTAAATAACGGCACTTTCACTCTTGAAAAGCTGCCAAACCAGAAACGGACAGACCATGATCCAGGTAAAAAATCAGGAAAAGTCCAGCGCCATGTAAAGGACCAGATAATTAAAACAAGCACAGACATGAACGAAATAACTAAAATAAAAGCAAGCAGCATATTCCCAGGAACCGTAAGTTCTGAAAAGAGTGATTTTCTTTTACCATTGGCAATCCTGGTTTTAAAAAACATTACAAAGATTTTCTCAAAGAGATAAACAGAACCGAGACTGAACACAACAATCAAAAGAAGAGTGCATGCCCCGGCAGCACCAATAAGCCTCATATTAATATCAGGATCACTGAACCATTGGAGTACAAGCACGGACAGGGTAGGAGGCGCTGTGGGACCAAGGATTACAGACAAGTCAACAACTGACAGTGAATAGGCAGTAACAGCATAAAAAGCAAGACGTATATCTGGAAAAAGCCTTGGCAGAATAAGTTTAATCCATACCTGGGCTCTGTGATAACCAAGGCTCTGGCCCAGGGTAAGGGTTTCAGTAACGTTGATTCTGGTTAAAGCGCCCATGGCCATAAAAAGTAGAAATGGAGTCTCCTTGAACACCATGCAGGCTGCCAGTGTCAATCCATGGGAGTCATTAATAATTATCCAGTCAGGAGGAATAGTAAAATTTGTAAAATCAGGTGATATGAGCCTTAATATCCAGCCGCCCGGGGCAATGAGGAATGCAAATCCCATGGCAAAACCAGCATGGGGTATGGAAAGAAGGGGAGCAAGCAGTTTTTCAAACCATGCCCATGTTTTTGTGCCATGGCTCAATGATATCAAAGTCATGGAAAGAAACAGTGCCCATGAAGATGCAAGCCATCCTGAAATAAGGGTTGCCTTTATGGAGCTTGCAATTCCAGGAAATTTAAACAGTTCAACCCATGGTTCCATGGAGAAGGCGGCAGTGCCAATGACCGGAAGAAAACCAAAGGATGGAAGCCATGTACCGGCAAGGCCTGCAAGGATTAAAACAGAAAAAAAACCAAACACCATATCCTGGAAACCGAATAATCTGATCTGTTCAGGTTTAAAGATCATTCCAGGGTCACTTACTATATCGTTTCTGCCATTCCCTTTCAATGGCCTGCACCCAGGTTGCATGGGGCTCCTTAAGAACCATGGCAAGCTCTTTTTCAGAAAGATCTGCAACATTTCTCAAAATAGCTGAAAAAAGTGCCTTGTCCTCATTGCCAAGCTTGTCCATGGCAAGAACCGTGGGATCACCCCAGATTTCAGGACAGGCCTTTTCCGCCTGGGCTGCGGGGGAGAGAAGATAATTAATAAAAACCATGGCAGCTTCCTTACCAGAGGAGTTAAAAGGAATTGCCAGAAAATGTGTATTTCCTATGGTACCGCAGCCATGTACATAGGTTCTCACAGTGTCAGGCAGTTCTCCCTTTAAAATGGCATTGCCGGCGGCATTGGGATTAAAACTCAATGAGATGAATATCTCATTATCATTGAGCATCTGCTTCATCCTGGAGGCTCCTGCAGGAAAGACCTTTGCTTGTCTCCACATCAAAGGATGCAGAGCATCAAGAAATTTCCATAAAGGTTGTGTTACAAGATTAAAATCAGACTCTGACACAGGCCTGTACAAAATCTCCCTGTCATGGACAAGTTCAAGCAGGGCCTGTTTTAAAAAGGTTGTTCCATGGAAGTCAGGGGGTGCCGGGTATGTAACCCGTCCCGGATGGAGCCTTGCAAATTTAAGGAGATCTTCCATGCTTTCCGGATGATTTTTTATCCTTTTTGTGTCATACATAAAAACAAGCTGGGCCATACCCCAGGGTGCCTCCATATTATCAACAGGTATTGTAAAATCAAACAGGGTTGTAATCTTGTGCTCTACATCAACGTATTTATAATTTGGCAGATCATTTGTAAAGGGCCCGTAAAGCAGATGGTTCTCCTTCATTGCCCGAAAATTTTCCCCGTTTATCCATATGAGATCAACACTACCATTTTCCTTGTGCCCGACACTTTTCTCCACCATAATACGACTGACAACAGTACTGATATCTGTTACCTTTACATGGACTACCTTAAAACCGAATTTCTGTTCAGCCCTTTTTGCAGCTTTACGAATATAATTATTAATACTTTCCGAGCCTCCCCAGGCATTGAAATAGACCGTCTGATTTTTAGCCTTTTTTTGAATCATCGTAAAATCAAGGGCATATGCATGAAATGGAATGGTCAATAATATTGCCAGAAAAGAAATAAAACCAGCAGAAAAAACATATCTTTTCCCCATTTCATACTCCTTTAAAAAGATCTGTGGAAAGATATCTCTCAGCTGTATCACACATAACAAAGACAATGGTCCTGCCCCGGTTTTCAGGCCTTGATGCCACATAAAGGGCTGCTTTATAGGCAGCTCCGGAAGATATACCACAGAGGATGCCCTCCTGTTTTGCAAGTTCTCCTGCTCCCTTTAGTGCATCCATGCCCTTAATCTGGACAATTTCATCAATTATATCAATATTAAGATTTGCCGGAACAAATCCTGCGCCAATGCCCTGTATTTTATGGGGGCCGGGCTTTCCTCCGGATAAAACCGGAGATTCAAAGGGTTCAACTGCCACGGATTTAAGGCCTGGAATCTTTTTTTTCAATACTTCTGACACCCCTGTGATGGTGCCTCCGGTACCCACTCCTGCAACAAAAATATCAATTTTACCTTCTGTATCCCTTAAAATCTCCAGTGCTGTGGTTTTTCTATGAATTTCAGGATTTGCAGGATTTGAAAACTGATCCGGCATAAAACAATTTGCTCTTTTTTCAATAATACCCTCTGCCTCTTCAATGGCTCCCTTCATTCCAAGGGCTCCGCTGGTCAGCACAAGATCAGCACCAAGAAATGTCAACAGCCTCTGCCTTTCAATACTCATGGTCTCGGGCATGGTTAAAATCAGATTTAGTTTTTTTACTCTGGCAACAAAGGCAAGGGCAATACCTGTATTCCCGCTTGTGGGCTCCACAATGGTAGTTTCCCTGTTTATTTTACCTGTTTTAAAACCATGTTCTATCATGGCAAGGCCTACGCGGTCCTTAACACTTGACAATGGGTTAAAGAATTCTGCCTTGCCGTAAATCTCTGCACCTGATTCCCTGCTGGCATTTTCAAGGTATATCAAGGGCGTATTACCGCACGCTTTTGTAATATCAGATTTGATGCTCATGGTTCACCATCCCTTTATTGTCCTCTTTATTATCCTGGTACTTATATACAAGCCTGGGGGATTCCATAAAAACTTTGGTATCTGCCGGAATGGAACTTGTCAGCCAGACATTTCCTCCCACAACCGAACGTGCACCTATAACAGTCTTACCACCGAGAATTGTGGCACCGGAATAGATAATAGCATCATCTTCAATGGTTGGATGGCGTTTTGCTCCTCCCCGGAGCTGCTCCCCTGCATCGGCAGGCAGGGACAGGGCACCAATGGTGACATTCTGGTAAACCCTCACGTTGTTACCAATAACACTTGTTTCGCCAATTACTATACCTGTCCCATGATCAATGACAAAACTTTTCCCAATCCTGGCCCCGGGGTGAATATCAATACCGGTAAGGCTGTGGGCATGCTCTGTCATAATCCTTGGAAGCAGTGGTACCTCAAGGTTATATAGAATATGGGCAATGCGGTAAACTGTTATGGCATATAAGCCTGGATAGGAAAAAATAATCTCATCATGGCTTTTTGCAGCAGGGTCGCCATCAAAGACCCCCCGGACATCTGCAGCAAGGGCCAGCCTGAGGTCTGCAATACCATGTATTGTTTTCAAAACAATGTCATGTCCCCTTGTTTCGCATTCAGAGCATTTCTGACCATATCTGAGACAATCATGTCTCAAAACATGGATAACCTGTTCCGAGAGGATATCATAAAGCTGGGACACACTCTGGCCAATGTTGTATACAAGATTTGCCCTGTCAATCTTTTCCATGGCAAAATACCCCGGGAAAAGTATATGCCTGAATTTATCAATCATCTCCTTAACTGATGTTGAAAAATGGATGGGATCATCGCCAATGTGGGCAAAGCATCCCGTATCATCCATGGATTCCATTATGGCATCAATGGCCAGTGGCAGTTCTTCACGGCGGCCAAGAACGCTCTCCTGCTCAACCTGACACATGTTTTTCTTTAAAATTTCATCCATTATTGTTTATATTTCCTTTGTGTATATTCTTGAAAAATTGTTTAAAAACCCTGCACTCCTTACACTCATCCATTTTTTTCTCCCAGGTGCTGTGGATCTTACCGCTGCACATGGTTCCATTGATAAACCAGCAGAGATCTCCTGAATTAAACTCACTTGCCGGGCACTTCTCACGCATTGTGTCAGAACATTTGATAATGTCCCAGCACTTATCCGGATTTTCTTCTTTACCGGTTAATACCCGGGAAAACAGAAAGAGAAGCTGCCGTTCAACATGGTGAGGAATCTTGCGCCATCCCTGTTCATAGCTGTGAATTGCCTTGACGGAAATCCCCAAAAGCTGGGCAAGTGCTTTTTGTGTTTTATTCAATTCTGCCCTGATATCTTTAAACCTTTGACTGTCCATGCTCACCTTTTCAAATTTGCAGGATAAATAATAATTAACCTGGATTGCCCATAGGATATGCCACAAAGTGGTGGTTGTCAATGGATTTTTAACGGAAAAAAAATCCGGTAATCCAACAAAAAACAAAAGCGTTGAATTACCGGATCAGGAGGAACAGGTTTAAACTACTCCATAACTGCCTGGATCATTGGATGGTGCTGTGGTTTTTTCTTCATCTTTACTGTATGGCAAAGACTGCAATTTTTTGACCCCACTGCTTTTCTGCTCTTCTGGTATTGCAGGGGCTGTATATTATCAATATCAGGATAATTCTTATTTTTTGCAGGATAATTGGCATGGGGTGATCCATGGCATGCTTCGCACATGATCCTGCCTGCTTTATCCTTGCCCATGCGATATAATCCATCTTTACCATCTGTCCATTTATTAAACCCGTCAGCTGTTTTTACATCGGCTTTACCAAAATTAACATGGCAGCCAAGGCAGTCAGGTTCATTAACCCAGGGTGTGCGCGCCTTAATCTTGGCAAGGCTTGCAACTTTTCTTGGCTTTAAATGTTTCATAAGCCTTTCTGCTCCGGGTTTTTTATCTGCATGCTCTTTTTTCAAAAGAGATAATGCATGATCTTCCAAAAATCCATGACAGGAAGTACAATTCAAATTTTCAGAATGAACTCCCCTTAAACATTTGGTGGGTCCGGAAGGCCTTGAAGGATGGCACTGAAAACATGCATTAACTCCTCTGTTGGTGAGAAAATTTGCATGCCAGCCATGTATGGCAGCCGGAAAATTAAGCAGCTCTGGTTTCCCTTCAGTACCAAGTATGGGATCCTTATGGCAGGACTGGCAAAGTTTGGGTTTACCTTTTTCTGCCATGTCAAGAAGATTTGTGCCTGTGTTTTTATCGTGTACAAACAGAATATCTGCTGCTGTCTTATCTGTAAACCCTGCCTTTCCGTCCACCCGCCATTTTCCACCGTGACAGTTTTTGCATCCCATTTCCGTTGCAGTGGGTGCAACTGTTTTTGTCATGGCAAGGAGCTTACCTGATTCTTTTTCATATGCCTTGATGGTAAAGAGAGGATAGGGATTATAACCACCCTGGTCAGGATATGGCACAACCGGTATAAGGGATGCTTCAAAAGCATTCAGCTCCTTACTCAAATGCATATCCCCTGCAAGGCCATTGCCTGACAGGCCAATGTTCTTTTCAAGTTTTCTGCCAAATATTGATTCTGCATTGTCCCATAATTTTACATGGGCAGAAGGGTTTTCAAATCCCTTTTCAACTTGATAGGTGATTTTCATATCCTTTGTTACAACCTCTGGCACTTTACCCCTTTTAATTACCTGGGCTACAAGGTCATTTGCCGGGGGCAGAAGCACCCAGAAATCAGAGCTGTCGGAAATACAATGCATGCCAAGGTCATTCCAGGCAAGAAGTACATACTCATCCTTTGATCTGTCAAAGGGTGGTATGTCAGCAGGTTTTTTAATACTTTCCGCTGGAATATCTTTGCCCTGTTTTCTGTTCTGAAGCCCTGTTACAATGTATGTTGCAAGTGCCTTTCTCTCCTTGAGAGTACCCATGAAAGGAGGCATGTAATCATTTATTTTCCCAAGTCCGTCAAGCATTGAATCCATACCAAATATGGAAAATTTTTCAGTCCGCTTTAAAATGTCATTCATGGGACCGCCAACAGAATGGCAGCTTGAACACTCAAGTTTAAATATCTCCTTTCCTGCTGCAAATTCTGTCAAAGAAGTTATCTCTTTATTCTGAACCCAGCGGGCTGTTTTTAACACCCCCTGTTTGTTTATTTTATCCTGGTCTGCCTTTGCAATGGAGTTTGCATAGGTGTAATTATAGATAACATAGGGTTTTCTTCCCCCCTCCCTTGTGAATTCAAACCCGCCCATATAAATAAGACCAATAAAAAGAACAATGCATGCCAATCCTTTTTTTACGGGCAGGGAAATACCTGAAAGGGCAAGCAGTACAGCTCCCACAAAAATTATGCTTGCGCATGTGAAAAATATTTTTACATAGGGCAGAAGCTCCGGGGACCGTTTTAAAATCATTGTCTGTATGGAATCCGGAAGAGCATTAAAATACCAGAATGCCGACATGAGCATGAAAACAAAAGGCACAAGAATCCATGCAGCACAGAACCTGTTCACAGATAACCTCGCATCTTTGTCAGGAATGAACATACTGGTTAAAAATCCAAATATGCCTGCAAACATAAAACCTAAGAATGATCTGAAAAACATGGCAGGCCAGGTGGAAGGGTTTAAAAATCCTGACCAGAATGTATGATCTTCAAGCCAGCTGCCCGGAGTGAGCATAAAAGCTATAACACCGTTTATTATGACAAGGGAGAGCCATGCAAAAATAAAATAGAGCCAGCCCAGACGTAAATGAAGCTTTCTGTCTATCTTTCCAAATGTGTAAAAATAGATGAACAGAGCAACGATTTCCCCTGCAAAACATACCCATTCCGTGGCCCAGCCAAAAACAAAGGTGTGTATCAAGGTGGATGTGGCACCTGGATTTAAAAGGGCAATGGTAAACCATATGCCCACGCCTGTTATTCCGCCAAACACCATGGTGAGTAATAGAAAAAATTTTGTATGCTTTTTTGCATATTCAAGGATAAAAGGATCATCTGTTTTATATGCCTTCTTTTCTGCAAATACCAGAAACAGGCCTCCTCCAACGGCAAGATGGGAAACATAAACATGAACAACTGCGATAAACGCAATTAAAAACCCACCGCCTGCTGTGTAAAGCTCCCAAACCGGATAATTCATATTATGCCTCCTTTCCTGCAGTTGCGGCTATTTTCAACATATAGACAATAATAACGCCCCCTATTGCAAAGGAGACCAGAAATAAAATCAAAGGAGAGTATTCCGGTACAACCTTTAATGAAGCCGGGGAAAAAAAGGGCTTTATCCAGCTCATCCTGAGAAGATCGCGTATGAGTACCATTACAACAACAGTTGATAGAGCTGAGCCAAGAGTTGCCCAGGTGTTTTTCTTTGCAGCAGAAACAAGGGCTGAAAGTGCACATAAAATTCCAAGTATAAGCAGAAAAGTTCGAAGATTATCTTTACCAAGATAAAGCATCATCTTATCTTCCGGCAGGGTTGCAAGGAACCATATTCCAATGAGTATCTGAAAAATCGTAGCAGACAGAAACCAGTTTAAACCTGTACGGACAGCTTCTTCTGCCTGTTCTTCCGCGCTGCTGCGCCGTACCTCCCATATCACAGCCTGGAAAAGCCCGGCAATGGCAATGGAGCCTACGACAAAATGGAGATATCGCGGAATAAGCATGTTTTCCTGAAGGTTGAGGAGCGTACCAAAGGGATTGCTGAAATATCTGACCCATTGTTCCGGTTCCATCATTAATGTCATATTATTTGAAAAAATAAAGCCTACAGCCAGCAGTATGATAACAGCAATAACAATGAAAATTCTCCTTGCCTGGCCAAGTGCCTCAAACTTAAAATCGTAAATATAGAGCGAATAGTATGCAACCATTACCAGGACAAATATTGAAAGCCAGTAAACTGCCATGAGCATTGAGCTGGAATAGAAAAGATGGCCGTAAATAACCTGGAGAAACAAAAGGGGAGCCACACCGATATTAACGGTAAATGCGACGATATATGGCAGTTTCGTGGAGATATCCCTGTTGAGTTCATCAGGCTCTTCTGTTGTTTTGAACTCCCTTACCATGGCAATAATGCTGCTGCCCAGCATAACATTCATGAAGAGAAGATGGAGAATAAAGGTTGTAATAAGCAGCACCTGGAACCACATCCAATGGACAGGAATGGTATCAGGTGTTGGGATCAATTCTAAAAAATCCATAAAAACCTCCCTTGGGTCATAATCCATACCCGGAACAAATTGTTTTACGAAATAATTATGTGTTGAATTATTTTTCAGGATATTCCTTCAAAATAAAAAAGTCAAGGAGTAATGATATTTTTTTTATACACCTGCCAGGCCTTGACAATATTAACACAATCTTTATATTGTAAATATACCCTACCAGGGTATGGTAGGGTGCGGTTAACCAATGACAGGAAAAAAAGATATGATTAACAAAGAGGTTAAGAAAAACGCCCTTACCAGGCTTAAAAAAATCGAAGGACAGATCAGGGGCATTGCAAAAATGGTTGAAAATGAAAAATACTGCATTGATATTGTAAACCAGATCAACGCGGCTGTAAAAGCCCTCCACGGAGTTGAAAAAATAATCATAAAACGCCATGTTGAATCATGCGTAACCAATGCCATTGCAGAGGGAGAAGGGCAGAATAAGATTGACGAATTAATTGATACGATTTTTAAATTCTCAAACAGATAAAGGAGAAAAAATGGAGAAAAAACTAAGTATTCAGAACATGACATGCATGCACTGTCTTGGCCGTGTGAAAAAATTCCTTGAACAAAACAATGATATTTCAAATGTTGTCGTGGACCTTGAGGCAGGGGAAGCATGCTTTACAGTTGATAAAACCCTTGACATGGATGCCATAATTAAAGGTATAACTGAACTTGGGTATCCTGCCGGGGAAAAACAGGCAGGTTAGAATAAATTAAAACAAAAAGGTATGTCCATGGCCATGGAACAGAAGATAAAAGTATACGGCATGATGTGCAGCCATTGTGAAAATGCTGTCTCCAGAGCACTCAAGTCTGTTGAAGGCGTAATAGATGTTAAAGCATCGTTTAAAGATGAGTCTGTGATTGTCATTTTTGATGAAAAAAGAAGCAGTATTAACTCCCTCAAAACCATTATCAAAGATGAGGGATACTCTCTGACACCGGGGTCAGAGTCTGAAACTGTCCCGGCAATGGACAAACCGGAAGAATCAGGAGGAAAAAACATTTCAGACATATCCTTTAATATTGAGGGTATGACCTGTGCCAATTGCGCCCTGGCCATTGAAAAGGCCTTTAAAAAATCCAAAGGTATTAAAAAGACTGCAATAAATCTTCCCCTGGAAAAGGGATTTATCCAATATGACAGCTCAGTTATGGATGAAAAAGAGGTTTTGAATATTGTAAGCAGGGCAGGCTACAAAGCAAGGATTGAAAAAGATTCTGACCTTAAAATTGCAAAAAAGGAGAGGTTCAGATTTTTCTTTGCCTTAGGCTTTACCATTCCCATGGTTGCCATCATGCAGTTAAAAATCTTCCCCATGGCTGAAACAAATTATATATTGTTTGCCCTTGCAAGTCTTGTTCAATTTGTTTCAGGCAGGGCATTTTATGAAGGAGCATACTATTCCCTTAAGAACAGGACTGCAAATATGGATGTCCTGATATCCCTTGGTATTTCAGCTGCCTATTTTTACAGTCTTTTTTCCCTGTTCTTCCTTGACCCTGCAAAACCTGTATTCTTTGACTCATCTGCCATGCTGATCACTTTTATAATGATAGGAAAAATGCTTGAGGCAGGTGCCAAGGGCAGGACTTCTCTTGCCCTTAAAAATCTTCTTGCGCTGAATGCAGACACAGCAAGAATAGTCCGTGGTTATAACAAGGAAAATGTTGAAGAGATTATTCCTGCATCCATTGTTGAAATTGGAGATATTGTAAAAGTCCTGCCCGGTGAAAAAATTCCTGTTGATGGAAAAATAATTCAAGGAAAAACAACCATTGACGAATCCATGCTCACAGGAGAACCTTTGCCCGTGGAAAAGAAAAAAGGAGCCAGGGTAACCGGTGCAACAATCAATCAATCAGGTGTGATTCTGGTTAAAACCCTGAGAGTTGGTAATGATACAACCCTTGCCAATATCATAAAGATGGTGGAGGATGCCCAGGCTGACAAAGCACCAATCCAGCGCCTTGCCGATAAGGTTTCCAACTATTTTGTACCAGGTGTTGTCCTTGCAGGTATTCTCACCTTTTGTATATGGTATTTCCTTGCAGATCTGACAGGGCTTGAAAACACAACCCCGTTCTTATTCTCCTTTGAACTGATGATATCAGTATTTGTTATTGCCTGTCCCTGCGCACTCGGACTTGCAACTCCCACGGCAATAATGGTTGGAAGCGGTGTCGGCCTGAACCGGGGCATTCTCTTTAAAAAAGGGTCAGGCCTGGAAAATATATCCAGGCTCGATATTGTTCTCTTTGATAAAACCGGGACCATCACAAGGGGAAAGCCAGAAGTTACCGGGATTTATCCACTGCCCGACCTTACTGAGCAAGAGCTTTTAACCATTGCTGCAAGTGCTGAAATAAACTCATCCCATCCCCTGGCAAAGGCGGTTGTGAAAAGGGCTGAAAAATTAAAAATTGTGCTGAAAGAGACATCCAATGCAAAGGAGGTAAGCGGCCACGGAATTCAATGCACCATGGATAAAAAAAATATTAAAGTCGGCAGTTTTAAATTGATAAGCAATGACATGCTGAACAAAAAAATTACAGCCCTGGGTGAAAAACTTGCAAATCAGGGTATGACAACCATCTATGTTTCCATAAACAGAAAAATTGCAGGTATACTTGCCCTTTCAGATGTAATTAAAAAGGATTCAAAAACAGCAATTAAAAGAATTCACAAAGCAGGAATAAAAACTGCCCTTATTTCCGGTGATAATCTGGCTTCTGCCCGGGCAGTTGCAAAGGAGGTCGGAATCCACGAAGTTGAAGCTGATGTTATGCCGGAAGATAAAATAAGCCATGTGAAAAAATGGCAGGACCAGGGTCTGAAAGTCGGCATGGTTGGAGACGGCATTAATGATGCCCCTGCCCTTGCAAAGGCAGATATCGGCATTGCCATAGGCTCGGGAACCGATGTTGCAAAGGAGACCGGGGATGTGATCCTGATAAAAAATTCCCTCCTTGATGTGGACAGGGCAATACGCCTTGGTAAAAAAACCGTTCAAACGATAAAACTTAACTTTTTCTGGGCGTTTTTTTATAATATTTTAATGATCCCCATTGCAGCTGGCATTCTTTACCCTTATTACGGAATTGCATTAAAGCCGGAATTTGCAAGCATTGCCATGTGGTTTTCATCATTATCAGTTGTTGGCAATTCTCTTTTATTAAAGCGTTATGAAAAAAAGCTTGATTAATAAATTCAATAATGGTCTGGAATATGCATTAATCAAAGCATGGATAAATTAAAAAACAGACTTAATACAATATACGCAGAATATAATAAAAGAGAGTATGTAGACCCTGACCCTCTGGTGTTTCTTTATAACTACACGGACAAAAAAAACAGGGAAATTGCAGGTTTTATTGCTGCCTGCTGCGCCTATGGCCGTGTGGAAATGATCATGAAAACCATTGATCACATTTTAAATCAACTTGTACCATCTCCCCATGAATATTTGATGGAGAAAAGAAAAAAAGATATTGCAGAAGATTTCAAGGACTTTCAATACCGTTTTGCAAATGAGCATCACCTTGTAAATCTTTTATGGGGAATAAGAAATGTTCTGATTGACTATTCGTCCCTGGAAAACTGTTTTTGCAGTGGGTGGACCGAAGATGACGAAAACGTCATAAACGGGCTTACCCATCTTTATGACCATATTTCCGGAAACAGGGAGGCAGGGCATCTCCTGGCAGACCCGGGGAAAAAGAGTGCATGCAAGCGAAGTCACCTTTTTCTGCGCTGGATGGTGAGAAAGGATCTGGTTGATCCCGGGGGATGGGACAGGGTAAACCCCTGCCAGTTAATTGTACCCCTGGATACGCACATGTATAAGACAGGGATAATGCTGGGATTTACAAAAAGGAAGAGCCGGGATATTAAAACAGCTCTGGAAATTACCAGGGGGTTTAAAACCATAGCGCCGGATGACCCTGTCAGGTATGACTTCTGCCTGACACGATTCGGCATCAGAAAAGAACTGGACATGGCGTGCTTAAAAAAAAGGATGGAAAAATGAAAGATGCAGCATATAAACTGCCGCCCCTTCTCAATGGAGTATTGATAAAACGTTACAAACGGTTTCTTGCAGATGTACGGCTTATTGAATCGGGCAGAACCGTAACTGCCCACTGCCCCAACTCAGGTTCCATGAAAGGCTGTTCTGAGCCTGGATCACAGGTTTTTCTGTCTGAAAGCAGTAATCCCAGACGAAAACTTAAATATACCTGGGAACTAATCAAAATTCCCGGCACAATGATAGGTATAAACACCCAGGTTCCCAATAAACTTGTTAAACAGGCCATTGAAAACGATTTAATAGAAGAATTGTCAGGGTACAGCAGGGTAAAAGCAGAAATAAAGACAAGCAGACACACACGCCTTGATCTGCTTCTGGAGGATAACAAGGACAGGAAATGCTATGTTGAAATAAAAAACTGCACTCTGGTTGAAAATGGTGTTGCAATGTTCCCCGATGCAGTGACAACAAGGGGTCAAAAACACCTGGATGAACTTGTGCAGCTGGTCACCATGGGACACAGAGGAATTATATTCTACCTGATTCAGCGCATGGATGCCAAAAGTTTCAAACCTGCGGATATGATAGATAAAACCTATGCGGAAAAACTGAGAAGAGCCGTGGGAAAAGGAGTGGAAGTTATAATCAGGGACACGGTCATCAATACTGATACAATCAGGATAGGAAAACCGGTAAAATGGTAAAACCCCATGGCAGAAAAGTAAAGAAAAAGGTGCGTGAAATCCTTTTGTATAAAAAAAGAGATCAGGCATTGGAAGAGTTTAAGAAAATCCCTGACCAGACACTTGCAGGTCCTCTCTTCTCCAGTTTTTACAGCATGGATGATCTCATCCGGTTCCGGAGCACCGTTGCCATGGGCTATCTTACCCAAAGAATTGCCCAAAACAGGCTGGAAGATGCAAGGATTATATTAAGAAGGCTTATGTGGAACCTTAATGATGAATCAGGCGGCATTGGCTGGGGTTCTGTGGAAGCCATGGGGGAGATACTGAAACTCAATAAGACCCTTGCAAGGGAGTTTGAATCGATTCTCTTCTCATATATAAATCCTGAAGGCAATTTCCTTGAGCATGAGATGCTGCAAAGAGGTTCATTATGGGGGGTTGGCACATATCTTGAGACTTATGGGAGACAAGAAAAAGAAGTCACAGCCACCCTGCTGCCCTTTCTTGATTCAAAGGACCCTGTAAAACGCGGTTATGCTCTAAGGGCCCTTATGAACATGGACAGGGAAAACAGAAAACTTGTACCAGAACATATATTAAAAGAGTCCACCCTTATTCTTTTTTTTGACGGCTGGGACATATCTGAAAAAAAGATTTCAGCTATTTAAAAATCATATCAAAGACATCCCTGTATTTTTTAACAAAATGAAACTTGATATTCTCCTTAATATGATCGGGCAGTTTTATGAATTCCGGTGTTACAGCTCCGGGCAGAATAATTGTTTTAATGCCCACTCTCCTTGCTGCAATAATCTTTTCTCTGATGCCGCCAACGCCAAGCACCTTACCGGTTAAGGTAATCTCTCCTGTCATGGCAGTATGGGGGTCAACCTTTTTGTTCAAAGCAAGGGATAAAAGTGCTGTTGCAAGGGTTATACCGGCACTGGGTCCATCCTTTGGAGTTGCACCTTCTGGTACATGTATATGAATAAAGGCAGAATCAAAAAATCCCGGATCACCCTTAAAACTTTTTATGTGGGAGCGGATAAAACTTAATGCAATCTCGGCAGATTCCCGCATCACTTCTCCAAGCTTGCCTGTAATTTTAATGCCGGCGTTTTTATTATGAACCCTGGCAGCCTCAATGGCAAGGGTGGCACCACCCAGCTGAGTCCAGGCAAGGCCGGTCACAACCCCCACCCCTGTAATCTGTTTCTCTTTTTTAAACACCACAGGGCCAAGATAGCTCTCAAGGGTTTTAAGATTCACACTGATTTTTTTCTTTTTCTCCTTTAAAATTTTTACAATGCTTTTTCTGATAATTTTATTGAGAAGTTTTTCAAGATTCCGCACACCTGCTTCCCTGGCATAACCTTCTATGATCTGCCGTATGGTCTGATCTGTGATGGTAATGGTTTTTGATGTCAGCTTGTTCCGCTTTAACAATTTGGGCCATAGATGCTTCCGTGCTATCTCCATCTTTTCCCTGGTTATATAACCGGGAAGCTTTATCATATCCATCCTGTCAAAAAGCGGGGCCGGTATGGTGTCCAGTTGATTGGCCGTGCATATGAACAATATTTTTGACAGGTCAATCCTCAAATCCATATAATGATCCAGGAATTCTGAGTTCTGCTCCGGGTCAAGCACCTCAAGCAGAGCCGATGCCGGATCCCCCTGGTAAGAGGAACCAATCTTATCTATCTCATCAAACATGATCACCGGATTTGCAACCTTTGTATCTTTCAGGGCCTGGACAAGTTTGCCAGGCATGGCGCCCACATAGGTCCTTCTATGTCCCTTTATCTCGGCCTCATCCCTTATGCCTCCGAGGCTGAACCTGTAAAATTTTCTCCCCAGAGCCTCGGCAATGGACTTGCCAATGGATGTCTTCCCAACACCCGGAGGGCCCACAAAAAGAATTATGGAGCCTGAAATATCCTTTTTATATATACCTGCTGCAAAGAACTCAATTATTCTGTCCTTTACATCGGAAAGTCCGGCATGATCCCTGTTAAGAATCTTTTCAGCTCTTTTTATATCCATATTATCCCTGGAATTGATCCCCCAGGGAAAGGATGTTATCCAGTCTATGTAATTCCTTGTAACTCCATATTCGGACGAACCTGTCTCAAGCACGGAAAGCTTTTCTATCTCTTCATCAAACCGTTTTGCAACATGATCAGGAGGATTCAGTTTTGCAAATTTTTTCTTAAACTTTTCAACATCAGATGTTTTATCATCCTTTGCCATGCCAAGCTCTTTCTGGATAGCTTTCAGCTGCTCCTTTAAAAAGAACTTTCTTTTATTCCCGTCTATCTGGGTATTGAGATCCTTTTGTATCTTTGTCTGAAGCTTTGCAATCTCAATCTCCTTTTGAAGCAGCATAAGCACTTTTTTCATCCTCTCCATTATGGATGCTGTTTCCAGCACCTTCTGGAGTTCATCTCCTGAAGCGCTTGTGATACCAGCTGCAAAATCAGTCAAAGGTGACGGATCATCCGGGCTGAATCTGCCAAGGTATTGTTTCAGCTCTTCTGTATATAACGGGTTTAAGGATAAAAGCTGCTTAATGGCATTAATTATGGAGATAGCATAGGCCTTCAGCTCTTTTTCATTTTCCCTGGGCGGTTTAAAATATTCCACTTTCACGGCAAAGGGGGGTTTATCAGATAAGAATCTTACAATCCTGAACCTTTCAAGGCCCTGGGCTATAAACTGAATATTGCCTTCCATCTCAACAAAATTAACCACCCTGACCACACATCCCACCCGGGGAAAGTCCTGCTTTACGATTTCAAGTTTTTTGATATCCTTAAGGTAAACAATGCCCAGAAGGCTGTTGGATGTCTCATAGGCTTTTTCCAGAGTCTTTTCCCACATTTTTTTATTTACAATAAGGGGCTGTATCTGGGCCGGCAGGTGGGGCCTGCCTGTAATGGGTACCAGATAAAGCACATCCGGCTTTACGCTCTGGGGCATCAACTGTTTTGCATCTTTACCATCGTCTTCTGTAACTATCTCAGGGGTAACAGGTCTGTTGTCATCGGTCATATATCACCTCTAAAAAAATTCATAAAAGCATATATGTATAATAATATAAAATGAAAAAATAAAACAGGGTCTGGCAATCATTAATAACTACAACTTCTGAATCCCTTGCTGAAAAATGCACCAGCATGTAAAATATCTATATGATTATCACTAGCTTGATTTTTTTCTTGACAGGGTCAGACATCCCCTGATACTAAGGACAACGTGTTGTAGTTGTATCAGGGGAGGAGTAATATTTTAAGCTTTGAGGATTTTTAATACTTTCTTCAGCAAAAAGCAGGTTCATATCCTTTAATGGCACCGATGTCAGCCCTGGTTATTTTTAAAAACAATATGGTTAGAGACGTTAAAAAAAATGCAGAAACAATCTAAAACAACTCAAATGATTGCAAAGATTGCAGACTTGATAAGACTTGTAATATATTTTTGCATTAATATTTTGATACCCTCAAATAAAAATATTAAACAAGGCTCCCTTTTATTGATCCATCTTGATTCAATTGGTGGTTATGTACTATTCAGAAATTTTATACAAATTCTTAAAACAAGCCCCCAATATAAGGATTACAGCATTACTCTTGTTGGCAGCAACGCCTGGGAAAGCCTGTCCATGGGACTTGATAATGATTTTATAGACAATTTTATCTGGGTTGACAGGTCTGAATTTATTTATAAATTTGTTTACAGATATAAAAAACTTAAAGAGATCACAGCACAAGGATATGAAATAGTTTTAAATCCCATGTTCAGCAGGGAATTTTTCTTATCTGATAATATTGTTAAACTTGTTAATGCAAAAAATAAGATAGGAATTGATGGAGATTTATCAAATATTAAAAAGTGGCAGAAAAATATAAGTGATAAATACTATACAAAGCGTATTAAAGCACGTAACAGAATAATATTTGAATTTAACAGAAACAAGGAGTTCTTTGAATCATTTTTACATACCAGATTAGACATTAGTAAACCATTTATAAAATTAAAATCAAAAAAATTAAGTTTTAAACTGCCTGAAAGATATGCAGTACTCTTTATTGGTGCCGGCCACAGTTTCAGAAAATGGGATGTTGAAAAATTTGCCATTCTAGGAAAATACCTTAAGGACAATTATCATTATAAGATAGTTCTCTGTGGAGGATTAAACGAGTGCGAAAATGTTAAAAGATTTTCTAAATCTTTTAAGGACGATTATATAGCACTTATTGGCTATACTTCTTTAATAGATTTACTATATATCATAAAAAACAGTGCTTTTATATTAACAAACGAAACAATATGTCCCCATCTTGCAATTGCAGTGGGGGCATCAAATGTATTTGTTATTTCAAATGGTAATCATTATGGACGTTTTACTCCTTATCCAAAGGAAATGAGTCAGAATTACCATGCAGTTTATCATCCTGTAATTGAAAAATCTTTAAACAGCTATAATAAACTTATACGCAAATATGGATGCGGCAGCAACTTAGATATAAATGAAATAAGTGAACAAAGTGTCATAAAAAAAATAGACTTTATATTAAATAATCAAAAGACGGTTACTAAAAGAAAATATTAACTTCCATGAACTGCCTGGCATGAATTTTGTATTAAGAAATTTTCCATTAAAGTTGTTTTATATTTTTGCCCTTTACAGATAATAGTAAGGGTAACCTTAAAACGAGTTGTTTTATTTATGCTTAAAAAAAAATGTGACACAAACATTGCAAGCACAATTAAAATTGCAAACAAAATGATCCAGCTTGCTCAGGAAGGTGATGAACACAGGGAAGACCCTGGATGCGGTGTATTATACGGAATCCTGCTCGATTCCGGATACCGGATTCTGGATCTTGCTAAAAAAGAGAAACAGAACCACATTGACAAAGGCTGGTGGAACGAAACCAAGGAGGAAAAAAAGTAAGATGAAAACTTATGTATGTTCAGTATGCGGTTATTCAATTAATGGTTATGATGCTCCGGAAAAATGCCCCCAATGCGGTGCAGCAAAGGATAAATTTTCAGTACAGGAAGGTGATCTCACCTGGGCTGACGGCCATGTTATCGGTGTTGCCAAGGATGTTGATCCTGAAATACTCCAGGGATTAAAGGATAATTTCATGGGTGAATGCACTGAAGTCGGCATGTACATAGCCATGAGCCGCCAGGCTGATCGTGAAGGGTATCCTGAAGTTGCAGAGGCTTATAAAAGGATAGCCTATGAAGAGGCAGACCATGCATCAAAATTTGCAGAACTTCTGGGAGAAGTACTTGAAGCCAGCACCAAAGCCAATCTTAAAGCAAGGGTTCTTGCTGAAAATGGCGCTTGTGCCGGAAAAAAAGAGATTGCTGTCAAAGCAAAAGAGCTTGGTTATGATGCAATACACGACACTGTACATGAGATGTGCAAGGATGAAGCACGCCATGGACTTGCATTCCAAGGTCTGCTGAACAGATACTTTAAGTAGAAATATCCATGAAAACCCCTGTCATTGAACTGGGATGCTGCATTCTTTGTGAAATATGCATTGAACTTGCTCCCCATGCATTCCAGATCAATGATGCAGGGTTTGTTGAGACACTTGCCCTGGATGATTATTCCCATGAAACCATCCATGAAGCCATGAAAAATTGTCCCGGAAATTGTATCACCTGGGAGTAATTTCCCATTAAAATCAAAAAAACTATTGCATATGATACATAAATGTGTCATTTGTATATTCAATGAACGATCTGACACATACCATCCTTGACAATGAGAACATAGCCCTTGTTCTTGAAAATCTTAAGCTGGGCATTATTGCCCATACTCCTGAAAGAATAATCACTTTTTTCAACAAGGAAGCAGAAAGAATCACCGGATACCTGAAAGAGGAAGTCCTTGGCCGGGACTGCCATCTGGTTTTTAAAACACCTTTCTGCGGGCAGAAATGCTCATTCTGCGGCAGCAGTCCTGATTTTCATTCAAGGATTAAAGAGTATCCCATGACCACAGTTGCAAAGGACGGCACCATACTCCAGATTGAAATGACAGTCTCACCCATCATGAATAATGATAAGTTTCAAGGTGTGGTTGCCTCTTTCCGGGACATGACAGAATCCTTTAAACTCTCCATAAAAGCAGAAAACCTTTCAAACTTTGCAGGGATAATCGGTAAAGACAAAACCATGCAGGATATTTTCAAACAGATCCAGGATGTTGCCCTCTATAATTACCCTGTACATGTATCCGGTGATACAGGTACTGGAAAAGAGAGGGTTGCATGCGCCATACATGATATAAGCTCCTTTGGGAACGGCGCTTTTGTTCCCATAAACTGCGGGGCCATACCCGAAGGTATTGTGGAAAGTGAACTCTTCGGCCATGTTAAAGGAGCATTTTCAGGAGCTGTCAAGGAGCGAAAGGGACGGTTTGAACTTGCCCACAAAGGAACTTTATTCCTTGATGAAGTAGTGGAACTTCCCCTGAAAACCCAGGTAAAACTTTTACGTTTTCTCCAGGAAGGTTCCTTTGAAAAGGTTGGAGGAGAAAAAAAAGTCTCTGTGGATGTGAGGATAATCAGTGCCACAAATAAGAAACTCACAGAGGAGGTACAGGCTGGAAGATTCAGAGAAGACCTATATTACAGACTAAATGTCATACCCATACACCTGCCACCCCTGAAGGAGCGTAAAAGTGATATTCCACTTCTTGCAGCCCATTTTTTAAAGGAGACCGAAGAACAAAGCCCCCATCCTGTTCCGGAAATAGCCGGTGAAACCCTGGATGCCATGCTTGACTACCACTGGCCCGGAAATGTCAGGGAGTTGAAAAATGTAATTCAATTTGCCGTTGTCAGAGCCCGGGGAAAACGCATACTTCCCATCCACCTTCCACTGGAAATAACCCGGGATAAAAATGTAGTTTCAAGGGTACTGGATCTGAAGCCCCGGCAGATTGTAACAAATATCAGGGGTAAACTTGATATTGAATCTGTAAAAAATGCCATCAGAAAAAGCGGAGGCAACAAATCCAAGGCCGCAAGAATTCTTGGCGTTGGCAGGGCAACCCTTTATAGGTTCCTTGCAAGTCATGAAGAAATCAAAGATTTTGCCGACCAGATCTGAGACAGTCTTGCAAAACAGACTGTCTCAACCATATTGAGACAGATATGTATTGATACACTCTCCGACCCATCAAACTGTATCATAAAAATCAGAATATCAGAAATTTTTCATACACTTTTATTCTCAATATTTATAGCAACCCTGCCTGTTTTCAGGTAGTTATCAATAGTTTAGCAAATTTATGCAAATGGTTTGCAAGACCTGTCCTGCTCATGGCATATTAATTGCTTGGATATTTAAATGATAACGATATTTATTACGAATCTGAAAACTTTATAATGAGGTTTAAAATGGAACAAAAAGTATTAAAAGCCATGGAAGATGCAGGTAAACCAGTCAGGCCAGGTGAGATAGCAAAAGCCCTTGATGTTGACAGCAAGGAGGTCTCCAGGACCATAAAAGCCCTTAAGGAAAAGGGGGAAATCATTTCCCCGAAACGCTGTTTTTACTCATTACCTTAAAAAAACGAGATGAAAATGATCGGCAATCTCTATATTTTTTACAGGGACGGTTTTAAAGGGATGGTTCTTGGGAAAAAGCTATGGAAAATCATTCTGATCAAGCTTTTTATAATGTTTGTAATCCTGAAGGTATTTTTCTTCCCCAACTACCTGAACACAAAATTCAAAACCGATAAAGAAAGGGGGAACTATGTTCTTGAGCAAATCACAAGAAATGCCTCTCTTAATGTACCAAAATGATAGATTTAACCGATTTAATAACACTCCATTCCATTTTATATATTAAGGAGGGAAAAAAATTATGATGGATATTGATCTGAGTATGGTGAACTGGGCAAGGGCACAATTTGCTCTTACAGCTATGTATCACTGGATATTTGTACCATTGACCCTGGGGCTCTCGTTCTTGTGCGCCTTTTTTGAGTCAATTTATGTACGTACCGGCAATAAAGAGTGGCGGAATATTACAAAATTCTGGATGACTCTTTTTGGAATCAACTTTGCCATTGGTGTTGCAACTGGAATCATACTTGAATTTGAATTTGGTACAAACTGGTCCAACTACTCCTGGATGGTGGGTGATATTTTTGGTGCTCCCCTTGCCATTGAAGGAATTTTTGCCTTTTTCCTTGAAGCTACTTTCTTTGCTGTCATGTTTTTTGGATGGAACAGGGTTTCCAAAAAATTCCATCTCTTTTCCACCTGGATGGTGGCCATAGGCTCAAACCTCTCAGCAGTCTGGATCCTTGTGGCCAATGGCTGGATGCAGAACCCGGTTGGCATGGCTTTTAACCCTGATACAGCACGGTTTGAAATGCACAATTTTGCAGATGTTGTATTCAACCCTGTGGCAGTTTCCAAATTTGTCCATACTTCAAGTTCCGGATTCTTATTTGCCTCCCTGTTTGTCCTTACAATCTCCAGCTGGTATCTCATAAAGGGACGGCATATTGAAATGGCAAAAAAATCAATTATTGTAGCATCGGTTTTCGGTCTTCTTGCATCCTTTTATGTTGCTTTTACAGGAGACGAAGCTGCCTATGCAGTTGCCCAGAAACAGCCCATGAAACTTGCTGCCATTGAAGGGTTGTATAAAGGTGAAGCAAAGGCTGCCATAGTTGCTGCAGGCATAATAAATCCCCGGAAAAAACCCGGGGATGATAAAGATGCATTTCTCCTGGAAGTCAAGCTTCCCTATCTGCTTTCACTCCTTGCAAACCGTTCCCTTGACTCCTTTGTCCCGGGAATTGATGACCTTGTATATGGTAATAAAGATCAGGACATTGAAAGTATTATCTCAAAAATTTCCAAGGGAAAGTCTGCCATAGATAATCTTGCCCTTTATAAACAGGCGCGCAAAGAGAATAATAAGGATAAGGCAGAAACAGCACTTAAGAAATTCAATGAAACAAAGGATTATATCGGTTTTGGTTACCTTGATAAACCCGAAGAGGCTGTTCCTTCTGTTGCGACTTCATACTATGCTTTTCATATCATGGTGGGCCTTGGAACATTTTTCCCCCTTCTTTTTGCAGGTTTTCTATTTTTTGGTATCAAAGGCTCCCTTGATAATGAAAGTTTAAAAAAGTGGCTTCTGCCCCTTGGCTTAATATCAGGTCTTCTTGGACTTATTGCCCAGGAGATGGGATGGGTTGTGGCAGAGGTAGGCCGTCAGCCCTGGGCCATTTACAACCTTTTACCGGTAAAAATATCAAGTACCAACCTTGATGTGGGTAATGTCCGGATTACATTTTTCATGTTTTTAATCATATTTACACTGCTGCTGGCAGCTGAAATAAAGATCATGCTTAAACAAATATCCATTGGACCAAAGGAGGAACTATAAAATGATATCAAATCTTGACTATGCAACCCTGCAGCAGCTTTGGTGGATAATTTGTTCCATAGTTGGTGCACTCTTCTTATTCCTGACCTTTGTCCAGGGAGGACAGACACTTTTATGGCAGGTTGCTAAAACCGATCTTGAGAAATCCCTGGTGGTAACCTCCCTTGGCCGTAAATGGGAGATGCCCTTTACAACCCTTGTGCTTTTTGGAGGCGCACTGTTTGCAGCATTTCCAAAATTCTATGCAACAAGTTTTGGCGGGGCGTACTGGGTATGGATTCTCATACTCTTTTCATTTATAATCCAGGCTGTAAGCTACGAATACCGGAAAAAAGAGGATAATCTACTGGGTGCAAAAACCTTTGAATTATTCCTTTTTATAAATGGTTCAGTGGGAGTTCTGCTCATTGGAGCTGCTGTGGGAACATTCTATACAGGGTCAAATTTCACCCTGGATCTTTTAAATAAGGTCACCTGGGATTATACTTTTCTTGGCATAAACCTCAGGGGACTTGAAGCTGCTTTTTCTCTTTTCAATCTGAGTCTTGGAATTTTCCTTGTATTTAATGCAAGGGTTCTTGGTGCATTATACCTTTTAAACAGCATAGATTTTTCAGAAACACCAGAACTTGAGGCAAGACTTCGAAAACACGTTCTCATCTCTTTTCTGACTCTGCTGCCCTTTCTTCTCTATGTACTGATATCGATTCTGTTCATGAAGGGATTTGGTGTTAATGAATCAGGTGTTGTAACCATGGTCCCGGGGAAATATCTGTCAACTCTCCTGGCCCTGCCTCACCTGCTGGTGCTGCTCCTGGCAGGGATACTCCTTGTCTTGTATGGAGTTGTGGCTGCTTCATTTAAACAAAGCACCAAAGGCATATGGTTCAGCGGCCCTGGTACCGTGCTTGTGGGCCTGGTTGTATTATGCCTGCCTGCTTTCAATAACACGGCTTTTTATCCATCAAAGCTTGATCTTAATTCAAGCCTTACAATCTATAATGCATCATCAAGCATGTTCACCCTTGCCACCATGACATATGTGGCAATAGGCATACCCTTTGTTCTTGGTTATGTTGCCTATGTGTGGAAGCTTATGGATTCAAAAAAACTGACCGTGGCAGAAGTAACAGATGAAGAGTCATATTAATACTGATACAGGGAGATTAAATAAATGAATGCATTGCTTTTAATACTTTACGTTGTTTTGATAATTGCATCCTATAAAGGAATTATTTTGGCACTTGATAAGACTAAACTTTTATAGTCTGGCCGTACAATCCCATTGCAAATGACTCATTTTTTACTTATAATCATTAAACAATGTGCTGGGATAAGGTAAATACTATAAATAATAAATTGAAATCAAAGGAGACTTAGTATGGATAAATATGTATGCGATCTATGTGGTTATGTTTACGACCCTGCCCAGGGTGACCCTGACAATGGTGTTGATCCGGGAACAAGCTTTGATGACCTCCCTGATGACTGGGAATGCCCTGTGTGTGGTGCAGGTAAGGAAGACTTTTCCAAAGAAGCATAACAATTATTAAACATGCCGGGCATCCCTGCAGGGCTGCCCGGCTTTTTTTACCTCCGGGCAGAATTGAATTGCCCCGGCAGCATACCTTTGAGCTGCAGTAAGGAATGTAACCATGGCATTATCTGTAGTAGATCTTTATGCAAAGATACTTCCCCGAACCAATTGCAAAGATTGTGGATATCTTACATGCATTGCCTTTGCAGGCATGGTTGTCTCGGAAAAGCTCCCTTTGAAAAACTGCCCCCACATTGACTCTGAAACCCTGGAATCTGCCCAGGCAGAACTTGAACAGCAATACAGGGAAGGCAAATGGCTTAAAAGAGATATGGCAAAGGAAGCCCTTGAGTGGGCAAAAGAGAAATCATCCTCCATGGAGCTTTCTGATATTGCCCTGCGCATTGGCGGCAGATTCATAAATAATGGTAATACCGGACAGATCATCCTGCCATATTTCAATAAAAAATTATTCATAACAAAGGATAAAATAGTTGATGACTCAGGCCTTGAACCCACCAGAAACGAACAGACATTTATCCATATCCACATGGCCCAGGGAGGCATATCCAGACCCATGGGCAATATGAAGAGTTTTAAGGAGTTCCCCAATACAGTATCAAAAATAGTTTCCATGGTTGATCTGGTTGAGACTCCCCTTAAAACCACATTTGCTTCAAATCTAAAACAACTTGAACTTGCATGTGAAAAAGCAGGAGGGAAAAATGTAAGCAGGCAGTATGACTCCCCTGATTTTGCCTGTCAGTTTTCTGTTTTCCCCAAAGTGCCGGTGGTCCTGTTATTCTGGGATGAAGAAGACGGATTTGATGCTGATGTAAAGCTGATGTTTGACGAAACAATCATTGAGCACCTGGACATTGAATCCATCATGTTCATGTCAGAACACCTGGCCCGGATGCTTATCAAAGGTATTAGCCAATGAAGACAACACTGCTCATGGCAACAACCCTGGATGGCAAAATCGGAAGAAACTCGTCCCATTTAGTTGACTGGACAGGGAAAGATGATAAAGAGTTATTTGTCAAACTTACAAAGGATGCAGGTGTTATAATAATGGGTTCAAACACCTTTGACACCTTGACCCAACCCCTGCCCGGGCGCAGGAGCATTGTAATGACCAGGAACAGATCACGCATAACCCGCAATTTTCAAGACGCTCTTTTGGGCAGTGATGAACTGATATTTACTGATAAATCCCCGGGAGATATATTGGCAGCCCTTGGTGCAGCTGGATATGAAACCACAATTCTCATCGGAGGATCCAAAGTAAACTCCCTTTATCTTGAGGCAGAACTCATAGATGAGATTTATGTAACCATTGTACCCAGATTTTTTGGTAAGGGTCTGTCCATGTTCAGCCATGATTTTGATACAAGATTGGAACTTGTGAATATCCAGCCAATGGATAACGGCCACATAACATTAAAATATATTGTATGCTATTAAGATGGTTCTAAAGCAGCAATTCCCGGTCAAAAATTATTTTTAAGATTAATAAAGGAATAAGTGAGGCCTGGATATGCTTTTGGAGTGCATCTTTTTAAATTTTCTAAATTTAAAAACCTAAACGGAAAAAGTATATCCAGATCTCTCTTATTCCTTTTTAAAATATTCAGACAATGCTGTGTCTGGGCAATGCAGCAGATTTTTCAGATCCGTTCAAAGGTATCTGGAATATAAGATATGTCTGCTGTTTTCAGTCCATCGACAAATGGCTGCTTTGAGTATAATCCATCCCTGGGAATAATAATATTCAGTTTTGGATGTGCATTCCTGATTTGAGAAATCATTCTCTTACCCGCATTAATTTCACAATCTTGTTTTCTGGAACCATCTGTATTTTTAATGGGTTCCG
>CAZQJS010000016.1:0-52854 GCA_964593725.1 uncultured Desulfobacterales bacterium
TGATCTTTTGGCCTGGCTGCAGGAATATAAGACATGTCTGCTGTTTTCAGTTCATTGATAAATGGTTGCTTTTAGTATAATCCATCCCCGGTAATAATAATATTTAGTTTTGGATGTTCCTTTCTGATTTGAGAAATCATTCTCTTACCTGCATTAATTTCACAATCTTGTTTTCTGGAACCATCTGTATTTTTAATGGGTTCCGGGGCAAGTGGCAGCACCTGCTTCAAATCAGGATGAACAACAGCTGCCTGAAGTATTTGATGCTGATATCGAATTTCTCCGGTTTTTTTCTTTTGCAGGCAGCCGGGACAACATCTTTCTCAGAGCTGAAAACCTTATCAATACTTTTAAAAAATAACCATCGAGAATTGCTGATAAAAAGATGTGGAAGTTTCATTTAAATAATAGTTTATTTGACTCAGATGGAAATGGAGAATATATTCATGATTATGACTTTTTTTAATTAATAAAAAGGGGAAATAAAAAATGGATGGTATAAAATCAGGCACAACTGTCTCAAGACGGGATTTTATTAAATATTTTTTATATACCGGAATAAGTGCAGCAGGACTGCCTGCATTATACGCCTGCGCAGTCAATCCTGTCACAGGAGAAAAACAATTCATGATGGTGACAAAGGAGCAGGAGATCCAGATTGACCAGGCTCAGTCACCACACCAGTTTTCAGCTGATTATGGAGTGTACCGCAATTCAGGACTTAACAGATATATCACCAGGATTGGGAAAAAACTTACGGCAAATGTGCATAGACCTGACATGCCCTATAGTTTCAGATGTGTCAATGCAACTTATATAAATGCCTATGCATTCCCCGGCGGGAGTATTGCAGCTACCAGGGGAATCCTGCTTAAACTGGGTAATGAGGCCCAGCTTGCATCCCTTCTTGGTCATGAACTTGGCCATGTCAATGCACGGCATGCTGCCCAGCAGATGTCCAAGGGAAGCCTGACATCTTTACTGGTGGGCGGACTTGCCATGGCAGCAGGTTCCCAGAGCGATGCAGCAGGCAGGCTTGCCCAGCAGCTTGGCATGCTTGGCCAGGGAATGCTTCTTTCATACTATTCAAGGGATAATGAACGGGAGGCAGACTCCCTGGGAAACGGCTACATGGTAAAGGCAGGCTACTCTTCAAAGGGCTTTGTGGGGCTTATGCAGATGTTAAACTCCATGCATAAACAACAGTCTTCTGCTGCAAGTATACTCTTTTCAACCCATCCCATGAGTTCTGAAAGATTGAGCACTGCAATTAAAAAGAATAACAGCATATATAAATATACAAAAAACTATCCTTTGAACCGGGACAGGTATATGGATAATATAGCTCCTTTAAGGCGAATGAAAACGGCAATTAAGCTTATGCAGTCCGGTGATGCCCATATGATGAAAAAACAGTATTCAAGGGCAGAAAGTTCCTATAAAAAGGCCATAAGAAAGGCCAGGTATGATTATACAGCCCATGTAATGCTGGCAAAATGCCTGCTTTTACAGAAAAAACCTTTGCAGGCCCTTAAATATTCAAAAAAAGCAAGCAGTTTATATCGATCTGAAGCCCAGGCCTATCACCTGGCAGGGTTTTCCCAGATAGACCTGAAACATTTTTACAGAGCATACAAAGAGTTTGATAATTATGACAAATACCTGCCTGGAAATCCCCATATAATTTTTTTCAAAGGTTATTGTGAGGAGGGTATGAACCATATTGAAAGGGCTGCCAACAAGTATACGCAATACCTTCAGAAGGTGCAGCAGGGAAAATATGCACAGCATGCTTACGGCCGCCTTAAAGAGTGGGGGTATATTAAATAGCTGTTATTCCCTGAACCATATTCCCCGGGGCACATGGCAGTATGTTTAAGAGAGGTTGAGCTTAACAAGGTCACAGATACTCAATTCCATCATTTTTATACTTGCAAGTGCCCGTTGAGAGTTCTTTGATATGGCAGGGAAATACCGCGACTCTTTCTGTATCTCATTCAGTATTATTTTGATTTTTTGAATTTTATCGTTCAAAAGTGCAAGATCAGGTTTGTCATCCATAAATTGTGTATCCTTATGCTGAATTTATTTTTTTCTCAAGTCTTTGAACCGCTTTGCCTTTACTTCATATCTCGGAAGTGTACCATAATCATAATATTCAATTAAATATCCAAGATTGGTTTTAAGCCGCAGCTGGTTTGTAAGCGTTTCTGCAATGTGATGTTTTGAAATGCCGGGCATAAGTTCAACCTTAAGCTTGATTCTGTCAATATCACCCTGTTTATCCACAATAACCTCGAATTCATCCCCCAGCTCCTTTATTGACCGCACCACCTCTTCAATGGCAGCCGGTGATAAAAGAACACCTTTCACCTTTGTGATATCATCGGCACGTCCCAGGACACCGCCCTTGATCAGTCTGAAGGTACGTCCGCAGGAGCATGGATCCGGATCCCACTGGATAATATCCTTTGAGTCGAACCTGATACATGGCTGGGCAATTCTGTCAAGGGCAGTGATGATCATTTTACCGCTTTTCCCGGGATAATCAATTATTTCGCCTGTTTCAATATCTTCAATTTCAACCAGAAACATTGCTTCATTAACATGCATTCCCCGGGGCTGGTCCAGGCACTCAAAGGACCATGCTCCGATTTCCGTTGCCCCTGAGTGGTCATACACCTTAGCCCCGAATGCTGACTCCATTCTTTTTTTAGTGCCTGGAATACCTGCACCAGGTTCTCCGGCGCATGTTATTTTATTTATGGATAATCGGGACGGATCCATACCAAGTTCATTTTTTGCTGTGTCAGCCATCCTCAAAACATATGTCGGGGTTGCCATCATGGCAGTTGCAAAAAGTTCCTGCATTTTTAAAAGCCTTGCCCTGGTATCCAGAACACCTCCGGGCACAACTTCACATCCGATTTTTTCAGCACCATAATGTCCTGCCCAGAAAGCCACAAAGATATTATACCCAAAGGGGATAAACACCCTGTCCCCGGGACGGTATCCCTGAGCCCATAGTATGTATGCCCAGCACTCTGACCACCATTCCCAGTCCTGCCAGGTGTCTGCCTGATAGACTGGCTGTCCTGTTGTGCCGCTTGTCTGGCGGAATGTTGAAACATCCTCCAGGGGGACACAAAGTGCATCACCATAGGGAAAAGGGTCTTTATTCTGGATCTGCCGCATCATTGATTTTTCAACCTTTGGTATTTTTTTAATGTCATCAAGGCAGCTGATATCTCCAGGCTCCATGCCATGCTGCACATATAATTTCCTGTGGAATTTTGAATTTTCATATGCCCATTTAAATATTCTTTTGAATTTATAAAGCTGCAGCTGCTCAAGCTTTTCCCTGGGCAGGGTCTCCAGTACCGGATTCCAGTAAATCTTTTCTGACATAATCAATGTTTCCCTGATTTTTTTATTAACTGCCTACTGATATTTTTTCAATGTCTTAACAACAAAATCAACTATTTTTTTACCATTGAATCCCTTTTTATCCATCTTTTTAATATACTCTGAAAGGACTGGTTCAACAGCCTTTTTCCAGCGTGCCGATTCTCTGGCATCAAGTTCAATCACGGTACGGCCAAGACTCTTTGAATATTCCCAGCCAATTTTATCGCTTGAGTCCCAGGCTTTACCATGTTTTGGTATCCATTCTGAATTGATTTTTTCAATAATCTTTTTTGTATTGTCCGGCAGTGCATTCCATCTGTTTTTATTCATAACAACATAAAAAGATGATGTATAGGCAATGGAGAATGAATTGGTAACATAGTCTGTCACTTCTGCCATTCTCCACCCCTTGTTAACTTCCATGGGATAGAGTCCGCCGTCCACAACACCACGCTGAAGACTTGGATAGAGGTCAGGCATGGGTAGAGAGACAGGAGTACCTCCAAGAGCGCTTATGACAA
This sequence comes from uncultured Desulfobacterales bacterium, assembly GCA_964593725.1. Taxonomy (GTDB): domain Bacteria; phylum Desulfobacterota; class Desulfobacteria; order Desulfobacterales; family Desulfobacteraceae; genus JAIOSM01. Next base: position 3,930 of record CAZQJS010000016.1, read on the forward strand.
GCCCGCTTGTTCCATGGGCTCTGATTTTCAGGCCCTTTAGATCTTCAATTCTGCGCACGGGTGTTCCCTTTGTAAATAAAAGCCCTGGGCCGTGGGCATGAAGATACATTACTTTAGTATCTGAAAGCTCCTTTGGTTTAAATTTGTTGTAAACTTCATTTACAACCTTTGTTGCAATTTCACCTGTTTTATATCCCAGGGGCAGATCAACCGCTTCCATTAAAGGAAAACGCCCCCTTGAATAGGCAAAAAGACAGAACCCGATGTCTGATAATCCCTGGACTACCCCGTCATAAACCTGTTTTGATTTTGTCAGGGTCTGGCCTGGAAAATATTGAACCTTAACCTGTCCGTTGGTTCTTTTTTCAACCTCCCTGCACCATGACTCTGCAAGCTTACTTTGAATATGTGTTGGAGGAAAGAAATTTGAATAGGTGAGAGTTATAGTTCCTGCAAAAACAGAAGATGTACTGAAAAAAGTAAACATAACACTGAAAAACGCGGCAGCTGTTAATAAAAAAAATTTTTCCTTCATTTTGATACCCCCTGAACAATGAAAAATTTAAAGTAATCAATGCACCAAGGTAAGCCTTGATAACATCGCATTTCTTAATGGGTTTAATATCCCGGAAAAATCCTGGGTACAAGGGGGATAAAACAGGGTAACAATGGGTATAAAATCACCCCATTATTTCATGGAGATAAGATATGTTCTGAGATTGATCGATTTATTGGTAATGCCGATTTTTTTTCTTATATTTTTACGATAGAACTCAATGGTCTGAATGGAAAGATTCAGTATACCAGCTATATCCTTTGTGGTTTTTCCATGTTTGATAAGGTTTGCCACCTGGATTTCAGAGGGTGTTAATTTTAAATAAGTCAATGATATTTTATGGAGAAAGGGTGATACAATATCGTTTAATGTTGATTGTACAATATCCAGGCATGCCTTGTGGTTTGCTCTGTTGTCACTGTTGCGCAGTTTTTCAATATAGGGCAGCACAAGTTCTCTGATATTTAAAACCATCCTTTGTTCAAGCTTATCCCTGTCCTCCTGCCTTTTTTTTAATAGAACGCGCAGGGCTGTGTTTACCTCTTCAAGCCTCCTTGTCTTATCCTCAAGTTGAATGGTCCTCTGTTTTACCATTTCTTCAAGTTTATCATGGGCCTGTTCCAGGATTTGCTGCTCTTTTTTGTGTCTTGAAATATCGGTAATTATGGCAAAACTACCCTTGAATTTTCCATTGTCGTCAAAATAGGGTGTTGGTGTCATTATGGTGGGCAGTTTTGTGCCGTCTTTTTTTGTCCATACAATTTCATAGGGTGCCCGGCTGCCTTTCCGGCGTTTTTCAAGCTGTTTTTTTAAGATTGCCTGGTTTTCCCTGTCAAGAAAGTCAACTACTTTTCTGCCGATTATTTCTGAAGGTGTTCTGCCCCACATTTTACAAAGCATATCATTGGCATAGGTTGTCACCTGGCGTTCATCAATTTCACTTAACCCGTCCCCCATGGTTTCAACAAGGGTACGGTACCTCTCTTTACTGATGGATAAAGCAGCCTCTCTGTCAGGTTTTGGATCCATGGACTTTTTTTAATATATTTTACCTTTTTTTCCAATAAAAAATATTCATGCTTGAACAAAAAAAACTGGCAAGTTATTATAATAGTGCTTACTTATTTTATTATATAATTCAATTACCAACGAACAATAATATATAAAGAGGGCCCAATGACACATAAAATAGTTTTTAAACCCCATAACAGGGAGATCGAGGTTGCTGATGGAGAGAGCCTGATAAGGGCAGCCATGGAAGCAGGTGTTCATATTAATGCTTCATGCGGCGGTGAAGGAGTGTGTGGTAAATGCAGAGTTCTGATTGAAGAGGGCACCATTGAAGGCGGGATAACCGAGTACCTTTCTGATGAAGATCAAGAAAAAGGATACCGCCTTGCCTGCCGGTCCCAGGTTAAATCTGATCTTGTTGTAAGGGTTCCCATTGAGTCGGAAATTGATACAAGCAGATTGAACTTCAGAACTTCAGCACGGCATACAGCTAAAGAGAGCCATTTCAGTATTGACCAGCTTAAGGAAGAGGGCCTTTTTATTCCGCCGGTTGAGAAAATATACCTTGAGCTGGAAAAACCTTCTGCAGAGGATAACAGACCCGATGTGGTGAGAATAATCGAAGATTTACGGTTTAACCATGATGAACACAGGCTTGTAACAGGACTTCGTCTTTTACGCAAGATCCCGGACACCTTAAGGGAAGGTGATTTCAAAGTAACAGTCACCATAATAAGACCTGTCAGAAAAGACGGCAGAAACCAGATAATTGATATTGAGGCCGGGGACACAACTAAAAAGAATTATGTTGTTGCCTTTGATATAGGAACAACCACTTTGTATGGCCAGCTCCTTGATGTGAACACAGGCGAGGTTGCTGCCCAGCTGGGAGATTTCAACCCCCAGATAAGCTATGGTGAAGATGTCATCACAAGGATTGTCTATGCCGCCAGGGAAGGGGGGCTTGATAAACTGCACAATAAAGTTATCACAGCAATTAATAAAGTAATTACAAAATTAATAAAACGGGCCGGAATAAAAAGGGATGAGATAAAAACAGTCACCTTTGCAGGCAACTCCACAATGACCCAGATCCTGCTGAAAATCAATCCAAAATATATAAGGCTTGCACCCTATGTTCCGGCATCGGTTCTGTATCCGCCCTTCAGGGCTGCCGACCTTGACATCGACCTTGGTAATCACACTGTTGTTCTTGTGTATCCCGGAGTTTCAAGTTATGTAGGGGGAGATATCATTGCAGGTATAATGGGTGCAGGAGTATATAGATCTGAAAAACTTACCCTTTATATGGATATAGGAACAAATGCTGAAATAGTCGTGGGTAATAAAGACTGGATGGCATGTACGGCAGCTTCAGCAGGCCCGGCCTTTGAAGGCGGCGGCATCAAATTCGGCATGCGTGCATCCAGGGGAGCGATTGAGGATTTTTCCATTGATCCTGTCACCTATGAGCCAATGATTATAACTGTGGGTAATGTCAAGGCAAAGGGTATTTGCGGGTCTGGTCTGATAACTATTGTTGCACGGCTTTTTGAGGCAGGAGTTATAGACAATAGTGGAAAATTCAACAGAGACCTTGATACTGACAGAATCAGAAAAACAGATGACATATGGGAATATGTTATTGCATTTAAAAAGGCAACCCAGATAGACAGGGATATTGCCATCACCGAATCTGATATTGATAATCTCATCAGGGCAAAAGGAGCAATGTACAGTGCTGTGCACACCCTTCTTGAAGAAGTTGGACTGACAATGGAAAGTATTGAGGAGATTATACTGGCAGGCGGATTTGGAAGTTATGTTGACCTGGAAAGCGCCATGATCATAGGCCTTTTACCCGAGACAGACTTAACTAAGATCACATATCTTGGTAACGGCTCTCTGCTTGGCTGCAGGATGAACGGACTTACAAACAGGCTCAGGCGGGATGTTGGTAAGGTTGTTAATATGATGACTAATTTTGAACTTGCAGAGACATCTTCATATATGGATCATTATATGGCATCGCTTTTCCTTCCCCATACTGATCTTGACTCATTTCCAAAGTTAAAGAAAAGACTTGAATCCTTAAAGACCCAGAAATGAAAAGTGACGGTTTAAACGGTTATGTAATTGATTTAAAGATCCCGGAGCCAAGCCTCCTTGATAACACCGCCCATGCGGAAAGGGTGAAAAAAGCCCTTAAAGGGCAGACCGGGATAGAAAATATTAAGATCAGCCTTAATATTATTAAAAAAATATCCTCTGTGTTAAAGGAATCCTGCAACAGGATCAAGGTTGTGATTTTTAGAGAGGCCCGGGGGTGGGTTATGGCTGACCTTGTCCGGGGAGACAAAGGGGCTGTATTCCTGGGCGTTGCAGCTGATATAGGTACTACAAGGGTTGTAATCAGGCTTGTGGATCTTGAGTCCCGGGAGATCTTAATTGAAAAAGGATTTGATAACCCCCAGACAGCAATCGGGCCGGATGTACTCTCAAGGATCCATCATGCAAAGGATCAGCATGGTCTTGATGAACTTTGCTCGCTTTTGATTGAGGGATTTAACAATAATATTTCAGACCTTTGCAACAGGATAGATTGTAAATCCGACGACATTTATCTTTTTGCAGGAGCCGGGAATACCAGTATGACCCATCTTTTTCTGGGCATTGATCCTTCGGGGATTATCCGGGAGCCCTATATACCATCTGTTAATAAGCCGGATAGTGTGAAAGCAGCCAGCCTGGGCCTTAAGTTAAATCCATCTGCCCTTTGTTTTCTGTTTCCCAATATTGGGAGCTATTTTGGAGGTGATTTGATTGCCGGCATACTTTACAGTAACCTTAACAAGCTTGAAAAACCCTGTATCATGGTTGATGTGGGGACCAATGCCGAGGTGGTTGTGGGATGCCGTGACTGGCTTGTTGCCTGTGCCGGAGCAGCAGGACCTGCCCTGGAGGGTGGTGTTAGTGATATTGGCATGACAGCAGGCCCGGGGGTCATTGATAAAGTAAGTATTAACAAAGATACAGACGAACTTGAGTTTACAACCATTGATGGCAGGCCTGCCATTGGTATTTGCGGGTCAGGCATGATAGATCTTGCAGCAGCTCTTTTCCTTTCCGGACGGATCGATATAAGGGGAAAGTTCATAAAAGAGAAGTGCGGACAAAAATTGTACAGGAGGGCCGGGACAGATTTTTTTCTCCTTGTTCCCAGAGAGAGTTCAGGCACAGGAGAAGATATTGGTATCTCCCAGATAGACTTAAACTCCCTGACAAGCTCAAAGGCTGCCATGTACACTATTCTTGAGGTTATTGTATGCAATACAGCAGGTCTTAACTTTAAAGACCTTGCAAAGTTTTATGTGGCAGGCACTTTTGGATCATTTATAGACCCTGAATCGGCAATATCAATTGGCATGCTTCCGGATATAAAAAGGGATAAGTTTGAAGTCCTTGGCAACTCATCCCTGGGCGGAGCAACAAAACTTCTGACAGATCCTGGTGCTTTTGATAGAGTATATGCCATTGGAAACAGCATAACTTATATTGAACTTAATGTTAATGCTGAATTCATGAACATGTTTTCCGGGGCAAAATTCTATCCCCACACTGATAAGTCAAGATTTCCTTCCATAAGGTTTCCGGAACAATGAAATATATCGGCGCACATGTCACAGCTGCAGGCGGGGTGGAGAATGCTCCTGTAAATGCCCATGGCATCGGGGCCACAGCCTTTGCACTTTTTACAAAGAACCAGAGGCAGTGGAGAGCAAAACCGCTTACAGATAAAAGCATTGAATCCTTTAAAGAGAACTGCGGAAAGTATGGCTACAGCCCGGAACAGATCCTTGTCCATGACAGCTATCTCATCAATTTAGGGCATCCGGAGGCAGGCAGCCTTAAAAAATCAAGGCTGGCATTTATTGATGAGATGCAGCGCTGCGAACAATTGGGACTGACCCTGCTCAATTTTCATCCAGGAAGCCATTTGAAAAAAAATTCAGAAACAAGGTGTATCAAAATTATTGCAGAGTCAATTAATTATGCCCTTGACAGAACAGAATCTGTAACTGCTGTAATTGAGAACACGGCAGGCCAGGGAACCAACATGGGATACTCATTTGAGCACATTGCAGAGATAATTGACAATATCGGAGATAAATCAAGGGTGGGAGTCTGTATTGACACATGCCATGCCTTTTCCGCCGGATATGATTTAAGGGATGAAAAGACTTTTAAACTGGTGTGGCAGGAGTTTGACAGAATCATTGGTTTTAAATTTCTGAAAGGGCTTCATCTTAATGATTCCAAAAAAGACTTTGCATCCAGAAAGGACCGCCATGAAAGTATTGGCAGGGGAACCCTTGGATTGAATGCCTTTAAGATGATCATGCAGGATTCTGAATTTGATAATATTCCAATGATTCTTGAAACACCTGATAATACAATATGGGCAGAGGAGATTTCACTTCTAAAGGGCTTTTGAGAAAGATAAGGAGAGAGTAAGTCAGAATGAACATAGCAGATATCCTGGAAACTGCTGCACATAATTTTCCGGACAATTTGGCAATAATTGATGAAAAAACAGAGTTAACCTTTGGACAATTAAATTGTAAGTCAAATAAAATTGCATCGCAGCTTGTAAAAAACGGTGTCTCACCCGGAGACCATGTGGCTTTGATAGCACCCAACTCCTCTGACTGGGTAATTTTTTATTTTGGCGTGCTCAAAGCTGGTGCTGTTGCAGTAACACTCGCATTTACCATGACAGCAGATGAGTTGCAGCCTCTGCTGGAAGAGTCAGGGCCAAAGGTTGTTTTTACTGTTGATGGGAAAAAAGATAATATAACCAGGGGCTCATATATGCAGACCGTTATCTGTGACCATGGTGATCTGTCATTTTCAGATATGCTGGAAAACGGGTCTGATCAATTTAAGAATATTGACCGGAATCCCGATGACACAGCTGCTGTCCTGTACACCAGCGGAACAACAGCCCTGCCCAAGGGTGTCATGCTGACCCATGAAAATATAATGACATCGGTGCACAATGTTGTATACCATGAGCGATCCTGTGAAAATGATTCAGCAGTATGTTTTCTTCCGTTAAACCATGTCTTTGCCCAGATACACATTTTAAATGCCACCATTTCCAGTGCAGGCATGCTTGTTATCCACCCTTCCTTTGATATGAATAAGTTTTTACTGTCTATTCAGGAGTTTAAAATAACCAAGCTTTACGCTGTCCCGACAATCTATATACGTATGCTCTCTCTTTCAGATATTAAAGAAAAACTGGGCTCTGTGAGATATTGTTTCTCAGCTGCTGCCAGCATGGCACAGGAGGTGGTGCGTGGATGGAAATTAACCACTGGCCTGGACATTTTTGAGGCATATGGCATGACTGAAAGTGCTTCCATGGTGACATTTAACCACTATAAAAAACATGTCACAGGGTCAGTGGGTACTCCTGCCCACGGCATAGCAGTACAGATCCGTGATACAAAAGGAAATATACTGGGTAATAATACAAAGGGTGAAGTATGTATATCAGGCCCGAATATTATGAAAGGATACCTTAAAAGACCTTGTGAGACAAAAGATGCTTTCTGGGGTAAATGGTTCCGGTCCGGTGATGTGGGAATAATTGATGACAATTCATATCTTTATATTGTTGACCGGATTAAGGAGCTGATCATCACTGGTGGAGAAAATGTATCACCCCGGGAGATAGAAGAGGTTTTATACACAAGGAAAGAGGTGGAAGAATGCGCTGTTATCGGGCTTCCCGATAGAGAATACGGTGAAAGAATCACAGCCTTTATTATTCCAAAAAATTCTCATGCAATTGACCCCCATGAACTTAAAAGGTATCTTAAAACCAGATTATCACCATTTAAAATCCCCAAGGAGTTTATAATGGTATCTGAACTCCCCAAAAACAGCACAGGCAAGCTGCTGAAAAGGGAACTCAGGGAACAGTTCAGTAAATCCCGGCTGGAAAAAATAAAAAATATATGGGGTTGAACCAATGTACAATGTCAATACTAAAACCGCTGCAAAACTTCTCAGTTTTCTGAACCCCAGGCGGGCCTACCACCGGGCTGGAATACAGTTTGCAGACAGACTGCCTGCAACAGGAGGCGCAGTAATTGTCAGTAATCATGGCCGTTTAGATTTTGACTTTTTCATTCTCATTAGTCTGATACTCCGCCATCGCAAACGTCTTGTACGCCTCATGGCAGATCATCTTTGGTTCAGGCTGAGGAGTACACGCCGTATAATGCATCTTGCCGGGGCAGTTGACGGAAACCGTGGAAATGCAATGGCATTGCTTGGAAAGGGAGAATTGATATTGACCTATCCAGGCGGTGTGCGGGAAATTATGGATAGCCGGTTCGGCCATGAGCACATCAATTGGCAGGGGCGTACAGGATTTGCTAATGTAGCGATCTCTGCAGGTGTTCCTGTGATACCAGTGGTCAGTATCGGAGTTAATAACGGATTCATCTTTCTTACCAGGGGACGGTTACTTGGCAGGTTTCTCTTCCAGGGACTTCTCAGGCTGGGGGATGCCTACAGGGATTATAGAGACCCTCTGGTGCTTGGAATTTTGCCTTTACCCCTGCCATTGTCAATGGCAGTTCATTTTCCACTGCCCTGCAAGGTGCAATACATCGTTGGTGAGCCCATTTATGCTTCCGGAGATCTAAAGTATACTGAAGGTAAGGAGGCAGAAGAAGAACTTGCAAGGCGGGTTGCCCGATCAATGCATAAACTGATCAGACAGTACAGCAGGGCAGGGGAACTCACCTGATCTGTACGGATGCACTGCCGAATATATCAATAAAAGGAGGTGTGAAATGTATAAAACAGCAGCAGTCAGATTTTTTTTGTGCACAATGGTAAGCCTGGTTCTGGTATCCTGTTCCTCTCTTAAATCTGAACATTATGTGGGAGAACAGGTACCCATACAGGAAGACCTTGCACAGGAGAGTATATGGCAGTTTGAAGACCAGATATTCTATGTGCGGGGACAGGGAATGGAAAACCCAGGCACCATGACAGCCTGGACACTCAACTGGAATGAGTCTGAAAACAGGTATGAGGTGATTGAGTCCAGGGTTGTTGTCACACAATTAAAGTTAAAGGATTCCAGGGCATTGCTTTTTTTAAATCTCAAGGAAGAAAAGGATGATCTGTATAAAATTTTCAGGCTGATTCCATCGACCAATGAGCAGGATGCAATCATTTTTACGGTTGATGCAGGTAAGATAAAAGAACAAATCAAAAATGGCAAAGTTAAAGCATTTAAAAAAGATGGGGATTTTATTTTACAACTTACAAAAAAAGAGCTTGACAGGTATATTAAGGAGAATGCAGATGAAATCTTTGACTTTTCCACGGCAGGCATTATCAGATCAATTAAAGGATTTGGCAGCCAGGTAAAGAAAATGGAGCAGGAGAGACCTGTACTGCCATCTTCTGATGTGGACCGCAAGGTATATAAAAATACTATTGACCCGATAAAGAAGAGTGTCGTGGTTGATAAGAATCTTAAATCCCGGTTTTTTAAATCCCATAAATCATCCCTTAAGTGGTATATTATTAAAACTGGTGACAACACCTTTGAAAATACTTTGGGCGGGAAAGTCACAGATGAGGATAAAATACCACTTGAGCATACTTCAAACTGCGTTTCAACACACCAGGGCAGCCATGGTATGAACTTTTGTGATGCAGCCCTGGAATCAGGTGTTTTAAGATTAAAAATCCATGGAGGCATGCCAGCATATTCAAGCTCAATGCTCATTGAAGTGCGAGATAATTCAGATTTTTTCTGTTTTTTCAATGGAGTATATCCTGCTTCTGGTGCTGATATAAAATGGAGAATTATTTCAAAGGAGTTAAAATTTAAAAACCTTGATTTTAAAAAGGGCAGGCGGTTATTTGCCTGGGTTTCAGTAAGATTTGAAGAGAAAACCACATACAGGGGAGAAACAATTGTGAATGTCCATACCATTGAGGGTTTTATAAAACCTTTGATACATTAAGGCTGTCAACAGGTGCTCTGGTTGGTTTTATGCCCCGCTGCTCCTATTTTTTCATTGCCAGAAAAGAGGTGAAAATTATAATTGTCCCCCCAGTCACGGTGTGAAAATCCGGGATTTCACCCAGGAATATTATGGCTAAAACTATTGCCCATACAGGCTCAAGCCCGGTTATTATACTTGCAGTCTGTGCCTTGATACAGATGAGTGATTTAATGAAAAGAGAGTGGGCAAGGGCTGTACAGAAGATTCCAAGCACGGCAAGCAGGGGAAGGTCAGTGTATAGTGGAAGGGGAGAATTAACAAACAGTGCTGGTATGAGCAGGAAAAGAGCAGCATAAAAGTTCTGATGGAGTGCGATCAGAAAGGGATCGATATTTTCAGCAGATTTTCTGTTGATTATTGTCAATAGTGCAAATGTAAAGCCTGCTGCTGTTCCGATGCAGCTTCCCCTTGTAAAATTGTTTGAAAGATCAAAGGAGGGAATAATAAGATATGTCCCGAAAACAATGAAAAATGCAAGAATAATATTCTTTAAACATAGCTTCTCTTTTAGAAAAAGAGGTTCAAGAAATGTTACAAACAGAGGGAATGTTGAAAAGGTGAGCAGCCCTATTGCAACGGTGGAAATCTGAATGGAATAGAAAAAAAGAACCCAGTGAAATCCAAGGAGCGCCCCCTGGAGTATAAAGAAAAAAGTGTCCCGTATTGATGCAGGTTTGATGCTTGTTTTTTTAAAAAAACAGATGAAAATCCACAATGAAAAAGATGCAGAAACTGTTCTGCCAAGTACAATAAAGATGGGGCTGAAGGAGAAAAACTTTCCAAAAAGACCGGAAAACCCGAATAGGAATACTGCAATGTGCGTTGTAAGGATAGGGCTTTTAACTATTTTTTTTACGTTCATTTTATCTTATCGTGTTAAATGCCGGTACTTTATTCTTGTGGGTTGCTCATCCTTAATACCAAGTCTTTTTCTTCTGTTTTTTTCATATTCAGAGTAGCTGCCCTGGAAAAAAAAGGTCTGGCTGTCTCCTTCAAAGGCAAGGATATGGGTTGCTATCCTGTCTAAAAACCATCTGTCATGGCTGATTACCATGGCGCAGCCGCCAAAGGATTCAAGGGCCTGCTCCAGGGCGCTCAAGGTGTTAACATCAAGATCATTGGTGGGTTCGTCAAGCAGGAGAAGGTTTGCTTCTGATTTAAGAACATTTGCCAGGTGCACCCGGTTTCTCTCACCCCCTGACAATACACCGGCTTTTTTCTGTTGATCCTGGCCTGAAAAATTGAATTTTGAGACATATGCCCTGGAATTGACTTTTCTTCCGGCAATGATAAGCGTATCACTGCCTCCTGAGATATTCTCCCATATACTCTTTTCATTATCCAGGGAGTCCCTGTTCTGGTCAACATATCCCAGGACAACACTCCCACCTGTTTCAAGGAGGCCTGAATCAGGCTGTTCCCGGCCTGTTATCATTTTAAAGAGAGTTGATTTGCCGGCACCATTGGGACCTATAATACCCACTATTGCGCCGGGGGGAATAATAAAGTTCATATTTTCCATGAGAAGTTTATCTTCAAATGCTTTGGATACATTTTCTGCAATGAGGACCTTGCTGCCGAGCCTGGGGCCGGGGGGAATGAAAATTTCCATGGATTGATCCTGGGTGTCCATATCTTTTTTCAGAAGCTCTTCATATGATGTTATCCTTGCTTTGGCCTTTGTCTGCCTGCCTCTGGGCGACATCCTTATCCATTCGAGCTCTCTTTCAATTGTCTTTTTCCGTTTGTTCTCATGTTTGTGTGCATGGCGCAGACGTTCCTGTTTCTGTTCAAGCCATGATGAGTAATTCCCTTTAAAAGGTATCCCGGCTCCCCGGTCAAGTTCCAGAATCCATCCTGCAACATTATCCAGGAAATACCTGTCATGGGTGATGGCAATGATTGTGCCTTCATACTGATTTAAATGTCTTTCAAGCCATGCAACTGACTGGGCATCAAGATGGTTTGTGGGCTCATCCAGCAGAAGGATATCTGGTTTCTGCAATAATAACCTGCAAAGGGCAACACGTCTTTTTTCACCGCCGGAAAGTATATTAACAGGAGTATCCCCTGGCGGGCATCTTAAGGCATCCATGGCCATTTTAAGTTTTGACTCAAGGTCCCAGGCTTCAATGTGGTCAAGCTTTTCCTGAAGCCGGCCCTGGTCTTCCAGAAGTTTTTCCATCTCTTCCCGGGACATGGGTTGAGCAAATTTTTCACTTATTGCTTCATACCTGTTCAGGAGGTCCACTGTATCCTTAACTCCTTCTTCCACAATTTGTTTTACAGTCTTATCAGAATCAACCAAAGGCTCCTGCTCCAGGTAGCCCACTGTAAAACCCCTGGACAGTATTGTCTCGCCGGTAAATCCGTCATCAACACCTGCAAGGATTTTCATGAGACTTGATTTGCCTGATCCGTTCAGGCCAAGCACACCAATTTTTGCTCCGTAAAAGTAGGAAAGAGAGATATCTTTTAGAACCTGTTTATCACCATGCTGCCTGCTTACATTGATCATGGTGTATATTATTTTTTTTGTATCCTGTGTCATGTTTTAAATCCTTATATTATTGTTTGTCTCTTTCCCTGCTGATGGCAAGAGGGCCCCAGGCCTGGCATGCCGGCATGATCTCAATGGAGTTTATGTTTATCCGGGCAGGGCGTGATACTGCCCAGAAAACTGTTTCTGCAATATCTTCGGCTGTAAGGGGCAGGGTATTTTTGTAAACATTGTCAGCCTTTTCCCTGCTGCCATGGAACCTGACCAGGGAAAATTCCGTATTGGCAATGCCAGGCTCAATATTGGTCACATTGACACTGGTTCCCAGAAGATCACTTCTTAAATTCCTTGAGAACTGTTTTACAAAGGCTTTTGAGGCGCCATAGACATTGCTTCCGGGGTATGGATATGTACCGGCAATGGAGCCTATGTTAACAATGTGCCCTCTATCTCTTTTGACCATTCCCGGAAGGACAGCCCGGGTCATGTACATAAGCCCCTTAATGTTTGTATCAACCATCTGATCCCAGTCCCTGATATCAGTCCTGTGGGCAGGCTCCAGGCCCAGGGCAAGTCCTGCATTATTCACAAGCACATCAATGGAACAAAAGTTTTTCGGAATTTTTTTTATCTGTTCAAAGAGCTTGTCCCTTAACCTTACATCCATTGAAATGGCCAGAATACTGGTCTTTTTTTCAAGCTCTTTCTGTAATTTCCTAAGTTTTTCTTTACGTCTTCCGGTAATTATGATTTGATATCCATTGTCAGCAAAGAGTCTTGCACACGCTTTTCCAAATCCTGCGGTGGCTCCTGTTATCAAGATAGTTTTATCCATGTCACGCCTCATTGTTTGATTTAATAATTTTCAAATATGCCAGGTAAATACCGGCTCCTTTAATATCATCTCAATGGCCTTGTCTGCACTTTCAGATATTTCAGGGAAAGTATCCTGGAGGTTTGTAAGGTGGCGCAGGTTTTCTGCTGTCCGTAAAATGAGCCGGGCAAGATCTCCGTCAGCAAGGTCAGTCCTTGCTGTTACACTTTCCCAGGACTCTTCTCTGGCCCAGCCATAGAGTGAAACAGCAGGCTGGATGAAGAGATTTGGGGCAGGAAAACCTTTTTTCTTCATATTTGTGGCAAAGGGCTTTAACTCTTTTCGAAGGAGAGCAAATGTTGACAACAGTGCTTTGGGAATGGTCTTACTAGGTATAGTATCATCCCTGAACTCCCGTTCATTTACAAAAGAGGCCATGATACCGGCCAGGATTGCCGGGGATGAGCCTGGCAGGAGATCAGCCCTCAGGCTCTGGGCCACAAGCAAAGGAGAATCAATCCTCAGGCTTGATGCCCATAGGCCGTCCTTTGTGAGTTCTCCTGTTTTTGTTATGAATTTTTCACTTCTTAAAAAGTTCATGTGGGCAACAAAATCCTGCCAAAGGTATTCAAGGCCTGCACCAAACTGTGTCCTTGCCTGGCTGCGCCCCTTTGACCCTGAAGTCAGCATGTAGGATGCAAAGGATTTCTCAAGGAGCTTGTGGATCTGGTCCGGCGAGTGGGATAAGAGCAGGTTTAACACCATGGAAAAATCAACCTTGATCTGGCTTCTGATATCAATGGGTGGAGAATTGATCAGTTTTGCCACATATCTTAAATTCATGAACCTTCCCGGCAGCATCAGGCCGAATCCGACATTGTCCATGCCTCTCCTGCCGGCCCTGCCTGTCATTTGTTGAAATTCACTGGGTGTAAGGGATATGAATTCAGTCCCGTTGAATCTGTCAGAGTTGAGTATTGCCACACTCCGGGCAGGGAAATTAACTCCGGCTGCAACCGTTGATGTTGCAAACATTGCATTGAGAAGACCTTCAGCCATTAAAGTTTCCACAACAACTTTCCATGCAGGAAGATGTCCGCTGTGGTGGGCGCCTGTGGCTGTCATCTCAAGGGTTTGTCTCTGGCTGTGGTTTTCAAGGTGGGGGTTGCCTGCCACAAGTTCACCAAGCCTCTGTTTAAGTTTTTTCTTTTGCTCCGGTTTTTTGTTTATTATATCCCCATTGCACAGTTTGATTGCCTGGTCGCAGTCATTCCGTGATTTTAAGAAAAATATAACCGGCAGAAGATTATATCTGTCAAGGATATTTAATATATCTTTGAAAACAGGCAGCTTGCCCGGGAGTGCAATCCGGGGTTTATGCTTTTTCTTGAGAAAATCCAGCACCATTCTGTGGGGGCGCGGATGTTTCGGGTTGTGTCCCTGGAACAGAGGGAAAAGGGTGCCTGTGGGATGGAAAAAAATCGGGTGCAGGGGAACAGGCCGTTTTGATGATTCAATAACACGGCATTTCCTGGTTCTTATGGATTCAAGCCAGCCCGATATCTGGTAGGGGTTTCCAATGGTTGCACTGAGCAGAAGCAGTGGAATCCTGGAAGGAAGGTAGATCATTATCTCTTCCCAGACCACGCCCCTGTCCCTGTCGCCAAGATAGTGAGCTTCATCAAGGATTATTAAATTGCAGTCAAGATTTTTTCCTGTGTGCATGGAATCATAGAGCTGGTTTCTCAATATTTCTGTTGTGCCTATGACAATGTCTGCATCGGGATTCTCTTTCATGTCTCCTGTAAGTATGCCAACTCTTTGTACACCAAATAGTTTTGAAAAATGGTGGTATATGGAATTTGTAAGGGCCTTTAATGGCGTGCCATACCAGACTCTTCCTCCTTGTTCCATTATATGTTGGGCAGCTTTTTCAGCAATCCAGGTTTTGCCTGATCCAGTGGGGGCTGCCACGAGGCAGTCTGATTTTTTTATTGCCTCCAGTGCCTTTATCTGGAAAGGGTCAGGTTTGAATTTCCTTGATGGCGGAGTGCCTATTTTTTTGAATATATTTTTTAGGGATTTGGTGGCTCCGGGCCTCATCACAGGAACTTTGCCATGGGGTTTTCTTTTTTTGTATCTCAATTGGGGATTTTATCTCCTGAAATTAGAAACTTACATCCACAAGTTCTATGGGATAGTTGCCATCAAAACATGCAAAACAGAAGCTGTTATCATGGTTATTAACTGCATCTGAAAGGTCCTTCTGTTTAATATATTTAAGGGAATCAACCTTTAAAAATTCCTTAAGTTCATCACAATCCATACTGTTGGCTATCAATTCCTCCTTTGTGGAGGTGTCAAGCCCGTAAAAGCATGGAAATTTGACAGCCGGGGATGCTATCCTCAAATGAATCTCCTTTGCACCTGCTCCCCTGATCATGCCTGCGATCTTTCTCATGGTTGTACCCCTTACAATGGAGTCATCAACAAGTATGATTCTCTTACCTTTTATCCTCGATTTTATGGGGTTGAATTTCTGCTTGACAGATTCATCCCTGCCAGCCTGGTCAGGCTTGATAAATGTTCTGCCCACATAGTGGTTTCTTATCAAAGCTATTTCAAAGGGGATATTTCTGTGCTGTGCATACCCAAGGGCCTGTACATTGGATGAATCCGGCACTGAAATTACAACATCGATTTCAAGATCCCTGTCATATTCAGCCAGGGCTCTGCCCATCCTCTTCCTTGCTTCATACACGGAAAGTCCGAACTGATTACTGTCAGGCATGGAGAAATATACAGGTTCAAACACGCAGTTGGCACAGTTTTTTCTGCCCTGCCTCAGGGAGATTACATCGGATTCTATCCTTTTAATGCCATGCCCGGATACATGTATGATCTCACCGGGTTTAACCTCTTTAATATCTTTTGCCCGCAGTATATCAAGGGCCTTGCTCTCCGAAGCAAAGGCATAGCCAAGGTCGGTTCTGCCAAAGGAGTAGGGCCTTATGCCATAGGGGTCCCTGAATGCCCACATCTCATCCCTGCTGATGAGTATGGATGAAAATGCCCCCTTTATATCTCCCATCATTTTTTTTATGGAATCAATAACAGATAACCTGTTTTCTTTGTGGTTAAAGGCAATATATCTCAGCAGCAGCTCTCCGTCATTGCCGCTTTTAAACCTTACGCCCTTGTCTTCCAGCTGTTTTTTTATTGTGGGGTAGTTGGTTATGTCGCCATTGCTTGCAAAGGCAAAAATAGTGCCTTCCAAAGTCTCAAGCACGTGGGGCTGGGAATTGTCAGCACTTATAACGCCCCTGGTGGGATATCTCACATGGCCGATTCCGATTTTTCCGGGCTGTTTTTCCAGGATATCAGGTGTCAGAACATCCTTGACAAGCCCCATGCCCCTGTGATCCCGGATCAGGTTTCCATCGCTTGTGGCAATACCGCAGCTCTCCTGGCCCCGGTTCTGGGTTGCAAAAAGTCCCAGCATAATATCATAGGCTGAGTTTTCAGAATTATAAACACCAACAATGCCGCACATATCTTTGTCCCTTTTATCTCTGTTAACAGATACAATAATTTTATTACATATATATATCATTATCGCAATAAAAGCCATAACAACTATTAAGGCTCTGTTTACAACCATTATCTTATTTGATACAAATCAATGGTACAGATTATTGGTAATAATATAAGAGATTATCCATGGGCATTTTTTTTAAATTTTTTTTAGGTTCACTCCTGTTTCTTTTGTGCTGTCCGGGGCCGTGCCAGGGATTTGAACGGTATAACAGGGTGGTAAAATATGATCCCTATTTTAAGAAATATAC
This sequence comes from uncultured Desulfobacterales bacterium, assembly GCA_964593725.1. Classification (GTDB taxonomy): domain Bacteria; phylum Desulfobacterota; class Desulfobacteria; order Desulfobacterales; family Desulfobacteraceae; genus JAIOSM01. Next base: position 20,761 of record CAZQJS010000016.1, read on the forward strand.
CAGGCACTGCTTTGGTCCGGTATTTGACTGGAGATATTTTAAATCCCAGGCTATTGCCGAATCAAACCTGAACTCAAAGGCAGAATCCAGGGCGGGTGCACAGGGTATTATGCAGATAATGCCGAAAACCTTTGGAGAAATTAAACATAAGAACCCTTTAATAAAAGGCTCCATGCGCCAGGCAAAATGGAATATTGCAGCAGGTATTTATTATGACAGGTCAATCTGGAAGCTGTTTAAGGCAGAAAGACCCTTTAAGGACAGGCTCGGGTTCATGTTTGGTGCGTATAATGCAGGAAAAGGGAATATTATTAAGGCCCAGAAAATTGCAATAAAGAATAATCTTAATCCAAATCTGTGGTCATCCATTGAAAGAAGTCTTGGAAAGGTTACAGGGAAACGCAGTAGGGAAACAATCGAATATGTTAATAAGATCAATAGAATAAAAGGAGTTCTAAGATAATGGAAATTGGAATTATAGCTGCTAATTTCTTGTATGCAATTTTTGGTGTGGTTGTCACCCTTGCATTTATGCTGCTGGGCTTTAAGCTCTTTGACAGGGTAACTCCCTTTGATACTTCAAAGGAGCTTGCCAATGGCAATATTGCTGTTGGAATCGTTGTGGGATCGATATTTATAGGCCTTGGCATTGCTGTGGGACTGGTGGTGGGTATGGGATTGAATTGAGCCGGGAGAATATTTTTCACCCATGGAAAATTATGGAGAAAAGATAAGAACCTTTATAGCAGTCTCCTTTTCTGGCGATGCTGCCATGTTCTTTCAGGAACTTCAGGCACGATTAAAAGGTGCAAAAATCAGGGCCTCTTTTCCAGAGCCGTCCACCATACACTTAACATTGAAATTTCTGGGTGATATTCAGGCTTCCATGGTACCGGAAATCTGCCAATGCATATCAGGTACGGTTTTAAAGTTTAAAAAAGAGGTGACTTCAGATAATAAAGACAATCCATGTGAGATTATAACATTGTGGTCCGGGGGACTCGGTGTTTTTCCATCCATTGCAAGGCCTAAAATTATCTGGGCCGGGGTTCACGGCCAGACCAACAGGCTTGAAAAATTGCATGATCTTTTAGACCTTGCCCTGAACAGGATCGGTTTTAAAAGGGAAAAACGGGGTTTTACTCCCCACTTCACACTGGCCAGGATTAAAAAAAAGATAAACCCGGAAAAAATAATGGATATTGTCCGGGACAGTGCCGGGCTGAAGTCTGGAAAACTCATGTGCAGCTCAATTGTTTTTTACAGGAGCAAACTCACTCCAGCAGGAGCTGTTCATACAGAACTCTTTTCCTGGCCCCTTGTCCCGACTTAAATATTTCATCATTGGTGTTGCTGTTAAAGCGATCTATTCCTTGACATCAGCTGCAAATAGGTCTATTGAATATATTTAAAAGAAATAATTTGTACGGGAGCATGCATGGCATGCTGAGAGGGGATTGCCCGACCGTCCAGAACCTGATCCGGATAATACCGGCGGAGGGAACGAATTAATATAAAACCATCCTCTGAAAACCAGCTGTATTTGAAAATCAGGTATACCTGTTTTTAAAGGGAATGGTTTTTTTATTTGGGAGATTTTATGATTATGAATTCAAAGTTTTTTTCTGTTTTTTTCTGTTTATTACTTTTTTTCTTTTCTGCGTGCTCAAATGAAGAGAAAAAACCCATGGCAGAAAAATCAAACACCACTATTACCATCATGACCCATGACAGTTTCAGCATGAGCAGAAAGACTGTCACAGAGTTTGAAACCAAATTAAATGCAAAACTTGTGATCCTTAAATCAGGGGATGCCGGGGAAGCTCTTAATATGGCTGTTTTGTCAAAAAATAATCCCCTGGCAGATATATTCTACGGTGTTGATAATACCTTTTTAAGCAGGGCCTTAAGGGCTGATATATTTATCCCATATACTCCGTCAGGCCTGGATGAGATTGACAGCAGGTTAAAGCTTGACCCGGAAAACAGACTTATTCCCGTGGATTTTGGTGATGTATGTCTTAATTATGATATTAAATGGTTTAAAAAAAAGAATCTTGCCGTGCCTGTCATGCTGGAAGATTTGATAAAACCGGAATATAAAGGATTAACCATTGTTGAGAATCCGGCAACATCCTCACCAGGACTTGCATTTCTGCTTGCCACCATTGGCAGGTTTGGCAGGGAAGAGTATATTGATTACTGGGAAAAGCTCAAAGCCAATGATGTTCTGATAACCAACGGCTGGAAAGAGGCCTATTGGGGGAAATTCAGTGCAGCATCCAAAGGTACAAGGCCCATTGTTGTAAGTTATGCTTCAAGCCCTGCAGCCGAGGTATTTTTCTCCAGGGAGAAGCTTGACAAGGCTCCCACAGGAGTTGTGGTTGGGAACGGCTCTGCTTTCAGGCAGATCGAGTTTGCAGGAATTTTAAAAGGGACTTTAAATCTGAATCTGGCTGAAAAGGCAATGGACTTTATCCTGTCCAGAAGCTTTCAGGAGGATATACCTTTACAGATGTTTGTGTTCCCGGCCAATGGGAATGCAAAACTGCCGGAGGTTTTTATGAAGCATGCAAAAACAGCAGACAAACCTGCATTTTTAAGTCCGGATGTAATTGATGCTGACAGGGATTTCTGGCTCAATCAATGGACGGAAAAGATGTTATAGAATATGGAATGGATTAAATACAGGAAGCTTGTCCATCCCTATGCCCTTGCAGGCATTATTCCCACTCTTTTTTTCCTTGTTTTTTATTTTTACCCTTTAACTGAGATATTTATAAAAAGCTTTTTTTCAGGGGGGAATAGTGGCGGTTTAATTGATCAAAGCTTTGTCTGTCAGGTATTTTCGTCGCCCAGAATTGGAAAAATCATATGGTTCACCTTCTGGCAGGCCCTGGTTTCTACGCTTTTTACCCTTGTTTCTGCTCTGCCCTGTGCCTTTGTTATCTCCTCCTATGAATTTAAAGGGAAAAAATTGATAAAAATTTTGGCATCCATACCTTTTGTTCTTCCTGCCATTGTGGTTGCCGCAGCATTCCAGGCATGTTTTAAAGAGAATACCCATCCTCTGATTCTGATATTTTCAGCCCATGTATTTTATAATTTTTCAGTCATGCTGAGAATTATTTCAGGTTTTTTAAGCAGTATCCAGGGCAGGATCAGAGAAGCAGCCGTGGTACTTGGTGCAGACCCGTTCCAGGTACTTTTCCATATAACCCTTCCTCTGTTAAAGCCTGCAATTATTGCAGCATCCATGCTTGTTTTTATTTTTTGTTTTTCAAGCTTTGGTATTATTCTGATCCTGGGAGGTCCTTCATACTCCACCATTGAAGCAGAGATTTACAGGCAGGCTGCACATCTTTTTAACCTTCCTTTGGCATCATTTTTATCTTTGATTCAGATCATGTTCACATTTGCCATGATGTGGTTCTATACTTCCTTTACAAGAAAGACTGCAAAGTTTTCTCCTGGCCCTGAAAGGGCAAACTTCAGAAGGCCTGACCGTGCATGGGAGAAATTTGCTGTTGCAGGTGTTGTCATTTTTATTCTATGCCTTTGTGTAATACCTCTGGCAGCCCTTGCAGCAAAATCATTGATCAATGATAATGGCATATCATTGATATTTTACAGAGCTCTTTTTAACAGCCAGGTTGATTCAATCTTTTATATCCCGCCTTTAAATGCAGTTAAGTATTCGATTTTATTTGCAGGCACGGCTTTAATAATTGCTGTTGTAACAGGCATATGCGCAGCTTTTTTTATAAAATTCTGTGATGAGTTTATAAAAACAGGACTTACATCATTGTTTGACCCTATTTTCATGCTTCCCCTTTCAACATCGGCAGTTACATTGGGGTTTGGCATCATTATCACTCTGGATAAACCGCCTTTAAACTTAAGGACATCACTCTTTTTAATCCCCATTGCCCATGCAATGGTGGGATTTCCCTTTGTTTTAAGATCAATTCTGCCGGCATTGAGGTCCATTCCGGATAATCTGTCCGAAGCTGCCTCCACACTTGGTGCATCTCCCGTAGCAATATTTAAAGCCATTGATGTGCCGCTTATTTCAAAATCAATTGTGGCAGGGGCTCTTTTTGCATTTACAATAAGCCTTGGCGAGTTTGGAGCAACAATTTTCACATCCAGGCCGGATACACCAACCATTCCCATTGCGATTTACAGGTTCCTGGGCCAGCCAGGTCCCATGAACTATGGCCAGGCCATGGCCATGGCAACAATACTGATGGTGGTTACTGCCCTTGGTTTTGTTATGATTGAGAATTTCAGAACAGAGGGGCCAGAGGGGTTTTAATGAAAAATGAAAAGAGAAAAGAGCTTGTCCTTGAAAATGTGTGCAAGCAATATGATAATGAAACCCTTGTGATTAAAGATATTAATCTGAGACTTGCAAGAGGTACAAAACTATCTGTACTGGGCCCTTCGGGAAGCGGTAAAACAACTCTGCTCAGGCTCATTTCCGGCCTTGAAACTCCTGATTCAGGCCATATCACCTTTAACGGACGTTTGATGAATAATTATCCTGCCCATAAAAGAAATTTTGGAATGATGTTCCAGGAGTTTGCCCTTTTCCCCCATATGAATGTGTATGACAATATTGCCTTTGGTCTGAAAATGAAGAAAAAAAGCAGATCTGAAATCAAGTCCAGGGTAAATGAGATGTTGAAGATGATTGACCTTGGCGGTTTTGCACGCAGAAATATTGATGAGCTTTCAGGAGGTGAGCGCCAGAGGGTTGCCCTGGCAAGAACCCTTGCCCCCGGTCCCGAGCTTGTCATGCTGGATGAACCATTAAGTTCCCTTGACATTGCATTGCGAAAACATCTTTTAAAGGAGCTTACCAGGATAATATCCAGCTTGAGCATCACCACTATTTTTGTAACCCATGACCATGAAGAGGCTTTTGCAGCAGGGGATATAATTATTGTAATGAACCATGGAACAATTGAACAAAAGGGCACGGAAGAACAGCTTTTAAACAGTCCGGGAAACCCATGGGTAAAAGAGTTTCTGGGTGTTTAATAATTAATCCCTGCCATGGTTGTCTTCTTCCCGTATCAGCCTTACATCAACGGGTTTGACAGTATCAATGTGCACACCCTGCCGGGGTATGGCAGGCGCAATACCAGCTCTGCGGATAAGTTCTATCATTGTGAACCTGATATCACTTTCTATGCTGCGCCGTTCAAGGAGCTGAAGGTTTTTCATGCTTACCCAGAAATATGCAGTAAACTTAAAGGAGCTGTTCTGGATATCATCAAATAATACAATGGCTTCAGGGGTTTTTAATATTTTTTCATGTCCATGGCATGCCTTAAGCATAAGTTTTGTAACTTCACGGGGGTCAGAGTCATGGGATGTATGAAGAATAACCCTGGCCCTGATCTCCTGGTCTGACAAGGTCCAGTTCACAATATTTTTTTCAAGAAAACTGCTGTTAGGTACAAGAATATGTACATTACCAGGTGTGCGTACCCGTGTGCACCTTACACCAATATCTTCAATAATGCCGAAATTATTATCCACTTCAATCATATCATTTATTTTGACAGGCCTTTCCACCATGAGAATGAACCCGCTGATAAAATTATTCAGCAGTTTCTGGGCACCAAACCCGATACCTATGGCCATGGCTCCTCCAAGAAAGGTGAACACTGTAAGGGGTATATTAACTGATCGCAGAGCAGAGATTGACAGAACAGCCAGGGCAACAATATAGATGGTTTTTTCAATGGCAATGGTTGCACTCCTGTCCAGCCTGATCTTTAAAAGAGCACGCCTTATTATGGAATGGGTAAGCCAGCGGGCAAGCAGCATGCCCACAATGAGAATGGTCAGGGCAATGGTGAGTTTCCTGACTGTAACCGATCGTTCGTCAACCACCCACAGCTCAGTCTCCCACAGGTTTTTTACTATTTTTAATTTTTCCTTTACCCTGGGGCCAAGAGGGATCTCCTGTCTGCGCAGCCTGATCTCATCAAGGAGGCGCTGACCAACAGCTTCTGTGCCATGGAGCAGGGCAAGGTATTCAAAACCCCGTTCCGCCATCTTGTTCAGGGCATTTAAATTGGTTATAATGTTTTTCTTCATGCCAAAATCAAGGTTTTTATAGGCAAGTTGTTTTTTAATAGATGCTATTTCCGATTGAAGATTTGTATGGTATTTTTCCTTAACTTTAATGTGCTGTTTAATAATTGCCATGTATTCCAGGGCCTGCTTTTCCCATCTTGCAATATCTCCGGGGCGGATATTTTTTTTAAGCAGGCCATAGCGGTACTGCCAGAACTGCCTTTCCTGGTCAAGAATTAGTAAAACAGTCTCGGTCTCTTCCAGGACCCTCTGGTAGGTCTCGCGCCATGCTGCCCTGGCTTCAAGGAAAGCTGCTGCCCTTGCCTTGACAGTCTCTTCTCTGCCCTGGGCATGCTCCAGTTCCTTCAGGGCTTTCAGCCACTCATTTTCAATGCCCTGCTGCTCTTTTAACAGAGTATTGATGCGGGTCTGGAGATCACTGCGCCGTTTTTCCAGGGAGTCCAGAATATTATCAAGATCTGCCTGGTCAAAGGTAAGTTTTGATCTGACCCACCTGACATAGCGTTGGGTAACTTTTACCTGCAGCCTGGCAAGTCTTAACTCAGTTGCTCCGTTTTCAGCCGTGATTCTTTTAAGATCAAGGAATGCCAGGGCAAGCTCTTCTTCAATCTTTGCATATTCGAGTTTCCAGCTTAAGGGCAGGGATTTGCCGGTCTCTTCCTCATTTTGCAGTTCTTCTGTGGCATCGCGCACCATGTGGCCCTGGTGCCCAACCTTTACTTTACCCTCTTCAACCACCTTTTTTTCGGATTTCACTGCAATATCAAGGGTGTGCTCCTGTTTTTCTGCTATTGCAAGTTCATCTAAAAGATTGTCATAGAAACTGAGATTATAGGGAGGCGTCTGGGCAAGTAAAGTCTCCTGGCGGGATTCAAGTTTTTTACCAAGATTTGCTTCTTCTTTTTTCAAAGAATCCCTGCGTTCCATGGCAGTGAGCTGGCGCAGGTATATTGTCTTAAGTTTCCTTAAATTAAGATCGTGCTCCTGCAATTGTGCCGGAGTGATTCCGAAACGTACTGCATTTTTTTGATTCCCGCCGGGTTGGGCATTTTTCAGTTTTTCCCCTATCTCTTCTATTCTCTTTTCTATATTGCCAAAGATTAAGAGATCTTTTTTTATATCTTTTGGCTGATTTTGCTCCAAGCCCGGGGTTTTACCGGGTACATTTGCTGTACCAGCCTCTATTAATCCCGGCAGTCCGGATCCTGCCATGGATAGAACAGCACTAAATATGATGATTTTTATTATACTGACAGATCGCATTTGTGTAATCCATGATTATTGCAGTGTTTATAACCCATATGTTTCAATGGTTGAATTATATTAAGATAAATTATCTTAAAAAAATCACTTATATTTTCTGCTCATTTTCCATAAAACATGGTATACACAGATATCTTCCATCAAATCGTCTTATTCTTGATTCCATGGTCATTTCACCACAATTTTCACAGTTGATACTTTGCAGTATCCTTGCAGGCTTTACAGGAGATTCAGTTGTTTTTTCAATTTTAAAGAGTTCTTTTAAATCTTTATTCATAATATCATTTAAATAGCCTGCCCTGTCCTGATTTTTATTTGATTTTTTTATAAAAACAGCTCTGAAGCCGATTTTCTCTTCCCTGTCAAAAAATGTAAATCCTGCCTTGCCATAATCTTTATGAATCAGATTTCCCTTGCCAAAGGTGCAGTCGGTTAAATATTGTATTGCATCAACTGCGCACATGTCAGTTTCAACCACACATACCATGGGTTTTGCATTTTCAGGCCTGTTTGTGCCCATTTTAAATTCCCTTAATGCAAGTTCTGATACACGTATTCCAATTGCAAGTCCGGGGCAGGAGTGCCCGTGGAAAGCAATTGTTCTGTCAATAAGGCCTTTATCTATGGTGCAGTTCATTTTAATTTCTCCTTATATCTGATAATCTAAGTTCATATTTACATCACCTGGGTCTAAAATAGAACTGTTTTATAAAATAAATATTTATCCATCTGTATTAGAATGATGCCCGGGTGGAAAAATATATGTTAATATTCAATTGTTACTATATCTTGCTTTTATTTCATATTTTTAATACATTCTGACATGTTGAGTTATTCTCTGGGGTGTTTCTAACCTGTTTTAGATCAGGAGACTGCCATGAAAAAATTTGCCATCTGTTTTGCTGCTCTGCTTTTTGCAGCATCTGTTTATGCAGAGCCATTACCCAGGCACAAGGTGCCTGAACCTCTGCAACCCTGGATTGACTGGGTTCTATACGGTGAGAACGACCGCCATTGCCCTCTTGTTTACAACTCCCTTACCCGGGAAGTGTGTGCATGGCCTTCAGAGCTTAAACTTGATTTCAGGGCTGATAGTGCACTATTTACCCAGAAGTGGGAGGTCTACTCTGAAGATATCTGGGTAAAACTTCCTGGAAATAATAAATTGTGGCCTGGCAATATCAGTGTTAATGGTAAACCAGGACTTGTGGGTGACAGGAATAATAGACCAGGAGTATTTATTGAACACCCTGGAAAATACACCATAACAGGTGAGTTCTATTTTGACATACCCCCTGAATGGATTCAGGTGCCTGCCAGGAGCGGTATTGTTCACCTGTTCGTGTCAGGCAGGAAAATTGATTTTCCACGCCTGGATAAAAAAGGAAGATTATGGCTTAAGCGCGGCATGGGCAAACGTGACAGAAACAATAAGGAAGACCGCTGTGATATTCAGGTGCACCGCCTTGTCCGGGATACCATTCCCTTACAGGTAATAACAGCTCTTTACTTACATGTGTCAGGCAGACACAGAAAAATTAATCTGGGCAGGATCGGCACCAGGGATTTTATTCCCATGAAACTTGACAGCAGGCTTCCTGTGAAAATAGATGACAGGGGTGATCTGATTGTCCAGGCCCGGCCCGGCAGCTGGCCGGTCAGAATTACCATGCGCCATAAAGGTGTGGTCAATGCACTGTCCAGAAACATGACAGGGGATTTTAATACAGACAGGGAGATCTGGTCTTTTGAACCCCACCTCCATCTGCGCTCGGTTGATATTAAGGGCCCGCCCCAGATAGACCCCCAGCAGACAACCATGCCGGAAGAGTGGAAATCCTTTCCTGCATATTTGATGGGATCAAAGGATACCATGGAGTTTGATGAGAAAAAACGGGGTGATCCCCAGCCTGCACCAGATATGTTGAATCTTAAAAGGGAACTCTGGCTGGACTTCAGCGGCCGAGGTTTTTCTGTTAAAGACACTATTACAGGCACCATGACCACGGGCTGGCGCCTCACAATAAACCCTCCGGTTAAACCCGGAAGAATAATTTTAAACGGCAGGGAACAGTTCATCACACGGCTGGATGATTCAGGCCGGGCTGGTATTGAAATGCGCTACGGCAAGGTTAATATGACCGCAGAGGGCAGAATCAATAAGCGGGGTGCTATTCCGGTCACAGGGTGGGACAGAGATTTCCATACTGTTTCCGGGGAGATAAATCTGCCTCCGGGCTGGTCATTGTTTGATGCATGGGGCATTGATAATATAAGAGACACCTGGCTTAAATCGTGGGATCTTTTTGACTATTTTCTTGTGCTGATAATTGCTCTGGGTGTTGCCCGTCTCCGGTCATGGAAATGGGGTGCTACAGCCCTGGCGGCTCTGGTGCTGATACGCCATGAGCCTTCAGCACCATGCTGGATATGGCTCAACATCCTTGCGGCCCTTGCTCTTTTAAAGGTTGTTCCCCGGGGCAGGATATATTCATTGATAAATAATTACAGAATAGTCTGCATTGCACTCCTTATTGTAATCAGTCTTCCCTTTATGGTGTCACAGGTACGCAATGGCATATACCCTCAGCTTAAGTATTCCTGGCGCACCATGGAGGGTAGGAACACTGGAAATTTGCTGACACTCAGTGCAGAACAGCCTGTTCCCACGGGGCAGGTGACAGGTGTTACAAACAAGAAAGTAAAAACAGCGGCCAGGGCAGCCGTGGATAAAATAATCAGTGTTGAAAGTAAAGCATATGCACCTGTACCCATGGAGAAAAAGCCTGTTCCAACGGGTGTCAACGATTTTGACTCCAAGGCAAGGATTCAGACAGGATATGGTATGCCCACATGGAGGTGGGATAAGATCATGTTTTCATGGAGCGGACCTGTTAAACAGGGAGAAACCATGAAATTTATCTTTATATCCCCCGGGATTAACATGGCACTGGCTTTTATCAGGGTGATAGTACTTCTGCTTTTGATCTATGGAATATCAGGTGTTAAGTTTTTAAAGGGCAGGGGATTTGATTTGTCCGGTATAAAACCGGGGTTGGCCGGACCTGCTGTTTTTCTGCTGATTTTTATTATTTTTTCCATGCCAGTACCTGCAAGTGCTGATAGTTCATTCCCGCCGCCAGAGCTTTTAAAAGAGCTTAAAATCAAGCTTACCAACAGGGAAAAACCTGATTGTGCTCCCAATTGTGCAGTATGCCCCCGCATGAAGATTGCAGCAGACAAGGAGAGAATCAGGATTGCAATGGAGGTGCATACTCTCCATGAAAATCTTGCAATACCTCTGCCCGGCAAGGCAATGCAGTGGCTGCCAGCCATTGTACTATTAAATGGCAGGCGTGTCTCAAGCCTGTACCGTGATCCCGGAACAGGATATTTATGGGTATGCGTGCCCAAAGGCATTCATACAATAAAACTTGAAGGCATGTTTCCTTCAAGGAATAGTGTACAGATCCCTTTTCCTTTAAAACCCCGTTATGTTGATCTTGAAGTAAAAGCCTGGCATGTGGACGGCATCCATGGAAACGGCGTTGTTGATAAGCAGTTGCAGTTCACAAGGATCAACCATGAAAAGAAAAAAAATGATACCTTTGAATCAGGCCTTTTACCCCAGTTTGTTGAGATCACCAGGGTTTTTCACCTTGGGCTGACATGGAAGATAGAGACTGTGGCCAGGCGGAAAACAGCAGCAGGTGCAGCCGTTATACTTGAGCTTCCCCTGGTGCAGGGCGAATCTGTGACATCTGATATCCCTGTGAAGGATGGGAAAATCCTTATAACCCTTGGAGCAAAACAGATGCAGACCCGTTTTGTATCGTCCCTTGACAGAACCGGGCATCTTAAGTTAAAGGCTGCAGATACCCTTAACTATTCAGAGATATGGAAAATAGATGTGGGCACAATGTGGCATTCTGATATGAAGGGTATCCCTGTTATACATCACCAGAACACCCAGGGAAGATGGTTCCCGGAGTTCAGACCCTGGCCCGGAGAAGAGCTTTCTGTCAATATAATAAAACCCGGAGGAGTTAAGGGCCAGACCTTTACGGTTGAGAACACTCTTTTTGAGTTAAGTCCGGGGAAGAGAATTACCAATGCAAAACTTATATTGAACATCAGAAGCAGCCGGGGAAGCAGTCATGGTGTAACCCTTCCCAAAGCGTCAAAGCTCAGGCAGGTCAGTATCAATAACACACCCCAGCCCATAAACCAGGACGGGGATAAGGTTATTTTACCAATTGTGCCCGGATTTCAGACCATTGAGCTTCTGTTCCGCGTGTCTAAGGGAATTGATGTGAAGTGGAAGTCTCCAAAGGTGGATATTGGCATTCCAAGTGTGGATTCCAATATCTCTGTTAATATGCCCAGAAACCGCTGGGTGCTTTTCTGTACCGGGCCTTACATGGGACCGGCAGTTCTGTTCTGGTCATCAATACTGGTGTTGATCCTGCTCTCCCTTGGCCTGGGAAGGATAAAATCTGTGCCTTTAAAGGGGTATCACTGGTTTCTGCTGGGGCTTGGTCTTACCCAGGCATCTTTTCTGGCATTTCTTCTGGTGGCTGTCTGGCTGCTTGCCCTGGGCTTCAGAAGGGAACAGGGAGCAGGATTGCCTGATACACCATTCAATTTTTTACAGATTATTCTGCCGGCTTTGACACTGCTTGCCATTGCTGTCCTGTTTTACGGCATTCAGAAAGGACTGCTTGGATATCCTGACATGAAGATTTCCGGGAATGGGTCCCATGATTATCTTTTAAAATGGTACCAGGATATTTCCGGTCCTGTTCTTCCGGGACCTGTTGTGTTCTCTCTGCCCATGGCAGTATACCGCGGCCTTATACTCTCCTGGGCATTGTGGATTGCCTTTGCATTCATAAAATGGCTGCGCTGGGGCTGGGAATGCTATAGCTGCAATGGGTTATGGCGTAAGATTGAGTTCAGGAGGTTTAAAACGGGAAAAAAAGATGATAAGGATCATATTACCCTTGATTTGTAATCAGTTAAACTGGTCACGACCGGATAACCTGACAGCATAAGGATTAACAGGACATTTATGATGAAAAACAGTATCCCGTCCATACTGGCTCCGGCAGGTGACACAGACTCGTTCCTTGCTGCTGTTGCAGCCGGTGCTGATGCAGTATATTGCGGGCTGAAAATTTTTTCAGCCCGCATGGAAGCTGAAAATTTCAGTGTGGAAGAGCTTTCAAGGTTAACCCGGTTTGCACATGAAAAGAGGGTTAAGGTATATATTGCCTTTAATTCCCTTATCAAGGAGAATGAGAGGGAAAAAACCGCACGGATCCTGGATAAGATTATCAACTTTATACCCTGTGACGGCCTGATAGTTCAGGATCTGGCCGTGGCAAGGCTTATTAGAAGATCTGACTATAAAGGAGAACTCCACCTTTCAACCCTGGGCAATTGTTCCTCCCCCCTGGCACTCCTGGGTGCAAAAAGAGCTGGATTTGACAAAGTTGTTCTGCCAAGGGAGTTGAACATTGATGAGATAAAATTAATGGCTTCCTGTACACCTCCGGGCATTGAGCTTGAAATATTTGTACATGGTGCTTTATGCTATGCTGTCTCTGGCAGGTGCTACTGGAGTTCATGGTTTGGCGGTAAGAGCGGTCTGCGTGGCAGATGTGTCCAGCCATGCAGGAGAGTCTATGGACAATCAGGGCAAAGGAAGAGATTTTTTTCATGTCTTGATTTTTCCGTTGATGTACTTGCCAGGGTTTTAAAGGATATTAAAGGAATTGGTACATGGAAGATAGAAGGACGTAAAAAAGGGCCTCATTATGTCTTTTATACGGTAAAAGCCTATAAGATATTACGGGATTCAGGTTCTGATTCTGCCATGCGCAGGCAGGCTGTATCCTATCTTGAGTATGCCATGGGAAGACCTGCCAGCCACTATAATCTGCTTCCCCAGAGGGTGAAAAATCCCCTGGACCATGATTCCGAAACCGGGTCAGGGCTGTTTATTGGCAGGGTTAAGTCGCCTGGCAATCCATATTTTACTGCAAGACAGGCACTTTTCAGCGGAGATCTTCTGAGGGTAGGATATGAGAATGATAAATGGCATGCCATTGAACGGGTGACAAGGGCAATACCAAAAAAAGGTAAATTTTATCTGCATAAATCCATGAAGGGTAAAGCTTTAAAAGGTACTTCCATATTTCTGGTGGATAGAAAAGAGCCTGCTGTTCAGTCCATGATAGATAAACTCAAAACTGAACTTGAAAGTATTGACAAGGTAAAAACAAGACCTGTTAAAAAGGGTATTGCATCAAGAATAATCAAGGCAAAACCCAGAACTATCAATTTGAGCCGGAGACCCCTTGATGTCACCCTTAAAACCAGGGTTGGTAAAGGGGAGAGGTTTTCGGGGGAACAGGCCATGTGGTTATCCCTGGAATCCATTGAAAGACTTCCTGGAAAAGCTGTTAAAAAGATCTGGTGGTGGCTCCCTCCGGTTCTTTTTCCGGAAGAGGAACAAAAACTTGATAAAGTTGTACAAAAAGCCCTTGGCAAAGGGGCAGGAAAATTTGTTCTTAATACGATTTTTCAAAACTCGCTGTTTAAAACCATGAAAGGACTTAATGTCTGGGCAGGCCCTTTTTGTAATATTGCAAATTCCGAGGCAATAAGCCTTTTAAAAGCATGGGGCTTTTCAGGTATTATTGTAAGCCCTGAACTTGATAAGGAGACCTGTTTTTCCCTGCCATATAATTCTGTTTTACCCCTGGGTATTGTGATAAAGGGAAACTGGCCCCTCTGTATTTCAAGGATAGTCTCCAGGGATATAAAACAGGATAAAGTATTTATTAGCCCCATGAAAGAAGGGGCATGGGTTACAGAACATGATAATAACTTCTGGGTCTATCCTGACTGGCAGCTTGATCTCAGACAGAAAAAGAGTGATTTAAAAAAGAGCGGATATTCAATGTTTGTAACAATGCATGGAATAATACCAAAGGGTGTGAAAGTAAAAAAACGCCAGGGGCTGTGGAACTGGAATCTGAAGCTGCTTTAATTTTCCATTTGGCTGAATTTATTGGCAGAAATATATCTCTATTGTGCCAAAGCTTTTTTTATATCAGGGTGGTTTGCAATGGATTTTACAAACTGCTGGGTATGTCTTGTCATCCGTGAGTTGAAGAACTGCACAACCCTGAGCATAATCAGGTAGCCAAGCTTTTTATCTTTTTCAAACAACCCAAGCAGATCATCATTGGCAAGTTTGATGATTTCACTTTTTTCAGCGCAGATGGCGGAAAAGGATGTCTCAATGTCGCCTGTAACTGCTGAAAGACCAAAGGAGTGGCCGGCAGATACTTCATCCAGGGTAATGGATGTGCCGGCCGGGGATCTGGAGTTCAGGAATATTTTGCCTGATAACACAGAATAAAAATGTGAAAGATTCTGGTTCTGCTTAAAAAGTTCCTGTTCTTCCCCATGGGTTTCTATTTCAGCTATGCCAGCTATCTTAGTGAGTGTTTCAGGGGGCAGGCCCTGGAAAAAAAGTATTTTATTAAGTTGCTCTGTTTTAATCATGGGTAAACCTTAAATAGTTGATATATAGTCAATATAATAGTTTAATAAACCGGTGTCAGGGTTTCAAGATCTAGTATCTTCTGTTTTAATTCCGGATTTTTGTCCAAAGTTTTCATAATCATGGCGGTCCGGTTGTCCATTATATTTTTATAGTGGATCGCAAGTCTGAGCATCATTTTATACCCAAGCTCATTGTGCTCCTCAAAAAGCCTGGTCATACGTTCTGCACCTAAGGTGATAACTTCACAAGGTTCCTGACAGACAGCCCTGGATGATGCGTTTGTGCCGGGCACAAGGGATGCAACACCAAAGGAAGAACCTGATTGTATTGTGTCAAGGATTACATTTACATCAGGAGACAGGGCAAGCTTTAAAGATACCTGTCCCATGACCAGCATATAAAAGGTATCAATGTCTTCATCTGTGTCAAACAGAACAGTGTCTGTATTGTAGATACTCAGCTGGGCCTCGGGTGCCATGATTTCAAGGAGGTCATCTGCCAGGCCATTGAGGAGATTGATTTTTTTCAAGTCTTCGATTTTAACCATTTTGAATCCTGTTTATAAAATATTAAAAATAGTTTATGTCAAAAAAAAGATAAGTAGAAGAAAAAAAGTTGCCATGGCAGCTCCAATTCCTATGGGCAAAGTGCTGTTCATTATGTCATCATAAAGTCTTAGTTTTTTAATCTCCAGTCTTTTGCCGCCATATCCCATGATAATCCAGAAATTCACCGAGAAAAACAGGGCAAGCTTTGCAAAAGTATCCTTAAAAAAAGAGGCAAGGCCTTTTACAAATCCTGTAACCAGGATATCACTCAGCTTGTTCATATAGTTTAAGGATTTATCAAGGACTGCATAGACACCCCTGCCAAGTTTTCTGTAAAACCAGTCAACATCCAGGTTTATGGATCTGATCTCCGGAGGATAATATCCTGACATGATCAACAGGGCAAAGGCAAGCGCACCAAACATCAGCAATTGCAGCTGGCCTACTACATGGGCTCCTGTATAGGGGACATAGTGAACTGTAAAGGGCAGCAGATTATACAATGGTTTGGGGAAAACACCCAGTGCAACGCACAGGAATGCTGCAATTCCCATGGCAAGGAGCATATTCCATGACGGTTCTTTGGCACGGATTCCGGAATCATGTCCGAAAAAGGTGAAAAAAGGTACTTTTATTCCTGCGTGGTGGAAAACACCTGCAGATGCAAACTGGAGCACAAGATATACAAGGACATATTTTCCGTTTACAGCTGCTGTCACCACCATTGATTTTGAAACAAAGCCTGAAAAGAAGGGAAAGGCAGATATGGATGCAGCCCCGATAATACAGAAAAAGCAGGTCAGGGGCATTGTTTTATAGAGTCCGCCGAGTTCGGTGCATTTGATTTTGCCTGTCATTTGAAGTACTGAACCTGCTGCCATGAACAAAAGACCTTTATACAGGATATGGCAGAATGCATGGGCCACAGCACCGTTTAAAGCAAGTTCGGTTCCAATGCCGATCCCCACAAGCATGAATCCAATCTGGTTTAACAGACTATAGGCAAGGACTCTTCTTATATCATTTTCAAGTACAGCATAGAATATTGGTACAAAAACCATGAACGCACCAACCCAGATAAGAAGTTCTGTACCTGGAAAAGTTCTTATGAGAAGATAGACAGCAGATTTTGTTGTAAAGGCGCTTAAAAATACTGTGCTTGTAGGTGTGCCATTGGGATAGGCATCGGGAAGCCATGCATGGAGAGGTATGGCTGCAGCATTCAGGGCAATGCCGATTAGGATAAAATAGGTTTCAATTCCATGGAGACCAATTTTATCAAAGGCAAGGGTGCCAGTTTTGCTGTAATAGAGCATTATGCCTGCAAGCAGGAGCAGTCCGCCGATTATATGTACAAGTATATATCTGAAAGCAGCCTGTTTTGATTCTCTGGTCCTTGATGCAAGTATGAGAAATGTGGATGATACAGCCATGATTTCCCAGAAAAAATAGAGGCTGAAAAAGTCGCCTGCAAACACCACGCCAAGGGTTGATCCTGCATATACAATTGCAGAGACATGCTGGAGATCATCTTGTACCTTAAGGGCAAACAGGATGCCTAAAAATGCCATTAAGGTGAAGATAATTCCAAAGACCATGGAGAGTTTATCAATCCTGCCCATTATCAGTTCATATCCCCAGAAATGGAAGGTCCAGATATTCCCATGGGGAATATTCATGATAATATAAAATGCAGTCACAGGGATTAAAAGCATATATATGGATTTTACTTTTCCCTTTAAGAACGGGATAAGAAAAGAGCCGATGATAAATATTAAAGCAGGGGGTATCATATTACTTGTCATAGTAATTCTCTTTTTTCATTACAATTAATCTTAAAATTTTAGCCAGAAAGATGAGCAGGACGCAGGAGAAAAATCCATAAACAGCAGAAAAACCTTTAATGTGCTCAAAGGCAAATGCAGGATGGGGATGGATGAAAAATTCTGCAATCAACAGAACCACAAGGGAGCAATAGAAAAATATCAGAAATATTTTAATGTTTCCCGGGTCATCAAAAATTTTAAGTTCCTTTTTCATATAATCAATCCTTAAAAGTAATATTTAATGGGTAATGCCCTGGCCAAAGCCTGCAGAAAAAGCATAGATAAGATAAATAACAGATATTGCAACAGCAATGTAAAAGGCTGTTTTATATCCGGGGACAGGGTCATGTCCCAGCATGTCCCACTCTTCACTGTTTTTATTATTATTTTTATTCATTTTTTTTGCCTTAACCTTAAAATAGTATCTGAAAATTATATACTTAAGCCTGTTTTAACAAGATTTATAAAAATATCCGGGTAAAAGAATAAAATTATTGAGATAAGGGCAGTTATAATAAGGGGTGCAACGCACATGGCAGGTGCTTCCTCCATGGCGATTGTGCCCTGATCCCTGTTATCTTCTGATTTTGAAAAAAAGCCCTGGTAAACAATGGGCAGAAAATAAAAAGCATTTAAAAACGAGCTTAAAAGCAAAACAGCCATGAGTATTTTATGGTTTGATTCCATGGTTCCCATGAGCAGATACCATTTGCTTAAGAACCCGCCAGTGGGAGGAAGACCAATAACACCAAGGGCACCAATGAAAAAGGCCGTAAATGTGACAGGCATTTTTCTGCCAAGGCCCTTCATCTGGCTTATGTATTTTTTACCTGTTGCAACATATATTGCTCCTGCACAGAAAAACAGGGTGATCTTTCCAAAAGCATGCATGGCAATGTGTACGACTCCACCCAGCATTCCCATGGGTGTAAGCAGTGCTACGCCAAAAACTATATATGAAAGCTGGCTTATGGTGGAAAAGGCAAGTCTGCGTTTGAGTTCATCCTGGGAAAGGGCAATACAGGAGCTTAAGACTATTGTTATGGATGCAATCACAGCAATGATAATTCCAAGGTTAAAATCAGCCAGCAGGTTTACACCGAATATTCCTGTCATAACCCTGACAATGCTGAATACACCGACCTTTACAACGGCAACTGCATGTAAAAGAGCACTTACCGGGGTCGGGGCAACCATTGCTGCAGGAAGCCATGAATGAAAAGGCATGATCCCGGCTTTGGCAAACCCGAATACAAACATTAATAATAAAACCAGTAAAGCAGGCTTTGACATATGGGCAGCCTGGAATATTCCTCCTGTTGTAAACTCAAGTGTGCCTGTGACATGGTAGCAATATAGCATTGCAGGCAGAACAAGACCTACTGAGGTTCCCAGGATAAAAGTTAAGTATCTGCGGCCTGAAATCTTTGATTTTTCATCCTGGTGGTGGGTAACCAGGGGGTATGTTGCAAGGGATAAAATTTCATAGAAAAGATAAAGTGTTAAAAGGTTTGCGGAAAATGCAGCTCCGATTGTGGCAGATATGGCAAGGGCAAAAAAGGATACAAACCTTGTCTGGCCATGTTCTTTTAATGTTCTCATGTACCCGATTGAGTACATGGAGGTGATTATCCATAAGGATGATGCAACAAGGGCAAACAGCATTCCAAGTCCATCTACTTTAAAGGCAATGGATACACCCGGAGCTATTTTAAAAAGATTTAACACTATCTCTTTTCCCTGGAGGATCAAAGGAAGCATTGAGGCTATGATGAGAAATTTAATGATTCCTGCTGTAAATGTCCATCCCTCCCGGGCATTGGGTTTGTCAGAAGATGAAATCAGTATTGGTATAACAAGAAGGGAAACTAATACAGCCAAAAGAGGTTTAATTGATATGATTTGATCCATTATCTAAAATACTCCTGTTATTGAAGAAAAGGGAGAATAATATTGTTTACAATAGTACCGGAATAAAAACCTGCAGCAATGAGCAGAATACTCATTATCCCAAGGGGTATGAGCATGGAAACCGGTGCTTCAGCCATTTTGATTTTATCATGTCCCGAATAAAAAAAGCTGATCTCAAAGATTCTGAAAAAGAGTACAGCACACAAAAGGCTGCTTATTATCAATGCCCCTGCAAAATGGTATGCCCCCTTTTCAATGGCGCCGAGAATCAGATACCATTTGCTGAAAAATCCGCAGGTGGGGGGTATGCCTATTATGCTGAACCCTGCCAGAACAAAACCGGCCATGGTCCATGGCATTTTCCCGAACAAGCCCTTAAGATTGTCAAAACCCGTATTTTTAAGTTTATATATGATATTACCCACAGCAAGGAAGACTGCAAAGGTCATCAGGGCATCATTTATAATGTGAAGGATGGCTCCGGTCATGCCAAGCTTATTTCCAAGCCAGGCACCGCCCACCATGTATCCGATTTCACACACAATAACATAGGTGAGCATTTTTTTTAGATCTTTCTGGGCAATTGCCATGACAGCACCTGCAAGAATTGCAATGGTCGCAAGCCAGACAACGGCATGGGCAAGGTGGAGTTGTTTGAAGATATAGTCAAAGCCAAAGACTGTAACCATAAGTCTTATCATGACATAAACCATTACCTTGGTCATAAGGGGTGCAATTATACGGCTCACTGCGGTTGGAGCATAGGAGTATGCATTGGGCAGCCAGACATGAAGAGGAAAGAGTGCCATTTTTATCCAGATTCCAAGGAAACAGAATATAAACGCAACAAGAACAGCAGTGGAGTTCTGGATGGCAGGCAGCAGTGATGCAACATCAAGCATATTCAGAGAGCCGGTCATTATATAAAGATACCCAACTCCCAGAAGATAGAAACTTGCACCAATAACACCCAGAAAAACATAGTTCAGGCTTGCAAGGGGAGCCCGGTCTTTATCCCCCATGGCAATCTGTGCATAACTTGTAAGGGAGGTGATTTCAAGGAGAACATACAGGTTGAAAAGATCCCCTGTAACTGTCACTCCTGTAAGACCTGTTACAAATAAGAGATAGATTGTATAGAATGAATCTTTTTTTTCACCCATCTCCTGGTTAATACTTTGAAAACTTGCAACAATATTTAAAAGTGCAATACCGGTTACAAGGACAAGTACCACGGCATTTAAAAGGTCAATGCGGTATTCGATACCAATGGGAGGAACCCAGCTTCCAAGGCGGTACTGGATTGTGCCTGACTTCATCACCTGCATTAACACCTTTAAAGCTGAAAAAAAAGCAATACCAAGCCCCATAAGGGCAGTCGGATAACAGAGCCTTCTTGCGCTCCATCGGAAAAAGCCGCTCAGGAGGGCAGTTAAAAGGGGGGCAACAACAATCAAAACAGGATAATTTGTATTCATAGATTTACTCTTCGGTTAAACGCATTCTGATTTCATCTTCTTCCAGGGTCTGGTAGCGCTGGTATATCTTGATTGCAAGTGCCAGGGCTACTCCGAATGTGGCAACGGAGACAACAATTGCCGTAAGCATCAGAACATGGGGTAACGGGTTAATATAATCAGCAGTATGGATAACAAGTTCATGGGCATTGTGACTGCCATGGCTTTGAATGATCGGGATTGTACCTTTTATTTTATAACCAATGGAAACATAGAAAAGAATGATTGAAGTCTGGAAAATATTCATACCCACAAGTTTTTTAATAAGATTGTTTTTTGCAATCATGGCATACAGCCCGATCATCATCAGAACAACATAGAGCCAGTAATTATACTTGGCCACGATCAGAGGTAATATATCAGACATAATACTCCTTATAATCCTTCGTCATGTCTACCTTCAGAGACAATATTTACATAGATAACCACCATCACTGCCATAACAGTAATACCAACCCCTATTTCCACGCCAAGCATGCCATAAGCCCGGATGTGATGGGGGTCAAGGGGCAGAATTTTTAAAAGTTTTCCATAATCCAGGAAGTTCCCGCCAAGAGCCATGCAGAGGGCGCCAATGCCCGCATAGATCAATACACCAAGGGCAGAGAACATGCCCAGAATTTTCTCTTTAATACGAAGAACAAGGGCCCTTAAATTATAGGCAATGGCATAGAGGATCAGGCTTGACCCGAAGATAACACCGCCCTGGAATCCTCCTCCGGGACTGAAATCACCGTGGGCTACAACATATAGTGCATAGAGCTGGATAAAGGGGATCAAAATTCTGCACACGGTTTTTATTATAAGGTCATAGGGAACCCATTCACTGTCCATCTGTTCAAATTCTTTGCCTTCGGGCAGGGTTTTATCACCCCTTTTAAACTGGATGATAACGCCTGTGGGTATGTGTCTGTATAATGTCTCTTTTTTTCTGTTAAAATTTCTCAACAGCAGAAAACATGCAAGTCCTGCACAGAATACAACTGCTGTTTCAAACATTGTATCAAAACCCCTGTAGTCAGCAAGGACAGAGGTTACAAGGTTGGGCACTCCTGTCTCTTCAATGGATTTCTGGATATAATGGGGGGATAGATAGGAGTTTGCCGGTGAAGCAGGGTCTCCCCAGCTGGGGAAATCAGCTGTGGCATAAATCAAAACTGTACCGCATGCCAGGACAATTGCAAGTGCAAGGGCTCTCAATCTTTTGTCCTCCTTCCTGTTCTGAATACTGCTGCCACAAAAAATACTGTGCTTACTCCGGCTCCAACAGAGGCCTCTGTAAAAGCGACATCAACAGCACCCATGATTGCCCATAGCAGGCACATCATAAAGCTGTAAGCTCCGAACAAAATTGCAGTACTTAGTAAATCCTTGACTGTAATAGCTGCAAGGGCGCATAAAATAGTAAAGGTAAGAATTATTAAATCAATCTGCCAGTGCATTTATGGATCTATCTCCTTTCCTTTCTTTTCCAGTGGCGCTGTCCTGCCCGCATTCCTGCATCAACAATGGAATGGGTTGCAGTGGGGCTTGAGAGGAAAACAAAGAAAACAATTAATAACATTTTAAGGCTGATTATTATTGTCTCAAGTGTAATATGGTGAAGGGTGAAAAGGACAAGTCCCAGGACCATGGCCAGAATACCCAGTGTATCAAGTTTGCCGGCCGGGTGAAGTCTGCTGTAAAAATCAGGCATTCTTATTATGCCCACAGCACCTCCGGTGAAAAATATCAGGCCTGTGATGAGAAAAAATATAGTAAGTATGTTCATATCTGCTCCATATGGTTATTCCATGAAAGACTCTTCGTACAGGCCTTTTCTTTTGTGAAAATATCTGGAAGCTGCAATAACTGCAATAAAGTTAAGAAAAGCATAGGCAAGGGCAATGTCAATGAACATGTCCACACGTTCATATAGCAGCCCAATGAGCAAGAGCAGAACAACGGTTTTACTCCCAATGGCATTTACACCAA
This sequence comes from uncultured Desulfobacterales bacterium, assembly GCA_964593725.1. GTDB lineage: Bacteria > Desulfobacterota > Desulfobacteria > Desulfobacterales > Desulfobacteraceae > JAIOSM01. The sequence continues at coordinate 43,493 of CAZQJS010000016.1, forward strand.
TGAGCCGGTCAAGAACCGTGGGTCCGAAAATTGCCCTGTACAGGGAAAAAAGCATTAAAAAACATAAAAACAACGATGTATATAAGAAAAAGCCTGTCATTATTCCTCCCCAAAAATTTTTGCAACCTTGTCAAGCATTACCCCGGGAAGGGCTTCTGCTGATTCTCTGTCAATTGCATGGACTCTGAAGACTCCGTCGCTGTCTGCAGATACAGTGATTGTCCCCGGAGTCAATGTTATTGAATTTGCCATGGTTGTTATGGCGATATCGCTTTTTAAATTGGTTTTAAATTTAATGATATGCGGGTCAATTTTATCCTTCATCTTGGGATGAAAAACAATGAAAAGAAGGTGGAAATTGGCTTTTATTATCTCCCATAAGAGCCATGGTGTGTATCGGATGAACTTAAATCCCTGGCCGATATAACCAGCAGTAAAATCCGGAAATAAAAGATCATGGAAGAAAAAAGCTATCAGCAGGCTTGAAATAAGGCCAAATATTATTAACAGAGCTTCAAATTTACCCGACAGAATTATCCATAATCCGAACATTAAAATAAATGTCAGGGAAAAAGGGATAATTGATTTGTAAAAATTTGACAATGGTTTTGTGTCTTCTTCACAACCATTGTTTTCTGAAATAGTCAAAAAACTTACCTCCTGATTAAGTCTGTGATGGAGAATAATAAAATACTCTTACTTGTTCACGCCATATAATTTTCTGAATTTGCTGAACGCTTTCTTAATAGTACCCTTATTTTCAGTACTGGCTTGAGTATTTTTATCAGACCCGGAGGCTGACTCTTCCTGCTTAAGCCTGTAATCATAGGCTGCATTAATAGTTTCTATCAATGTATCCATATCTATGGGTTTTGACAGGAATTTAAATGCATTATATTTGCCGCTTTCAAGAGCATTTTCAATATTTCCATGTCCGGTTAGAACTATGCAGGGCAGGGAGGGCTGAAGTTCCTTAAGCCTTTTTTGAACCTCAATACCGTTTATGCCCGGCATTTGCAGATCAACAACAGCAACATCAAAGTCTTCATTTGCAGCAACTTTAATTCCTTCTTCACCTGAAAAGGTTGTTTTAACGGTGAATCCGTCAAGGACAAGCCGCTTGGTGAGATATTTCAAGAAAGTCTGTTCATCATCAATAAATAATAGTTTCATAAATGTACCTTTTAATTAAACAAATAAATCGTGTACCAAATTTGTTTTTCCAAGTCAATAAAAAACAGCAGGAAAGTATTTAAAAAAGTTCTCTATTGCTTACTCTTCCGGCTTCTGCTTGCCACTTGCAGGGATGATCATGCACGGAAAGATAGATTTTTCAGCAATGGTTCGTGTTGTGCTTCCCATCCATCTTTCCACAATGGAAAACTTGCTGGAAGAGCCTAAAATAATAAGGGATGCCTGGTACTCTTTGGCTGCTTTTATTATCTCTTTTTCAGGGTCTCCCACATAGACATGGGCCCTTGTGTTAATCCCATGGTTTTCAAAGGTCTCACACAGATTATCAAGCTTTTCCCTCTCTTCTTTTCTGATTTTCTGCACAAGATGTGTGGATTTGCTCTTTAACCTGTCATCATCCGTGACATGCATGACATTTAATTTTTCAATAAGTTCCTTAAGATCATAAATATATTCTGCGGCTTTTTTGCTGGAATCAGACCAGTTTGTTGCAAGCAGCGGTCTTGAAAATATTTTCTCAGGCACAATATTGTCTTCGTTTATATGTTTGAATACCAGGACGGGAATATGTATTCTTCTTATGAGTTCTGTTACATCAGAATGTGAGTACAGGTGCTCCAGAGGGCCCTTGTGGGAACGTCCTATAACGATCAGATCCGGTTTTTCAAGTTCAATGGTCTTAATTATTTCAGGTATCAGTGATCCCACATTAATATGAGCACCAACTTCCAGGCCGAGCTCAAAAAGGCTCTCTGCCCAGTCAATAAAGCGGATGTTAGCAGTCTCCTTTAATTTTACTTCCTCCTCCTTGATATATCCTGCCCCCCTGTGCATGGAAACCTTTTCCTTTTCAATGACATTTAAAAAAACAACATGTTCAAGGGATGCATTTGTTAAATTGAGCAGAGAGTTTAATGAATTAAAACAGAGATCCTCAAATTTGGTTACAAAAAGAAGCTTTTTGATTTTCATAAGATAAATCCTTTTATAATCAAAATGACATTAAATTATTTTAAACTTTTCTCGATTGCATTTATCAATTCATCCGGTTCCACAGGTTTCTCAAGGTAGCACTCAGGTTCAGGCACCTTTTCTCCCTTGAATTCAGAAAGTGTTTTTTGAGAACGCAGAAATGATTTCAATGCAATCCCTGTAAGCATTATAACAGGTATATTTTTAAATGAAACCTCGGTTTTCAATTTCCGGTAAAGACGGATACCACTTCCCCGGGGCATCAGGACATCAAGGGTTATCAGGTCAGGTTTTTCTTCTTTAACCTTTTGTAAACCCTCCACCCCATCGTGAGCAACTATGGGAATGTAGTTGTTTTCTTCAAGAACAGTTACAATAAATGTTCTCACATCAGGATCATCATCAACCACAAGCACCTTCTTACTCATGATAAATCCTCCTTAAGTCAATTGGTTTTGCCTGGTTTCGGTTGTACCACAGGGCAGTTTAATAGTAAAACAGGTTCCCTTTCCAAGGTTAGTTCTGGCACTTATTGTACCCCTATGCTCTTCTATTAGTTTTTTTGTTAAAAGTAAACCAAGGCCTGTGCCTTTTCCTCCCTTGGTACTGAAAAAAGAGGTGAAGAGTTTTTTCTGAGTTTCTTTATTCATGCCGCTTCCATTATCTTTAACATCAACACAGAACATATTGTCCCGGTCAAGGTAAGTTTTTATTAATATTTTAAAATCCTTGTCAGTGTCAGGGTCGTCAATGCAGGCATCCATGGCATTTGTGACTAAGTTCAGCAGGGAGCGGTGAATGGTCTGGGTGTCCATGACAGCTTCTGTGATGCCAGGGTCAAGTTCCTGAATTATCTGAATATTGTTTGCCTTTGCAGTATCTTTGATAAGATCCGCAACCTCTGAGACAATATCATTGGGAGAGCACACTTCATATTCAGGCTCCCTCTCTTTGGAAAAGGAGATCAGGTCCTGGACAAGGTCAGATACACGCCGGATATTATTTTTTATGGTGCTCCATCCTGCTATCAGTTTATCGGTTTTATTCTTTTTAATGCCGACATCCACAACATAGCTTCCACCTTTAAGTCCAATAAGAATATTTTTTATATAGTGGGCAAGGCCGCTCACAGTCTGACCGACAGCAGCAAGTTTTTCCGATTGCACAAGCTCTTTTTCAAGCCTTTTAATGTCAGTTAAGTCCTGGAAAAATGCCACGCTGCCAATCATTTTTTCATTTTTATAAAGTATTCTGCCGGAAAATTTAATGGGTATGCTTCTGTTGTCTCGGGAAAGAAATGTTGTCTCCTGCCACTCAAAATTCTGATCCTGTTCCTCCTTTGCAGCCTGTTTAAAGGTCTTTACAATGTCAGCAGGATAGACTGCATCAATACTTGTTTTGTTGACAATGTCAGAGTGTCTGCATCCAAAGATTTTTTCTGCAGCAGGGTTGCATATTACAAATTTCCACTCCCTGTCTGTTGCTGCTATGCCATCGTTGGAACTTCTGATCAGAAGCTTTTGAAAATTTGCCCTTCTTTTTATCTCCTGGGTTGCCTCTTCAATCTTATCCTCAAGGTTTCCTGTGTATTCGTTGAGCTTGCTCCTCATGTATATTTTTGCTTCTGCCCTCTTAAGGGCCACTGCAAGGGCTTCATCCCTGACCGGTTTATTTATGAAATCAGAAGCACCCCTCTGGAGTGCTGCAATGGTTGAATCAATATCTCCATGCCCTGTGATGATGATAACTTCGGATTCAGTATCTATCATCTTGATCTGTCTTAAGACTTCGAGTCCATCCATTTCAGGCATTTTTATGTCTGTTAATACTATATCAGGCTGTTCTTTTTTAAAAACCTCAATTCCCTGCCTGCCATTGTATGCAGTTACAATGTCATACCCATCAGCTTTTAATGACATAGAGAGGAATTTGACAATACTCTCTTCATCATCAATAATTAATATTTTTTTCCCCGGCATATATTTTAATCCCTAGGTAATGGCCGGAAACCTTATTGTGAATTCAGCACCTTTACCCTTGCTGCTCTCAATGTCAATGGTTCCGCCATAATCGTTAATAATTCCATAGCTTATGCTTGTGCCAAGGCCTGTGCCCTTGCCAGGCTCCTTTGTTGTAAAAAATGGTTCAAACAGCTTGTTTTTAACCTCATCAGACATGCCGGTGCCGGTATCTGAAACCTTTACAACAATTTCATCACCTTCAGTAAATGACCGGATTGTCAGAAGCTTTTTAACATGTTTATCTTTTGATTTTTCTGCTTTTTCATCCATTGAGTCAATGGCATTGGTTACAAGGTTGATAAAAACCTGTTCAAGCCGGTTATGTTCAGCCACAATATCAGGTATGTCAGGATCAAGGTTAAGATCCACCTCAATCTGGTGTACAGAGAGCTGGTGGCCGAGAACTTTAAAAACATCGCTTATGGGTTCATTGATTGATATTTTTTTCATATTACGTTCCGACTGCCTTGCAAAATCCCTTACATGCTTGATTACATCGGCAGCCCTTGCAACATTATCAATGATGTCACGTGCCATATCTGTGAGGTCTTCATCGGATATCTTCTGCCCTTTTCTTATCATCTTAATTATGAGGTCCGAGCATATCTGGATCACATTCAGGGGCTGGTTGATCTCGTGGGCCATGCCAGCTGCCATGGTACCCAGAGTGGCCATTTTACCAGCCTGGATCAGCTGGGTCTCTTTCTCAATATTTTCAGTGATATCAGTGGCTGATGCAACAAGTGCGTCCCTGTCATTGTATTCTGTATGGCATACCTTTACATTAACATACATATGGGCCCTGTTTTTTTTAAAATGTTTCTTTTTGCTAAAGAGTATGGAATCACTTTTAGACAGGTTTTTAAGACCCTGGGCAATTGAAATATCATTTTTATCACCTATTTCAAGGAAGGATTTTCCAAGGAGCTCTTCTTTTGTGTAACCATATTCGTCAATAACCCTGTGGTTCATATCAAGTATCTCAAAATTTTTGCAGTCAATGATGAATATCGGGTTTGGATTATTATTAAAAAGGGATCTGTATTTTTCTTCTGATCTGCGGCATTGTTCATGAAGTTTAAAAAGTTTTCTGTCCTTAATCTCTTTTTCTTCCTGCATCTTTACATCTTCTGTCTCATCAAGCAGGGTCTCAATGGCGCCTACAATTGTTCCATCTGAGGTTTTAATGGGTGCCGCAGTAAAAAAGAACCATTTCCCGTCCCGGCCAAGGTTTGGGAAATACTCTTCTGCTTCATAGGCACCTTCAATCAATGTTGATTTGCGCCAGGAGTTGCCATAGTAGTGGGTAACCTCTTCCTCCTTCATATCACCCACAATTACATCGGCCATGGTGGGTCTTTTCTTTGACCTGAACGGAGTCCATTGCAGGTTGGTTCCAACGATCTTATCTGCAGCATATCCTGTGATTTTTTCAAGAGCCCTGTTCCAGTGGGTAACAATGTGTTCCTTATTAATTACAAAGGTTGGAATCATACTTCCCTGGATAATCTGGGAAAGGGCTTTTTCACTTTCAGCAAGTTCCTTTTCCTCTGCCAGGAAGTGCCGTGCTTTCTGGTTGATGATTCTGGTTATTGATGAGGAATAGCCATTAAATATATCCCTGATATCATTGGGCGCATTATATTGTTCAAGCTGCTTTTCAGCTTCAAGTCTTTTATCCTCTATCTGCACAAGGCAGAAGAAAAATAAGGACTCAAAATAGTTTAACAATCGTGCTTTTTCAGGTTTTAAGCCCTCAATTAATTTTGAAAGCCCATCATTTTTTGTGAGCTTAAGAATTAAGTTAAGGCCTTTAAATTTGAAAATATCCTGATAATCCCTGGTTATAAAGATGCCCTTTTTTTTTGCAAATTTAACTCCCTGGGTCTTTTCTGAGTCCACAACTGACAGGATTTCAATATTGTATTTTTGAAAATTTTTCCCCAGCAGCACCTGCAGCATGGATTTGCATACTGATTCTCCTCCGATTATGGCAATTTTTAGATTATCAAATTCTATTTTCATATTTTCATCAAATTTTATCTAAAGAAAATCAGTGTTATAATTATAAATGTAGGAATCAGAACAACCAGGGAATATTTCAGAATATATCCGAAAAAACTCGGCATTGGCGTTCCAGTTTCTTCTGCAATGGACTTTACCATGAAATTGGGTGCATTGCCTATGTAGCTGCACGCACCGAAAAATACAGCTCCTGTGGAGATTGCCTTGAGATATATGGCATTTTCCGCAAGCAGCATGGGAACAGCGTTTGCTTCTGTGATTCCTGCATAAAAACTTCCAAGGGCAGTATTGAAAAAAGTCAGGTATGTGGGCGCATTGTCAAGAAAGGCTGAAAGCATGCCTGTGATCCAGAAATAGTGGTAGGGCTCTTTTACAGCTTCAATAAGGAATGCAAAACTACCCTTTGAACCGGCCTTGAGGAGCAGCAGGCAGGGGATCATTGTGATGAATATTCCAATGAAAAGATAGGCAACCTCAACAATGGGAAACCAGGAGAATTCATTCTCCTCACGCACCTGCCTGGGAGTTGCAACAAGGGAGAGTATCCCCATGAGAATAAGAAAGAAATCACGTGACCAGTCCTGCAGTGCCCTGTGTACTCCAAGGGTGTTAATACTGGCAAGATCAAAAATACCGCTTATAAGGACAGCTGCTATGATACCGCCAAGGAAAATAAAATTATATTTACCCACAAGCCTCAGGGGTTCTTTGGTTTCATTCTCAGGAGGTTTTGGGTTCTCTTTTTTATAAAAATATGTGTCAAGGATGAAATATATTGTAAGAATTATTGCCACGCTTATAAGCATGTGAGGCAGTATCTTCAATGTCCAGAAGAATGGGACTCCATGGAGAAAACCCAGAAAAAGGGGAGGATCACCAAGAGGAGTCAATGAACCGCCGATGTTGGCAACAAGAAAAATAAAAAAAACAACCATGAAAGTCCTGTTTTTTCGATAATTGTTTGCCCGGAGAAAGGGTCTGATCATCAGCATTGCAGCTCCGGTTGTTCCCATCCATGAGGCAAGGATGGTTCCAATGAGTATCATTATAGTATTAATAATTGGTGTCCCCCGAAGAGAGCCCTTGAGGAGTATACCGCCGGACACTGTGTAAAGTGCCCACAAAAGTATTATAAAGGGGACATAATCTGCAAGAATAATATGGAGAATCTGATGGGCAGCTTCTCCCTTATAAACAAATAAAAATGGAAGAGCCATGGAAGCAGCCCAGAATGCTGAAATTTTGCCGAAATTGTTGTGCCATAGATGGTCTGCAAAAAGTGGCAGAAATGCAATGGATAGCAGCATGCATGCAAATGGGATACAGCTCCAGAGGGGCAGTAGTTCCCCAAGGTTTTTGTGATGCAGGGAAACCTTGTCTCCGTGATCAGTGCTGTCCTGGTCATGCTGCTGTACAGTTGCAGAGTGTCCTGTTTTATTATCTGTTTGAATCCCGGCAGCATTATCCTGGATGGTGCCGCTGGAGGCTGCAACAGAGACCGGAGATATGAACAGTATTAGTAAAAGAAATATAAGTGCAGGCTTTTCTAATTTCATTAATCTGTTACCTCCATTATGTTAAAGTGTTTTTCAGATATCTTTACAAAAGACTCTTTAACCATTGCTTTAATTCCTGAGGCAGACTTATTAAATGCGCATCAATCCATCCATTGTAAAAATAAATGTCAGTTTTGAGAAATTTTTCATATTCTTAATTTTGTAATCAATTTATGATGGAAAGTCAAGATACAAAAATAAATAGGGGAAACTGGTCGGAGCGAGAGGATTTGAACCTCCGACCCCTTGCACCCCATGCAAGTGCGCTACCAGGCTGCGCTACGCTCCGATCTGTCTGGAAACTACCTTGTTAAAACAAAGAGAGTAAATATCATTTTATGGGAAAAGTGTCAAGGAGGATATTATTTAATCAGCAATTCCCGATTTGAACTCAATAAAAAATTTTCTTTTGTATCTCCTGATAATTCCTGTCTTTTTTGATGCTCAGGAGTTGTAGATTTTTCAGATCCGTTTAAAGGTATCTGGTTGATCCACTCATATACGTATCTTTTTTCTTTCAACCCTTTAACCTCATATTCCTTGTAATATCAAGTACTTAAACTATATCTGGAAAATTGTATGCGAAAAAGAAATTTAATTATCAGCTGAGAACCTTATCAATACTTTTAAAAATAACCACCGAGAATTGTTGTTATTTAATTATAAGCAGATATTTGATGATTCTCCTGACAGATATTGTCATTGATTTATTAAAAGATAAATAATTGTTATTGACATCTTTGTTTTTTAAAGGCAGGTTTTAAAATAGCATAACCGGGTAAGGGTCACTTTTGGAGGCTGTATGAAAATATATTGGGCTTTTACATTGATTGTATTTGCACTTATTGCAGGCATATTTTCCGGCAGGACAATTGGTGCCCAGGAGGACGATTTTCCTTTTCATGCGGGTGAAAAGCTTGTCTTTGAAGCAAGATGGGGTGTTGTGCCGGCAGGAGAAGCTGTTATTGAGGTACTGGACCCAGAAGAGATAAACGGTATCAGATGCAGGCATTTTGCGATCAGCCTTAAGACCTATCCTTTTGTAGACCTTTTTTACAAGGTCAGGGGCATCATTAATTCCTATACTGATATGCAAATGACACATTCGATTCTATATAAAGAACATAAGCGCGGAAAAAGAAAAAAAGATGTTGTTATTAATATGGATTGGGGGAAAAATGAGGCAGTATATTCAAAAAATGGAAAAAAGAGAAAGCCTGTTCCCATTTTGCCAGGCTCATTTGATCCCTTGTCAGTCTTTTATGCCTTCCGCATCCATGAATTAAAAGAGGGCCTGGAGATAAATATACCGGTAACAGATGGAAAAAAATGTGTTAATGGCATAGCCAGGGTCATAAAAAGAGAGAAAATAAAGGTAAATGGCAAGGTCTGGGACACTTATCTGGTGGAACCGGACCTGGAGCATATCAAGGGTGTGTTTGAAAAAAGCAAAAATGCCAAGCTTCAATTATGGGTCACTGCCGACAAATACCAGATGCTTGTCAGGGTAAAAAGCAAGGTCATTATTGGAAGTTTTGTGGGAGACCTTATTTTGTCCAAAGGCATTGGAGAAAAAAAGGGAGGAAAAATATAA